>NZ_CP043426.1:744257-1488515 GCF_008245025.1 Campylobacter lari subsp. concheus
CAAGTTGAGATACTGTAGTGCTTTGATCGATATCGATTTTATAATTTTTACCATTTTGTGTAATAGTAAAAGAAGCACTATTTCCTTGCAATCCTAAACTTTTCATTACAGATTCTGTTTTATCTTTAAATCCATTACTTTGATAAACATCTTTTTGAGCAAGTTGATCTACCACTACATTCATATTTTTCAGATCAGACAAAGATCCAACCGTCAAACTAGCAGCAGCGCTATCTCCGCTTACACTAGGAGAAACTTTTTTTTGATTAAATTGAGAAGCATCACCAAGACTATTTACTGCTGTTTGAAAAGCTAAAAGTTTTGCTTCTAACTCTGCTAAATCTTTTTGTCTTGAGCTATTAGTTTCTAATTGAGAATTATATAAACTTAAATTCGCATTCATTTCTGCTTCTTTTAGTTTATTAAGTGTATCGCTTGTTAAAACTCCTGAACCTATTCCTAAACTTCCCAAACTACCTACTGCCATAATTAACTCTCCTTATCAAAAATGGTGCCAATAACACCTTGGAAATGTTCTATTAATTTCATAACTTCTTCACTAGGGATTTTACGTATTAAACGACCCGTGTCTTTTTCAGTTACGCTAACATACATTTCATGAATTTTATCATTGTACGCAAAACGTACATTTGTTTCTAATGTTTCCATTTGGTTATTAAGTTTTTCTGTCGCATTTTTTAGTTTCTCATTTAAATTCTCATCTTGATTATTTAAATCAGTATATTGTTTATTGTCTTGAGATACTCTCTCGGTGTTTTTTGTGTTAAATTGAGCTGTATTTGTATCTCTTTGAATATTACCAATGTCCATTTTAAACTCCTTTTTAAAAGACTTTAAAATACTCTATCGACATAATTTTAAAAAACTTAATATTTAGATTAAAAATCTATCTTTTTATAAGCAAAAAGTGTTCTCAAAAGTTTAAAACTAAAAAATTTCAAACTTTTTGAATAATTTTTCATCATTTGGAAGTAAATTTCTTGCAATGAGTTTATCTATAACTTCTTTAGAGCAATTTGTCATTAAAGGCCATTCTTTGTGATAATTTTCTAACGATCCTTTACTTGTTGCATCAATAGCAACGCAATCTTTTTTGATAAATATATCTCTTTTTGTATCTATATTATTTACCACACGCCAAATTAGCATGTAAGGATTTTCTAAAATAGCATCTGTATCTAAGAAAACCAAGATTCTAAAATGCTTTTTACAAGTTTGTAATTTTTCAAAAACTTGAGCAATTTTTTCTTTTTTGTTAATTAAAATTACGCAAATTGGGGCAAAAGTTTGAGTATAAAATTGCTTTAAATTTAAAATACTTTGATCTTTTTCTTTAAAAAGTGAAAGCAAAGTCTCATTGCTTAGAATTTCAAGTTCGACTTTTTTCTCATCACCGCACGCATCAAGCCCTGCTTTACCACCATAACAATAAGTGTTTGAGGCATGATCGAGTTGATCACAAATTCCTTCGCTAATAAGCAATTTTTCTTCATCAAAGCGATTGAGTATATAAGGTATGAGTTTGTCATAATCTTGCAAGCAAGGTGCATTTTCATCGACAAAAATAGCATGTTTTACAAAACTCATTTGCCCTACTCCCCAAAAAGTATGCATTATTTGTTTTGCATGAGCTGGGTATTTTGCTTCTATTTTAGCCAAGATTAGATTGTGAAAAACCCCGTTTTCAGGCATATTATAATCTATCAAATCAGGAGCATTTGTTTGAAGTAAAGGTAAAAAAACTCTTTCTGTTCCAAGCCCCATGTATTTATCTTCTAAAGGTGGTTTTCCTACAACAGTAGCTTGATAAATCGCATTTTTTTTAGCAAAGATTTTTTCTATTTTTAAAACAGGGCAAAGTTCAACAGGGGTATAAAAACCTGTATGATCTCCAAAAGGTCCCTCGGGTGCGAATTCATTTGGATCTACAAAACCTTCAATTACAAAATCACTATCATAAGGCACATAAAGACAATTACTTTTACATTTTGCTAAAATAGCAGGTTTTTTCTTGATAAAGCCATAAAGTAAAAGTTCAAAAATTCCTTTTGGTAAAGGCGCTTGAGCACACCAAATATATAAAGGATCTCCACCTATGGCTATACTTACTGGCATTTTTTGATTTGCTTTTTTATACTCATGGAAAAAATGGCTCGCATCTTTATGAATTTGCCAATGCATAAGCAAGGTTTTTTCATCAACTACCTGCAAACGATACATTCCAAGATTGTTTTGTTTTCCATCTAAGCTTTGAGTATAAACTTGCCCCATGGTAATAAAAGGTGCAGCATCTTTTTCCCAGGTTTTTAAAATAGGCATATCATATAATGAATTTAAACTTTTGTAGTTAAATTCTCCATCTTTTTTAATGCGTTTTGGTGGGATATTTTTTAAATCAAGTAAGGTTTTGAAAAAATTTAATTTTGCACCAAAGCTTTGCGGTATATGCATTTTAAGTAAAGAACTAATTTCTTTAGCCACATCTTCATAGTCTTTCCCAAATGCTAATTTTAAAGCTTTTTCATTACAAAAAGTATTTAAAAGAACAGGATAATCGTATTTTTTACCGTTTTTTACCGCATTAGTAAAAAGCAAGGCTTTTGAGTCTTCTTTTTTAACTTCTATATAAGCTAAATGTGCCATTTCAAGATCAACATCAACGGGCTCATGAATGGTTTTTAATAAATTATTTTTTTCTAAAAGCTTTATAAATTTTTGCATTTATATCATACTCTCTGCTTCTTTTAAAATTTCTTTTGCACCTTTTGCTATCATTTCTTTAGCTAAAAGTTCACCCGCTTTTGCGTAATCTTGCTTATCAATTATTCTTTTTTCTTTGAGAATTTTACTTGCGTCAGGCAAGCCTACTATGGCGCGAATTTCTATTTTTTCATCAATGATTTTTGCATTAATTCCTATAGGTACTTGGCAGCCACCTTCTAGAGTTTTTATAAAATCTCTTTCTATATGGGTTTCTATGAAGGCATTTTCATCATTTAAGCATTCAAGGTATTTTAAAATTTGTTTATCATCAATACTTTCTATACCTAAGGCTCCTTGGGAAGCTGCAGGTATCATCTCATCAAGTTCAAAAGCTCTAATGTGTTTTATTTCTTTATCCAAACCTAAGCGTTTAATGCCAGCTAGAGCTAAAATGATAGCGTCAAATTCTTTAGCTTTAAGTTTTTCTAAGCGTGAATTGATATTGCCTCTTAGAGAAATGATATTTAAATCAGGTCTTAACGCTAAAAGCTGCATTCTCCTTCTAAGGCTTGTGGTGCCTACTTTTGCACCTTTTGGGAGAGCACTCAAGCTCTCATAATACTCACTTAAAAAAGCATCATTTACTACTTCTCTTTTTGAAATAGCAGCTAAAACTAAACCTTTTGGGAAAAAACTAGGTACATCTTTTAAACTATGCACAGCTAAATGTGAATTGCCTCTTAGCATACTTTCTTCAAGTTCTTTTGTGAAAAGTCCTTTTCCGCCTATTTTAGCTAAAGGTGAATCAAGTAAAACATCGCCTTTAGTTTTAAAACCTTCTAAAGAAATTTCTAATTTAGAATGTATTTGTAATAATTTATTTTTTATATACTCACTTTGCCATAATGCAAGTTGGCTTTTTCTTGTTGCGATGATTAATTGCATTTTTTATGCTCCTGTATGATTTCTACATCTATGATTTCTTCTTCATTATTTGTTTGATGATATTTTCTTTTTTGTTTTGTAAATAATTTTAATACCATCATGAAAAATAAGAGTAAAATTCCTAAAAATGTACTTAAAATTCCTGGTATTAAAAGCAAAATTCCTACTATAGTTAAAGAAAATAATTTAATCATACCAAATAAATTTGTATTGGTATTTTGCATAGTGATGAGATTTGTCCAAGTCTTTGCTAAAAACATTGCACCTAAAAACATACTTGCAAAAACTATCATAAAAAAATTTAAAAAGCCAAAAAAGGTTATAAATAAAATACTAGCGATTAATTCTAAAATTAAAAATACACTTAAATTTGTTTTTACCATCATAGAATTTTCTCTAAGTGTGAAATTACTTCTTGGGTTTTCAAAACTTGTTTTTCTAAGGTATTTCTATGGATTAACTCTACTTCATCATTTTCTAAGCCCTTACCTATAACTAAAGCATAAGGAAAGCCCATTAATTCAAAATCATTAATCTTTATACCAAAACGCTCATTTCTATCATCAAATAAAATCTCTTTATCTTTAAAATGAGTGTAAATTTGCTCAGCAAATTCCATAGCTTTTGTGTCTTTTATATTAGAAACGATAATATCTAAAACAAAAGGAGCTAGAGTTTTATTCCAAATACAACCTTTTTCATCATGGCTTGCTTCTATGGCAACAGCTACTAAACGACTCACTCCCATACCATAACAACCCATAGTGAAAAATTGAGCTTTACCATTTTCATCTAAATAGCTTGCATTCATTGCTTTTGAGTATTTATTTCCAAGTTTAAAAATATGCCCTACTTCAATACCCTTGCTTTGCTTGAGCTTATGTTGGCATTTTGGACAAAGATCATGCTCTTTAACTGCTACAAGATCTTTAAAGCGTTCTTTGTTTAAATTTACAACATTAATTCCGACTAAATGATAATCTTTTTTATTTGCTCCAATAATCATATTTGTTTCATTTTCAAGCTCATGATCAATATAAAAATCAACACCATTTAATCCTACAAAACCGATAAATCCTGGTGCTAAACCTGCTTTCTCTAATTCTTCTTCACTTACATCAACTAATTCTAATGCATTTGCTGCATTTAGTGCTTTAACTTCTTGTAATTCATCATTACCGCGTATAAAAAATACTATAATTTTTTCTTCATTTTCATAAATAGCTTTTTTGGCAACAGCTTTAATGGTATAGTAAGGATTAATTTTAAAAAAATCCGCTAATTCTTCTATAGTTTTTACATTTGGAGTGTGAAATTGTGTAGCAAAATCAGCTTCTGGTCTTTCATCTTCACAACTTTTTTTAGCTCTTTTTGCTGCTTCGATATTTGCAGCATAATCACAATGTTCACATAATAATATATCATCCTCGCCATTTTTAGCCAAAACCATAAATTCTTTTGAACCACTGCCGCCAATAGCCCCGCTATCAGCTTCAACAGCTCTAAATTCAAGCCCCAATCTTGTAAGAATTTTACTATAAGTTTCATGCATAAGATTAAATTCTTTATCTAAATCAGCTTCGCTAGCATGAAAGCTATAGCCATCTTTCATTAAAAATTCTCTACATCTTAAAAGTCCAAATCTAGGTCTAGCTTCATCTCTAAATTTAAGTCCTATTTGATACAAATGTAAAGGAAGTTGTTTGTAAGAATTTATTTTATTTCTTACTAAAGCTACCATAGCTTCTTCATGGGTTGGCCCTAAAACAAAATCATTTTCTTTTCTATCTTTAAAGCGTAAAAGCTCTTTACCAAAAACATTAAATCTCCCACTTTCTTTCCAAAGTTCAGCCGGAGTATTAAAACTTAAATTTACTTCTAAAGCGCCTGCTTTATCCATTTCCTCTTTGATGATATTTTTAATTTTATCTAAAACTCTTTTTCCTAAAGGTAAAAAATTATACAAGCCACTTCCAATTTGTTCTACAAAGGCACCTTTAACTAAAAATATATGACTTGGCAAAGTAGCATCTTTTGGATTTTCTTTTGTGCTTATGGCATAAAATTTACTAAATTTCATGATTATTCTCCAAATTAAATTCACATTTATAAAGGTTTAAACCTTCCATATTTTCATTTTTTAAATCAAACACATAACGCATAGCATTAATTACTGAATCATTTTGCATAGTTCCGCTTAGTTTTTTTAAATTTACGCTAGGATGATGTAAAAATGCATTCATTACTTGTCTTATAAGCTTTTTTGCTTCTTCATGGTTTGAGTGTTTTAAATATCCTTTATCTATAGCCTTTTGTAATTGTTCTTTAGCGATTTCATCAGCTTGTAAGCGCAATTGCTTAACCAAAGGCAAGGTTGCTAGTTTGCTTAGATGTTGAAAAAACTCATTTGTCATAGTACCTACTATAGAATAAGCAATTTGGGCCTGGTGTTCTCTTAGAGTTAAATTTTTTCTTACAACTTCTTCTAAATCATCAACAGCATAGACTATATTTTTTTCATTTGCTTTTACATCAATATCCCTAGGCACTGCTATATCAAAAAAATATCTTTTATAATCTTTTTCTTCTAATAAATCATTAGTTATGATAGCATGTGGAGCATTTGTGGCACTAAAAAATATCTCATATTGATTTAGCACTTCTTTTAAATTTGCAATACTTTCATAGCTTGCATTTTCACCTAAATCCTCGCAAAGCTTTTGAGCATTTTGTATATCTCTATTTAATATCAATACTTTAGCCTTGGCATTTAATAAATGTTTACAGGCTAGTTCGCTCATTTCCCCTGCACCTACTACAACAGCAGTTTTATTTTCTAAATTTACAAGCTCTTTAGCTTTTGCCACCGCCACTGAAGCAACTGAAATAGGATTTTTAGAAATTTCAGTTTGATTTCTAACACTTGCTGCACATTTAAAAGCATAATGCACTGCTCTAGTTATATGCACACCACATCTTTGCTCTTGCAGGGCAAATTTATAAGCATCTTTTAATTGTCCAGCAATTTGTGTTTCACCAATAACTAAGCTATCAAGCGAACTTGCTACAGAAAATAAATGATGGATAGCTCCGCTATCTTCGTAAAAATCAGCCTTAGTGCTTAAATTTTCTCTATCAACTCCACAAAGCAAACTAAGTGTTTTTAAAATATGCTCATTAATGTTTTCAACATCCCCAACAAAAAGAAAAATTTCAACCCTATTGCAAGTACTAAGTACTAAGCTTTCTAAAATTTTATTATTAGTATGGATTAGCTTTAGTAATTCTCTTTTTTTATCTTCATTAGAAAAGGAAAGTTTTTCTCTAGTAGTAATATCTGTATTTTTATGTGTAAAACTGATGCAGTAATAATGCATTAAAATTCCCTTTCTATCATGCTTTTAACAATATCTTCTAAATCTTTTATATTGTATTTTTTTATAGCTTTTAGTGCATTATTTGCATAAGTGTTTAGTTCTTGACTAACTTGATTAAAAATTTCATGCTCTTGTATTTTACTTTTAATCCAAGCAAGCTCATTCGCACTTAAATCTTTCTTGTAGTAAGACTTAAGCATTTCTTGATCTTGTGGATTTAATTTTTCGTGTAAATACATATAAGCAAGAGTGGTTTTACCTTCTTTAAAATCATTCATAGCAGGTTTACCTAAGGTTTGCTCATCACCTTTGATATCTAAAATATCATCTACAATTTGAAAAGCTAAACCTAAATTTTTACCATATTCTGCAAAATCATCTTCGTTTAAATTAGCAAGTATTGCCCCGCACCTTGCACTAGCTTCGATTAAAACGGCTGTTTTATTATATATCATTTGCAAATAAGCGTTTTTATCAGTATTGAAAGTTTCGCTTAAATTTACATCCATTAATTCACCAACAGAAAGCATAACAACAGCATTAGAAATGATTTTTGCTAATTTTAAATCAATCAAAGAAAGTTCATAGAAGGCTTTTGAGTATAAAATATCTCCAAGCATGATAGCATTTTTAGCTCCAAATTGCGCATTAATAGACTTTACACCTCTTCTTAATTTTGCTTCATCAATCACATCATCATGCAATAAGCTTGCAGCATGAATTAACTCTATGATAGCACAGATTTTATAGCTAATATCACTTTCTCCAGCTATTTTTAAAAGTAGTTTTGAGCGTAATTTTTTGCCACCTTGAAGTTTTGAACTCATGGTTAAAATAGGCTCATAATTTAATTCAGATAAAAATTCATGCATATACTGATCGATCTTTTGCACTATGCTTTCCTTAGTTTTCTTATAATTATATTTTATTAAATTTTACTTTAGTTTTGATTAAGAGTGGCTTTTCTAGGGTCTAAAAATTCTACTTCTAATTTCTTATCTCTATCTTCTATATACACAGTAAAAATAGCTTTACCTTTTTTAAAATCACTAAATTCAAGTATCAATCTTGCTCTATCTATATGAGGATTTTTATAATCAGGTACTAAGGTTTGATCTACCCAGTTTAAATTTCTTCTTAAAGACATCACAAATTGCCTAGGATATTTTTTATACTTTGAATGAACGATGATATTGGTTTGATCAAATAAAGTCCATGAGAAGTCAAAATAATAAATCTCATCAGGATAATCAATTTCTTTTATTTTTACACTTGCTTTTTCATCTTTACTTAAGGTAAATTTATAAGTATAATCAAAAAATACTTCAGCCTTTAAAAAATTAAAGATCAAAAATAAAGATAAAAGTAAACGCAAAATCAACCCTCATGCCCTAAAATTTCAGCACTTAAGCCTATATAAAAATCATTCTTTCTCTCATCTATTAAGAGTGAATTTTCTATTTGAAATTGTGCTACATCGCTTTCATTTAAATTATTTTTTTCCAAAAGCTCTATCATAGCGATATGATCGGCTAATAATTTTTCTAAAACATTTTCCAATGCACCCAAATTTGCATATTTTATTGTTTCGATAAATTTTTCTTTGGGACTTTTTGCAAACATTTCATCAAAAATATCCATTTTTTAACCTTTCATGTGAGTTTGAATTTTTTCTATTAAAGTAGTTTTATCATTAGCTTCATCTAAGTCTTTAATTTCTTTTTGCCAAGAAATGTGTATATAATCCATCTTAGCATTTTTAGCACAAAGCCTGTCTTTTAAACTATCGCCTATAAAAACACTTTTTTCATATTTTGCTTCATCTGTGATTAATCTTAGCATCATGGGATCGGGCTTAGCTTCTATACCATAACTAACACCTAATATTTTATCAAAATATGAAAGAATGTTTTGTTTTTTTAAAATAGGCACCAAGCTTTCTTGAGGTGCATTAGTAGCTATAGCCAGATAACAATCATTTTTTTTACAAAATTCCAAAACCTCAAGCACACCATCAAAAAGTACCACGCTTTGATCATAATGCTTGATAAAATACTTCTCATAACCTTCTTTAAAGCTAGTATGTGAGTAAGTATCTACCCCATAAAAAATCTTAGCATAATTTTCTCCAGGAGTATTGATAGTATCTAAAATGAACTCTCTTTTTAAAGGTTTTAAATTGAAATCTGCTCTTATTTCATTTACCGCACATACTATAGCATTAGCACTATCTATAAGTGTGCCATCCATATCAAAAATTACATTTATCAATATTCATCCTTAAATTTAATTTTATGTTTATCTTTTTTATAACTTTGATTATTTTTTAGCTTATATAAGGCATTGGCTTTTGAAGCTAAGGTTTTTTGATCTAAACTCTCATCTAAGCACTCATTTACAAAAAGCTCTAGTGCCTTAGTATAAGTAGAATCCAAAAACACCGCTTGAACTTTTTCAAAGATTTTAGCATTTTTTTGCACTCTTTCTCTAAAAAGTGTTAAATCAAAATCTTCCCTTTTTAAAGCACTCACAGCAGAGTTGGTAAATTTTTCTAAAGCTCTTACGTATTTAACTCTCAAAGCTTTTTCATCATTTTTCATTCTGCTGCACTTGTATTGATTCTGCATTGCAATGCTTCTTGTACTAAATTTCTAGCTATTGAAGCTTCAGCATCTACAATGTGTAAATGTTTATCAGTGTGTGGGAAAATAATCTTAGCACCTGTGCCACTTGTTTTTAAAACCGTTTGTATAGGTTTATTGAAATTAGAAAGTACTTGATAGAGCATGTCAAGTTTAGCTTCATTGCTTATAGTTATAATAGCAACCGAACATTCTTCTATATTAGCTACCTTTAGTGTTTCTACTTGGGCTACATTTGCAAAAAATACATTTTCATTTCTACTACGCCCAAGCTCAACTAAATTTAAATCACTTTCTAAAACTAGATATGGAATACCTGTTTTTTTGATCTTTTGCACTACTTCTTGACCCAATCTTGTATAACCAAAAACGATAAAATGATCTTTCATTTTTTGATCACATAGATAAAATTTAGCCATATCACTTTGTTCACCTTCAGCTGCGTTGGCTATTTTTCTAAGATTATTTAAAATAAAAGGTGTTGCAACCATAGTGATAATAGAAACTATAATAAAAATTTGTGCCGTTTTTTCATCTATAAGTGAATTTACTTGCATTAGCGAAAACACCGCTAGAGCAAATTCTCCAATTTGAGAAATACTCAAAGCAGTTTTTAACGCCACTCTTTTTCTTGTATAAAGGATTAAAAGACCATAAATTACTACAAACTTTATTAACAATACCAAGCTTACAAAAACAAAAATCAAAAACCAATTTTCAAAAACTATATGAAAATCAATTTGCAAGCCAACACTAATAAAGAAAAATCCTAAAAGTAAATCCCTAAAAGGAACTAAATCTGCTTCTATTTTATGTTTATATTTAGTTTCTGCTATCAAAGCTCCAGCTATGAATGCTCCAAGCGAGTAAGAAAAACCAAAAGAATGTGCTAAAAAACTTGCTCCTATTACGGTAAAAAGAATAGTAGCGATGAAAATTTCATTTGCATTAGTCTTAATGATAAATTTTAAAACATAAGTAAAAAGGTATTTACCTATAAAATAAAGCAAAACAAGTAAAATCACAGCGCTGACTAAGGTTGTAAATAAAAGCTTTGAAATATCAGCGTTTTGAGAGCTAAATATATCAATCATCAACAGCAGTGGTATTACGGCAATATCTTGAAAAAGCAAAATTCCCAAAGCTTTTCGGCCATATTCTTCATTGATATCGCCACTATCATTAAGTATTTTTAAAACTATAGCTGTGGAGGATAAAGCTAGGGCAAAACCTGCTATCATTGCTATATGATTTGCTATACCTAAAATATAAGTTACAAGTAAAGTACAAACCAAGCCGCAAGTTAGCATTTGCAAACTTCCATTTAAAAACACTTCTTTTTTCATTGCCAAAAGATGCTTAAATGAAAATTCAAGTCCTATGGTAAACATTAAAAAAACTATACCAAACTCAGCCACATGGATAATGATTTCATTGGTGCTAAAACCATAAAATTCACGCACAAATAAACCTGTGGCTATATAGCCTATAATGGTTGGAATTCCAAATTTTTTAAGTATAACATTAAGTACGACAGCAACTGCTACTGCAGTTAAAAATAAAGTTATAAAAGCATCCACTCACCAACCTTTTGTAATGTTTTATTATTTTATTTTTTCTAAAAAAATTAAGTCAAAATTGCTTCTGTGTTTTACTACTGCTCTTGATTTTGAAGGATTATCTCTTCTATCAAGTTCTAATCTCAATTCTTCAATGGTATTTTCAAACTCATCAATTTTTGTTTTTAGCTTTAAAATCACATCAACACCAGCCAAATTAACTCCAAGATCTCTTGTTAAGCGTAAAATCATTTTGATTCTATCTATATCTTTTTGAGAATATAGTCTCATTTTACCATCGGTTCTACTTGGTTCAACCAAACCTTCTTTTTCATATTGTCTTAGAGTTTGTGGGTGTATGCTTAAAACCTTTGCAACAACACTTATAAGATACACTGGTTCATCATAACTATGCTCCATTGCATACTCCTTTTAAGGTAATTTTTCTTCTAAAATTTTTACAAATTCAGGATCAAGGCTATTAATATCAGGTATTTTTACATTTAAAATTAAATACATATCTCCATAAAGATCTGTTTTTCTATTTTGTACCCCATAACCTTTAAGTCTGATTTTTTGATTGTTTTTTGAATTTGGAGGTATGGTGATTTTAACTTCTTTTCTTGGAGTATGTACGCTGATTTTATCTCCAAAGAGTGCTGTTTTTAAACTAATTTCAACCTTTTTGTATAAATCATCATCTTCTCTTTCATATTCATCACTTTTTTCAAGCTCTACCTTTAAAATCAAATCTCCTTTTTGTCCTTGAAAGCTTTTTCCTTTACCTCGTATGCGTAGCTTTTCGCCATCTTTTATGCCATGTGGAATTTTGATTTTAACTTGTTCGTTATTGATATTTATTGTGTGTTCACCACCTAAAATTCCTTTCTCAAAAGGAATTTTAACACTTGCTTGCAAATCTAGATCCTCTTCAAAACCCCCAAAACCCCCAAAACCACTTCTAAAATTATTACTAGAACTAAAACCTCTACCAAAGCCTCCAAAGCCTCCGCCGAAAATATTATTTAAAATATCATTAATATCAGCTCCGCCTGCATTTCTTGAAAAATCATGAAAACTTTGTCCACCAAACATGGAATCACCGTATCTATCATATTGAGCTCTTTTTTTCTCATCACTTAAAATTTCATAAGCGGCGTTGATTTCTTTAAATTTTTCCTCAGCACCTGCTTCTTTATTGATATCTGGGTGATATTGTCTTGCTAATTTTCTATAAGCTTTTTTTATTTCATCTGCACTAGCATTTTGCGAAACACCTAGTGTTTCATATAAACTATTACTCATTTTTATTCCTTATTTTTTATAAGATTATACCATAAACTTTAGTCTTAGTCAATCAACTTTTATAAGTTTTAAAACTAAAGGTTTTATTTACAATTGCGTAAAAATAAAATTTTATACTTGTGTAAATTGATTTTACAAAGGATAATACATGAAAAAAACTATGGTTCTTTCTTTGGCATTGGCAACTAGTCTTTTTAGTGCTAGTATTGATTTTAAACAAGCTGAAGATAATATTCAAAGATCTTTACCAACTGATAATCAAAATACTATACTCTCTTATCATAATTCTATACAAAAAGTTAAAAATTCAGTTGTGAATATCTCAACTTCTAAAACCGTTCAAAGCAATTCCTTTGGGATTGATGATTTTTTCAATGATCCTTATTTTAAACAATTTTTTGGTTTTGATTTTCCGCAAGCTCCAAAAAGTAAAAAAAATAAAAAAGAAGTAGTAAGTTCACTTGGATCTGGTGTAATTATTTCAAACGATGGTTATATTATAACAAATAATCATGTTATAGAAGATGCTGAAAAAATCACTGTAAATTTACCTGATTCAAGCACTGAATATAAAGCTAAATTAATCGGTGCTGATCCTAAAACAGATTTAGCAGTAATAAAAATAGAAGCAAAAAATTTACCTGCTGTGGTTTTTGCTGATTCGGATAAATTATTAGAAGGTGATGTAGTATTTGCGCTAGGTAATCCTTTTGGTGTTGGAAGCAGTGTTACGAGTGGAATTATCTCGGCCTTAAACAAAAACAATATAGGTTTAAATCAATACGAAAATTTCATTCAAACGGATGCTTCAATTAATCCTGGAAATTCAGGTGGGGCTTTAGTTGATAGTAGAGGGGCTTTAGTCGGGATAAACTCAGCCATACTTTCAAGAAGTGGTGGAAATAATGGCATAGGTTTTGCAATCCCTTCTAATATGGCAAAATCTATTGCACAAAAACTTATCGAGCATGGAAAAATAGAAAGAGGATATTTAGGTGTGGTTATAGGCGCTTTAACTCAAGATATTAAAAAAGCTTATACTAATCAAGAAGGAGCTTTAATAACAGAAGTTCAAAAAGACTCAGCAGCTTATAGTGCAGGATTAAAAAGAGGTGATTTGATTATAAAAGTAGATAAGACTGTGATTAAAAGCCCTATGGATTTAAAAAATTATATAGGAAGTATTGATCCAAAACAAGCTATAGAAGTAACTTATGAAAGAGATAATAAAGTCAAAACAGCTAAATTTATGCTAAAAACAGATGAAAAATCGCTACAATATGAAAAAGGTTATATTGATGGTTTAAAATTAGTAGAGCTTGATTCTAAAAATAAACAACAATACCGCATACCTGAAAATATTGGTGGTATTTTAATCACTGAAGTTACTCCAAAATCAAAAGCAGAAAAAATAGGCTTTGAACAAGGTGATATTATTATAGGTATTGACCAATACGAAGTTTCAAATTTTAAAGAATTATCTAAGGCTTTAGAATTAAATAAAGGCAAAGAATATGTTAAAATTTGGATTAATAGAGGCGGTATGGTTAGAGCTTTACTTTTTTAAGAAAGGAAGAAAATGACAAATATTTTAATGATAGAAGATGATTTAGAATTAGCTGAGATTATAGCTGAATATTTAGAGCAATTTGATATGAAAGTAGATATTGCTCATGAGCCTTATATAGGTCTTTCAAGACTTGCTTTAAATCCTTATGATTTAATCATTTTAGATTTGAGCTTACCTGGACTTGATGGGCTTGAAGTATGTGAGGAAATTCGTAAAAAATATGATACACCTATTATCATTTCAAGCGCAAGACATGATATTAGCGATAAGGTTGCAGCTCTTGATTTGGGTGCTGATGATTATTTACCAAAACCATATAATCCTCAAGAACTTCAAGCAAGAATTAAAAGTCATTTAAGAAGAATTTCAAATACAAAAACTGCTCAAGCTCAAGTTAAAAAAGATCTTGTATATGATAAATACAAACATACTATCACTATGAAAGATCAAGAAATTAACTTTACCAATGCTGAATTTGATATTTTAAGTTATTTAATTAAAAAAGAAGGTGGAGTGGTGAGTCGTGAAGAGCTTGTGTATAATTGTAGCTCTATTAGTGAAGATTCTAGTAATAAAAGTATAGATGTAATCATTAGTAGAATCAGACAAAAAATCGGAGATGATCCTAAAACTCCAAAATACATTCATTCAATCAGAGGCATAGGGTATAAATTAACTCAATGAATAAATCATCAATTTTTTATACCATAACCTTTGTTTTTTTACTTGCTAGTGTTAGTGTGATTTTAGCATTTTTATGGCTTATAAAATATGATCAGCAAAATTACACTAATGAACTTAATGCAAAATATTCTTTTATAGCTAATGCAAGATTATTGTATTTTAACCATGTAATTAGCGAAAAAGAATTTTATGAGCAAACAAAAAATTACAAGATGATAGAATTAACCACACCATCTTCTATAAGAAAAATCATCTATAAGGCTGAAACCATAGCGCGCGCTCAAACTAGCACAGGTGTGGTTGAAATCATTACTTTAGAAGATAGTGTGTATTTAAAAATCATTTTTGATGGTAAGCTTTATTTGTACAAAGATTTAGAATATCAAGGTTATCGTTATTTTGTGATTAAGCTTATTGCTAGTATAGTAGTAATGGTTTTATTGATTTTATATATTTTTATCATTAGAAAATTAAAACCACTTAGAGCTTTAAAAAGACAAATAGATAAATTTGGCGAAAACAAACTCAATGAAATTCAAAATGTCAGTAAAGGCAATGATGAAATTTCTCAAGTAGCAACAGCCTTTTATGAGTCTATTTTGAGAATTCAAAAACTAAACACTTCAAGGCAATTTTTCTTAAGAAATATTATGCATGAGTTAAAAACCCCTATTACTAAAGGTTTAATTACTTTAGAAATGCTTGAAGATAGCAAATATAAAGAAAGATTAGTAGGCGCTTTTAATCGTTTGGAAATTTTGATTAATGAATTTGCAGCTATTGAACAAATTACTTCGGGCGCTGGTTTAATTAATTTAAAAAAATACAATATCTTAGATCTTTTAGATGAAGCTAAAGATATAGCTATGAGTGATGATGAAAAAGTAAAAATTAGTATCAAAGAAAGTTTTAGCGTCAATGTAGATTTTAAACTTTTTACTACTGCGATGAAAAATATGATAGATAATGCGACAAAATATTCTGATGAAAATTGTGTTACCATAGAAATAACTAAAGATTATCTTTGCTTTAAAAACAAAGGAAAAGCCTTAGATAAAGACTTGAAATACTACACTCAAGCCTTTACGCAAGGAAAGAAAAACAAAGATAGTTTTGGACTCGGATTATATATTGTTAAGACTATTTTAGATTCTCATAAACTTACACTTTATTATGAATATAAAGATGGTGTTAATCATTTTTATTTTAATGATATACAAAATATAATTTTAAACTAGGAAGCTCATGCCCTTATCGCGTTTAAATGAAGAACAATACAAAGCCGCTAGTGCTCCTTTTGGACATAATCTAATCATAGCAAGTGCAGGTACAGGTAAAACTTCAACCATAGTTGCAAGAATAGCTTTTTTACTTCAAAATGGCATAAAGCCTGAAAAAATTATGCTTTTAACTTTTACAAACAAAGCTAGTAAAGAAATGATAGAAAGACTTGGTAGGTATTTTGATAAAAGTATTACTTCAAAAATCACAGCAGGAACCTTTCATAGCACTGCTTATTCTCTACTTAAAGAGTTAAATCATGATATTATTTTAAAACCTGCTAGTGAGCTTAAAATTCTTTTACGTTCTATTTTTGAAAAACGTACTTTTCATCATCTAAGTGATACTAAACCTTATATGCCAAGTTATTTGTATGATGTATATTCTTTATTTCAAAATACTAATGCAAATTTAGATGAATTTTATAATTGGTTTTGTCAAAATTATGATGAACAAGCTATTTATGCTGAAATTTATGAGGATATTTTAAAAGAATACGAAGAAGAAAAAGCACGTTTTAACTATGTAGATTTTAATGATTTATTGATTAAATTAAAACATGTTTTAGCTTCACATCATTTTGAATTTGATGAGATTTTAGTAGATGAATACCAAGATACTAATACTTTACAAGGTTCATTAATTGATGCTTTTAAAAGTAAAAGTTTATTTTGTGTGGGTGATTATGATCAGAGTATCTATGCTTTTAATGGGGCTGATATTTCTATTATAGGAAGTTTTAAAGATAGATTTATCGATGCAAATATTTTTACTTTAAATAAAAACTATCGTTCTAGTAAAAATATACTTGCGCTGGCTAATAAGGTAATTTTAAACAATGAAAGATTATATCCCAAAGAATTGATTGTAACTAGAGAAGGAGATTTTAAGGCACCAAGTTTGCTAACTTTCAATGAATTATTTGATCAATACTCCACCATAGCAAAAATAATCTTACAAAGTGGAGTTAATCTTGATGAAATTGCTGTTATTTTTAGAAACAATTCTAGCGCAGATGGAGTAGAAGTTGCCTTAAGAGAACTTGGTATAGCAAGCAAAAGAAAAGGTGGAGGAAGCTTTTTTGAAAGCTTGGAAGTTAAAAACTTTTGCTCTATGCTTGCAATCGTGCTTAATCCAAAAGATATCATGGCTTTTATACATTTGCTTGAATACACCAAAGGAGTCGGTGGGGTTTTAGCAAAAGATATTTTTGATGCTTTATTAAAACTGGGGTATTCTAGTTTGATTAAAGGTTTTTTAAATCCTGATAGTAGTGTTAGTTTAAAAAAATACAAAAAACAAAGTTACCAACTAGGACTTTTTGATGATATTGAGGAGCTAGCCTCGCCTTCAAGGTTTAATTTAGAAAGTGAATTTAACACCCACCCTATTTTAAGCCTTCCTAAAATCAACGAGCTTTGTGCGAAAAATCTTGAAAAAATTTATCTTTTTATTAAAAAAGCAAGCGAGTGTAAAGTTTCAACTCAGCTTGTAAATTTAATCTTAGAAAATGATTATTTTAAAGAAATTTGTGATATTTTAGCAACCAAAAGAGCGACTAATAAAAACTCCAATGTTGATTTAAATAAAAAAAGTGAAATTTTAGAAAAAATCAATGCGAAAATGTTTGTACTAAAAGAACTTGCTAAAAATTATAGTGATAATTATAAATATTATAATTTTCTTACTCTTGGAGCTAGTGAAATGAGTAGTGGCAGTGGGGTTAATCTTTTAAGTATACATGCTAGTAAGGGGCTTGAGTTTGAGCTTGTATTTGTAATTGATCTTGCACAAGGAAGATTTCCTAACCAAAAACTCATGAGTATGGGTGGAAGTTTAGAAGAAGAAAGAAGGCTTTTTTATGTAGCAGTAACTAGAGCTAAGGATACTTTATACTTAAGCTATGCAAAATATGACAAGATAAAAAAAAGCAATTATCAACCTTCGTGTTTTCTAATCGAAGCAGGTATGTGTAAAGAGGAATAAAATAAGACTTTATTAATCTTTTTATATTATGATTAATAAAAATCATTCAAGGAGAAAAAATGAATAGTGTATTATTCAAAGGAAATAAAGTAAATTTAAAAGGAAATAACATCCAAGTTGGCGATATGGCTCCAAATATCACCTTAAAAGCTAAAGATCTTTCAGGTGTTGAAATTGCTCCAAAAGGCAAAACTCAAATTATTATCAGCGTGCCAAGCCTTGATACTCCAGTATGTGCAACTGAAGCTAGAGAATTTAATAAAAAAGCGGCAGCAAGCGGTGTAGAAGTAATCGTAGTTAGTATGGACTTACCATTTGCTATGGGTCGTTTTTGCTCAACTGAAGGTATAGATAATTTAACTGTTGCAAGTGATTTTGTTTCTAAAGAATTTGGTGAAAAATATGGTGTTTTAATGTCTGATGGTCCGCTTGAGGGAATTTTAGCTAGAGCAGTGTTTGTAGTTAAAGATGGTATGGTTGCTTATAAAGAATTGGTAAATGAAGTAACAGAACTTCCAAATATGCAAGCTTTAGAAAGTTTCTTAGGTCAAAGTTGCGGATGTGGTGGTTGTGGTTGCCACTAAAATTTAAAAGCCTTTTATAGGCTTTTAAAACTTAAAAACATGGAAAATTTTCTTTCTCGTTTTGAAATAGAAAAACAAGATCTCAAACTTATACAAGAGCGCTTACAAATAATAAACATTGAAAAAGACTTTAAGGTCAATGATAAATGTTTAGGATTTATAAAAATTTTAAAAGGCGAGCTTAGAGCTTTTATTTTAACCCCAAATGCAAAAGAAATAACACTTTTCCACCTTAAAGAAAATGATGAATGTGTTATTTGCTCTGAGTGTAATATGGATGGCATATCTTATGATGTTTTCATACAAAGTACTCAAAATACAAGTATAGCCATCATCCCCTCTTCAACTTTTCAAATTTTAAAAGAAAAATACCCAAAAATTAATAATTATGTTTTAAGTTTAATTACCAAGCGTTTTAATACCTTAATCAAAGTTTTAGAACAAGCTTTATTTATGCCTTTATCCTCTAGAATTTGTGATTTTTTGAAAGAAAATGCTAGCAACAATACTTTAAAAATTACTCATGAAGCTTTAGCTAATCACTTAGGAAGCGCCAGAGAGGCTGTTTCAAGAATTTTAAAAGAATTAGAAAAAGAAGGTAAAATCAAACTTGAAAGATCTAAAATAATACTAATTTCTTTGTAACTTTATCACAGAAATACTTTTAAAATTTATTTATAATATCAGCAAAAAGGAGAAATTATGAGTAAATTAGAAAGAGTGCTAAGAATAGCTTTAGCCATAGTGGTATTTTCTTTAGGAGTTTATTTTTCAACTTGGTGGGGATTATTGGGTTTAATTCCTTTATTAACAGGTATTTTTGCTGTTTGTCCTATAAGAGTACTTAGTGGAAAACAAGCTTGTCCACTTGGGGTTTGCCCTATTTCTAAAAAGAAAAATTAGGAATGATTTGCTAGTTTTTCTAGCTTTGGCGCGATGATAAATCTACAATAAGCTTGGCTGGGATTATTTTTAAAATATTTTTGATGATAATCCTCAGCCTTATAAAATTTTTCTAATCTTAAAACTTGTGTAACTATAGCTTTAGCGTAATATTTTTGTACTTTTTGTAAAAAATCACTAATGATTTTTAACTCCTCGTTAGTTTGATAAAAAATAACTGATCTATATTGCGTCCCCTCATCAGCACCTTGTTTATCTAGGCTTGTTGGATCATGCATTTTGAGAAAAATTTCTAAGATTTTTTCTAATGAAATTTGTTTTTCATCATAAATTATCTTAGCTACTTCTATATTTCCATCGCCATTTATCACGCTTTCATAACTTGGATTTGGCTTACCACCGCTATAACCTACTTCTGTATAAGCTACGCCTTTAATTTCATCAAATACAGCTTGAGTACACCAAAAACAACCCGCACCTAAAATGATTTCTTTATTTGTCATTATTTTCCAAACCCTCATTTTCTTTTAAAACAAGTTGCATAAGATAAAGTTCTTCTCCATCTATGATTTTTAAATCTTTATCTTCACATTTTGGGCACCAAAAGATATTATTTTCAAGTACTCCACTAAAATGGCATTTTTGACACTCAACTACTACTTCTTGAATATGCATAATAAATTTAGCGTTCTTGCACAAAGGGCTATTTTCTTTAAAAGTTTCAAAGCTTCTTTGTAAAAGTGGAGGTTCAACCCCGCTTAAGCGCCCTATTTTAACATGCACTTCTTCAATAATTTTTCCTTGAGCATATTCTTCGCAAAGCTCTAGCAAAGATTCTGTAATGCTTAACTCATGCATTAGCAAATTCTTGGTAAAAGTTCGCCTTTTGGAGCTTCTAAAATGCGTTTTGCTCCATAAGCATTTTCTAAAACCACTCTTGCTTTTTTATTAGCTGTGATTTCACCTATAATGGCTGCATTAGCATTGAATTGTTTTAAAATTTCTAATGCTTTTTGCTCATCTTTTTTATCTACACAAATAATAAAAGTTCCTTCATTTGCAAGCTCATAAGGCTCGTACCCAAAAAGCTCACAAACCCCTAAAACTTCATCACAAACTGGAATTTTTTCTTCATATATTAAAAGCTCTAAATTACTTAATTTAGCCCATTCATTTAAAACCGCACTAAGTCCACCGCGCGTAGCATCGCGCATTGTTTTTATAGAAATATCTGCATTTAAAAGTGCTAAAACTTCATCTTTTAAGCTTTTACAATCACTTTGGATATTTGCCTCTAAATTATTTCTTTCAACCAAAACCGCACAACCATGAGCTCCAATATCCCTTGAAACTAATATACTACAACCACTTTTTAAGTCTTTGGTATTGATTTTTTTTATATTTTTACCTATACATGAAGTATTAATATATATCTCATCGCCTTTATTTTTAGGAACAACTTTAGTATCCCCACAAACTAGTTTTACTCCCGCTTTATCGCATTCTTCTTTTATAGATTTTAGTATAATTTTTAATTTTTTTATCTCAAAACCCTCTTCTAAAATCAAGGCTAGTGATAAATATAGCGGTTTTGCTCCCACCATTAATACATCATTTACGCTACCACAAACTGCTAATTTTCCTATATTTATATCTTTTAAAAAGATAGGATTTAGTATAAAAGAATCGGTGCTAAAAGCCAAATCATCTAAAATAGCAGCATCATTTGCTTCTTTTAAAACATCATTTTCAAAAATAGAAAAAATTTCATTTATCAAAGCATTCATTTCTTCGCCACCGCCGCCATGAGCTAAAGTAATTTGCTTCATTTTATGCCTTATCTTGATAATATTTATAATAAGCCGCACAAGCTCCTTCACTAGAAACCATACAGCTACCTATAGGATTTTTTGGAGTGCAAGCTTTTGCAAACACCTTACAATCATAAGGTTTAGCTAAGCCTCTTAAAATTTGACCACAAATACAAGCTTTACTTTCATCTTTACTTTGTACTTTACAATCAAACACCTTGCTAGCATCTAAGTGTGCAAATTCATCTTTTAAACAAAGCCCACCATTTACAATCACTCCAAGACCTCTAAATTCAAAATCACAAGGTTTAAAGTATTTTTCTACTAAAGCCTTAGCTTTTAAATTACCCTCTGTGCTAACTACTCTGTGATATTCATTATAAACTTCAAAAGTATTTGCATTTATTTGCTCTACTATATTTAACACACTAAGCATTATATCAACTGGCTCAAAACCACTCACTGCTATAGGAGTTTTGTATTTTTTAGCAATAGGTTTATAAATGTTTGATCCTGTGATAACACTTACATGAGAAGGTCCTAAAAAGGCATCAATTTTTACATTTTCATCTTGCATGATAGCTTCTACCGCAGGTGGAACTAATACATGATTGATATGAAAAAATAAATTTTTTAAATTTAAGGCTATACTTTTTTCTATAATCACCCCGCTCATAGGTGTAGTTGTCTCAAAACCTATGGCAAAAAAGATTATATTTTTTTCAGGGTTTTTTAAAGCTATATCTATCACATCCAAAGGTGTATAAAGTGCTCTAATATCAGCTCCTTTAGCTCTAAGATCAATTAAGCTTTCATAACTTCCTGGCACTTTAAGCATATCACCTAATACACAAAAGATAGTATTTGGCATACTTGCAAGCTTTAAAGCTACATCAATACGCTCTCTTGGCATAACACACACAGGACAGCCTGGACCATGAACAAAATTAATTTCTTTTGGCAATAAATCAGGCAAACCAAATTTCATAATACTATGCGTATGTCCACCACAAATTTCCATGATATTAATAGGCTTAGTAATTTTAGAAGCAATAAGTTCTTTTAGGGCTAAAATTCTTTCTTTATCTCTAAAATCATTAATTAAATCCATTTTTTAGCCCCATATCGCCTTCATTTTCATCAATTTGGCCATTTTGCATTTTTTCTGCTATATCTGTATAAATTTTTAAACTCTCTTGTGCAGCTTGAGTGTCGATTTTCTCCATAGCAAAACCCACATGTATAAGCACATAATCACCTACTTTTAAAGGCTCGCTTATCAAGTCTAAACTCACTCTTCTTTTAACCCCTAAAGTTTCTACTATGGCTGAATTTAGCTCATCAATTTCTAAAATTTTAGAAGGTATAGAAAGACACATTAGTTAAGCTCCTTTTTCATTTTTAGATAATTTATCCAAAGATCAAATCCTGTTTTTGTTTTGCTATCTAAAATCATAATATCTATTTTAGGATTTAGTCTTTTAGCGGCCATAGAAGCTGCTTTGAAATCAAAGTCAAAATGCTGAGCTAAATCGGCTTTAGTAATGACTAATAAATCAGCCTTTCTAAACATCACTGGATATTTTTCTACCTTATCACTACCTTCTGTTACTGAAAGTAAAACTACATTTAAATGTTCACCCAAATCATAACTTGCAGGACATACTAAATTTCCCACATTTTCAACAAATACTATATCAAGTTCGCTAAGTTTGAAATGATGTAAAGCTTCATGCACCATAAAAGCATCTAAATGACAAGTTTGTCCTGTGGTGATTTGATGAGCTAAGCCTCCTGCTTTGATAATTCGATTTGCATCATTATTAGTTTCTAAATCTCCTTCAACCACGGCTATTTTTAAATCATCTTTTAAAGTTTTTATAGTTTCTTCTAAAAGTGTTGTTTTACCGCTTCCTGGAGAACTCATTAGATTAATACAAAGAGTATTATACTCATTAAAATGCTCTCTATTATGAGCTGCTTGATGATCATTTTTTGATAAAATTTTACTAATAACATTAATAGTTTTTTCATCTTTTAAAGCTGGATTTTCATAATGGTGATCATGATGTTCATGTCCATTAATAAAACAACCACAATCTTTGCACATAATCTTTCCTTTATATTTTTATTTTATTGTATATAAAAAAGTATTAAAAAAATATGAGTTTTATTAAGTTTTTAAAGATAAATAATGTACAAGTTGCCCAAGTGCAATAGAGCTATCATTGCAAGGAAATTGTAAAGAAGTTTTATAAGTGAATTTTTTTCGATCTAAAATTTCAAGCAAGGTTTTATTTTGAAATACCCCGCCACACAAAAGTACTTCTTCTTTAAAATCTTTTGAATATTCTATAATTAAATTTGCAATACCATTAAGCAAACCTGTGCTAATTTTAACCTTATCTTTGTCTTCTAAAGCTTGTAAAAAAGCATTTTTAAAGCAAATTTCTTTTTCATGGATATCAAATTTGTAACTGCAATCAAGATTTTTATCATAATATTTTTCCATCAAAAGTCCAATTTGTGCTTCATAGTCAAGCTTTTGTATATCAAAAGCAAAAGCGCCAAAAGCATCAATAATCCTACCAAGAGAACTTGTATATAAAGAGCTTTGCGTGTGAATTTTTTTAAGATTATTTAATTTTACTTGAGAAAATTTAACTAAAAACTTACTAGCTTTGCTTTCTAGATTAAAATCAAAAATCAAAGCTAAAGTTAAATTTGCGATATTTTTAATATCCGCATTAATTAGTTTGAAATTTTTAAAATGATTTAACCTTTCATAGCTTTTTAAATTCGCTCTAAAAATCTCCCCACCCCAAATTTTTCCATCATCTCCATAACCTGTTCCATCAAAAACAAAGGCTAAAACATCATTTTTGTAAATTTTGTGTTCGAATAAACAAGCGCACAAATGCGCATAGTGGTGTTGCACGCGAAAATTTTTATAATCATTAAAATCTTTTACATAGTTAAATTGTGGGTGTTTATCGCTTAAAATATGATCAAAATTTAACCTATAAGAGTTTTGAAAGAAAGTTAAAATTTTAAAAAATCTCTCTTGTATATCTAAACTTTTCATATCACCTATATAAGGAGAAATAAAAATTTGATTTTTAAAAAAACAGGTAAATTCATTTTTTAGCTCGCTTCCTAGAGCTAGAATATTTTCTTTTGCATTAAAAATACTTGCTGTGTTGATATAAAGTGGGTTAAGACCTCTTGAAGTCCTTAAAAACATTACTTCTTTACCAATAACTTGAGCAATGCTATCATCGCTTGAGTTGTGTATTGTTCTATCATAATCAAGATAAAAATCAAACACATCACTAAGCTGCTCTAAAAGTTTTGTTTCTTCATAAATAATACTTTGTGAGCTTAGATTAGCACTTGTCGCAATGATAGGTTTTTTAAAATGTTCAAAAAGCATTAAATGTGTTCCCATATAAGCTAACATAATACCTATTTTATTAGTATCTGGTGCTAAGTTTTTATGAATATTTTTGCTATTTAAAATAACTATAGGTTTTAAATTTGAAGTTAAAAGTTTTGCCTCAGCTTCATTGATAAAAGCTAATTCTTGAGCCATTTTAAGATCTTTTACCATAATAGCAAAAGGCTTTTTAGGGCGATTTTTACGTATTCTAAGTTCATTTATAGCATTTTCATTTGTGCTATCGCAAATTAAATGAAACCCACCCATACCTTTAAAAGCTATGATTTTACCTTCTTCTAAAAGCTTTGCCAGTAAGATAAAAGCTTTTTCATCTTTGGCTAAAATATTTTGATTTTTATCTTTTAAAAAAATAGTAATTTTGCATTTTGGACATGAGAGTGGTTGAGCATGAAATCGACGATTAGTAGGATCTTCGTACTCACTTTGACAAAAAGAACACATTTTAAACTCATCCATAGTAGTATTAACTCTATCATATGGAAGTTTTTTTATAATTGAAAATCTTGGCCCACAATTTGTGCAAGTGATAAAAGGGTATTTAAAACGCGGATTTTTCTCATCATAAAATTCATTATAGCAATCCTCACAAAGAGCAAAATCACTTAAAATTGGACTAAATTTTTCACCATTTTGTGAAGTACTTATACTAAATTCATTATAAGTTTTTTGAAGTTTTTTATAAGAAAAATTAAAATCATCTATCCTAGCTAAAGGTGGTAAATTAGCAAAAAGTTTTTCTTTAAAAATTTCTAATTCATCATTGTTACACTCAAGGATTATAACAACGCCTAAGCTATTATTATAAACTTCACCTTTTAAATTAAGCTCTTTGGCTATATTAAAAACAAAAGGACGAAAGCCAACGCCTTGCACTAGCCCTTTAATATGAATTTCATATCCAAAGCGGGACATCGCTTAACTTAAAAAATGGTATGTGTTTAAATACATTTTTACTAAGGCTTTTGTGTTCAAACAAGCTTCCGCTAAGCACGGCACAATCAACTTGTTCTTTAGCCTTTAAATCATCAAATAAATCTCTTAAAAAATACGCCAAACTCTCAACAACACCTAAGGCTATGATTTGATTTTCTACCCCAGCAAGCTTAAAACTCATCACGCTTCTTAAGGTCTTAGTATAATCAAATTCTTTTTGCTCATTAAGCTTAAAATCTATCCTAACGCCTTTTGCCATTTTACTCTCATCTGCTAAAGCTAAAAGCGCTAATGCTGCTTTTTGTTCATCTTTACCAAGCTCTAAAATCATCCCTACCATGCCAAAAAGATTAAAAAAATTATTAGCCATGTTTAGTTCTTTTCGCACAAGAATAAATTCTTTTTCATAATTAGCTAATAATCTCTTAGCAACATCATCTTGACTTATAGTTTCATAAAACTCATCAAAGCTTTTTGGCAAGCAAAGTTTTAAAAGATTTAGCTCTTTATTAAGTAAGATAATATCATTATATTTTTTACTAAGCTCTAAAAGCAAAGGCTTTTTGTCTTTAAAATCAGACAATATACAAGAAATTCTTGCATAATTTTTATCTTCTTTTTGAAAAATCAAATTTTTAAACTCAGGTAAAATATAATCATAACCCCTGCAAACTACTAGCTCATTTTCGATTAAAGCCACTTCAAAATCATCTTCAAAATGTTCTATCTTTTTAAAATTTAAAAACTTAATCCCTTCTTTTTCAAGCTCAAAACATAAAGCAAACAAGAAAAGATTATCATATATTTTTATTTTAAAACACTCATGATTTAATTGATGATTTTGTCTAAAAATAGCATTAAATTTAAGTTTCATTAGAGGCTTTTCAACCCCTGCTAAGATTTTAAACTGCTCGTTATTGCAGGAAAAAAATGCATTGATATGCTTTGGATCGCTTGGCATTAAAAAATCATCTAATGCTTCATTAAAAATTTCAAAAGCATATACTCCTTTTGAACTTTTAAAATATATTTTTTCTTTGTTTTTTAATTTTCCCAAGGCTTTTTTTAAATTATCGCAGAAATTTTCTTTAGTAATTTTTATAAAATCTTCTTCTATCTTAAACTCTTCTTCTACAAAAACACCCCATTCATTTTCTAAAAGTTCGCCATTAGTATAAGCATTTGCATTGAGTCTTGTTAAAAAACTTCTTTTGGTGAAGGTTTTTTCTTTTTTTATAGGTGTAAAATCTTCTTCTATAACTTTTAAGTCAAATTTGTTTAAAAAAACACTGTGGCTGATATTTTCTAAATTAGAACAAAAGGCTTGAATTTTATCTTTTTCCCCTTTAACTTTAATGATGATTTTTTCATCTTTTTGCTCATAATCATACACATAATCTTTAGCATAATAAGCTAACAAATATTCAAAAATATCATTTTTAGATTTATAATTAAAAGTAATTTCTAAAAGCAAGTTAAAAACCTTAAAATTAAATTTTTAAAGCATAAATATAACAATTTTAATTCTAAGGAAAGCTTAAACAAGCTATCTAAAATATAGATAGCTTGTCATTTTAGTAGTTAAATTCAGAACCAATAGTGATTTTTTGAATTTCTTTTTTGTTTTCAAGTTTTAAAAGCGGAGCGTTTTTATCCATACCTAAAACTTTTGCTTTTTTACCATCAAGTAATAACGCAACACCTTCAGGCAAAGCATAAACAACTACTTTAGGATTAACAATCAAAAACTCTTCTAATCTTTCTTCACGGCTTTCACCATTATGTCCTACTGGCTTACCTGAGATAAAATGTGGATTAATTTGATGAGGGAAAATATTGAAAGTATTAAATGATTTTGGTTCAACTATAGGCATATCATTAGTTGTCATCATAGTTGTACCTGCTACATTTGATCCTGCTGACCAGCCAACATAAGGCACACCCTCGCTTACTCTTTTTGCAATGAGTTCTATTAGGTTATTATTATAAAGTTGATTTACAAGTTCAAAAGTATTTCCACCCCCTACAAAAATCGCATCAGCACTTTTAACAATATCAACAGCATTGCCTCTATGCACACTAATTATTTGAAGACCTAAACTTTCTAAAGCTTTAGCAACTTGTGTTTCATATTGCTCATAAGTTTTTCTAACACCTGCATAAGGTATAAATGCTACTTTTTTGCCTTTTAAGTTATTTTTTTCAACAAATTCTTTAAGCCAAGGCAAAGCATGGTTTAAATACCCAGTGTCTTTATAGCCTGAACTTGAGAGCAATAAAGCTTTTTGCTTATCTTTTGGAAAATTAACCACATCATTAGCATTTAAAGCCACCCCGCTAAAAAGTATAGCAGCCAAACCAAGCACACCTGCTTTTAACAAATTTCTTCTTTTCATTATTTTTCCTTTAAAAGATATTTAAAAATAATTTATTTTAATAAATGGTTTTTTAAATTAAAATAAATTTTTGTTAAAAAATAAGACTTTTTAGAAAAACTTCTCTTTTCTTGTAATCAGGCATTAATTTATATAAAAAATCATAAAATTCTTTTTGATGATGTGGGTAGATTAAATGTGTAAGTTCATGTAAAATCACATATTCTATAGCTTTTATGGGTTTTTGCATGAGTTTTAAATTTAAGTTTATATATGCTTTTTGATGATTACAAGAACCCCATCTTGAAATCATTTCTTTAATACAAATTCTTTGTACCTTTCTCTTGCAGACAAATTGCCATTTTTTTATAAAATACTCAAAAATAACCCTAGCACTACGCCTTAAGAAAAGATCTAAGGCTTTTTGATTTTTTGCAAAAATTTTATCTTTTCTTATGAGAACTTTTTTATGATTTTCATTAAAAACCAACTTGTATTTTTTACCTAAAAAATACAACTCATCACTCGCTAAAATTACTCTTTTTAAAGAAAGTTCTTTTTCTTTAGCTCTAATCCAGCTTTCATTTTTTTCTAAAAATCTTAAAACATCTCTTTGTTCATAATATAGCGGTATGCTAAGTTTGAAATTCAAATCCCTATCTATCCTAAGTCTTAGATATTTAAGTTTTTTCTTTTCAAAAGCAAAACGAAATTCTTTAAATTCTAAAATTCCTTTTATACCAGTGCTTTGCCTTGCCATTTTTTACTTTTCCATCTATATGAATTTACAATACCGCGTAAAAACTCATCTGCACAAAAACCTATCCAAACTCCCAAAATTCCAAGTCCAGCATAAAAACAAAGCACATAACCAACCGGTAAAGAAACCCCAAGCATAAACACCACTCCACTTAAAAATGGAAATCTCGCATCACCACTTGCTCTTAGCGAATTCACCATGACTATATTAAAAGTTCTTGAGATTTCTAAGAAAATTGAAAGAGTAAAAAGTGGCATCATAAGTTCTTTTAAACTTTCTTCAAGCTTTACCACACCCATGGTAAAATCTTGCAAAACATAATTAAGTAAAGCCACAAAAGCACTTGCTACCACGCTAAAATACAAAGCTATCCAAGTATGTTTATAAGCTACATTTAAGTATTTTGCGCCAACTAATTTACCTATGATAATCTCATTTGCTACACTTATAGCTTGTCCTACTAGCATGATAAGCAAAGAAATTTGAAAATAAATCGTTTGAACGCTTAAATTTTCTTTACCTAAACTCGCTACAAAAGCAAAAGCTATAGTGTATTGTATAAACCATATCAAATGCTCTCCTGCCGCAAAGCCACCGATGTTAAAAATCTTTTTAAGCACTACTTTTTCAAGACTTATCATCTCTTTAATTTTAAGGTGAATTTTGAGCTTAAAACTAAGTATTGCTACAAGCATACCAAAGGCTACCAAACGCCCAAGTATATTACTAAACCCCACTCCAAAAAGCTCTAGTTTGGTAAAATGTAATACATAAAAATTTCCTATAAATATCACAACATTCATCAATAAGGTAGTAAACATAACCCAATAAGCCATATTATACACCCTAATAATAGCAGCCAAAACTATACCCATAGCATCAAAAAACAAACAAATTCCAAGCATATGCAAGTAAATCGCACTATCTTTTAAAAGCTCATTTGGAATTTGCAAAAGATAAAGCAAAAACTCTCCATTCCATAAAATCAAACTTCCACACACAAAACCAAGCAAGGCATTTAAAAATAAACTTTGATGAATTACCTTTCTTGCTAAAGTGTAATCTTTAGCCCCTAAAGCTTGAGCGATCACTACGCTACAACCCACACTTAAAAAGCTAAAAATAATGATAAATAAATCTGCTACTTGATTACCCGCACCCATGGCTCCAACTAAAAAGTTAGAATACTGCGAAACCATCACGGTGTTAATAATCAAAGAAAAATATCTTAAAAACATTTCAAGCAATATAGGCATACTAAGATGTTTGAGTGAAAGTTGTTTGCTTGCCATAAATACTCTTTTTGATAATAATCTTTTGAAAGTAAAAAGTAATTTTACTTAAAAATTACTTTTTTAAAGATAAATATATTTTTAATTATACTAATTTCAAGAATAAACAGATGTTTGAGTGAAAGTTGTTTGCTTGCCATAAATACTCTTTTTGATAATAATCTTTTGAAAGTAAAAAGTAATTTTACTTAAAAATTACTTTTTTAAAGATAAATATATTTTTAATTATACTAATTTCAAGAATAAACAAATGTATTTTAGAAAATTTTGATTAATTATATTATCAAAATTTCTAAATAAATAAAAATCACCCAAAAGATCCACTTAAATATGCTTTTGTTTTTTCTTCTTTAGGATTTTCAAAAAATTCCTTACTCTCTCCAAATTCTACAAGCTCTCCTAAATGAAAAAACGCAGTATAATCAGCCACGCGCTTACCTTGTTGCATATTGTGTGTTACCATGATCATGGAAAGATTATGACTTAATTCTTTAATAAGCTCTTCTATAACACTTGAAGATATAGGATCAAGTGCAGAAGTTGGCTCATCTAAAAGTAATAATTTTGGCTTTATAGCCAAAGCTCTTGCTATACAAAGGCGTTGTTGCTGGCCACCTGAAAGTGCTAGAGCGTTTTGTTTTAGTTTATCTTTTACTTCCTCAAAAAGACCCACTTTTTTAAGACAATCTTCCACCAAGGCATCTTCTTCATCTTTGTTTTTGATCATCCCATGGAGTTTTGGAGCATAAGAAATATTATCATAAATGCTTTTTACAAAAACATTAGGTTGTTGAAATACCATTCCAACTTTTTTTCTAAGTACAACTAAATCTTGATTTTTAACATCTTTTCCATCAATCTCAACAAGACCATCGATTTTTGCGATTTTATCATTCATTCTGTTAAAACAACGCAAAAATGTGGATTTTCCACAACCTGAAGCACCTATTAAAGCTGTGATTTTATTTTTTTGAATTTCCATATTTATATCAAACAAAGCTTGTTTTTTACCATAAAATAAATTTAAATTTGTTGTTTTTGCTATCATTTTAATTTTCCTTGAAAATATCTTCTTAAAAGTATTGCTGCTAAATTTAAAATCACCAAAAGAGATAAAAGCACTATAATCCCAGCTGCTGTTCTTTCTAAAAATGCACGCTCTGGCATAGCTGACCATGAAAAAATTTGAGCAGGCAAAACACTTGTTGGAGCAAAAACACTATTTGCTACATCAGGTATAAAAGCTATCATACCTATAATCATCAAAGGCGCAGTTTCGCCAATAGCTCCTGCTAGAGTTAAAATAGAACCTGTTAAAATCATAGGCATTGCCAAAGGTAGCATAACACCTTTTATCATTTGAATTTTAGTCATACCTAAAGCATATGCAGCATTTTTCATATTAATATCCACACTTTTTAAAGCAGCTTTAGTTGAAACAATAATAATAGGCAAACTCATAATAGCTAAAGTAAGTCCCCCGACTAAAGCACTAGAACGAGGCATGCCAAAAAGATTAATAAACACTCCAAGACCTAAAAGTCCAAATAAAATACTAGGAATGCTAGCTAAATTATTTATACATACTTCTATAAAATGCGTAAATACATTTTGCGGAGCAAATTCTTCTAAATAAATAGCAGCTCCAACTCCTATTGGAATACTCACGGCCATACATACTAACATTACAAGCAAAGTTCCAATCACAGAAGCAAATATTCCTGAATTTTCAGGTGATTTAGAGTCTCCATTAAGGAAAAAATTCGTGTTAAAACTTAGTTTTATTTCTTGCTTTTGAACTAATTCATCAACTAATTTTTTTTGCTCATCACTTAGTTTATTGTAGTTTTTTTTCATATATTGATCAACTTCAGAATTTGCTAAAAACCAAGATTTTTCTTTTATTTGACCCGTTCTTATTTTCCTTTGTTCAGCGCGCGATAAAAGCTCATATGAAGGGCTATTTCTATCAGCATGGGCATAAATGTAAGTTTGCTTAAAAGCTCCTATCCCAAGATACCCTACACTTGATAAAAAAATACAAAGAAAAATAAGGTTTATATAAAGCCCTATTTTACAGAATCTTTTGAAATTTTTTGAAGCTTTTTTTCTTTGTTTAAAAAGTTTTTTCATAAATTTTTCCTTTTATGGAAGCGATTTATCAAATAAACGCTAAAGATATTAATGATTAATGTGATAATAAAAAGCACAAGCCCTAAAGAAAATGCACTTAAAGCCAAAGAGCTATCAAAAGCTTGATCACCACTTAATGCTTCTACTATTTTTACAGTCACTGTTGTCATATCTTCTAAGAAATTCATTGTTAAATTTGGACGTAACGAAGCAGCCATAACAACAATCATAGTTTCACCCAAAGCTCTTGAAAGTCCCAAAAGACAAGCTGCAACTATACCTGGCATTGCTTCTGGTAAAATTACTGCAAATACGACTTCTTTTTTAGTCATACCTAAAGCATAAGCTCCATTTATCCTTTTTGAACTTACAGCTTCAATGCAATCTTGTGAGAGTGAAGCCACTATAGGAACTATCATAATGCCCATGATAAAACCTGCACCCAGAGCACTTTGAAAACTAGCTTTGATACCAAAAAGAGAGAAAAACCACACTATAAAAGGAGCTACAACTATGGCTGCGAAAAATCCAAAAACTACAGTAGGAATTCCTGCTATAATTTCTAAAATAGGTTTTAAATAGTTTTTAGATTTTTTACCCGCAAATACTCCAAGATAAATAGCACACATTACACCTAAAGGTAAGGCTGTTAACATTGCTATTAGTGAAATATAAAAAGTTCCCCAAAATAAACTCAAAGCACCAAAAACACCATGCTTACTACTTCCATCAGCACTTACAAATGCAGCATCTGCTGCCCACTGACTTGAAAACAAAAAAGTAAATACGCTTTCTTTTTGAAAAAATTTTAAAGCTTCGATTAAAATCGTTAGCATAATAGCAAAGCTTACTACTACGCTAACAAAAGCACAAAGAAAAAGCGTTAATTTTATTATTTTTTCTTTTATCAATTTTTCATCCTAAATCAAAAAACTTTCCCTGCTTTAACAAGCTCATCAGTTAATAACCCTTTTTCTTCTATATGTTTTTGGGTTTGTTTTAAAGTTTTTTCATCCAAAGGAACTAATCCTATTTTTTCTAATTCTGCCCCACTCTTAGCTAAATCATCGCTCATATAAATTTTTGCAAATTCAAATACTTCTGGATTTTTCTTAGCATTCATATATATAAATAAAGAACGAGCTAATTTATATTTTCCCTCAGATATATTTTTTTCATCAGCTTTTACACCATCAATGTAAGTAGCATTAATTTTATCATCATTACTAGCTAAAAATCCATATCCAAAAAGTCCAAAAGCTTCCTTATCAACAGAAAGTTTTGAAACAATTAAATTATCATTTTCTCCACTTGGTATAAATGCTCCATCTTGGCGTATAGTTTTATATACACCTTTGTATTCAGGAATTTTTTTAGAAATATCTACCATTACAAGCTCTTCTATACTATCTCTTGTTCCTGAACTTGATGGAGGGCCATAGATTGTAATTTTTCTATTTGGTAGATTTTTATTGATTTGTTGCCAATTTGTGTAAGGATTTGGGATTAATTTTCCATCTTGTGGAATTTCTTTAGCCAAAGCTAAAAATAACTCATGTAAGCTTATATTTAACGGGGCATTGATTTTATTTTGAGCTAAAACTATACCATCATAACCTATCATAATCCCGACTATATCACTCACACCTGATTTTTTACAAGTTTCAAATTCACTTGGCTTAATTGCTCTTGAAGCATTAGAAATATCAGTAACACCCTCGCAAAAAACTTTAAAACCACCACCTGTACCAAGACTTTCAACTATAGGTGTTTTTGTATTTTTTATGACAGCATACTCTTCAGCAACAAAAGAAGTAAAAGGGTAGACAGTGGATGAGCCTGCTATTTTTAATTCTACTGCTTCTAAACTAACAAAGCAAGCTACACTTAAAGCTAAAAGTTTTTTCATTTTTTCTCCTTAGTTAAAAAGTAATGAAAATTTAAAAAAACTTGGAAACATTTTGGATACATGTATTTTTTGATATAATTTTTATATGTTAAATGTTATTTTGATAGAAGATGATAAAGACTTAAACGAATTAATCACACTAAGACTTGGCCAAGAAAATATAAAAATTTATAGTTATTTTGATTTTTTTGACTTAGAAAATTTTCTAGATACAAACGAAATAGACTTAATCATCATGGATAGAAATTTACCAAGTGGCGATAGTGTAGAGATGATAAAACAATTAAGAAAAAAAGGTTATATGGAGCCTGTGATTTTTCTTAGTGCAAAGACTTTACAAAAAGATATTTTAGAAGGCTTTGAGCAAGGCTGTGATGATTATATATGTAAACCTTTTGATTTCAATGAGCTTTTATTTAGAATCAAAGCTGTAACTAAAAGAAATAAAATTCCAAAAGAACAAATTTCTTATCAAGATTTTACCTTATATATTGATGAAAGAAAATTAGTCTATCATACAAATACATTTGAAAATTTATCAACCTTAGATGTAGAATTACTCAAGTGTTTTTTTAATCACAAAAATCAACTTCTAAGTCGTCAATTTTTAAGTGAGCAAGTATGGAAAAATGACACAACAAGCGATAAAACAATCAATACAGCTATTTTAAGATTAAAACAAAAAATTCCACAAATTAAAGAAAATATCACTTCAGTGCGCTCGGTAGGTTATAAATTGTGTTAAAAATAAAAATATTTTTTCTTTTTATACTTGGATTTTTTTGTATTGCTTTTTTTATATTGTTTTATTTTTTCAATGAAAGCTATATCAATACTACAGTAAAAAACACTTATGAACAAAAACTAAAAACACTCAATGATGTTTTACAATTTCAGTTATTAAATACACTAAATTCCAATAACATCAAGCAATTTGCTCAAAATACCAGAGCAGATTTTATCGTTAAACAAGATGATGATATTTTTTCATCATTAAAAGATTATTCTTATTTTCTAAATCACTTTGAGTCTAATTTTACTCATGATTTTTATAATCAAAAAGAAATTTATTTTAAAGCTTATACTTATAAAAACTATCAATACATCATCATTGTATATCCTAAAATACACTCTTTGGTGCAAAATTTTTGGATTAAAAATATAATTATTTTTTCTTTCTTTTTACTTGTACTTGTTGTGTTTTATTTTATTGTGTTTTATTTTTTCAAAAATTATTTTCAAGAATTATTATTGTTTGTTAAAAATATCAAATCAAATACTAATTTTATTTTAAAATATAATTTTGTTTATGAATTAAAAAATTTAAATTTACGCTTATTGAAAATTAAAAAATTACTCATCAAGCAAGAATTAAAAAACAAAAAGCAAGCTAAGAAAATTCAAACCAAAAACACCCAACTAAGCAATGTAATCAGTGCTATATCACATGAGCTTAAAAATCCTATAAGCGTTATAGATTTGAGCTTGCAATCTTTAAAAGAAACCAATGATAAAAATATGAAATTATTTTTACTTGAAAAAATTCACAAACAAAGCGTAAAAATCAACCAACTAACACACAAACTCAATTTTGTTTTTAATCTTAATTTTGATTCTTTAAATTTAGAAAAATTCGACCTATATGCTTTAAGTAAAAATTTATTAGAAAGTTTTAGAGATGATAGGTTGAAAATTCAAGGCCAAACAAGCTTTATTAAAGCGGATAAATTTCTCATAGAACAAGTTATCATTAATCTAATAGACAATGCCTTAAAATACAGCAAAAAAGAGGTGTTAATCATTGTAGAAAATCAAAATTTTACTATCATAGATCAAGGTGTAGGCATAGAAGAAAAACACCTTAAATTTATAACAAAAAAATTCTACAAAGCAAACTCAACACAAAATAACTCTTTTGGACTAGGATTGTTTTTAGTTAAAAAAATACTCACTTTACACAAAAGTTCTTTAAAAATTCAATCTAGCCCACAAAAAGGTAGTGTTTTTTCTTTTAGTATTATTTTATAATTTTATGAATACACTTATTAATGTATTTTTAATGTAGTTCTAACTAATATAACAAAAATAATTCATAAGGAGAAAAAATGCTTTCAAAAGAAGTAGTGGCTTTATTAAACGAGCAAATCAATAAAGAAATGTATGCGGCAAATTTGTATTTGAGTATGAGTTCATGGTGCTATGAGCATAGTTTTGATGGTGCGGGTGCGTTTTTGTTTGAGCATGCAAGAGAAGAAAGTGATCATGCAAGAAAACTCATCACTTATTTGAATGAAACTGATTCTAAAGTAGAGTTAAAAGAAGTTAAAAAACCTGATAGTGATTTTAAATCATTGCTTGATGTGTTTGAAAAAACCTTTGAACATGAGCAAAGTATCACTGCTTCTATTAACAATCTTGTAGATTTTATGCTTTCAAGTAAAGATTATTCTACTTTTAATTTCTTGCAATGGTATGTAAGCGAACAACACGAAGAAGAAGCGCTTTTTAGAGGTATAGTAGATAAAATCAAACTCATAAGCGATAATGGCAATGGCTTATACATGGTAGATCAATACATCAAAAGCTTAATTAATAAATAATTTTTTAGCTTCCATAAATTTGGAAGCTAAATATCTTTTAATTTAAAAGAATTCTTGCAAAATAAAAGTAAATTTGCTAAAATACTTTTTATTTAAAAGGATTTTTATGCAAATGAATGAAATTACTGATAAACTTAAATTTATACTCCAAAAAGAAGGCATAAAAAACGCCAAAGATTCTGATGTAGCTAAAATGCTAAATATTAATCCCGATACTTTTTATAGTATGAAATTTAGAAATTCCATACCTTATAAGCAAATACTTCATTTTTTAAATGAAAGAAATATCAATATCAATGCATTTTTTTATGAAGATTCTCTTGAGAGTAATACTCCAACACTTGATCTAAACTATAATGTCTTAAAATATTATGATGTTAATGCTTCTATGGGAGGTGGAGCTTTAAATGATAATGTTAGTTTTTCAGAAGTGATTATAGATGAAAAACTTAGTGATTTTTTTGGCTCTAAAGATTGTGATATCATCCCATGTATAGGCGATAGCATGGAGCCTGAAATCAAAGATGATTCTTTGTGTTTAGTAGATAAAAGCAAAAGCTTTAAAGAGGGTGGAGTTTTTGCAGTAAACACTCGAGATGGTTTGTTTATCAAACAAATTTTTAAAAGCAATAAAGGCGGAGTTTATCTACACTCTTTTAATCTAAGTTATGCAGATGTTCATTATCAAAATGGTGATTTTTTAATCGTGGGTAAAGTAGTGGGTACTATAAGTAGAATTTAGTATTTAGCAAATAATTTCTTTTTCTATATAATAATTTTTATTATTTAAATTAACAAAAAATAAATATAAATATATTTTAAGTTAATTTTTATTAAAAAATAGTCACAATTATACTTTAATAGTTAATAGATAATAAATAAGAGTATTTTTATCTTTTAACAAAACACGCGAAAGGGAAGTTATGAAACACAAATTAGCTAAGGTTGCTACCTACGCCTGTTTAGCCTTAGGTATAAGTTTAAGCTCGCAAGCTTTTGCTTCTTCAGAGCCTAGAACTCTTGATGGTTATGTAGCTCAAGAGGATGCATTTTTTGACTATCTTTACAAACATCACCCTATTTTTAAATATGAAAAAGAAGGGCGTTTGGTGGGTAAATTTACTCATAGTGATAGAACTGAAAACTGGGTTTTAAATCAAAATGGGGCTAAATTTGCTGCTGAGCATGATTTAAAACAAGCTTCTATTACTTATCGTTTGCCTTATGAATCTTTCTTAGATTTTCCAAATAAATTCGTAGGCCCAAAAAAATGTGGTGAGTGTCATCCTGCTCAATATGCTTCTTGGGAGCGCTCTCGCCATGCAAAAACCGTGCGTTTTCCACATGAAATGGAAGAAGTTGGTGGAGCTGAAGGTTTAAAAAAACCTATGTATAACTCTCAAGCTACTATTTTACCTGATGGAATTTATCCAAATGATGTTTATGCTCTCATTGGAACACCAAGAACAAAATATGGTTTTATAGATAAATGGCTTGTACGTGGAACTTACCATGTAGAAGATGGAAATTTGAGTGATTTAAGTGGTAAATTAACCGCTGGAGGTAATCAATTCTCAAGACTTTGGAGTGAGTTTTTAACTCCTGAAATGGCACAAAAAATAGCTGCTTTTGCACCTGGTTTTCCTACTAAAATGGAAGATTTTGGAGGAAATGGTTCTCAAGTATGGGGAACAAACTCTTATGCTGCAACTTATAAAGAAAAAGCGGTTTTCCAGCCTGCTACTGCATATTGTGAAACCTGTCATACTTTTAAATTTGACTTTAAAAGTAAAGAAGAATTTTACAAAGCACTAGGTAATCCAAAAGAACTTCAAAAACATACCATCTCAAAAGGTATTACTTGCGAGGAATGCCATGGGGCTGGAGCACATCTTTATGGAGCAAGAGGTGCGGGTATGCCATCAAATTGTGAAAGATGTCATCAAAGATTTTCATATAATGAAGCTGATGCTAAAATAAATCCTAGAAAACCTTTCAATGCATATTTTAAATCAAGTTGTCCTGCGTGTGGAACAGAAGGTGCTCAAATGTATTCTTCAGCGCACTATGATAAGGGTATGAGATGTAATACGTGTCATGATCCACATGAAGTAACTTTTAATGATTGGAAAAGTGGTTACACTAAAACAAAACTTAAAAAAACTTGCAAAGATTGTCATGAAACCCAAGCTAGTTTTTTCAAAAAAGGTGGAATTCACGCAAAAGATAGCTGTACAGCTTGTCACATGCCAAATATGATGAGTTGTGAAAACTTTGGAGCGGTTCAAAACCCTGATAAAGGTGGATTTGATAATGTTAGAGCCTCACATATTTGGAATATCAAAGTAGACAAAACCGCAAAAACACTCAACCCACCAGAAGGCAAAGAAAGATCACCTAAAGTTGGTGGTTGGACTATAGCTAGAGATGATGAAGGTAGATTTTTCCTTGATTTAATGTGGAGTTGTGGTAGAACTAGTTTTAGCGATATTAACCTAATGGGTCCTGGTGCAAGTGGTTGTCATAGTCCTGTGCAATCAACCTTACCTGAAAAACTTCACTTTAGTAATCAAGAAATGATTTATGATAAAGTAATGCAGTGGCAAAATCCTGTTAAAGAAGGCTATGAGAAAATTAGAAAAGGCATAGCAAATATTGATAAAACTTTTGCTGAAAAAACCAAACTTTCAGTAGAACAAAAATCAAAAGTACTAAGCCTAACTAATCAAGCTCAAGCCATAGCTGATAGACTAGAAAAAGATGGTTCTTGGGGTGTTCATGGGCCTGCTTATTCTAAGAAAATCATAGAAGAAGCTTTAATTTATATCCAAGAAGCACAAAATATCCTAAATGATAAATAAAAACAAAGGAAGAATGAAAAATTCTTCCTTCAAATAAGGAGCTAGTCTTGAAAAATTTAATCATTCGACTTTTTATTGTCCTTTTTACTCTCTTTATGCCATCAGGATTTATTTTTGCTGAGGCTAATGGAGAAATAGGCTCAATAGAAGGTGTAAAAAGTATTAGCTTAGCACAAGCTCAAGAAATGCTAGATCAAAATAATACTTATTTTTTTGATGTCAACTCAGAGCAAGATAGACAAGCTAATGGCTATATACCTAATTCCATATCAACCTATGTTGAAAATTGGCAAAATTTATTACCTAATGATAAAAATGCAAATTTAGTATTTTATGGTTTAAATCGTTTTAGATTTGAAGCTTCTCAAGCTGCTGCAGTTGCTATAGAACTTGGCTATAAGAACTCTGTTGTAATGCTTGATGGCATTGAATCATGGATAACATCAGGTAGAAAAGTTGAAAAAATAGACACAGTTAAATGGGAAAAAGCTAAAGAAATTATCGAGTTTAAAGATACTATCCACTCAAGATTTAAATTTAGCAATACCCCATCTTGTCGTGATTGTCATGCTCAAAAAGGTAAAGGCATTAGAGCTGATATTGCAGCAAGTAAAAACTTAATCAATCAAAAATGCGCAACTTGCCATGAAAAAGCAAGCAATGCTTTGGCAAAAAGCGCTCATGGGATACAAGAGTTCTTGCCTGCTCAAGATATGCAAAAGAAAAAAGAAAAACCATCTTGTGCGACTTGTCACTCTATTCATGTTACCCCAAAACATTCAGGAATTTATTCACAAAAACAATTAGTCGATCAAAAATGCGCACAATGCCATAAACAAAAAAGTGCAACTTTCCATATGACTTTCCATGGTAAAGGTATGTTTTTAAGTACTCCAGGTGAAACTCCAAGTGTTGCTACTTGTTCTGATTGTCATGGCAAACACAATATTTTAAAATCAAGTGAAAGAAACTCAACTCTCTCGCCAATTAACCGTGTTCAAACTTGCAAATCATGTCACCCAAATGCAAATGAAAATTTCGCAAATTGGATGGCACATGCTGATCATAGCGATGGTGAAAAATATCCTGGATTACATGGTGCTTATATATTTATGACTATTTTAGTGATTTCTGTGTTTGTTTTCTTTGGAGCTCATACTATACTTTGGTGCTTGCGTTTAATTGCTATGCGTATAAAATATCCTAAAGAATGGAAAGAAGCAAGAAAAGCAGCGCATGAAGATAAAGTAAGAGTAAGAAGATTTAGCACTTTCCATAGAATTCAACATTTCTTTATGGCAGCTAGTTTCTTGGGTCTTGCATTCTCAGGCTTACCGCAAAAATTTTATGATTCAGCGTGGGCTAAACCTATGATTGATTTAATGGGTGGAGATATTATTAACGCAGCAACCATACATCATATTTCAGCCATAGTAATGTTTGCAGTATTTTTCTCTCACATTGGAGAAATCATCATTGTAAATTGGAAACGCCGTGATGTAGCAAGGGATCCAATAACTGGCAAAATAAGCTTTATGAAAGTTTTAAAAGCTACTTTTGGACCTGATTCTTTAATGCCAAATTGGCAAGATTTTAAAGATATGAAAGATCATTTTAAATGGTTCTTTGGTTTTGGGCCAAGACCACAATTTGACCGCTGGACTTATTGGGAAAAATTTGACTATCTAGCAGTATTTTGGGGTATGTTTATCATTGGTATTTCAGGGCTTATTTTATGGTTTCCTGCTTTCTTTGGTAAATTTTTACCAGGTGAAGCAATCAACCTAGCAACCCTACTTCACTCTGATGAAGCTTTACTTGCTACAGGATTTATTTTTGCAATTCATTTCTTTAATACGCATTTTAGAGCAGATCGCTTCCCTATGGATATGGTGATTTTCTCAGGAAGTATTAGTGAAGAAGAGATTAAACAAGAAAGAAGTGTATGGTATAAACGCTTAAAAGAAAGTGGAAAATTAAGCACTTTATATGAAAATAAAAGTAATTTCAAAGCATATCAATGGCTAGCTAAGCTTGTAGGATTTGCAATGCTAATCACTGGCTTAGTATTTTTATTTTTAATGCTTTATACTTTCTTTAACACTATCTTATAACCTTATTCGCTATAATAGCGAATAAGGACTTTTCCTAACTTTTTCAAGGATTTTAAATGTTTAAAACAATACTCACACTTAGTTTTTTAAGTATTTTTTTTACAGCTTGTTCTAATGAAGAAAAACTTGATTCTAATTTAATCTCAAGTGGCACACAATTTTCTAAAGAAAATTTACAAAAAGCAAATGATTTAGATAAAAAATCTTATGAAGAAATAGCTCATTTATTTAAAGATAATACAAATATAAAAAGTGATGATAAAAATATTTTAATCATTTTTAGTGCAAATCAGTGCCTTTATTGTGATAAATTAAAAGAAGAGATTAAAAATGATAAAAAAATACAAGAACTTATAAAAGAAAAATACAGCTCTTATTATATAAATATAAGCTATAAAAAAATTCATACATTTTATAAAAACCATAAAAGCGATTTAAGCACAGCTGAAATTTCTAGTATTTATAACATAATAGCTACCCCTACTATTGTAATTTTAAACAAAAACAGCCAAACTTTGTTAAACTATCCTGGTTTTATTAGCGCCAAAAGACTAAGTGCTACAATGGAGTTTTTAAACCAAAAAGAAAATCAAAATTTAGACGAAGCAACCATAGCGCAAAAACTTATACATTTTTATAAAGAAAATAATATTTAAAGGTTAAAAATGCAGTATTTTTTTTCTTTTGCGATGAGTTTTTTACTAATGAGCATATACGCCATAGCTTGTGCTGTGGCGACCTTTATAGAAAATGATTTTGGTATTAGTGCGGCTAAAGCTTTGATTTATAATAATGCTTGGTTTGATATGCTGCATTTATTACTAGGTTTAAATTTAATCGGGGTGATATTTTATAACAAGCTTTTTCAAAAGAAAAAATACTCTATTTTGCTTTTACATTTATCTTTTATAGTGATTTTAATCGGTGCTGGACTTACTAGATATTTTGGCTTAGAAGGTGGAATGCATATAAGAGAAAATGAAAGCTCTAACACCATAGTCACTAGGGAAGAATTTTTAAAAATTACTGATTTTGATACTAATGCTAGTTTTAAATTTCCTATTAGTTTTACCCCGCTAACCCAAAAGCATTTTGAAAAAACTATTGACTTAAATGGCGAAAAATTAATCATAAGCTCTATCAAATATACTCCACAAAAAGACTCTATCACACCTGTTAGCTTAGAATTAAATATTAAGTATCAAAAAGCAAATACACAAATAATCTTAAATCCAAATTTTACAAACAAACAAGCAGTGCATTTTAACTTACAGGGAAAAAATTTTACCATCAATTGGGGACCAAGAGAAATCAAACTTCCTTTTACATTACACTTAAAAGATTTTATACTAGAGCGTTATTTAGGCTCTATGAGCCCATCTTCTTATACTTCAAAAATTCAAATCATAGATAAGCAAAATAATATTGAGTTAAATTATGATATTTTTATGAATAATGTTCTTGATTATGGTGGATATAGATTTTTTCAAAGCTCTTATGATCAAGATGAGCAAGGCACTATACTTTCAGTCAATAAAGATCCTGGTAAAATTCCTACTTATATAGGTTATACTTTATTGATTTTAGGATTTTTATGGGTTTTATTTGATAAAAAATCAAGATTTCATCGTTTAAGTGTTTATTTAAAAAAAGGTCAAAGTTTTGTATTGTTTATTTTGCTTTTTGCAAATTTACAAACCCCACTTTTTGCACAAGAAAATAAAAATGAAATTTTAAATTTAATCTCAAATTTGCAAAAAAATTCCTATGAACATTCTTTAAATTTTGCAAAACTACTTGTGCAAGATCATAATGGTAGAATCAAACCTTTAGATACTTTGGCAATGGAATTTGTTTATAAAATCACTCAAAAAGAAAAATTTTTAAATCTTCACTATGATCAAATTTTTCTTGCAATGATGATTTATCCTAAAGAATTTAGAAAAATCAAAATGATAGCTACAAAAACAAGTAAATTAAGAAAACTAATAGGTGTAGATACAAATGAAAAATACATAGCATTTGATGATGTGTTTGATAATGGGGTATATAAACTGAGTAATTATGTTGAAGAAGCTAACCGCAAAAAGCCCTCGATAAGAACTAGCTTTGATAAAGATTTACTAGCTTTAGATGAAAAAATAAATCATGCATATTATATTTATAGTGGTCAAGCTTTAACTATTTTTCCTGATATTAATGAACAAAGTTTAAAGTGGTATTCTCCGGTACAAATTTTACCCTTTGCAAAAGAAGATATAGAGCGTTTGCAAATGCTTTTAGTTAGCTATTTTTTACAAGTTCGCAATGGTATTGAAAACAATCAATGGCAAGATGCAAATGAAATTTTACAATCTTTAAAAGATTTTCAATATCACTATGGAAGCAATGTTTTACCACCAAAGGAAAGATTAGATCTTGAAATACTGCTTAATCATTATAATATTTTTGATAATCTAACTTTTGTTTATATTAGCTTTGCGTTAGTGTTTTTCTTTTTAAGTTTTTATACTATATTAAAAAATATTTCTTTATCTGCCTTTGTATATGATTTTTTTTACATTATTTTAAGTATGTGTGTAATCATACATGCGCTAGCTTTAATCATTCGTTGGTATGTAGGTGGGCATGCTCCTTGGAGTAATGCTTATGAAAGTATGATTTATATAGCTTTTGCTTGTGCGATAAGCGCTGTGATATTTTTTAAAAAATCACTTTTAGCTTTATGTAGTGCGAGCTTTTTAGCAGGCATTTCGCTTTTTGTAGCTCATCTTGGCTTCATGGATCCTCAAATTGGAAATTTAATACCTGTTTTAAAATCATATTGGCTTAATATTCATGTATCAATTATAACAGCAAGTTATGGATTTTTAGCACTTTGTTTTATTATAGGAATTTTGAGTTTAATTCTTTTTACTTTAAGAGGTAAAAATAAAAATATAGATTTAAACATCACCAAATTACACTGCGTTAATGAAATGTCTATGATAATAGGACTTGCAATGCTTACGATAGGAAATTTTTTAGGCGGAGTTTGGGCCAATGAAAGCTGGGGAAGATATTGGGGTTGGGATCCAAAAGAAACTTGGGCTTTGATTTCTATTGTAGTTTATACCATGGTATTACATTTAAGATTTATTTTCAAAACATATTTTATTTTTGTTTTTGCAAGTGCTAGCGTTTTAGCCTTTTATAGTATATTAATGACTTATTTTGGAGTAAATTTTTATCTCTCTGGACTTCATTCTTATGCAAATGGCGACGCTTTCCCTATACCAACTTTTGTGTATATTTTGATTGTGCTTAATTTTACTTTAATTATTAGTGCAGGAAGAAAACGGGATTTAAATACGCCTAGTTTTTAAACTAGGCTTTGCTTTTTTCTATTTCTTGAAGTGCTAGGATAAGATCTTTTAAATTTTCATAAGGAATATGAACTTTCCAATCTATTCCATTTTCCTTTTTTAAAGCCACACCTATGCTTAAAACATCATTACTTCCTACACCATAAGGATTAGAAAGATTACAAAGGCTTATTTCTCCACTTTTACTACCATGTAATTCTATAGTTTTAAATACTTTTTTACTCATGTTTATCCCTAAAAGCTGTGATAATTTTTGCTTGAAATTTTAGCCAATCTTTTTGAAGCATGATAGGAAAACCACCATAAACCCTAGCACCTTCTAAATTTTTAGTGACCCCGCCTCTTGCGGCTATGGTAGCAAAATCCCCTATTTCTAAATGCCCACTTGTAGCACTTTGTCCACCCATAGTAACATTTTTACCTAAAACACTTGAACCTGAAATTCCACTTTGAGCTACTATAAGACAATTCTCTCCTATTTCACAATTATGTCCTACTTGAACAAGATTATCAATCTTTGTACCTTGCTTTATGATAGTACTTTCAAAAACTGCTCTATCAATAGTCGTACAAGCTCCAACTTCTACAAAATCTTCTAAAATAACATTTCCATTATGATAAATCTTATAATGTTCGCCATTTTTTGTATGCGCATAACCAAAACCATCACTACCTATAACACAATTTGCCAGCAAATGACATTTTTTACCTATTTTAGTGTCATTATAAATCACAGCATTTGGATGGATTATAGTATATTCACCTATACTTACATTATCACCTATATAAGCTCCTGCCATTATCACTACATGATCAGCTATTTGAACATTTTCACCTATATAAACATTTGGCATAATCTTAGCACTTTTGGCAATATTAGATTGTTTTTTTTCACTAGAGATTAAAGGTTTAGCAAAAAGCTTACTTAAAAGCGCAAAAGATAAATGTGGGTTATCAACGACTAACTTAATGCAATCTTTTGAAACTAAATTTTCAAATTCTTTCGAGATCAATATAGCCCCAGCTCCACTACTTGCAATTTTTTTAGAGTTTTTTTCTCCATCACAATAACTAAGTTCACTAAAACTTGCATTATTTAATGAATTTAAAGCTGTAATTTCTATATCTTCTCCACAATATTCTATGCCTAAAAATTTAGCAATTTCACTAATTTTCATTTTACCTCCATTAAAATAGAACCGCTTCTAACTACACTAATAGGATTATACTTTTTCATAGTTTTTAAAAAGTTATCGATATTTTTTGCATCATCACTTGCCATTACTATAATAAACTCATCATCACTATAAGTTATACTGCCATTATAAGCTTTTAATATAGCATCTAAGCCTGCAAAATTTTCATTTAAAGCAATCTTTACCAAGGCTGTTTCTTTTTCTATAAAATCACTAGAATCAATCACCTTATAAGTGGGTATGAGTTTGTGAAGTTGTTTTATGATTTGCTCAAAAACTTTTTCATCACCTAAAGTAACGATATTTATCCTTGAAAATTCTTTATCATCAAGTGGTGCAACAGTAAGAGATTCTATATTATAACCACGCCCTGAAAAAAGTCCAACAACGCGTGATAATACCCCATGCTCATTTAATACAATGACAGAAATTACTCTTCTTTTCATTTTTTATCCTTGTTTTTATAGCTAGGTAAAATCATATTATAAATAGCTCCCCCTGCAGGCACCATAGGTAATACATCTTCATAACGATCTATAGCCACATTTAAAATACAAGTTTTTTTAGATTTTAAGGCTGCTTTGAAAGCTTTTTGAAATTCTTCTTTATTACAAACATTATAACCCTCACAATGAAAACCTTTAGCAATAGTAATAAAATCAGGTTGACTTGTTAAATCTGTATTAGAAAATCTTTCTTTATAAAACATACTTTGCCATTGTCTTACCATGCCCAAAAAAGAATTATTTAAAACGATATTAATCACTTTGATTCCATAAGCACTTGCAGTCATTAGCTCTTGTATATTCATTAAAAAAGAACCATCGCCTACAAAATTTACCACCACTTCTTCACCCACAGCTAATTTAGCTCCAAGTGCAGCCGGTAAAGAATAACCCATAGTTCCTTGTCCACCACTTGTTGCAAGTTGTCTTGCATAATTAAAAGGATAAAATTGTGCTACCCACATTTGATGCTGCCCCACATCAGTAATTATCCTTGCATCAGGAGCTAATCTAGCACATTCTTCTATAACCCATTGAGGTTTTAAAACTTCATCACTATCTTCATAGATTAAAGGATATAATTGCTGATATCTTTGTAAAGTTTTAAACCATTCTTGGTATTTTGTATTATCAAAACTTTCTTTTTTTAATTCTTCTAAAGTATCTAAAATAACACTTTTAATATCTCCAACTATAGGAAAATGCGCTTCGATGATTTTAGAAATAGAGCTTGGATCTATATCAATATGAACGATTTTCGCACCCTTGGCAAACTCACTTGTTTTACCAGTAATCCTATCATCAAACCTAGCGCCCACAGCAATGAGCAAATCACACTCACTTAAAGCAATATTTGCACAATAACTCCCATGCATACCTGCCATTTTTAAATTAAGCTTATCATCACTTCTTAAAGTTCCTAGAGCCATCAAGGTTTCAACTGCAGGAATTTGACAAAAATGAATCAATTCTCTTAATTCATCACTAGCATTAGAAGCTATACAACCTCCACCTAGGTAAAATAAAGGTTTTTGAGCATTTTTAATCAAACTTACTAATTTTTTAATTTGCTTAACATTTCCTTTATAAGTTGGCTTGTAAGTTTTCATAGAAATTTCTTTAGGATAATGCCATTTACCTATAGCAGCAGTAACATCTTTAGGTATATCAATATGCACAGGCCCTTTTCTACCTGTTGTAGCAATATAAAAAGCTTCTTTTAAAATTTTAGGTAATTCTTCAATATTTTTTACTAAATAATTATGCTTTACACAAGGCCTTGAAATACCTATCGCATCGATTTCTTGAAAAGCATCGGTTCCTATTAAAGAATTTGCAACTTGAGCTGAAATTAAAACCAAAGGTATAGAGTCACTATAAGCAGTAGCCAAACCTGTAACTGTATTGGTAAAACCAGGTCCACTTGTAACTACTGCCACACCAACCTCACCACTCATTCTAGCATAAGCATCAGCACTATGTAAGGCTGCTTGCTCGTGTCTAACTAGGATATGTTTAAAATGAGTTTGCTTATAAATTTCATCATAAATATTTAAAGCAGCACCACCAGGATAACCAAAAACTACTTTAACATTTTCTTCTTTTAATGCTTCACAAATCATTTGCGAGCCATTTAGCTCTTTCATTATTTTACCTTTTTTGCTTAAAAATGGAAAATATTATAACGATAATTTAATAAATATTATTTTATAAGGAGAGTTTCTTGAAAAATCAAGAAACTACTTGTGCTTTTTTAGCGTATTCTACACCTAAATCAAAAGCTTTTGCATTTGCTTCTTTAGTTTTTGCAGGTACCATATCAAGCATAGTTTGTTTTAATGCATCAATATCAATACATTTACTCATATAAGCAGCTATAGCTAAAGCAACAACTGATTGAGTAGCTACATTACCTACTTCTTCTTTAGCTATAGTAATAATAGGAATTTCAAAAATTTTCCATCTAGTATAATCTTCTTTGCTTGGATGAACTAAATTTGGCTCTACAACTATAACACCGCCTTCACAAACACCATCTTTGAAATTATGATAACCCTTATCAGCAGTTGAAAGCATAAAACTAACTTCGCCTTCTACTGCATAAGGAAAAAAGATTTCACTTTCATCAATGATAATATCAACCTTAGTTGGTCCGCCTCTAACTTGAGAAGTATAAGTAGAAGCTTTAAAAGCATTGCGCCCTTCTTTAATGGCAGCTTTAGCTAAAATTTCACCTGCAGTGATAACCCCTTGTCCACCTTCGCCGCAAAATCTTAATTGATATTTCATTTTAATGCTCCTAAATCAACCATTCTTTTTTCTTTCAAGGCTCTTCTAACTTCTTCATAAGCTTCGCAATATTCTGCCTTGCTTTCATCTTGATGCAAAATTCCTGTAGGGAATTTATCTGCTCTTTGCTCATAGTCTAATTGTTCAAATTTAGACTTATCTACACAACGATTTTTAATCCAATCAAGCATGCTTACAGCTTCACCCATTTTATTTTTTCTACCAAGATTAATATGGCAGTTTGAAAATACATCTACAAAACTATAACCTTTGTGCGATAAAGCTTTAAAAATGATATTTTCAAGTTTATTTGCCTCAATAACATTTGTTCTTGCTACAAAAGAAGCCCCAGCAGCTTTAGTAAGCTCACAAGCGTCAAAATTTGGGTCTATATTACCTGCTTGAGCTGTAACAGTGTAAAAACCTTGCGGAGTAGTTGGTGAAGTTTGTGAGTTTGTAAGACCATAAATAAAATTATTGATTAAAATATGAGTTAAATCTATATTTCTTCTACATCCATGGATAGTGTGATTTCCACCAATTGCTAAAGTATCACCATCCCCACTTACTACGATTACGTGTTTTTTAGGATTTGCTAGCTTAATCCCTGTTGCATAAGCAATAGCTCTACCATGGGTAGTATGCACTGTATTACAATTTACATAAGAACTCATTCTACCACTACAACCTATACCAGAAACTAAACAAACATCATCCATATTCCAGTCAAGTTTTTGAATAGCCCTAATAATAGCTTTTAAAACAACGCCATCACCACAACCCCAGCACCATTGTGTTGGAAGTTTATCTACTCTTAAATATTCATCGTAATTAAAAGCCATTTTACATATTCTCCTTTACTTTAGCAATAATTTCACTTGGGGTTATAGGGCGACCATTTGCACGGTGCAAGCTAATAAAATCATCTCTTTTGCTTACTCTTTGAATTTCTTCTAAATATTGCCCCATATTAAGCTCACTTACCATAACTTTTTCAAATTTAGATACCACTTGAGCTATTTTTTTCTCAGCTACTGGATAAAGTGTGATTGGTCTAAAAAGCCCTACTTTTAAACCCTCTTCTCTAAGTCTTAAAATAGCTTCTTTAGTAGATCTTGCAACACTACCATAAGCAATGATTAAAAACTGCGCATCATCACACATAAACTCTTCATAAGTACAAATTTCATCTGTATTATTTTTAATCTTACCAAACAATCTTTTCATATTTTTATCTACTATCATTCCATCTTCAGTTGGAAAACCTATATCTCCATGATGAAGTCCTGTGATATGATAACGATAACCTTCAAAGAAAGGATTTAGCGTAGCAGCTTCATTTTCCCCTGCTGCATAAGGTTTGTAATCTTTTTTATCGCCCGTAAATTTTTTACGGTTAATAATTTCTAATTCTTCTAAATCAGGTAATTTTGCCTTACCATTCATATGTCCTATGGTTTCATCTAAAAGCAAAAATACCGGAGTCATGTATTTTTCAGCTAGATTAAAAGCTCTAATGGTTTCAGTATAAGCTTCTTCTAACGAAGCAGGAGCTAAAGCTATACTTGCATAATCTCCATGTGTTGGAGCTTTTGCTTGAAACAAATCTCCTTGTGCAACTCTTGTTGGAAGGCCAGTGGATGGACCACCCCTCATAACATTTACAATTACTAGTGGAATTTCAGCTATAAAACCCAAACCAATTTGCTCAGCTTTTAAAGAAATTCCAGGTCCACTACTTGCTGTCATAGACTTAACACCACTCATAGAAGCACCCAAAGCCACACTAATACCTGAAATTTCATCTTCCATTTGTATAAAAGTACCATCATTTTTTGGTAGCATATGGCTTAATTCATGTGCTATTTCAGAACTTGGGGTAATTGGATAACCACCAAAAAATTTACAGCCACAATCAATCGCAGCTTTTGCTACTAAAACATTACCTGTTGATATCACTTCTCTCATTGTTTTTCCTATGCGTTTAATTTTTTATATTTATTTTCTTTAACAGCTTGCGCTCTTTCTTTAGCTTCTGGTGTAAGCTTTGCAAATTTAAACTCATCTCTTTTGGCAACAAAAATTGCAAAATCAGGACAGTGACTTTCACATTCACTACAGCCTATACAAGAATCAGGATGAACCACTTCTATCATCTGTCCTAAAACTGCGCTGATTTCATCTCTCATTGCTAAAACTCCAGCTGGACAATAGCTAACACAGATATTACAAGCTTTACATCTTGCTTCATCAACCCAAACCGGTGTATTTTCTGGGGCTACCATTAAAATTCCTTTCTAATTTTTTGTTATTTTTAATGATTTTTTATCAAAAGTTATTTTTAAAACAAACTTTTTATTATAGCGAATTTATAATATGAGTAAATATTATTTAAAATATAAAGTAAAACAAATAGGTATTTATAACGCAAAGTAACATTAGGAGTAAAAAACTCCTAAAAAATTATTTATAATTATACTCAATGAGAGAATTTTCTAATGCAATTTGTTCTTGATTATCTAATTTCAACTCCAAAATTTCAAGTACTCCATCAAAACTTATCCTTGCCATAACACCAAAAGCTTTTTCTTTTATGCCATATTCTCCATCTAAAATCACACATATTGGTAAAAATTCTCCACTTTTTAAAGCCTCTATCATCCTCACGCAAGCACTCGCAGGGGCTAAATATGCTGAAGTTTTTAAATATTTTATAATTTTAGCACCACCTGTTTTAACTTCTTGTTCTATTTGAGCAAGATCATATTCACTTAAAACCTCATTTAATGCTTTGTTTTGAACTTTACTTTGAGATTTTACTAAAATCATACTATCATTGTGAAAACCTATAAGTTTAGTATCTATACAAGAAGTTTTTATATTTAATTTTTTACCAACTTCATATTTAAATCTAGCATTATCCAAAACACCTGCCATAGCAATAATTTTCTTTGATGAGAATAATTTACTGTCATAAAGAGCATCAAGTAAAAAATCTACAGGGTTGCTTATTATGATAAATAAAGGATCGTTGTTAAATTTTTTAATATTATTAGCACACTCAAGCATGATTTTAGCATTAATAGTAAAAAGCTCATCCCTACTTTGACCTTCTTTTCTAGCTATTCCCGCACTAAAAATAACCACTTGAGAATCTTTTGAGTGTGCATAATCATCTGTGCAAGTTATTTTAATATCAAAATTAAAAGCAGCTATACTCTGACTTAATTCTAATTCTCTAGCAAAAAGCAAATCTTTGTTAATATCAATTAAAACAAGCTCATCAACCAACTCTCTTAAAATCAAAGCATAAGCAGTGCTTACACCGACATTTCCTGCACCTATGATAGTGATTTTCATTTTTTCTCCTTTTTGCATTTATTTCACTAAATTAGCTGGTAATTCAAAAATATTTTTAATCAAATGATAAGGAAGTTGCAAGCTTTGTGCGATAAGCTGGGTCTTAAATTCAGGATCATCCACTGTTCCGCTTAATTTAATTTGTGTACTAATTTGTCTATCCTTGCCTAATATAATTTGATTGATAATTGGAACTTTGGAAATAACCGAACTAGCTGATTTTAGCGTTCTAAGTTCTAATACACCATCCACTTGATTGCTTCTTAAATTGATTTTAACTTGACCTAGCACATCTGCACTATCGCCATTAAAATTAAGTGCGTCTATTTCAAAAAGATCTTTTTTACGGTTAAAACTTATACCAGCATTTTCAACACTAAATCCTTTTTCATTAAAGGTGGGTGCTTTAAATAAAATTAAACTAGGTATGGTATCAATAAAACTTAAAAGCTGTTGATGAAATTTTAAATCTTTTAAATAAGTATCTTTAAATAAAAATTTACCTTTGAAAAAATCGGTGCTATTGCCATCTACATAAAGATTAAACTCACCTTTTTCAAAAACATTTTGATGTATAAAAGTATTTAGAAAATCATCATCCATTTTTAAAGCTCTAATTTGCATTTGATTTTCTTTAAGCAAAAAGTCAAATTTAGATTCATTTCTATTTGCCCAAGCTTTTATATAATCTTTTTGAATTTTAACGTCAAATTGATCAAAATCCAAGGTTTTATTAAAATCTTTTAAAATCAAATCTATATTTTTTCCACTAATATTATAAGTTGAATTTTCAAGAGTATCTAAAGTATTTTCCGTATCTTGCTGAGAAATTAATAAATTAATATTATTTAAAGTAATATTTACATCATCATTGTCTTTTTGAGCAAAAATACTACCACTTGCACTAGTTAAATTAAAATCATTACCTTTTATTTTTATACTAAAACTATCATATTCATAAGGATTATTATCTTTATAGAGCAAAAATGACTCAAAAGTAGTATTATTAATATCTACATTAAAATCTTGAAAATTTAAAGTATTTAAAGATAATTCCCCATCATGCACTTTATTTTTTTGCATTAATTTAGAATAATCTTTATATTTTGCAAGTTTTTCAACATAAACAGACATACCTTGATCAAAATTTAAAGTTGTGGTAAATTCTTTATTATATAAACTAATATTTTTGTCAAAATCAAGGCTTAAATCAAGAAATTTATTTTCCATTTTTAAGCTCTTTTGTGGTAGTTCTAAGTTTGTTATAAAGGTTTTAAAATCACCTTTTTTTTGCTTCAAATCAACACTTGCATTAAGATCACCATTAAACATACTACTTTGCACGCTTGCATTTTGTATATTTAGTTTATCTTTTTTTAAAGTAACATTTGCCTGAGCTATCTTAAAATCACTTATATTTATATTTGAATTAATAATATTAAAACTACCATTATAAGTAATTTTTTCAGGATGATCAAAAGGAATTTTCAGTGTTAAATCAGTCTTTGTGACACCATTGTTTTGCAAAAATGGTAATTTTATATCATATAAAAGCAAAATTTTATTAACCCTATAATCAGCTCTAACATTATCACTTTTAATATGTATATAAATTCCTGCTTTTTCATTTAGCATATTATCTATATAAATTTGGCTTTGAGCTAAATCATAATTATTAAAACGCAAATCATCATAAATAAAATCGAGTCTTTGTTTAGCAAATTCAAGCCTTACAAAAGGACTTACGATAGGATCTATGCCTTTATCTAAAACTACTTTTAAATTATTTACATAACCTTTGGCATTGATATCATTTAAATAATATCTATGTTTTCCAAAATCTGCAAAACCGGTTAATTTTTCTATAAAATAAAAATCAGCCTTTACCTTACCACCCACCCAAAGAGCAAGATTAGAAGGCAAATGCACTCCATTTTCTACTAAAACATCAAAAATTTGCGAAATATTATTTGAACTGATATTTTCTAATTCATAAGCAATCTCTTCTCTTTTGAGTGAAAATTTAACATCACTTTTTAAAAAATCACTATCGATTTTACCTTTAAAAATATAAAATTTTGTCTTAGGATTAATAAGCAAGGAACCAATTACACTAAGATTATGATCTTTTAAAAGAAAATTATCAATATTAGCTTGTATATTTTTATCACTAATTTTTAAATTCACTTTTACTAAAAGATTTTTACTGTTTACAAAAAATAAATTATTTTTATAAATTAACTCCACGGGATAGTTATTGACAAACATTTCATCAATATTGATTTCTTGAAAAAACCAATAAATATATTTTACATCTTTGATAAGCTGCACAGCTTTACTTGCGCTAGTTTCATTTTGAGTACTTTGACTTTGAGAATTTACTACGACTTTTTTAGCATTTAAAATGAGTTTTTTATCTAATTTAATATATAATTTCTCTAAATTAATAGAAGAAAATTCTAATTTTTCTATGTAAATTCCATTTTTGAGGTAAACAAACAAAGCAATGAAAAGTATCATAGGTAATGCTAAAAATTTAAGAATTTTTTTAATATGTTGTGATTTGATTTTAATTTTTCTTTTATCCATTTTTTATTATCTACTTTTACCTATAAAAACAAACTCTGTAGTTTTTATACCACAAGGTTCTGTTAGTAAGATTATAACGCAATTAGATAAAAATAACTATAAAATGAGCGGTATTGATAAATATACTTTATATTTATTAGGCCATCCACAATCTGGTTGGATAAATATAGGCACAAAAGAACTAAATAGAGCTGAATTTTTACATAAACTTACCGTCGCTAAGGCAGCACTTGAAACTATTACTTTAATTCCTGGAGAAACGACTGAAATTTTCTTTGAAGAATTAGCACCAAAGTTAAATTTAAATGCTAAAACTTTAATGCAAGAATTTTACAAACAAAGCCCTTTTAAAGAAGGTATGCTTTTTCCCGAAACTTATAAAATTCCAAAAGGTATCACAGAAGAGCTTTTGGTAAAATATCTTTTGGCTTACTCTGCTAATGAATTTAAAAAGCTTTCTTATAAAATTTTTAGAGAATATAATGAAAAAAAATGGCATGAGTATCTCATCATAGCTTCCATTATACAAAAAGAAGCAGCGAGTAATGAAGAAATGCCTATAGTTTCATCTGTAATTAGAAATCGTTTAAGAAAAGGTATGAAGCTTCAAATGGATGGAACATTAAATTATGGAAAATACTCTCATGAAAAAATCACTCCACAAAGAATAAGATCGGATAATAGTTCTTATAACACTTATAAATTTAATGGTATACCGAAAGAAGCTGTGTGTAATGTTTCATTTGAAGCTATTAAGGCAGCTATTTTTCCTGCTAAAACAGAATATTTATATTTTGTAAGAGATAAAAAAACGAACAAGCATATTTTTACCTCTACTTTAAAAGATCACAATAAGGCAATAAGAAATTAATTATAAAATTTCTCTTTGTCCTTTTGCATCAGGTTCACTTAAAATACCTGTTTGTGAAAGTTGCTCTATGATATTTGCTGCGCGGTTGTAACCTATTTTCAAACGTCTTTGCAAATAAGAAATACTAGTTTTTCTATCTTCTAAGATTACAGCCTTTGCTTCTTCATAAAGTTCATCTAAATCTCCATCATCAAATTCACTTCTTTTATAAGATCCATCTTGACTATCATCTTTTAAAAAGCTCTCATCATATTCTACTACTTGTTGAGCTTTTAAAAACTCCACAATATTTTCTATTTCATTTTCACTTGCAAAAGGTGCATGCAAACGCACTAAACCACTCATACCAGGAGGAGTAAATAAACAATCTCCACGCCCTAGTAAGCTTTCAGCACCCATAGAATCTAAAATAACCTTAGAATCTATCTTTTGCCCTACTTTATAAGAAATTCTACTTGGTAAATTTGCTTTTACAACCCCAGTAACAACATCTACTGAAGGGCGTTGTGTGGCTACTATTAAGTGAATTCCACTTGCTCTTGCCATCTGAGCTAAACGACCTATATAAAATTCTACATCCTTACCCGCAGTCATCATTAAATCAGCCAACTCATCAATAATCACTACAATAAATGGTAAGATTTCACCACCTTGTTCTTTGATTTTTTCATTGTAATTTTCTATATTTTTAGTTTTTGCTTCAGCCATCAAACGATATCTGCGTTCCATTTCAGCTACCATATTCGATAAAGCATTTACCGCCTTTTTAGGATCAGTAATTACCGGAGTAAGCAAATGTGGTATATCATTATAAATACTAAATTCAAGCATTTTAGGATCTATCATCATAAGTCTTAAGGTTTTTGGTGAATTTCTATAAAGCAAAGATAGAAGCATAGAATTAATTCCCACACTTTTACCACTTCCTGTAGTTCCTGCTATTAAAAGATGAGGAAGCTTTTTAAGATCTGTGATGAAAGGATCGCCTACTATATCTTTACCCAAAGCTATAGTTAAAGGTGAGCTAGAATTTTTAAATACCTCACTTTCTAAAATTTCTCTTAAGTAAATTGTATCAATTTTTTCATTTGGCACTTCAATCCCTACTACATCTTTACCTGGAATTGGAGCTTGAATTCTTATAGTTTGAGCTTTTAAAGCCATAGCTAAATCATCTTGTAAAGATAAAATTTTACTCACTTTAACATCTGCTGCTGGACGAAATTCAAAAGTAGTTACAACAGGACCTGTATAGGTTCTAACTACATCACCACCTATTTTAAAACGTCTTAATTTTTCCAATAAATCATAAATTTTTCTATCAATCTCTTCTTCATTTATCTCACTTTTACCTTCTTTTGGCATGGTTAAAAAATCTAAAGGTGGTAAAGAAAAATCTTTTGGTTTTTCAAAATTTCCAAAGTCAAGATCTTTCAATAAAGCTTTATTTTCACTCACTTCATTAGCGATAGAATGGTGTGTTTTATTATCTACTGCTTCCACTATAGACTCTTGAGCAATTTCAAATGGAACTTTTTTTTCTTTGACTTCATTTTGCACTTCTTCTACCACAAAAGGACTTTCATAATTTTTTTTACTTCTTAGCTCTTCTATACTAACAGGTTTAGTAAAATCATCTTCATTAAAATCTAGCTCTTTTACTTCATTTTGCGGGATAAAATCCTCATCTTTAAAATCTTTCACCCCTAAAAAGCTAGTTTTATTTTGAATTTTTTTAAATTCAGCTTCTTTTTGCGCCTCTATGGCGTTTAATTCTTCAATTTTTTTAAAATCCTCATTAAGCTCTTCCAAAATTTTTTCTTTTTGTAAAATTTTATATTCTTCTAGCAATTTAGCTTTTTGTAACATTTGCTCACGCTCTTTAAGCTCTTTGGCAAATAAAGAATTTTCTTCTATCACTTCTTCTTTATTTTCATTTAAGTCCATATTACGTCTTTTATAGCTTGGTTCATCTAAATTTTTACTTTTTAAAGTTTGAGTATAAATATCTTCACTATTGTTTTTATATTTTGACAAATACTCTTCAGGGGTCATTTCATCTTCCTTTGTATTTATTTGACTAGCTTTTTGAGCAAAACTTGCGATAGGCTCTGAAAGCTCATGAATATAACTTGAGCTTAATTTTTTATCCTCTTCACTAATTATCACTTCTTCTAATTCTTGATTTCTTAAATCTTTAAGATTAAATTTTTTATTTTCTTGAGTCTCTTGTTTTGATAGATCTTCCTTTTTAACGGGCTCTTCTTTTTTCTCTTTGATTAAAAGTTCTTGTTTAAGTTTTTCTTGCTCTTCTTTGGTTTCATTTTCATACTTATCGCCACCAAAAAATCCAAAAATTTTATTTTTAACCAAAGTTTCAAGTTTTAAATAAAAATCAAAATCAAGTTCTATTTTAAATACTTCTTTGATAAATTCTGGAAAAGAAATGATAAAAGCAAACGATAAAAGCAAAATTACTAAAACCAAGCTACCTATTTTACCAAAAAGTCCATCTAAAATCACAAACATAGTAGAAGCTATATAGCCTTTATCTTGTAAAAATTCTGAAGAAAAAATAAGTGAAGCAAAAATGCAAGCAAAAATAGCTATACTGAATCTACGTTCGATAAGTTCAAAATTATAGTTATTTTTATATAAAAGATAATTAAACCAAAAAAAGGCAAAAGGATAAATTTTAGTCAATACCCCAAATAGAAAATAACTAAGCTTTGCTAAAGAATACCCTATAATACCTACTAAAGTTTGATCAGGTATTAAAGCACTCAAACAAAAATAAAAAATTAAAATATTTAAAATAACAAAAATAGCTTCTTTTTTTATAACATATCCTTTATAAAGAAAAAAGCTATTATATCAAAAAAATTATAAGTAGTTTAATAAACTAATTTGAGAAATTTTAGAAGTAGCTGAAAGCATCGCTTGATAAGAAACCATAGTTTGCATAAATTGCATATAAGTTTGCCCATAATCAGCATCAGTAACGCCACTCTTAATGGTAGCAACATTAACATTTAAAAATGTCATTCTTTTATTTGTTTCTTCTATATTATTAGTATAAGCTCCTATGGTTGTATGAATTTTTCTTACATGATCTTGTAGATGATCAATTCTTTCTAAAGCACCTTGTAAACCTGTATTTCTAGGATCACTCCCTTCAGAATCTGCTCTCATGTTTCCACTTAAAACAGCATCTATCATTTCATCTAAATCTTTAATTAGATCAACATTAGGATCGTCAATAGTTAAAGAATTATTTGCACTAAATACAAAACCAGAACCATTATTTACTTGACCCCCAGTCGCAGGAAAACCTGCATTTGAATTAGAATCTTTAATAGTTAATCCAATATTAGTATTGGTTGAAAATTTATCTGTAATGTGAATACGACCTTTATAGTCCATATTGACTTCAACAAAATCTTTAGAATTTGAGATATTTTGCTGGATAGTTTGAAAATCATTATTGCCAATTGTGCCATTTGGATTTGCATTAATAGTTGTTGTTGGTATATTATCACTTGCAAACATACCTATAATATCATTTAATTGTCCATAGGTAATATCCTCAGGTTTTGTTTGCATACCAACTGCATTGCCTGTGTTTTCATTATACTGAGAATGCGTGATAGGAAAACTTATTGTTTGACCATTTTGATCAAGATAACTCACTGTTGAATTTCCTAGATTAATAGTAACATTATAAGTTTGACCACTCTTAGAGGTAATATCCATTTGAAGCACTTGTCCTGCCATACTTCCATTAGCATTAGCGATTACTTCGCTTAATTTGGTACTATCAGTAGCATATTCGCTTGTCCCTCTAATGATTTGCGATACATTTCCAAATACAGAATTACCATCTTTTTCAAAAGCTACATCAAAGTCTTTTCCATCAGTTTTATTTCCATTGATATTGCTTTTAATAAAGTCTGTTTGGTGTATATTTAATTGAAAATCTTGACCATTAATTTGCACCGTAACTGGACTTTGCACCTGATTTAAATCACCATTAGGAACAGCTTGTTGCATAATCTCATTAGTAAGTCTATCTTGATCCCATCCAGCTGCTTCAGCTGCTTCTTGTAGTTCTTGAATTTGAGTTCTATCTGTTGCTTGCGGAGTCAAAGCAATTGCATGAAAATCTAAAGAACTATTACCTTCTTTTAAATTTTTAATCTCTATTTGACCACTATCATTGATCGTAACATCCACTACTTTATTAGTATCAGTATTTCCATAAAGCTGACCTATATTTTCTAAAACATCACCTATTTTATCTTCAGGACCTATATTTAAAGTAGCTTTAAAACTTGTACCATCAGGTCTAACACCTTGAATATACATCGAAGAACTTGGAAAAGGTAGTTTACTACCCGCATAATCAAAATCTTTATCAGGATCAAGACCTCCACCTTGAACATAGTTTTGTCCTATTAAATATGAAAATTTATCCTCTTCATCTAAAAAGTCTTTTTTGCTAGGGTCTTTATTTACATCAAATCTGTTATCGATTAAAGAAACATTGGATGAAATTATTTTACTAATATCAGAATCAGGTTTAAAAAATAAATCCCATCCAGGTATATTATAAGGAATTTGGGTTCCAGCACCACTTACTACAAAAATATTATCCTTATTACCATAATAGTTTCCATATTTATCGAAAGGCTTTGTAGCTGCATTAGAACCTGCAAATAAATATTGTCCATTAATACTAGTGTTTGCAATATTTACAATAGAATCTTTTATAAGTTCAAGCTCCTTTGCGATAGCCTCTCTAGAAGTTTGAGAATTTCCATCACTAGCGGCTTTTGTTAAAAGTGTTTTAAATTTTTCTAAGAGTTCTGTAATATTTTTCAAAGCAGTATCAGTATTTTTTGCCATTTCCATAGCAGATTGAGTTCCTTGGATGACCTGACCTATATTAGCTAATTCATATTCCAATCTTGAGCCATTAATATAGGTATTAGCATTCTCCCAAGAATGTTGGATAAGCTGACCAGTTTGTAATTGTAAATTATACTTATTAAGCAAAGACTGACCATCTGTATAATTTTGTATAGAAGTGTAGTAACTATACTGATTACTAATTCTCATAATTTTACTCCACAAATAATTTTTTAAGTATATACAAGCAAAAAAAGTTCCAATTTTTAAAGATATTTTAATTTTTATATAAATATTTTATATTTTTTTAATTTTTTTTTAGTATAATTTCATATTCTATAATTTTTAATTTAAAATCTTAAAAAGCCCGAGTGGTGAAACTGGTAGACGCGCCAGACTCAAAATCTGGTAAGGGCAACCTTGTGTCGGTTCGAGTCCGACCTCGGGCACCATTTGTTTTTTACTCCCAAGTGTTTTTTAAAGAGTTTTTATTTTCATTAACAAATCACACCTGCTAAATCCACCATTTACTTACTTCAATCTCACATTCATAATCATATTAGATAAAAAGATACTATCTTTATCAAAGCTTTTTGAGTTATATTCTAGTTTTAAGTTTCTTTTTTGTATATCTTGCATTAAAGTTGAAAGATTGTATAAACTTAAACTTTCTAATATATTTATAAGTTCTATCTTACTTAAAGTATTAAAATCATTTAACAAGCTAAGATAATTACTTATAATAGAAGAAGAATTGATATTATTAAATACGATTTTATTTTTTATATCTTCTTTAATAAAAAATTGATTATTTTTTATATAAAAATAATCTTTAAGATGATGATTACTTAATATTTGATTATAAAAACTTAAAAGGCTTTCTTTACTATTTAAGTCTATAAAATTTAAAAATATATTTTCTTTTAATAATACTTCTTGTAATTCTTTTAAGTTTTTAAAAGCTTGATTTATACTAGAAGTATTTTTTAAAGCATAAATGATATTATCATCTTTAGAAATTTTTCTATTTATATTATATTGCAATAAAGGATTTTTATAAAGTGTATCACTATTGATTAAGATATTGATACGAAAAGATTCTTTACTTTTATTAGTTGATTAAAGCAAAGATATAATATCTTTTATAACTTGTAAAATATTATTTGCTACTTCACCATAACCCCAAGTAAAGATAATATGATTATCATCTATATTTTGTAGCACCAAATAATAAAGAAGGTGCAAAAATTAAAGCACTAAGGAATAAAATGTAAAATCTTTTCATCAGTTGTATTAAAGAAGTTAAAGAGTTTGTTTGGTATAATTATATTAAGGGTGCAACGCCAAAGGGGCGCAACCCTTTAGCGTTAATTTACCACCCAGAAGGGAGGTGAGCTTAATGCTAATAAAAATTATCCTTATAATTATACTCTTAACGCTTTGCTATGTCAAGGCTTATTGAGTATCCCCTGCTTTTGCAGGGTTTAGGATAATCCCTTTGGCTAACCAAACAAACTTTTAACTAAACTCTATCTCCTTTCTATAATTTTATTTTTCTTTTTAATTAGTAGGTTTTCTTGTTAAATTCTCAAGATTGCTTTCAATCTTTTCTTGTATTTTTATAGAATCAGATTGTATTTTATCTACTTCAATATTTCCAACAATTATTTTACTTATTAAGTTTTGCTAGCTTTTTTCATCTTCTTTACAAGGTACAAGACCTATAAATACTTTATCTTTATCACAGTAACAACCACCAGTTAAGCCAAAAATTTATCTTTAGAGCGGCATCTATTATCTTTTTTATTAAAGATAAAAATTTGTCCTCCGCAAGAACCATCATCTTCCCAACCATTATTATTTTCATCATTAATACCAACTTGAGCATCATCTTCGATATAGCTAGTACCTTCTATGCAAGGAAACGGGGAGTATTGATACTTATTATCTGTTATTTCTTCATTAAATGGACATACCTTCCTACTTTTAACACAATTGCTTGCAGGTTGATATTGAAGCATTACAAGTATCATTAAAACCATCATTGTTAGAATCTATCGCTAGATCATCTAAGCTTTTAGGGTGGCAATTTCAATAAACGATATATTATTACAACATATGCCACAGATAATAATCATCATAGTTTTATACCTTTAGATGCAAATATACAAATAGAACATGTATTGCCTATAAAATACAAAGAATATAATTGGGATGAAATATTTACAGAAGATGAAAGAGAAAATTGGACTAATGCGTTAGCAAATTTAACATTAATATCTATGAGAAAAAATGTTCAAGCGTTAAATTATGATTTTGCTAGAAAAAAAAGAAATTTATGCAAACAAAGATAAGATTTTAACTTGTTATACAATAACTCAAGATATAATATATAATTATAATGAGTGGAACACAAATTCTCTTGAAAAAAGAAAGAAAGAATTAATAGAAAAAATTTCAAATATATTATCAATTTAAGCTATGATAATCATAGCTTAAATTGATATTTAACCTTTACATTTTTGAGAAATTTCTTCAAAAGTCTCTTTAGAAATCACAAAACCTGTATGATAAAGCAAGCAACTACCCACATCTAATACTTTTAAAACTAATTTTTTATTATTAGCGTCTTTTGGATTATGTTTAGAATTTGCTAAAGAATAAATCTCATAAACCATATCTTTACTAAGTTTGTTAATATCAAGTTCTATGATATTTTCTTCAAATTTCATAGGCTCTTGGGTAAATTCTTCTTTGTTTTCTTTTTTTACAAAGCTTTTCTTCTTACTAAAAGATTTTAGCTCATTTTCTTTTGCTTCTTCTAGGGTATAAATTTCATTTAAACTAAAGCTTAAGTCATTGTCATTGTTTTTATATCTTAGTAAAAAAGCAAAGGCTTCATCTTTGCTTTCTTTAAAAAGTGCTTCAACTTTTTCTACTTGAGCTTCAAAGATGATCATATCAAAAGTAGAGTAAAAGTCTAAAACCACAGCCTTAGCATATCTTTTACCACTTTTACTCATCATTGATTTAAAATCTTCAATCTTTCCTACAACCAAAAGCTCACCCTCGCCTTTGAGTGTTTCAAAATCCATACTTTTAAAATACTCTATGCCTTCTATTTGACTTGCAAATTTATCCAAAGGATGGCCTGATACATAAATTCCTAAGATTTCTTTTTCATAGCCTAATTTTTCCATTAGTTCAAATTCTACTTTGCTATCATGAAGCCCTACTTTAATATCTGCAGCTATTTCCTCTTCTCCAAAAAGAGAAGCAGTAGAGTTTCTTTTAACTTCAGCGATTTTTCTACTTGTTTCTGAAATAAGCTCAAGATTATCCACTAAACATTTTCTAGTATAACCAAACTCATCAAAAGCACCTGATTTAGCTAAATTTTCTATGGTTTTTTTATTAATCTTAGTAGGATCAATCGAACTTATAAAATCATCAAAATCACTAAAGCCCTCTTCCTTGCGAATTGCCATGATATTTTCTATCGCAGGAATTCCCACACTCTTAATCGCTCCAAGCCCATAAATAATAGCTTCAGAACCATCTTCAAGCTTAGTTGCACTAAATTCTCTTTGAGCTTTGTTAATGCTTGGTGGTAACAGCTTGATATTCATTCTTTTCATCTCTTCAATATATTTTGCGACCTTATCTACATTGCTTTCTTCGCTTGTTAAAAGTGCAGCCATAAATTCACTTGGATAATAAGTTTTTAAATACGCTGTTTGAAAGGTTATAAGTGCATAGGCAGCTGAGTGAGATTTGTTAAAACCATATTCGGCAAATTTCAAAATAAGCTCAAACAAATCATCAGCCTTTTTCTCATCATAGCCTTGTTTTTTAGCTCCTTCTAAATACTCTGCTTTGAGATTATCTAAGATTTCTCTTTTTTTCTTACCCATAGCACGACGCACATTATCAGCTCCGCCCAAAGAAAAACCACCAATTTTTTGCACTATTTGCATAACCTGCTCTTGATAAACTATAACCCCATAAGTATTTTCAAGTATAGGTTTTAAATCTTCAAATGCATAAGTAGCAGCCTTTCTACCATGCTTGATATCGATAAAATCATCCACCATTCCACTATCAAGTGGTCCTGGTCTATATAAAGCTAAAACCGCTATTAAATCCTCAAATCTTTCAGGCTTTAACCTAGCATTTAAACTTTGCATACCGCCTGATTCTATTTGGAAAATGCCCAAGGTATTACCACTTTGTATGGTTTTATAAACCTTAGGATCATTCATATCAATCTTTTCCCAAATTACATCTTTACCATAGCGCTTTTTCACTAGCTTAATCGCATTATCAATCACCGTAAGGGTTTTTAAACCCAAAAAGTCAAATTTGATTAAATCCACATCTTCAAGATATTCTTTAGAATACTGCGTTACCAAATGACACTCATCATTTTTGCTTTGTCTAAAAAGTGGAGCTTTATTCCATAAAGCTTCATTAGATATCACAACCCCTGCTGCGTGCATACCTGCATTTCTATTTAAACCTTCTAATGCTTTAGCAAAATCCCAAACTTGACGTCCTTTTGGATGAGAATTTACAAATTCAGCAATTTTTGGTTCTTGCTCATAGGCTTTTTCTAAAGTGATTTTTAGCTCTTCAGGAACTAATTTTGCCAAAGCATCCGCATCAGGTATACTCATATCACAAACCCTAGCCACATCACGGATTACTCCCTTTGCTAAAAGCTTACCAAAAGTAATAACTTGTGCAACCTTTTCAGCTCCATATTTATCAATAACATAATCAATCACTTCCCCTCTTCTATCTTGACAAAAATCCACGTCAATATCGGGCATTGATACACGCTCAGGATTTAAAAATCTCTCAAAAAGAAGATTATAAGGTATAGGATCTAAATCTGTAATTTTCAAACAATACGAAACTAAACTCCCCGCTGCACTCCCACGCCCTGGGCCAACTGGTATATCTTTTTCCTTAGCTGCGGCGATAAAATCATGAACGATAAGCATATAACCTGAAAATTTCATATTTTTAATAATACTAATTTCTAAATCAAGCCTATCTTTATACTCTTGATGCTTACTCTCATCGATAAATTGAAGTCTTTCTTCTAAACCCTTTTTACAAAGATACTCAAAAACTATATCATCATTATCAAAGCTAAATTCTTGATCTTCTTGACTTAAGCTTAAGCCATATTTTTTCGCATATTCACGGGTAAATTTAAAATTTGGTGGCGTTGGATCACCTAGTTTTAATTCTAAATTACATTTATTAGCTATTTCTTGAGTATTTTCAATGGCTTCAGGAATATCAGCAAAAAGTTCGCTCATTTGCTCTGGTGTCTTTACATAAAACTCATGAACCTCATGTCTTAAACGCCCAGGATCATCAAGTTTAACCCCCATAGCTATACACATAAATACTTCATGTGCAGCTGCTCTTTCTTTAAAAGTATAGTGTGTATCATTAGTTGCAATAATTTTTATATCAAGCTCTTTAGCAAGTTTAATAATAGAATCATCGATAAATTTTTGATCATCAATACCATGACGCATAATCTCAAGGTAAAAATCATCTCCAAAAACCTTTTTATACCAAAGCGCAGCTTCTTTTGCACCTTCATAGCCTTTTGCACCAAATTTTAAATTTCTTTCATTTTTGGTATTTAAATGCCAATTAACCTCACCTTGCAAACACGCAGAAGAACAAATCAAACCCTCACTATGTGCTTCTAAAAGCTTTTTGTTAATCCTTGGGTAATAATACAAACCATGTATATAGCTTTGCGAGCTTAAATACATCAAATTTTTATAGCCAATTTCATTTTTAGCAAACAAACAAATATGAAAGCGTTGTCTTGAGCTTTTATCACTTAAATCATCGTGATTATGTAAATATGCTTCAAGCCCTATGATAGGTTTAATCCCCTCAGCCCTCATTGTTTTGTAAAAATCAATAGCACCAAACATATTTCCATGATCAGTCATAGCAACACTTGTTGCACCTTGCGCTTTTAGCGTTTTAGCAAGCTCTTTGAGTTTATTTGCTCCATCAAGTAAAGAATATTCTGTGTGTAAATGTAAATGTGTAAATTGGCTCATATTTTCCCTTGTATTTTTTTATTATTATAAAAAAAAACCTTAAATTTAAAACTTACAAGCATAAAAAATGTATAATAGCTTACTTTCAAAAAAGGAGTAAAAAATGGAAGTAAAAATTTATTATTGTAATCTTTGAAATTACAAACCACAAGCTGCAAGGGTTGCAGAAGAAATACAAAATGAATTCAAAGATGTGCAAATTTCTACCATAGAAAAAGGTGGTGGTCATTTTATAGTAGAAGTAGATGGCAAAATCATTTACTCTAAAAAAGACTTGTTTAACTGCGAAGTAGATAGATTTCCTCATGAGGGTGAAATCACCAAGCTTATGAAACAAATGTAAGCTAAACCCTCATTAGCGAGGGTTTATTTTGTCAAAGGAACAAGCATACCTTCATAAAGTTTTTGATAAATTTCTTCTGAGCATAAATGCTTAGCAAGCTCTAAACCAAATAAAATAGCCGTAGCAGGCCCAGCTGCTGTGATGACATTTTCATTTACCACAACTGCTTTATTTACTCTTACACCTTCAATACCTACTTCACAACCAGGATAGCAAGAAAACTCTCCATTAATTACCCCTGCTTTTGCCAATACCATAGGTGAAGCACAAATAGCCGCTACGATTTTTTTCTTAGCATGTAAATCTTGTATGATTTTTATGATAGCTTGATTGTTTTTTAAATTCATCATACCTTCAAATCCACCTGCCAAAGCAATTGCGTCTAAATTTTCTTGATCAACACTAGCTAAACTTATATCAGCCTTTATGCAAATTCCATTAGCTCCTTGTACTAAAAGCTCATCATCTAGCGAAGCAATAATAACTTCTAAATTTCCACTAGCCTCCCCTGCTCTTTTTAAAACATCAGCTATACCTATAAACTCAGCTTCTTCAAAACCTTTTGCCAAAGGCACTAAAACTTTTTTCATTTTTCCTCCTTTTAGTCAATAAATCTTTTATTTAATTCATGAAAATACTCTATGCGTCTATCGCGTAAAAATGGCCACCATCTGCGCACATTTTCACATCTTTGCATATCAATTTCAATGATTTTACAAAGCTCTTGTTTATCATCGGCTCTAAAAAGCTCTTCGCCTTGAGCCCCAAAAACAAAAGAATTCCCCCAAAATCTTATGCCATCTTCCACACCGCTTTCATCTTTTTCAAAACCCACTCTATTAATAGCTACTACAGGTAAGCCATTAGCTATAGCATGGCCTCTTTGCACACCTATCCAAGCTTCAAGTTGTCTTTGTTTTTCTTCTTTTTCATCCTTATCAAACCAACCTATAGCAGTAGGGTAAATCAAAATTTGAGCTCCTTTTAAAGCCATTAACCTAGCAGCTTCAGGATACCATTGATCCCAACATATTAAAACCCCAAGCTTTCCAACGCTTGTTTGTATAGGTTCAAAACCCAAATCACCCGGGGTAAAATAAAATTTTTCATAAAAGCAAGGATCATCAGGTATATGCATTTTGCGGTATTTACCTGCTATGGAGCCATCTTTTTCAAATACCACACTAGTATTATGATAAAGTCCTGCACTTCTTTTTTCAAATAAAGAAGTTACCAAAACAACTTTATTTTCTTTAGCTACATTAGACCAAAATTTAACATCTTCTTCATAATCATTTGCCAAATCAAAAAAGTTTGTATTTTCACTTTGACAAAAATACTGCGTTTGATGAAGCTCTTGCAAGCATACAAGCTCAGCCTTTTCCTTTGCTGCTTGTTTGATAAATTCACATGTTTTTTCTATAGTTTTTTCTTTATTTTGTTTAAATTCTTGCTGTATGAGTGCTAATTTCATTTTTACTCCTTTCTTCTTCTGAATCATCATAAGGGTCTAAGTGTATATGGATATTCCAAAAATCATCTTTAAAATACTCCCTTATACTATCTTCAATCTCGTCACCGATTTTATGAGCTTTTAAAAGTGATATTGTAGGTTCAAAAACTAAATGCACACTAACATAAAGTATATCAGGGCTTTTTCTAGTTTTTAAATGATGAAAGCTTTTGACTTCTTTATTTGCGCTTATAATTTGTTTAATCACTTCAACTTGCTCTTTATCAATTGCCACATCTAATAAAATTTTAGAACTTTCTTTTATGATTTTAAAAGCTGAAAAAATCGTATATAAACTTATAGCTATACCAAATAAACCATCAATAAAATGATAATTTGTAAAAGCTATAATCACAAGTGCTAAAAGCGTTAGAGCATTAGTTAAAAAGTCTATTTTATAGTGCAAACTATCGGCTTTTATAATCAAGCTTTTTGTTTTTTTAGCAACATAGTTTAAAAAAACCACCAAACACAAAGTCACAACCATAGCAAAAGCCATGACAAAAATTCCAAGATCAAGTTTTTCAACGCTTTCTTGATTGTGAATTTTCAAAACGCTCTCATAAAAAATATAAACCCCAATCCCACTAATCACAAGACCTTCAAAAAGCCCCATTAAAGCTTCAATTTTACTAAGGCCAAAATTATATTCTTTACTAGATCCTTGAGAACTTTTTTTCAAAGCTAAAAAATTTAAACCCGAAATCACACAATCAAGTAAAGAATCAATCGCACTAGAAAGCACCGCAACAGAACCTGAAGCTAAACCTACTATAAATTTAACAATAGCTAAAAAAATAGCACATACACTTGCGATAATAGTTGCGCTTTTTTGCAAATTCATCTTTGACCTTCATAGCGGTTTTGACAAGAACAATGCAAAGAACCATTTTGTCTTAAAAACACTCTTGCATCAACCCCTACTACTTTTCTATCTTTACATGTTTTTTGTAAATTTTCTAATACCAAAGCATCGTTTTCATCATTATAAGTTGGTACTATCAAACCACCATTAACAAAAACAAAATTTGCATAAGTAGCACCAAGCCTTTTACCTTCAAAATACAAAGGCTTAGGTAAAGGAAGCTCTAATAAATCAAATCTTGTTTTTTTCAGCTCCTCTTCCATAGCCTTTAAAGGTGCATAATGCTCATCATTTTCATCTTTACACACACAATAAGCGATAGTTTCTTCATTGATAAATCTTGCTAGAGTATCTATGTGATGATCAGTATCATCACCTTTTATATAGCCATGATTTAACCATATAATTTGATTTAAACCAAAAATTTCTTTTAATTTAGCTTCAATTTGCTCTTTATTTAAATGTGAATTTCTATTTTCATTTAACAAACAAGCACTCGTTGTAAGCATTATCCCTTGCCCGTTAAAATCAATACTTCCACCTTCTAAGATAAAATCAATTTTTTCTAATTTTCCAGGCAATTTTTGTGCAAAAAGCTTTGAATTGACTGCATTATCCAAAGTACTTTGAAATTTATCTCCCCAAGCATTAAAAGTAAAATCAAGCCCTATGAGTTTATCATCTTCACATACATCAATTGCACCAAAATCTCTAATCCAAGTATCATTAGTATCGCATTTAAAAAAATCAACGTTTTTTATATGCTTAAATCTTTGAAAGTCTTTTTCACTTGGTGCTATAAGTAAAACTTTTTGAAAATTTGCCACAGCTTTAACAAATTCTTCATAGCTTTGTAAAATCTCTTCTAAATAAGGCTTCCAATCGCTATTTTCATGAGGCAAGGAAAGTAAAAGTAGCTCTTGTTTTTGCCATTCTGCTATGCTTTTTCTCATTTTAATACCCTTTTTGATAATTAAAAAAGTATTTTAACATTTTTAATGATAGTTTTTTACTCTTTTTTTAAAACCCAAGCAAAATACCATATCGCAAAAGATAAAAGCAAAATCATAAAAAGCTTTTTATCATACACTCCAAATCCTATATAAAGCACAGAATACATAAAACCAAAACTTCCTGCATAAATGCAAATTCTACTCATTAAACCATTTTCCACCGCTCTAAAACATGGGCATTTGTGAAAAAATTTCTTTTTTGCTTCTTTGGGTTTAAAAAAACTCAAAACCGCACTTAAAATCAGCAAAAAACTTAAAAAATATAAAACCTTATCCATTAGTGAAAATACCTTAACCAAGCAGGAATTGCTTTTTGTTCTTCTTTTAAAGTGCTTTCTTCTCCATGCCCTGGAAGCAATCTAAAATCTTTTTCATAAGCTAAAACTTTTAATAAACTCTCTTTCATCTTAGCTGCATCTGAGTAAGGAAAGTCCCATCTACCGATACTACGATAGAATAAAAAATCTCCACTAAAAAGCACATCTTCACCCACAAGTTCTATCATACAACACCCTGGAGTATGCCCTGGGAAATGATGAAATTTAAACTTAAACTCATCTATACTAAATTCATTTTCATTTTCTATCAACACATCAGCATTTGAATGTTCAAAACCATAATTAAAAGGATCTTTTAACATAAAAGCATCATCTTTATGGATAAAAAGTGGAATTTCATAAACCTTTTTAACTTTAGCATTATCATAAACATGATCGTAATGACCATGAGTATTTAAAATAGCCAAAGGTTTGCTTGTATTTTCTTTAATAAACTCATAAGCATTTTCACCTGGATCGATGATGATTTGCTTATTATTGTGATCTATAATATAACAATTTGTTTCATACATTCCGCATGGTTGTTTTAAAATACGCATATAAACTTCCTTTTAACTAAATCAAATATAATTTTAAAAAATTAATATTTAAAGATTTTTTATGAATTATACAAAATTACAAGAATTATTGATCAATTTTATAAAAGAACAAGCAGGAGATAAAAATCTCATCTTAGGTTTAAGTGGTGGGATAGATTCAGCTTTAGTAGCTCATCTTTGCAAAAAAGCAGTAGGTGAAAAACTTTTTGTGCTTTTAATGCCTACAAAACATTCTAAAAAAGAAAATTTAGATGATGCATTAATGCTTTGTAAAGATTTGCAAATTCATCACAAGATCATTTATATTGATGAAGTACTTTGTGCTTATGAAAAAATTTGTCAAAACTTAACCCCTTTACGCTTTGGGAATTTAGCCGCAAGAGTGCGTATGAGCTTGCTTTATGATTATTCAGCCTTACATAATGCTTTAGTGGTAGGCACTTCTAATAAAAGCGAGCTTATGCTTGGTTATGGAACTATTTATGGAGATTTAGCTTGCGCTTTTAATCCTTTGGCTACACTTTATAAAAGTGAAGTTTTTGAGCTTGCTAAATTTATGGGTGTGCATGAAAATTTCATACAAAAAGCTCCTAGCGCTGATCTTTGGCCAAATCAAAGCGATGAAAAAGATCTTGGCTATAAATATAAAGTCTTAGATGAAGTTTTAAAAGCTTTAGAAAACAATCAAAGCTTGGAAAATTTTGATGAGAATTTAAAAAATTTAGTCTTAGAGCGTGTGCAAAATAATGCTTTTAAAAGAAAACTTCCAACAACACTAGAGAATACATATGACTTGGCTTGATCGCTATTTTTTTAAACCTAATTTTTTACAAAAAACTCTAGCCTTTTTGCTTTTGCCTTTTAGCTTTTTATATATGATTATAGCTATTTTAAATACTAAATTTAAAAAAGAACTTGATTTTAATTTACCCATTATAAGCATAGGTAATCTAACCCTAGGAGGCAATGGAAAAACTCCTATTTGTAAAGCTATAGCAGCTGAGTTTGAAAATTGTTTTATCATCTTAAGAGGCTATAAAAGACAAAGTAAAGGCTTAATTATCGTTAAACACAAAGATGAAATTTTATGCGATATTAAAGAAAGTGGCGATGAAGCTATGGAGTATGCACTTACAAAGCACATTAGTGGAGTGATAGTAAGCGAAGATAGGGTTAAAGGCATACAAAAAGCTATCGAGCTTGGAGCAAAAATCATACTTTTAGATGATGCTTTTTCTAAATTTCACATTAAAAAGCTTAATATTTTATTGCAAAGTAAAGATGAGCCATTTTTTAATTTTACCCTACCTAGCGGGGCTTATCGTTTGCCAAAATCTTTTGCTAAAAGGGCTGATTTTATAGCTAAAGAAAATGAAGACTTTGTGCGTTATTCTCATGTAAAAGAAAATCAAAAAGCAGTTTTAATAAGCTCTATTGCAAAGCCTTTTAGATTATATGAGCATTTTATCAAAGCTAGGGCTTGCTATTTTTTTGCCGATCATTATACTTTCAAAAAAGAAGAATTAGAAAAACTTTTAAAAAAATACAATTGCGACACCTTGATGCTAACCTTTAAAGACTATGTGAAAGTAAAAGATTTTGGCTTTAAAACTGAACTTATTCATCTTGATATTGTTTTAAAAGATAGCTTTAAACAAGTTTTGCAAGATTATATTTATAAATTTAACAAAAAGGAAGAAAATGTTGCTACACTCAACCCAAGATAAAAACCATCAAGTAAGCTTTTCAAAAGCCTTGCTTAGCCCTAGTGCACCTAATAATGCTTTATATGCACCACTTAATCTACCAAAGCTTAACAATGATGCTTTAAAAAATTTAAGCTACAAAGAATTAGCCTTAAAAATCATCGCAGCTTTTGATTTTGATTTAGAGCTTGAAGTTTTTAAAAAAGCTTTAAAAACTTATGAGAGTTTTGATGATAAAACCTGCCCTGTTCATTTAAGAAAAATTAATGATAAGCTTTATATTAATGAATTATTCCATGGACCAACAAGAGCTTTTAAAGATATGGCCTTACAGCCTTTTGGTGTGCTTTTAGAACACTTAAAAAAAGATGATGATTTTTTAATCATGTGTGCTACAAGTGGTGATACAGGGCCTGCTACGCTAAAAAGCTTTGAAAATAAAAAAGGCATAAAAGTGGTTTGTATTTACCCAAATGAAGGCACAAGTAAAACTCAAGCTTTACAAATGACACATTCAAATGCAAGCAATTTAAAATCCATAGCCATCGAAGGTAATTTTGATGATGCGCAAAATGCCCTAAAAGCGCTTTTAAATGATGAGGATTTTAAAAATACTTTAAAAGAAGAAAAGTTAAGTCTAAGTGCTGCAAATTCAGTTAATTTTGGAAGAATACTTTTTCAAATCATCTATCATTACTATGCTAGTTTAAAAATTGATAAAACAATAGATATTATCATTCCAAGTGGAAATTTTGGTGATGCTTTGGGAGCTTATTATGCTAAAAAAATAGGAGCAAATATAGGTAAAATTAAAATTGCTTCCAATTCAAACAATATCTTAAGTGAGTTTTTTAATACAGGCAAATATGATTTAAGAAATAAAAGCTTACAAAAGACTATTTCTCCTGCTATGGATATACTTATATCATCAAATATAGAACGCTTGCTTTTTGATAAATTTAAAGATGAACGCACCAAAGAGTTAATGCAGGCTTTAAAGAATGAAAAATATTATGAGCTTAGCCAAAAAGAGCTAGAGCTTTTACAAGAAGACTTTGAAGCTGATTTTTGTAATGATGATGAGTGTATGCAATATATCAAACAATACAGCCACTTAGGACTTTTAGACCCTCATACTTGCACTTGCTTTAAAATGCTTGATTCTAACACTACTACGCTTATCACTTCCACAGCACAATGGAGTAAATTTACCCCAAGTATGTATCAAGCAATTTATAACAAAGAATGCCAAGATGAACAAGCTTGCATGCAAGAACTTGCAAAAGAATTTAAGCAAGAAATTCATCCAAATATCGCAAGCTTATTTACAAGCACACAAAAGCAAAATCAAGTTTGCAAACTTGAAAATCTAAAACAAACTATTATAGAATGGATAAAACAATGATAATCATACCAGCAAGATTAAAATCAAGTCGTTTTGAAAATAAAATTTTATGCGAGATTGATAATTTACCTATGTTTATTTATACAGCTAAAAAAATGCAAGAAGTTGATGAAGTGTGCGTCGCACTTGATGATGAAGAGGTTTTAAAAATAACACAAAAACATAATGTAAAAGCAGTTTTAACAAGTAAAAATCACGAAAGTGGCACTGATAGGATCAACGAAGCTTGTCAAATTTTAAAACTAAATGAAAATGAGCTAATCATCAATGTCCAAGCCGATGAGCCTTTTATAGAAACACAAAATATTAAGGATTTTAAAGAATTTAGCCAAAAAGCTTTTGAAGATGAGCTTTGTTTTATGAGTAGTTGCTACAAAGAAGTAGATGCAAAAGCTTGTAATGATCCAAATTTGGTTAAAGTAGTTACCGATAGTAATAATTATGCTTTGTATTTTTCAAGATCTAAAATTCCTTATGAAAGGGTAAATTATAAACAAAATTTTAAAGCCCACCTTGGAATTTATGCATATAGGGTTAAAAATTTACAAGAATTTTGTACTTTGAAAAACTCAGCTTTGGAAGAATGTGAAAAATTAGAACAATTAAGAGCCCTAGAAAATGGTAAAAAAATCAAAATGTTAAAAATACAAAGTCAAAGCATAGGTATAGATACAAAAGAAGATTATGAGAAAGCTTTAGCTAAATTTGGAGTTAAAAAATGAAAAAAATACTTTTTTTACTAAGCTTGTTTTTTACAATCCATGCAAAAGAATTAATCGTAGGTATGGAGTTAGCTTACCCTCCTTTTGAAATGAGTGATACTAAAGGTAATCCAAGCGGCATTAGTGTAGAGTTTTTACAAACCTTTGCTAAAGAAAAAAACTATGATTTAAAAATTCAAAACATAGCTTGGGATGGACTTATACCTGCTTTAAGAACTCAAAAAATAGATCTAATCATGTCTTCTATGAGCATAAGCGAGCAAAGAAAAAAAGTAATAGATTTTACCTTGCCTTATGCTAAGGCAAATTTAGCGATATTAAGTGCTAAAAATTCAAATATTAATTCCATAGAAGATTTAAATCAAAAAGGGAAAATCCTTGCTTTAAAAAGAGGTTCAAGTGCGCATTTATATGCTCAAAAAAATCTTAAAAATGCAAAAATCTTAGTATTTGATAAAGAAAATGCAGCCATTTTAGAAGTCATTCAAGCTAAAGCTGATGCTTTTATTTATGATCAAATGAGTATTTATAAAGCATGGAAAAAACATCCTGAGCAAACAAAAGCTATTTTTACCCCTTTTGAAAAAACACCTGAGCAATGGGCCATAGCTTTAAATAAAAACAATACCAAATTAAAAGAAGAACTCAATGAGTTTATTTTAAAATCTAAAGAAAATGGTCTTTTTGATAAACTAAGTCAAAAATACCTCAAAGATATGCAAGAAGTTTTCAAAGAACAAAAACTTGAGTTTTTCTTTTAAGAAAAACTCTTTTCAAGCTTTCTTGAGAACATAGAAATAGGTAAAGTTAAAACCAAATAGCAAAGTGCCAAAGGAATATAAATTTCTAAAGTAGAAAAGGTAAAAGCATTGATTTCTTGAGCATTTTGTGTTAATTCTGAAATAGCTATAACACTTAAAAGAGAGCTATCTTTAATTAAATTACTAAGCTGTCCGCTTAGTGGTGCTAAGATATTTTTTAAAGCTTGGGGGAAAATAACGCTTTTATAAATTTCAAACTCACTTAAACCCAAAGCTTTAGCACTTTCATATTGCATTTTATCGACACTTAAAATTCCTGCTCTAAATATCTCACAAATATAAGCACTAGCAAATAAAGCTAAAATCAAAACTCCGCAAACATAACGATTATCAAGCCCTAAATTATCCGCAAAAATATAATAAATCAATAAAATTTGCACTAGTAAAGGTGTACCTCTAACAAGTTCTATAAAAACTCTTGCAAACATATTAAAAAGTACAATTTTACAAAGACTCATATAGCATAAAATCAAAGCAAAAATCACACCTACAATCAAAGACAAAATACTAATAAAAAAACTCGTAAAAAAGCCTTGCATCATTTTGTCTTTATATTCATAAATTGCCATAAAATCAAAATTATAACTAGCACTTAAAAAAGATAAATAAAAAAATAAAAACAATAAAAAAACCAACAAAAAAGCATTAACCATATATGTTTTTAAAGTAATTTTTTTATGCTCGTTAAATTTATTGTGTACTAAAAAAATATTATTCAAAAATTTCCTTTATTATGATTTCAAATATAGCAAATAGCAACTAAATTTCACTAAATATAAGATTGTTTAAAATTGAAATTTTAGTTTATAACAAACTCCTTAATTTAGGATAATTATTAACTTAAATTTACCACAAATAAGTAAAATAAAACAAATTTAATTTATAGTTTCAAGGAGAAAAATGCGTTTTTTAGCGGTATTTTTTATTTTTTTAAATTTAGCTTTTGCTAATAATGGAGTATTATCACTCAATGAAGCTTTTAAACTCAATACCCACAGCAATAATCAAGGAATTTTCTTAAAAATCAATCTTGCAGATAGAATTTATCTTTACAAAGATCAAGTCAAAGTAGAATTAGATTCAAATGACATTACTTCTTTATTAAATTTCCCACAAACTCAAACTAGAGAGAACAAAGAAGTAATCTTTAGCCAACTTGAACTTTTTATACCTCAATTATTATTAGATGATTTTGTTAAAAACAACAAAGCAAAACTTTCCTTAGCTTATCAGGGTTGCTCAGAAGAAGGTTTATGCTATCGTCCTGTATATGTAAATTATGAACTTAATAAACAAAATGGAATTTATGCTATAAAATCCACTAAAGATCAATTTAAAAAACAAAACGAAGATGAGCAAATTGCTAATGATTTAAGCACACAAAATATATTTATCACGCTTTTAACTTTCTTTGGATATGGTTTATTATTAGCACTTACTCCTTGTATTTTACCAATGATACCTATTCTTTCATCATTAATCGCAATGAAACTCAAAGATAAACCATCTAAAAAATACAGCTTTTATTTATCTTTTATCTATGTCTTTTTTATGTCTTTAGCTTATGCTATAGCAGGTGCTTTAGTAGGTCTTGCAGGGGCTAATGTACAAGGTTTATTACAACAACCTTGGATTATCATTACTTTTGCAGCCATCTTTGTATTGCTCTCACTTTCTATGTTTGGCCTTTATGAATTACAACTGCCACTTAAATTTCAAAATTTTATTAATAAAAAAATAGAAGGTAAAAACGGAGTTTTTGGTATAGCTATCATGGGCTTTTTATCAGCTCTTATTGTAGGACCTTGCGTGGCTGCACCTTTAGCAGGGGCTTTGCTTTACATTACTAATAGTGGTGATGTATTTTTAGGAGGACTTTCTTTATTTGTGATGAGTTTTGGTATGGGCATGCCTTTATTTTTAATAGGACTTGGAGGAAGTTTTTTAAAAAGCGGAGCTTGGATGCTTAAAATAAAGATTTTCTTTGGTTTTATCATGCTTATCATGGCAGTTTGGATGCTAGAAAGAATACTTAGTGCAAATGTCATTTTAATGCTTTATGGGCTTATAGGGGTATTTTTTGCTAGCTTTATGGGTTTATTTGATGAAGCAAAAACTAATTTTGATAAATTTAAAAAAGCAAGTATGATTTTAATTTTAGCCTATAGTTTAAGTTTAATTTTAGGTGGCTCAATGGGTTCAAAAAGCTTGCTAAAACCTCTTGAGTTTAACCTTGCTTCAAAAGAAAATAACTCTAGTTTAAGTTTTAAAACCATTAAAAACTTAAAAGAACTTAAGCAAGAATTACAAAATTCTACCAAACCAGTCATGCTTGAATTTACAGCTACTTGGTGTGAAAACTGCAAACTTTTAGAGGAATATACTTTTACAGATACGAAAGTACAAAATTTGCTTGCTAATTACACACTTTTAAAAGCAGATGTGACACATAATAGCCAAGAAGATTTAGCTCTTATGAAAGAATTTGGAGTTTTTGGGCCTCCTGTGATGATATTTTTTAACAAAGGCGAGGAAAAAGGACGTATTATAGGCTATGTAGATGCAAATGATTTTTTAAGTAAAGTTTCTTGATGAGCTTTATTAAATCTTTGCAAATTGGCAAAATCAAAAACTATAATAAATTTCATTCAGCATTTATCAAGGATATTTATTTAAATTCTTTGCAAATTTATACAGATTATATTCTTGATAATGAAATAGCTGATAAAATTCATCATGGAGATTTAGAAAAAGTTGTTTTTGCAAATAGTGTGCAAAACTATACTTTATGGAATAATTATTTAAATCAATACTTAAATTTTGGGGAAATGGGAGAGAATTTAAGTATTAATGGTTTAAATGAAAATAATGTTTGTTGTGGGGATATACATGAGATAGGTACTTGTATTTTACAAGTAAGTCAACCGCGCAAGCCTTGTTTTAAAATTTCTAGCATACACAATCACTTAAATTTCACTCAAGAAATTTTCAAAAGCGGAAGAAATGGATGGTACTATAGAGTCTTGAAAGAAGGTATAATAAACAAAAATGACAAAATCAAAATCTTACAAAAAGATGAAACTAATTTAAGTATTATGGAGTTAAATCAATTATTTTCTAATCCTTTTAAAAATTCAAATTCTTTAGAAAAATTAGAAAAAATTTCCACCCTAGCAAAAGGATGGAAAGAGAGTATTCAGGCTAGATTAAATCATACTTATGATGATTCTTATATGTTTATTTAAAAAATCCTTTTATCCCTATAAGCTGATACTGCCATAATTTTTCTATAAAAATTTTAAGTTTTATTGCTAAAAAACCACTAATTGGCTTATGTAAAACTGTGCCAACTGCATAATCATTTCCGATTGAACAAACGGTATTTCCACTCACAAAAGAAAATTCTTGCTTGAATTCCTTCTCATCAATCATAGCCATTAAAGCTTTAGCTACATAAGCTCCTTCTCTTAATGCAAGCTGGGCTGTTGGAGGATAAGGAGTGCTGGTTTTAGGATTTTTAAATAAACTATTATCACCTATAAAAAAGTATTTTGATGGATTTTCAACATTTAAAGGATGCATGAAAGCATCTACTTCTATACGCGATCTTGCACTTGGAAAGTCTGAGCTATTTTCTATAACGCTATTGCCTCTAACCCCTGCAGTCCAAATGATAGTACTAGCTTTAACAAATTCTCCCTTATCAAGTCTTATACCATTTTTTTCACATTCTATGATTTTAGATTTTTCATATACTTTCACACCAAGTGCTTCTAGCCTTTGCCTTGCTTTTAAAGCCAAACTTTTATCAAACATAGGTAAAATTTGATCCATAGCCTCAATAATAGAAAGTTCTAATTTCTCATAAGCAATTTGTTCTTTTTGGCAAAAAATTTTAAGCTCTTTAGCTAAAGAAGCTACAAATTCAACTCCACTTAAACCCCCGCCACAAACTGTGATTTTTAAATCATCTTCATTTTGGGTAGTTTTATAATTTTTTATTTTCTCATATATTATTTCATTAATCTTTAAAGCATTTTCATAATTATCTATACTCAAAGCATATTCTTGCATACCTTTAATACTAAAAGTTTCTTTAGCAAAACCAAGCCCACATACTAAAATATCAAAGTCAAATTCATTATTTTTAGTAAAAACTTTGTCTTTAGAAATTTTTAAAACTTCATCTTGGATAAAGTTGATTTTTGGATTTAATAAAGGTAAAAGATCATATTTTGAACTATAAATATCTTCATTAGAAGCTACTTTATGTAGTAAAATAGTATGATAATGATAAGAATTGTTATTAATCAAACTCACTTGTGCTTTTTCAAAAAACTCATCAGGTAAGGCTTTTATAGCCGATAAAGTAGCATATCCTGCACCTAAAAACAAAATTTTCTTTTTTTGCATGGATTTTCCTTTAATTTGATAAAAAAATAAATAAAAATTTGGCATAATGGTATTATTTTTTATCTTAAAATATTTTTTATTTAAATTTAGCAAGGAAAAAGCATGCAAAGACAAACTTGGAGCAATACGCTAACTTATATCCTTACAGTAGCAGGAGCGACTATTGGTTTTGGAGCCACTTGGCGTTTTCCATACTTAGTAGGTGAAAATGGAGGCGGTGCTTATGTTTTAGCTTTTTGTATAGCTATGATTTTTATAGGAATTCCTGTGATTTTGGTTGAAAATGTCATAGGAAGACGTAGAATGCTAAATTCAGTCGATGCTTTTGGCGGAAAAACAAGCGATGGGGTTAAAATATCTAATTCTTGGCAAGGTGTTGGCTATATGGGACTTTTAGGTAGTTTTGGAATTATGGCTTATTATATGGTAATAGGCGGATGGGTTTTGGCTTATATTTTTAAAATCATCATAGGCGATTTTAACCTTTCAAACCCCATTAATGCTCAATATACAAGCGAATTTTATAGCTCTACTATAGAAAATAATCCTTTGTTAATAGGAATTTTTACTACTATATTCGTGATAATTAACTGGATTATCTTAAAAAAAGGTGTGATTGATGGCATAGAAAAGTCAGTAAAATACCTTATGCCATTTTTATTTATCTGTCTTTTGGTTGTTGTTGTGCGTAATTTAACACTTGAGGGAGCAAGTGAGGGCGTGAAATTTTACCTTACTCCTGATCTTTCCAAAATCACTCCTAAATTGTTTATAGACGTTTTAGGGCAAGTATTTTTTGCCTTATCTTTGGGTTTTGGTGTAATGATAACCTTATCTTCTCACCTTAAGAAAAATGAGAATTTAATCAAAACTTCTGTTTATACAGGAATTTTAAATACTCTCATAGCAGTACTTGCTGGTTTTATGATTTTCCCTGCTTTATTTAGCGTAGGTTTAACCCCTGATAGTGGGCCATCTTTGGTTTTTAAAACCTTACCTGTTGCATTTTCACATATACCTTTTGGAAATGTAATTTGTGTGTTTTTCTTTTTACTTTTAATCATCGCTGCACTTACCACAAGCTTGCCAATTTATCAAGTAATTATCAGTGTTTTGGAAGAAAAATTTAAACTAGCTAAAAATACTGCTATCAATCTAACGCTTGGAAGTATTTTTGTCTTGGGAAATTTACCATGCATACTTACTTATGGTCCTTTAAAAGATATTACTATCGTCAAAGGAAAAAATATTTTTGATAGCTTTGATTTTATTAGTGGAAATATATTCTTTGTTTTAACCGCATTTTTTTGTTGTATATATATAGGTTGGATACTTAAAAAAGATGCTATTTATGAGCTTTCTAATCAAAATACTCTAAAAGGAAGTATTTTTAAACTATGGTATTACTATGTTAAGTTTATTATACCTTTGGTTATCTTAGTGATTTTTTATTTTGGTATTTTTTAATTTATACTCATAACGCTTTAACATACTTATATTTCCTTCAAGGCCTCCTTGATGGATATATAAGATTTTTCCATCATGTTGCTCTTTATGAGCTAATAAAGTTTTAAAACCCACCATATCATAAAGCAAATCAAACTCCACTCCACATTCTTTTTTTAGATCTTGATAAAGATTATAAAATTCCAAATAAGGCTTAGCAAAATGATATTTTTTAGGTGGATTTAGTATGGTTAAATTATTAAAATCATAATTTGGCTCTAAGCTTAAAATTTGCTCTTTTAAATACGCACTATCTCCCACACAAGCACATGTAAAAACTTTAAATTTGCTATGTTTAGCCAAAAAAGCCGCAGAAGTTCCTGTACCTGAAGGTAAAAAAATACTTACATTTTCATTCAATTGCTCACTAAGCTCTAAAGCCAGTTGTTGATATCCAAATTCAGCTTCTTTTATAGCCACACCCTCTTCTATAAAAACATCATCATCTTTTTTTAAGGCTAAAGCCTGTAATCTTCTTGTAGGATAATTTGTATTTTCTATCAACTCCACATTGTGTTTTAATGCAAATTCTAAATTTCCATGGGGATTTTCTTTTAAAAAAGAACTCATTTTTTCACAAACAAAAATGAGCAAAAAATCATTTTCATAACAAAACTTAGCTAAAGCAACCAAAGCATTGCTTTGAGAAGAGCCAAAGGAAATAAATCTTTGTCTTTTTTTAAACAAATGTTTATTTTTTTCAAAAAAGACTAGTTTTCTAGCCTTATTTCCATTGATATAACCTAGTAAATCATCTCTTTTGAGTAAAAATTCGAAATCTTTGTATTTTAAAACATCAATTCTACTTGCTATCAAGGTATTTTTCAACCTTTTCTAAAGCATTATTTGTATTGATATTAAACTTAATCTCTATTCTACGACTTGCTTCTTTATCTTCTTTACCATCTTTTATAATTACATCAGAATAAGACCTACCACTTGCCATTAAAAGTTTTTGCAATCTTGGATCTTTATAAAATGAGTATATAAAACTCATCACAGCATAAGCTCTTTTTTGCGATAAATCAAGATTATATATATAAGAACCTGCACTATCTGTATGACCTTCTATGACTATATTTTCTATGCTATTTAAGATATTTTCATCTTTTAAAATATTGTCAAAATACTGCGTTAAAATCGTTTTCAAATTCTCTTTTGCTTGAGCTTTTAGCGTAAAAGAATTTGTATCAAAAAGTACTTCAGAAGGTAAAACTATCGCCCCTGTATTAGAATCTAAAGTAATATTAGTATCAAATTTTGCTTGAAGATTTTTAATGGTATTTTCTTTGATTAAACCTAATTCTTTGATTTTACTTTTTGCCTCATCAAAATTACGCTCTAATTCTTTGATTTCTTCATCTTTTTTGTTTAATCTCTCAAGCAAAGCAAAAATTTGTTGATCTTTTTCATCCAAACTTGAATTTAAATCTTGGTTGAGTTTAGTAATATTAGCCTCTAAAGCCTGTTTTTGCTTATTAACATCATCAAGTGTGCTTGAAGTATTATTTAGTTTTTGGCTAAGATTTTTTAAAATATCTTCTTTTTGGTTTAATTCTTCTTTGTTCTCTCTTAAGCGCTCTTCTTGTTTTTGTAGATTTTCTTTTATGATTTGCAAATCACTTTGAGTTAAAACATACTTAACAACTATAGCTCCAATAAGCAAAATAAATATAAAAAGCAAGCCCGCCATTAAATCTGCATAAGCTATCCAAAAATTATGTTCTTCATTGTTAGAATTATTTTTTATCATCTATTTTTTCATCTTCTTTTTGATTTTCAAGCTTTGCAATAACTTGCGTTGTTTGCTCATCTAGTTCTTTGCTTTCTTCTTTAAATTCTTGCATTAGTGAAATTTTTTCATCGATATTTTTTTCATCTTCATATGCTTCTTTAAAAGTATGCATACCCTCTATAATACTTGCCCTAAAACCTTCAAAAAGTTTAGTTTGATTATCAAGCATAAGATTTTGATATTTTTCAATATTATTTGAAAAATTATTCACCTTTTCATCCAAAGCACTCACACTTTTATCCAAATGCACAATCTTATCTGAACTCACATCTAAGAGTCTATTGTATTGCTCTGAAATTCTTAAAGTTAAATCTTTTATGTTTGAATTTAGCATATTTACCGCATTTGCAATCTCGCTGTAAGTTTTAACTATATCTTTTTGCTCTCTTTGGGTTTTAGACAAATCGCTCATAGTTTGTTTTACATGCTCACTGCTTAATCTTACAGCTTTTTCCTCAGCATTTACAAGCTCTTGAAAAACCTTGAATTTTCTATCTATTGTATTATCTAATTCTTTAAAAAATTCCTCATTACTCACATGCTCAAAAATCGTGCCTATTTTTTCAAAATGTTGCAAACTTTCTTGAAGATATTTTCTATCAATTTCTTCTTTAGACCAGAAAAAATCACTTGTTGCGTTTTTTTGACGATTCAGAAGTTTTTGGAATTTACTACTGCCATATTTTTCAAAAAATATCCACCAAAGTGCTAAGAAAATTCCATAAATTGATACATAAAAGGCTGTTCCTACTCCATTTAATAAAACTGAAATTTCTTGTTCTAAACCTGCTGTGTCGCTTGAATTAAAATTTGGCATAGACATGGCTATACTTATAAAAGTTCCTAAAATACCAAGCATAGGAAAAATAGCTGCACCCACAGAAGCAAAATTTTCATTTCTCAAATCTTTCACATAAGCATAAGCAAAATCATCAAAACTAGCGTTTGACTTTGTTTCTTTACCTATAACTAAAAAATGCTTCATAATATAGCGTTTTAATATAAGCTTAAATTCATCTTTTTGTTGCTCAAAAATACTTGAAGCATAATCAGCACTATGTCTAGCAAAAATCAAAGCCACTAAAAAGATAATCCCTATCATTATAACACTATGTAATTCTACTTTAAAATCAATCTTTCCAAAATATCCTAAAAGCACTAAAATATACAATATAGCAGGAATAAAAATAATCTTTAAATAAGCAACAATTCCTGTACTACCTTTTCCCTCAGGCAATACAAGATCAGAAAAATCATCAGTTGTTTTAACTTCCATTTTATAAACCTTTGTTAATTTTGCTCTAAAAATTTGAAATCTTCACAGGAAAATCAACTAAGAGTTATAAAACTCTTAGTTTCTATCGATACAATTTAAATCACTAAAAGCACACTCTAAGCGTTTAATCATACTCTCTTCTCCCGCTCTAAGCCATACTCTTGGATCATAGTATTTTTTATTTGGCTTATCATCACCTTCAGGATTGCCAATTTGTCCTTGCAAATAAGCTTTATTTTTAAGTTCATACTCTCTAACACCATCCCAAAAAGCCCATTGTGTATCTGTATCAATATTCATCTTAATCACACCATAGCTAAGTGCTGCTTTGATATCTTCTATATCACTACCACTGCCACCATGGAAAACAAAATTGATTGGTTTTTCTTCACCAAGATTGAATTTTTCTTTTACATAATTTTGAGAGTTTTTAAGAATTTCAGGTCTTAAAATCACATTTCCTGGTTTATATACTCCATGTACATTACCAAAGCTAGCTGCGATTGAAAATCTATCACTAATTTTAGAAAGTCTCTCATAAGCTAGTGCTACATCTTCAGGCTGAGTGTATAATTTTGCATTATCGATATTAGTATTATCCACTCCATCTTCTTCACCACCCGTACATCCTAGCTCAAGCTCCAAAGAAATCCCAAGCTCAGACATTTGCTTTAAATAATTTTCGCAAGTACTTAGATTACTTTCTAAATCCTCTTCACTTAAATCAATCATATGAGAGCTAAATAAAGGCTTGCCTGTTTCTTTTTTAAACTCAATATTTGCTTCAATCAAAGCATCAATCCAAGGAAGTAATTTTCTAGCAGCATGATCTGTGTGTAAAATCACTGGAACTCCATAAGCTTTTGCCATTAAATGCACATGTCTTGCACCACTTATAGCACCAATTACTTCAGCTTTTGGGCAAGCTTTTCCTGCTACAAATTTAGCTCCCCCATTTGAAAACTGAATAATCACAGGTGAATTAACTTTTTTAGCACTTTCTAAAACCGCATTGATAGAATTTGTCCCTACGACATTTACCGCAGGGATAGCAAATCCTTCTTTTTTTGCATGATTATACACGATATTTAGATCATCACCGCTTAAAACACCTGGCTTAACAAGATCTAATACACCCATTATTTGTATTCCACTTTTGCTTTTTGAAGAAGTTCTTGAGCTTTTTTATTCATAAGTTCTTTAAATTCTTCCATTTTGATATTGCTTTCAATACCTGCTTTTACTTCATTATAACTCATAGTACTTTTTGCCCTAGCATCTTCTTTTAAGATAATATGATATCCAAAATCACTTTTTACAGGTGTTTTAGAAATAGTACCTTTTTTCATAGAAAAAGCTGCATCAGCAAATGGTTTTACCATAGTTGATTCAGCAAACCAACCAAGATCGCCACCTTGAGCTGAAGAACCTTTGTCAATTGATTTTTCTTTTGCAAGTTGAGCAAATTTATCATTTAAAGCTTTTCCACTTAGCTTACTAAGCTCGGCAATAATATCTTTAGCTTCTTTTTCGCTAGTTACCAAAATATGCTTAGCTTTCACTTGAGCTGGTTTGGTAAATTTATCTTTATTTGCTTCATAGAATTTTTTAGCTTTAGCATCATTATTTTTAATTGAATCAAAAATTTTCTTTTGGTAGATATTTACCAAAATAGCTTCTTTAGCACGCTCTAATTCTTCTTTATATGAAGGATCATTTTCTATTTTTTGAGCTTTAGCGTCTTTTAATACAAGTTGTTGAACAATATATTGATCAATAATTGCTTTTTTTTGTTCAGCTGGTAAATCAGTGATTTTAGCACCTCTTAACATAGGAGCAAAAAATTCATTCACTTCTGTATCACTGATATTGTTTCCATCAAGGGTTGCAACCACCGCAGCATTTAAACTCAAACCCGTTAACAAAGCCGCAGCAACTAAAGAAATTTTTTTCATTGTTTTTCCTTTTGAAATAGTTTTGTTGATTTTATTATATCTAAACTTTATTTAAAGCCGATTAACATACAATAAGTTTATGAAAAGAAATTTAGAAATTAAAAAATTATTTTTAGAACATTTTGGACAAGCAAAAACAGAATTAGTTTTTAGTAATGCTTATGAACTTATAGTTTGTGTTATGCTCTCAGCTCAATGTACCGATAAAAGGGTCAATCTCATCACGCCGGCTTTATTTAAAGCTTATCCTAATGTGCAAAATTTAGCTAAGGCAAACTTATCATCTTTGAAGCTTTTGATTAATTCTTGCTCATTTTATAATAATAAAGCACAAAATTTAATCAAAATGGCTCAAGCAGTTTGTGAGCAATTTAATGGTGAAATCCCTATGAATGAGCAAGATTTAAAAACTCTAGCAGGAGTAGGACAAAAAACTGCACATGTAGTGATGATAGAATGGTGCGGGACTAATTGTATGGCTGTAGATACCCATGTATTTAGAGTTTCACACAGACTTAATCTTAGCAAAGCCAAAACCCCTGAAGAAACTGAAAAAGATTTAACTAAAATTTTTAAAGATAATCTAAACTATCTTCATCAAGCTATGGTGCTTTTTGGACGCTATACATGCAAGGCTAAAAATCCTTTATGTAAAGAGTGTTTTTTAAATCATTTATGTAAGAGCAAAGATAAAAAGTTAATCTAGCACTAAATTAGTGCTAGATGATTTTAATGAAAGAATGGTAGATATAAGAAAGCATTAATCACTAAAGCATTTACTATATCTATGAAAAATGCACCTACTAAAGGTACAATAATAAATGCCATATGGCTCATACCATAGTGATTTGTTACAGTTTGCATATTTACCATAGCTGTTGGAGTAGCACCTAAACCAAAACCACAATGTCCTGCTGCTAAAACTGCTGCATCATAGTCTTTTCCACATACTCTAAAGGTTACAAATATAGCAAAAGCAGCCATCATAGCAACTTGTACTACTAAAATTACTAGCATCGGTAGTGCAAGGGTTACTAGATCCCAAAGATTAATAGTCATTAACGCCAAAGCTAAGAATAAAGACAAGCTTACATTACCTAAAACTGATACTTCTCTATCAAACACATGGTGAATTTTTGTAGCTGATAAAATATTTCTTAAAACAACACCCACAAAAAGACAATACACAAAAGTTGGTAAAGTAAAACCTGTGTTTGCTTTAATATAAGTAGATAAAGCATTACCTATTAATAAACATAAAGCAATCAATGCTAAAGACTCTATAAAAGAAGATGGAGTGATCAATCTTTCTTTTTCTGGAGATTGGAAATTTAAAATCGCATCTTTATCATCATTTTGTTTTGGAACTACTAATTTATGTTTATTAACCAAATATCTCGCAACAGGACCACCTATGATACCACCTGAAATAAGTCCAAAAGTCGCACAAGCAATAGCAATAGTAGTTGCACTAGAATACAAATAAGGTTCTTTAATAAATTCAGCCGCCCAAGCCGCACCTGTACCATGACCACCACTCATTGTAACAGAACCTGCTATAAGCCCCATAAGTGGATTTTGTCCCATGGCAGTTGCTACGCCTATACCAACTATATTTTGCGCAAAAAGCAAGCCAACAACTACAACTAAAAAAACCGCTAATTTTCTACCACCTTTTTTTAATGAAGCAAAATCGGCTAACAAACCAATACTTGAAAAGAATGCAAGCATTAACGGATCTTTCATAGATTCATCAAATTTAATGTCTAATGAAAAAGAACTATGTAAGATTAAAAGAATAATCGCAGCTATTCCACCACCAACAACTGGCTCAGGGATATTATAATCACGAAGAAATTTTACCCTTTTAATGACAAAAACGCCCAAAAGCAATACTATAACCATAGTAACTAGCGTTGCATAAAAATCAAATTTCATATCTCTCCTTTGTTTGATTTACTTATCAATTGTAATCTAAATGACTTTAAAAACAACGCAATTAAACACTACTCTTTACTAAGATATTACAAAATGAAACATTTTTAAGTCTATTTTACTCTGAAATCAATACTATATTATGATACAAATTAATATTTTTAAGCAAAGATAGTTTCGCTCTACTAAGCTCTTGAAGTGAATTAATAAGCAAAGCATCTGCATCAAGATAATCTTTTAGCTCATTACGCCCTAATTCATATTTTTCAAAATATAATTGTGTAATTTTTGCTTGATTGGTATTAATATCTTTTACTAAATTTAACAAATCATTGTAGTATTTATCGTTTTCATAACAAAGTTTAAACTCATGGATAGCTCTTTGTAATGCGTCTTTATACTCATATAAGCGTGCTTGGTATGTAAATTCAGAAATTTTTACATTTTGTCTTACTCTATAAAAGTCCAAAAATGGTAAGTCAATAACAACATTACCTCCTAAGATTAAAAATTTAAAACTTTCATCAAAATTTTTATCACTCCCATCTAAATTTCCTAATATTTTTATACTAGGCAAAATGCTTTTTTGCACACTTGCATAATCCTTATAAGAAGCCATAAGTTGATTTAGTTTTGCTTGAACCTGTGGTCTATAAGCAAGCATTTTTAACTCTATATCAAAATTAATTTTTTGCAAATAAAAATCCTCAAGAGTGTAATTTAGTATTTTATTAATCAAACGCTCATCATCTTTACCTAGCAAATTTTTTATATTTTTAAGTGTTAAGTCTTTATTTTGCAAATTTGTAATGATGTTTTGTTTAGTGTTTAATAAAGACTTTTTGATATTTAAAAGATCAATATATTCAACCTTACCATAATCAAATTTAGTAGTATAAATTTCTAGCATTTGTTCAAGATTTTTTAAATGATTGTTTAGCAAGCGATCTACATCATTAAAATAAATTAATTCAAAAATACTATTAATTGCCAAATTAATCGTATCAAGTTCTAAAGAACGTAACTCATATTCGCTTGCTTTTGCTAAAAATTCAGAACTAGCAACTTGATCTGAAATTTTTCCATATATATCAAGCTCATAATTTAACATAATGCCATTTGAAAAACTATGCATTTCTGCACCATTGTTTAAATTTTTTCTTATATTTACACCTAAATTTCCACTCAAAGTAGGATAAAAATCTAAATTTAAAAGCTTATATCTAGCTAAAGTGCTTAAAAAATTAACTCTTGCTACATTTAGATCTTTGTTATTATCAATAATAGCTTTTAAGATATTATTTAAATCTTGATTATTATATTTTTCCCACCAAGCCTTGCTTGCATTAAAATCTTCAAAATATTCTTTTTTTATTTGATCTTGAGATACTTGCTCTAATTTTACACCTACACAAGCATTTAAAAAAAAGGCTATAAAAAATAAAAAAAATATTCTCATTTCATTCCTTTGATAAAGCACTAATAGGATTTAAATTTGCTGCATTTTTTGCTGGGAAAAATCCAAAAACAACTCCGATTAAAACCGAACTTAAAAGCCCTAAAAATACTGAATTTAACGAAAGTATCATTGTAAAACCAAAATTTAAAGAATTAAATACTTCAATGATGATAAAAGAAAGTATTACTCCAAAAATGGCCCCTAAAGAACAAATCAATACAGCTTCAATTAAAAATTGCATTAAAATATCTTCTTTTCTAGCTCCAATAGCCATTCTAACTCCAATTTCCCTTGTACGCTCACTTACTGAAACAAGCATTATATTCATCACGCCAATACCACCTACTATCAAAGATACCACTGCAATAGAAGAAATAAGTAAAGTCAAAGTAGCAGTATTTTCCTCAATAGCATTTTTAATCGCATCAGAATTTATAGTGAAAAAATCTTTTTTTCCGCGTTTAATCTCTAAAATTTTTACCATAGCCTCTTCAGCTAAAGCAGGATTTACCTCATCTTTTACCTTAGTTACTATGGCTCTTATTTGCTTATCCCCTGTGATTTTATTCATCAAACTAGAATAAGGAGTATAAATTTTAATGGTATTTTCATCAGCTCTAAAGCCTTTATTATCTCTTTCTTTTTTTAAAACACCAACTATAGTTAAAGGTTGCTTGTTAAAAATCACGCTTTTACCTAAAACATCTCTAGCGCTGATATTATCAAATAAAATTCTCAAAGCATTTTCATCTATAATACAAATATTAGCATTATCTTTTATATCCTCATTATTAATAAATCTACCATCTACCATCACAAAACCTCTAAGTCTTAGATGATTTGGCCCTACTCCATAAATTCTAGCTTGCAAAGAATTATTCTTATAAGTTACCACCCCTATTTTGCCTATATCTGCTTCTACTGCTTCTAAATAAGGCAAAGAACTTAGGGTTTTTAAATCACTTAAATTTAGCCTTGTTTTACCTGATCGAATATCTCCCAAGCCACGCCCTGAAACAACTTCTATAGTATTAGTCCCGATAGAGCTAATGGAAGCAAGTATATTTTGTTGAGCTCCAAGTCCTAAAGCAACCACGCAAACTACTGAAGCTATTCCTATGATAATACCAAGCATAGTAAGCAAAGAACGTAGCTTGTGTGCTACAATGGAAGCTACAGACATTTTCAAACTTTCAAAAAGCTGATTTTTAAGTAAATTAAAGCTTTTTTTCTCTTTTGGCATTAACTTAGCTTTTATTTCATCTGCTTTTTTTGCACCATTATCACTTATAATCTTACCATCTTTAATTTCTATAACTCTTTTTGCTCTAGCAGCTATTTCTCTATCATGAGTGACTAAAACTACAGTGTGTCCTTGTTCATTTAGTTTATTTAAAATTTCTAAAACTATTTTACCGCTTTTAGAATCAAGCGCACCCGTTGGCTCATCTGCTAAAATAAGCTCACCACCATTCATCAAAGCTCTTGCTATGGAAACTCTTTGCTGTTGTCCACCACTTAGTTCATTTGGCTTTGATAATTCTTTATGATCAAGCTCTAAAAAAGAAAGTAATTCTTTAGCCTTTTGTGATCTTTCATGTTTGTTTTTACCCGCATAAACAGCAGGTAAAGCAACATTATCTTTAGCATTTAAAAGACTAAGTAAATTATATCTTTGAAAAATAAAACCTATTTTTTGGCGCCTAATCCTTGCTTTTTCATCTTTGCTTAAATTTGTAACTTCATATGCATCTAAAAAGTATTTTCCACTACTTGGCTCATCGAGTGTGCCTATAATATTTAAAAGAGAGGTTTTTCCACTACCTGATTGTCCTATAATGGCTACAAATTCTCCCTTTTGAATATAAAGATTAATATTTTCTAAAATAGTTGTATTATTAATCTTTTTTTGTATATTTTCTAAGCGTATCATTTTTTATTTTTACCTATGATAACTAAATCACCCTCATTAATACCATCTAAAATTTGAGTATTTAAACTATCTTTAATACCTAATTTAACAGGTGTTTTCACACTTATATTATTTGCTTTTAAAATTTCTACATAATAACCACTTGTATCGCTTTTTATAGCTAAAGTTGGTATAACTAAAGTATTATTTTCTGTTTTAATAGCAATTTCATTTTCTGTACTCATACCTATGCGTAAAAAATTATTATCATTTTTTACAAAAACTCTTGCATAATAATACACAGCGCTAGTGCTAGCACTTGAGTTTGAGTTTAAATTTGTATTGCTTGTTGCATCACTTATGGTAGTATTTGCTGGATCTATGCTTGAAATAGTTGCTTCGTATTTTTTATCAGGCTCATTTAAAATACTAAATTTAACCTTTTTACCAACACTGATTTTATTAATATCAGCTTCAGCTATTTGCATACGAATTTCCATTTCACTTAAATCAGCCAAACGCACTATACTTGGTGTATTTTGGTTTGCATTTACAGTTTGTCCCTCTTCAACTGCTACATTAATAATCTCACCCTTACTAGGTGCAGTTATGGTAGTATAGGCTAAATCTTTTTGAGCATTTTTTAAAGAAATTTCAAGTTGAGTAGTTTGAGCTTTTAAATCAGCTACATTCGCTCTTAAGGCATAAAAAGTATTTTTAAGATTTTCAAGATTTTCTAAAGAAGTAGCCTTTTTGTCATAAAGCTTTTGCTCTCTTTGGTATTGTTTGGTAGCTATATCAAGAGCGATTTTTTTACTTTCTAAATTTGCCTTTGCACTTTCAAGCTGAGCTTTAGTAATATCTAAATCATTTTGTTGTTTATCTTTATCAATTTGTGCAATTAAATCACCTTCATTAACATGATCACCTAATTTTACATAAAGTTTAGTAATTTGCCCACTAACTTGCGCACCAACATCAACTTGGGTTTTTGCATAAACTTCGCCAATTGCTTCTATACTTTGAGTGATGTCTTGTTTTTTAACTTCATAGGTTAGATAATTATATTCTTCCTTATTTGCAAAAAAGAAAAAATATACCCCTATAATGAGTATAATAAAAAATATGCTTAAATAAATTATTTTTTTCATTTTAATCCTTTAAAATCATATAATAAAACATTTGTATGAAGTAAAAATAAAATTGTAACAATAAAATATAATTTTAACAATTTTAAAGCTTATAAGATATAAGATAAATCAAAAAAAGGAAAAATAATGCAAGATTATTTAAATTTAATGCAAAATCGCTCTTCTATTAGAGCTTACACCCAAGAAAAAATTTCTAAAGAGAATTTAGAATATATCTTAGAATGTGCTAGATTATCTCCTAGCTCCTTAGGACTTGAACCTTGGAAATTCTTAGTTTTTCAAAAAGATGAACATAAAAAAGAAATTGCTAAAATAGCTAATAATCAAAGCCATGTAGCAAATTGCGCTGCTATTATAGTTATAATTTCAAGGGCTGATTTTAAAGATTATTTTGAAGAAAAGCTAAAAAAGAGAGGTTTAAGCCGAGAAGAATTAAACAAACGCTTGCAAACTTATAAGCCATTTTTAGACGCAATGGATTTAGAACAAAGTTTTATTTATGCAAAAGAACAAAGCTATCTTGCTATTGCAAACATTATCAATGCTGCTTATAGTTTAAATTTGGGTTCATGTATTATCGGTGGCTTTGATAAAGATAAAATCAATCAATATTTAAATTTAGACACTACCAAGCAGAGAGTATCCATGCTCATTACTTTAGGATATACCCAAGAAAATATTAGCACAGAAAAAGCTCGTTTTACATTTGATGAAGTGGTAGAATTTAAAGATTAATCAAATATCAAAACTCCATTTAAATTTTATATAATAAAATAATATTTTTAAAATAAAATGGAGTTTTTAATGCAAGGAAATTTTTTAAAGATTTTTGGCGTATTGCCATTTTTAGCAGTAGCTTTTATTAACGCTTTTGTAGATTTAGGACACAAAATCATTATACAAAACACTATCTATAAATTTTATGAAGATAGCACCCAGCTTTTTCTAACTGCTATTGTTAATGCTTTGATGCTTTTACCTTTTATCCTTATGCTTTCGCCTTCTGGATTCTTAGCAGATAAATTTCCTAAAAATAAAATCATGAAAATATCTGCATTATTTTCGGTAATATTAACTTGTATTATTTGTTTGTGTTATTATCTTGGAGCATTTTGGCTTGCTTTTGTAATGACTTTTATCATGGGAGTGCAATCTGCTTTATACTCTCCTGCAAAATATGGTTTTATAAAAGAATTAGTAGGAAAAGAACTTTTAGCTATGGGAAATGGAGCCGTAAATGCGGTAAGTATCGTGGCTATTTTAGCCGGTATGACAGTATTTTCTCTAAGCTTTGAAATACTTTTTGAGCCAAATTTTAACACTCCTTCGGATATTTTAACACAAATTGCGCCTTTGGGTTTTGTATTGATAGCTTTTGCTTTATTAGAACTTTTTTTAGCTTATAAACTTCCTAGTTTAAAAGAAGAAGATAAAAATTTAAGTTTTGATAAAAAACAATATTTACAAGGAAAGCTTTTAGCCTCTAATTTAAAAACAATATTTTCTCATAAAATCATTTGGCTTTGCATTGTAGGAATTTCACTTTTTTGGGCCATATCACAACTTTATTTAGTAAGTTTTCCTGTATATGCAAAAAATGATCTTTTTATAGAGAATACCTTTTACATACAATGCTCTTTAGCTTTTTCTGGTATAGGAGTGATTATAGGATCACTTATTAGTGGTAAGTTTTCTAAAAACTACATCGAATTAGGTCTTATACCACTAGGTGCTTTAGGGATTTTTCTAATGAGCATTTTAATGCCATTTTTAGAAAACTTACTAAGCTATAGTGTGGTGTTTTTTATTTTTGGTTTAAGTGGTGCATTTTTTATCATACCTTTAAATTCTCTCATACAATTTCATGCAAAAGAAAATGAACTAGGAAAAGTCTTAGCAGGTAATAATTTTATACAAAATATTTTCATGTTAGGCTTTTTAACACTAGCTACTTTTGCTGCTTATGCTGAATTTGAAGTGATAAATTTGTTTTATTTTATCATCGCTGTGGCATTTTTTGGAAGCGTTTATGTGCTAAGTAAATTGCCTTTTTCTTTAGTGCGTTTATTAATGAGCATAGCGTTTTTTCAACGCTACCGTTTATTAGTAGAAGGTTTTGAGAATATTCCTGAAAAAGGTGGAGCATTATTGCTTGGTAATCATATATCTTTTATAGATTGGGCTATTGTACAAATGGCTATACCAAGAAAAATTTATTTTGTTATGGAAAAAAGCATTTATTCTAAGTGGTATATTAAAATTTTTCTTGATAAATTTGGAGTTATTCCTGTTTCAAGTGCTTCTAGTAAATCAAGCTTAGAGCTTATTGCTATGCATATTAAAAACGGAAATTTAGTTTGTCTTTTCCCAGAAGGAGTACTTTCACGCCATGGACAGCTTAATGAATTTAAAGGCGGATTTGAGTTAGTTTGCTCAAAATTAGAAGAACAAGATGGAGTGATTTTGCCTTTTTATATTAGAGGACTTTGGGGAAGTGCTTTTTCAAGAAGTGATGAAGAATTTTCAGCAAGAAATCGCAAAATAAGCAAAAGAAAAATCGCTATTGCTTTTGGAAAAAGCTTACCAATACACACTAAAAAAGAAATTGTCAAAGCAAAAGTTTTTGAACTTTCTTTTATTGCTTGGAAGTCTCAATGTGAAAGTATGCATACTATAGCCAGAGCTTGGATAGATAGCGCTAAAAGAAATTTAAGTCAAATAGCTATTGTTGATCCTTTAATAGGTGGTATTACTTATAGAAAAATGCTTGCTTTAAGCTTGGTTTTTAGCTCTTTCATAAAAAATATATCGCATGAGCTAAATATACAACCTACCCAAGGAAGCTATGCTCCAAAAGAAGAATGTATAGGAATTTTGCTCCCTGCTTCTATGGCTAGCTCTCTTTGCAATCTAGCTGTATTACTTGCAAATAAAATCGTAGTAAATTTAAACTTCACAGCAGGTGTAAAAGCGATTAATCAAGCCATTCAAAGTTCTCAAATTCAACAAATTTATACCTCTAGAAAATTTATAGAAAAATTAGAAAATAAAGGTATAAAACTAGAATTTGAAGAGCATGTTAGAATTATTTTTATGGAAGATGTTATCGCAAGCTTTAAAAGACAAAAACTCAAAATCTTTTCTATGCTTGCTTTAGTAAGTATCTTACCTACTTGTTTAATAAAAGCATTATTTGCACCTAATAAACAAAACCTTGCCATAGCTGCTATATTATTTAGTAGTGGTAGTGAAGGAACACCTAAAGGAGTAATGCTAAATAATCGTAATATTTTAAGCAATATAGCTCAAATTTCAGATGTATTATGTGCAAAAAATGAAGATGTTGTCTTATCTTCTTTACCACCTTTTCATGCTTTTGGATTAACTGTAACTACTTTTATGCCTTTATTAGAAGGGATTAAAAGCATAACACATGCTGATCCAACAGATGCACTAGGCGTAGCAAAAGCTATAGTAAAAAATAATGTTAGCATTATGTGTGCTACTTCAACTTTTCTAGGTATTTATGCAAGAAATAAAAAACTTGATGCGATTATGTTTGAAAGTTTAAGGATTATCGTCTCAGGTGCTGAAAAACTCAAAAGCGAAGTAAGAACTGCCTTTGAAATGAAATTTAAAAAACCTATTTTTGAAGGCTATGGAGCCACTGAAACCACTCCAGTTGCAAGTGTGAATTTACCGAATAAATTTGATCCTGATTACTGGATTTTACATCGTGCAAATAAAGAAGGTAGTGTAGGTATGCCTTTACCAGGAAGCGCTATACGCATAGTAGATCCATCTACTTATGAAAGTTTAAATCATGGAGAAGACGGATTAATACTCATTGGTGGTCATCAGGTTATGGTGGGTTATTTAAACAATAAAGAAAAAACCGATGAAGTTATCAAAGAAATCGATAACATACGCTGGTATAATACCGGAGATAAAGGCCATGTGGATGAGGATGGCTTTTTATATATAGTAGATCGTTATTCTCGTTTTGCAAAAATTGGCGGTGAGATGATATCTTTAGGAGCTTTAGAAGAAGAAATTGCTAAATTTATCAATACAGATATAGTAAAATTTTGCGCAGTTGCACTAGATGATGATAAAAAAGGTGAAATGGTATGCTTATTAGTAGAATGCCAAGAGCAAGATTTTGATGGAATTTGTGAAGTGATTAAAAACTCTACTATGCCTGCTATTTTTAAACCAAGTAAATATTTTAAAGTAGAGCAAATTCCGCTTTTAGGTTCTGGTAAAGTGGATTTAAAAGGCGCTAAAGATTTAGCTAAAATCTTGCAAGAAAATTAATTCCCAAAGCAATTTTACTTTGGGAAATTTTACAAACTATTTCTTTTAGTTTTATAATCATATTTTTTATCAAAAACAAGCTTATCATTTTCTTTGACTGCTATCTTTCCTTTAATATAAAAATACTCCAAATCACTAGTTTGTGTTAAAATTATATCTGCCTCCATCATACAACCTTCTCGTCCTATTTGCATTGTTTGAGTAATGGTATATTGCGCGCTTAATGGATTTTCATTTTGAAGTTTTAATTCTCTTTTTAAATTATGCTTTACTAAAACATCAATCTCATCAAATCTATAAACACCTTCTCCAAAAACTCCACCAACACCATCTGTAATACAAGTCCAAGTATCATTTAAAATATCATAAGAAATGCTTCTATCTACCCTACCTTCTTCTAAAAGTGTTATTGGAGTTAAAGGAGCACTTTGTGCTTGCATATTGATTTTATTGCTATCTTGACCATTAAAACATGGTAAATTAAATTCACACTCATTTAAATCTAAAGTCAAGGTTGAAATTTTTGGCATAGGCCAAAACATAGGCCAAAAAGAATTCGCTAATGATAATCTTATCTTAGAACCCTTGGTAAATCTATAGCCGCAAGCATCAAGTTTGATTTGCTTTTGGATAAATTCATCTTTTTTTAAAGGTATAAATTGCTCTTTATCATCACTTAATGCAAGATTGACCACTCCATAACTTACTCTTTTTACAAAACCATCAGCTCTAACTTCACTAAGCTGAGCAAAAAGCATAGCTTTTTCTTGATCACTTGTAATTTTTACATTTAAAACCGGAAAACCCAAAATATCTAAATCTTGTTCTAAAAAATCACTTTCAAAAACAACTGCCATCCCATCATCCAACCTTTGATCACTAGGACTTTCTCCTAAAACACCAGCCCCCATCCATTCTCCAGATAAAAGCCCATGATTTAGCGGAGTGTTGATTTTGATAAATTCACTTGATTTTTTACATGTTAATTTATACGAATTTAAATAGTATTTTTTATAGCCAATATCTTTTTTAAAATCATTTAAAGCAACAAAACGACCTTCCACTTTCTCTGTTTTTGAATTTGGCTTAGAACTATTTTCAATATACGCTTGTATCATAGGAGTTTCAAGCGCATCATTTTCCTCATTTTTAAGCCATTTATCCCACCATTTAAGTGCTTCTTGTAAAAAACCCATTGCAGGTAAAGGCAAGCCATCATGAGGATAAACATGAGCCCAAGGACCAACGACAGCTTTTTTTGGAACTTTCAAAGAATTCATTAGAGTAAAAACAGGATTAGTATAAGAATCAGCCCATCCATCTAATGCAAAAACAGGAACTTGTATATCATCATAATTTTCTCCAACAGATCCATGCTTCCAATAGTCATCTTTTAAAGTATGCTCAAGCCACAATGTAGGCCATAAAGGCATATTTTCAAGCCTATTGAGCCATTTATTTCTACCATTTGGATCAATTTTTGGATCAACAAAGCGTGATTGATATGCAAGCATGATATTACCCCACCAAAAATTATCATTAAGCAGACATCCACCTTTATAATGAATATCTTCATTAAACCTATCATCAGTAAAACCTACCACTATAATAGCTCTTAAATTTTTGGGTCTTCTTGCTGCAACTTGTAAAGAATTAAATCCACCCCAAGATTTACCCATCATACCAATATTCCCATCACACCATTCTTGCTTTGCTATCCATTCAATAACTTCTAAGGCATCATCTTGTTCTTGCTTTAAATATTCATCTTCCAATAAACCATCAGATTCCCCACTTCCTCTAATATCAACTCTAACAACCGCATAACCATTACCACTAAAATATCCATGCATAGGTTCATCTCTACCTCTTGTTCCATCATTTTTTCTATAAGGAATATATTCTAATATAGCAGGAACTTTTTCTTTAACTTGAGGAAGCCAAATTCGTGATGAAAGCTTGGTGCCATCTTTTAAAATTATCCATTCATTTTCTATCACTTTAACCTTGTTTTTAAAATCAAAAATAATTTCTTTCATTTTATCTCCTTTTTATTGTATTTTTTAATCCAAATCAAACAAAACATTACACCCAAAATAGCCATAGCTATCATAATAGTAAAATATATATGAAAACCTTTTACACCTGGATATCTATCTAACAAATCCCCAGCAAGCAAAGGTGCAAAAACCTCAGGTAAATATCCAAAAGTAGATACAATACCTATAGCCATACCTGCTAAATGAATAGGAATTTTTCCCTCACTAAGTAAAGAGTAATAAATTCCAAAATTAGAATACATAGCTACATAAATTACCACACAAGCAGAAGTTAAAACGCTCATTTGTAAAAATCCATTTAATTTTGAACTAAGCATTAAAAAAATAACACCGATTCCCATTAAAATAAAGCCTATCATCATTATTTTAGCCTTTCCGTATCCATCTGCTATAAATCCACCTACTACAGAAGAAACAGGACGAATGTATTGAGCTAATACTGTTAAAATAGCTGCGAAAACAGCAGAAGCTCCTATAACATTACTTGCATAAGGAGTAAAATAATAAAAGCTCATATTAAAAAAATATGTACAAAAAGTAATAGCAACCACAAGCCAAAGAGCTGAATTTTTCAAAAGAAAAACCAAATCTTTGATTTTAATCTTCTCGCTTTGTTCATTAACCTCATCTTTTAAAAGAAAAAATAATAAAACAGCACTTGCAATAGGAGCTATAGAATAAAATATAATAACCATTTCTATACCTTGTGCGGCTAAAGCTTTTGTTTGAAAATATCCAAAAATACTTGTAGCTATAGCCAAATGTGCAGCACCAACAACACCTCTACCACCTTCAAAAATTCCATAAGCTTTTGCTTGTTCTTTAGAATTTGCCAAACTTCTTACTATTTTCATCAAAGAAGGCCAAAAAGTTAATAATGAAGTAATTCCCCAGATTCCATAAATAATCAAAAGTGCATTTAAAGAAGTAAAATATAAATGTAACAAACCACCAAGTCCTGTAGCAATTAAAGAAAAAATCAATAATTTTTTTGGCGCAAAACGATCTGCTAAATATCCTCCTAAGGCATAAGAAAACAAACCAAGTAAGCCATAAGCACTACCCAAAAGGCCCATTTCAAAATTATTTAAATGATAAAGACTCATATAATCATCATAATAATATTTTCTAAAATAAGGCAAACCATAAATAATAGATCCACAAAAAGATAATAACAATAATGTAAAAAAATTATTTTTTAAACTTTGTTCTTTATTTTCATACATTAAAAACCTCCTTTTTTATACTATATATGATTTTTTTATTTTTTAATAATATAAATATAGATAATTTTGCATAAAAATTTTAAATTGATATATTTTTTACACACTTAAGATAATTTTTAAAAATTTTTTTTAATTAAATGAGTTATAATAAAAACAAAAACTCTACAAAAAATTAAAATTATCTATAAATTTTTATATTTCATTATCATTTTTTTGATACATTTATACATTAAAAATATTAAAAAGGGAAATAATGAAAATTTTTGATATGGTAGTTATTGGTGCTGGCCCTGCAGGTATTGCAGCTGGAGTAGAAGCTAAAATAAAAAATAAAGAAGTTATTGTTTTAGAAAAAGCTGATGCAATTTGTCAAACCTTAGTAAAATTTTACAAAGAAGGTAAAAGAGTAGACAAAGCTTATAAAGGTTGTGATAGCACAAATTACGGGCATATAAATTTTGAAGATGGAACTAGAGAAAGCACAATAGAAATTTTCCAAAATGCTATCAAAGAGTATAATCTTGAAGTAAAGCTTTCTAGTGAAGTTGAAAGTGTTAAAAAAGATGGAGAAAATTTCATCGTTAGCACTGCAAATGAAAATTATATTTGCAAAAATGCGGTTATTGCTATAGGTAGAATGGGTAAACCAAATAAACCAAGCTATACTTTACCTATAACTTTAACAAAAATCATCAATTTTAATGCAAATTCAGCAAGCCAAGGTGAAAAAATCTTAGTTGTAGGTGGTGGAAATTCAGCAGCAGAATACGCTATAGATTTAGCTAAAAATAATGATGTGACACTTTGCTATAGAAGAGAAACTTTCTCAAGATTAAACGATATTAATCTTAGTGATATTCAAAAAGCTTTTGAACAAGGCAGTGTAAAAGCAAAACTTGGCATAGATATAATTAGTATTGAAGATGAAAGCGGTAAAGCTAAAGTAAATTTCACTAACGACACAAATGAAATTTATGATCGTATTATTTATGCTATTGGTGGTTCAACTCCACTTGATTTCTTACAAAAATGCTCTATAGAAGTTGATGAAAAAGGCGTACCAAGCTTTGATGAAAATAAAGAAAGCAATGTAAAAGGATTATTCGTAGCAGGTGATATAGCGAGTAAAAACGGAGCTTCTATTGTAGTGGGTTTAAATGATTCGTTTAAAATCTGCGATCATCTTTATAAATGCTAAAACTCTTTCAATATTTAAAAGGCTATCGCTATAATAACGATAGTCTTTTACTTTTTGACTTTTTATCTAAATATAATTTAAAAGGTAATATCCTTGATATAGGATGTGGTTGTGGAATTTTAGGACTTTTGATAAAGCAAAAATTTCCAAATTCAAATGTTTATCTACTAGATATCCAAGAGCGAAATATCAAACTAAGTTATAAAAATGCCAAAGAAAATAAACTTGAAATTCAAGGCATTTGTGAAGACTTTTTAAACTATAAAAGTGATATAAAATTTGATTTTTTGATCTCCAATCCTCCATTTTATAAAAAAAATACACAAAAAAGCCAAGATTTGCATTTATGCATATCAAGATATCAAGAATTTATGCCACTTGAGAAGATGTTTGCTAAAATAAATACTTTAATCAAGCCAAATGGTAGTTTTTTTATGTGCTATGAGGCAAGCTTTTTAGATGAAATTTGTGCTTATTTAAAACAATTTAAATTAAAACTAGTTTCGCTTCAATGTGTTCATACCAATATACAAACTAACGCAAGACTTGTTTTAATGCATATTAAAAAAAATAGCAAAAGTCCTTGTGTAATAGTACCTACACTTTTTATGTATGAAAATGATGTTTTAAATCCAAAAATTAGTGAAATTTATGAAAATACAGGAACTATAAGCTATGATGTGTGAAAAAGGTTTTGATTATTCTTTTGATGAAAGTGCTTGTGAAAAATGTGGCGGGAAGTGTTGCACTGGAGAAAGTGGGTATATCTATGCTAGCAAAGAAGAATTAGAAGCTATTGCTAGTTTTTTAAATTTAAGCTTTGAAGCCTTTAAAGAACAATATCTCATCAAAGTTGGGTTTAAATATAGCTTTAAAGAAGCAAAGTATGAAAATGGCTATCGTTGTATTTTTTTTGATACAATGCATAAAAAATGTTTAATTTACAAGCATAGACCAAAACAATGTAGAACTTTTCCATTTTGGGAGTATTTTAAAACATACAAAGAGGAGTTAAAAAAAGAATGTATAGGGGTTTGCTTTCACTAATTATAGTTTTTATCCTAACAAGCCTTGCTTTAGCTAAAGGTGAAGATGAAATCCTACAAGCACTTATTTATGAAGAGCATGGACAATTTCAAAAAGCATGTGATATTTACACAAATTTATTTCATGAAAATAACGAAAGTATTTACTTGCAAAAGGCTTTATTTTTAGCTTTAAGTGCTAATTTAAAACAAAAAAATGAACTTTTAAAAGCTTCTAAAGATTTTTTAGAACACACAGCTATTGCAAGATTAAATGCTTTATATTTTTTTGAAATAGGAGACTATAAACAAGCTGAAGCTATACTTTATAAACTCATTAAAGAAGAACAAGATTATAGAAATTATGAAATATTAGGTGATATTTTTACCAAAAAAGCTTTATACACTAAAGCTTTAGAGCAATATAATCTTGCTTATAAGCTTTTTGAACATGAAAATTTATTACTTAAAATAGTTGAAATTAATATCAAAAATAAAAATATCAACCAAGCTAAAAAGGCCTTAGAAGAATTTGTAAAAAGTTCACAATGCACCCTTAAAACATGCACCCTACTTTTAAAAATTTATCAAGAACAAAAAAATCACAAAGCAAGTATTCAAACCCTTGAAAAGCTATATAAACTCAACAATGATATTAAATACATCTACGCTATGATAGAATTACTAGTACAAGAAAAAAACTATACTCAGGCTCTAAATTTAACCCAAAAATACAACATAGATCCTGATACTAAAATTTTCTTATATACACAAACAAAAGATTATAAAAAAGCTTACGAAATAGCCTTAAAACACTATGAACTTAGTAAAGATAAAAAATATCTTTCTATGGCAGGCGTTTTGGAATTTGAAATTCATATGGATCCTAAAAGTAAAAAAGTCACGGACCCAAAAATTCTAGCTTCTATTATGAAAAAATTTGAGCAAAGCGTAGATATACGCAGTGATGCTTTATATCAAAACTACTATGGTTATGCCTTGATTGAGTATGATATTGATATAGCCAAAGGTATAGAGCTAGTAGGCTGGGCGCTTGAACAAGAACCACAAAATCTTTATTATCTTGACTCTTTGGCTTGGGGGTATTATAAACTTAAAGATTGTAAAAAGGCTTATGAAATTTTGCAAAAAACATTGCATGATAAAGAATTTTCAAGCTCAGATGAAAGTAAAGAGCATTTAAAGGCCATTGAAAAATGTTTAAAACAATAGATTTAAAAAATCATTTTTCAAAAACACAAAAAATTCTTGAAAGTAAAAAAGAAATTTTTCCTTATGATATGCTAGGTAGAAGCCTAGCCTCTAATGCCTTTTATCCTAAAGATATTTATACGCTTTTACTTGAAAAAAAACTTTCGCATTTTTTATATTCTGAAGATTTAAATTTTAATCATGGAAATTTTGATGCCATCATCTTGCCAACAAGCCCTTTACTTAATCAAGATATACAAAATTTAAGCCTTTTTAGGCGTTATCATGAAAAACCTATTGTGCAGTTTGATTTTATTTTTGATGAATATCAAATTTTAGAAAGCTTAGTATATGGGGCTGATGCGTTTATTGTATTTCCTAAAATGCTAAAAACCATGCAACTAAAAAAACTTTATAATTTTGCAATACATCTTGGCTTAGAAGCCATTTTTTACCTTGAAAGCAAAAATGATCTTAATAATGCTATTTTGGCAGGAGCTAGAATTTTTTTATTAGAAGATGAAAAGCTATTACCTTTGATACCAAAAAATAAAGCTCTTATAAGTAAAAATATTAAAAATCTACATGCTTGCATAAAGGAGAGTTGATGGAGTATTTATATGCACCTTGGAGGGATGTTTATTTTAACAATAAAGATAAAAATTTTTGCCCTTTTTGTCATTGTAAGCATGAACTTAATAAAGATGAAAAACTTGGGGTAATTTTTAGAGCTAAAGAATGCTTTGGCATTATGAATAAGTTCCCTTATAGTCCGGGTCATTTTATGATTATTCCTTATGAGCATTTAGAAAATATAGAAGATTTAAGTGATGATACATGGCTAGAAATTAGCCATTTTGTGCGTATTGGAGTTAAAATTTTAAAAGAGAACTTTCATGCTAAAGGTGTTAATATAGGTATGAATTTAGGCAGTGCAGCAGGAGCTGGCATAGCACCACATTGTCATTATCATTTAATCCCAAGATGGCAAGGCGATACAAATTTTATCACTACCATAGGACAAACTAGAGTTTGTGGGAGTGATTTAAAAAAAGTTTATACAACCTTATGCAAAGCTTTTAAAGACTATGTATAAAGAAGTTGATTTTGAAAATTTTTTAAAATTTAATTTTGATCTTTTAATTGATGCAAGAAGTCCCAAAGAATACAAACTTGCTCATATAAAATCTGCGCAAAATTACTACGCACTTAATGATAATGAATTTGAAGAAATAGGCACACTTTATAAGAAAAACAAGGGCTTAGCTAAAGCAAAAGGTGCAAGTTATATTTGCGAAAATATGAGTAAGCATATTAATAAAATTTATCAAAATTATAAAATAGGCTCTTTGGTGGGAACTTATTGCGCAAGAGGTGGTAAAAGATCAAAAGCTATTGCTTTAATCTTAGCTGAACTTGGTTATAGGGTTGTAAGATTAGAGGGTGGATATAAAGCCTATAGAAGTTATGTGAGTGAGTTTTTTACTAAAGATTTAAATATTGAGTTTTTATGTCTTTGTGGTAATACAGCAAGTGGCAAAAGTGATTTAATCCAAACTTTGGATAATGCTTTAAATTTAGAAAAACTTGCTAATCATCAAGGATCAAGTTTTGGTAAAATTTATGGAGAACAACCAAGCCAAAAAGCTTTTGAAGATGAATTGTTTTATTTTTTAAAAGATTATACCCATAAAACTTGTTTTATAGAAGCTGAAAGCAGGCAGATTGGAAATTTAACTATCCCGCTAAATTTATACAATAGCATGCAAAAAGCTAAGAAAATTTGGTGTGAATGTGACACGAATTTACGTGTTCAAAGAGTTTTGAAAAACTATGCTCCAATGGATAAAAAAGTATTTTATCAATGTGTTGAAAAAATATCACCTTATATCAGCAAGGATTTTAAACTAAGACTTTGTCAAAATTATGAAGAAAACAATTTAGAACTTTGTGTAAAAATGCTTTTTGAATATTATGATAAAGTATATAAAAAACCTACAAAAATTGATTATTTTATCGATAGCTCTAATTTAGATGAAGCTAAAGAATATCTTATGAGTTTAAACTCATAAGATTGTATTTGCAAAGATAATAAAAATAATACTTGAAAGAATTCCAGCAACTGGTAAAGTAATCACCCATGCTAAACCAATAGGTTTCATCATAGCCCATTTAGCATCTTTATTAAATACTCCTATACCTAAAACTGCACCAATTAAAATATGGGTTGAGCTAACTGGAATTCCAAGTTGAGTAGCTAAAAGTATAACAATACTTGCGCCAAGTTCAGCACTAAAACCTGTTGTTGGTTTAATTTCAGCAAGTTTTGAACCCACAGTTTGAATGACTTCTTTACCTAAAAACCAAAGCCCAATAACTAAAGCTATACCAAACATAAGCATTACAGCAAAAGGTACTGGTGAGCTAGGATTAATGGTATCATTTTTAAGCACATCTAAAATTGCAGCAAATGGTCCAAGAGCATTAGCTATATCATTAGCTCCATGTGAAAAAGCAAAACTTGAAGCAGTAAAAATTTGAAACCACGAAAAAATCTTTTCTATGGTTTTATTAACCTGAGTTTTTTTCATCAATCTCACAACTGCTAAAGTAACAATATAAGCAAAAATAGAAATAATCGAAACTATCCATAAATTTTGCATTACATCTAAAGTAGAAACATTATTTAAACCCTTAAATAAAAACATAGAAGCAATAGTCAATGCGCCTACACCTGCTATTAAAGGAACGTGAAATTTCATTCTTGAAAAAACATCTATATTTTTTTCTTTTTCTTTTAGCTCTTTGATTTTTAACTTGTATTCACTTCTTTTTTCATCATCATCTAAAACAATAGCACTAAGTTCTTTGATTTGCTCTTCTTGGCTTTTGTTTTTTAAATTTTTAAAATATTCTTCTTTAAATGCTTTTTTTTCTTTTTTGATTTCTTTTACTACAAGAGTTATTTCTTCTGATGGTTTTAGGATTTTTTTATAAATATAAGCATAAATTAAATACGCCACAAGCCCACCAAGCAAAGGTGAAATAACCCAACTCATAGCTATTTTATAAATACCATTCCAATTTACCATAGATAATGCTTGATCTTGATCAAAAAATACAAACCCCATAGCAATACTTGAACCTACAATACCTCCTATAATACTATGAGTAGTAGAAACTGGAAGTCCTTTTTTGGTCGCCACAAAAAGCCAAATTCCTGAACTTAATAAAGCTGAGAGCATTACACATACAAACACCATAGGATTAACCCCATCAGGTAAAACCACTATACCACTTCTTATAGTATTTGTTACTTCTCCTCCTGCAAACACAGCTCCGCTTAATTCAAATACTGCTGCAATAATCAAAGCTTGTTTTATGGTAACAGTTTTAGCCCCCACGCTAGTGCCAAATGAATTTGCTACATCATTACCACCAACATTAAAGGCCATGAAAATACCAAATATACTAGCAAGGATAAATAATATCATGGAATTATTAGGAATATAATTATATCCCCAGACAAAAAAACATAAAACACTCACAATAAAAATAAAAAATGCAATAGCATTATCTTTACTCAAGTATTCTCCTTAAGAATTTATTTTAATGAATTAATTTTAGTAACTTTTACTTAGTTTTTTCTTTGATCTTTAAAAATTGCAAAGCAGATTTCACTGCTTGCATATAACTTTGTAAATTAATTTTTTCATTTTTATAAGCCCTATCATAAGCTGTACCATGATCAACGCTAGTACGAATTATAGGTAAATTTAAACTCACATTAATACTTTTTTCAAAATACAAAGCCTTCAAAGGCGCTAAACCTACATCATGATACATACTCACCAAATACTTGCATTTACTTAACGCAAAAGGAGTAAAAGCACTATCGGCCACTAAAGGCTCACTTAAATAAATATTTTCCTTATAAGAAAATTCTTTTTCTTTTTGACTTAAAAAATCTTCATTTTCTAAATTTTGCAAATTTAATGCATAATCTTTTAAAAATACATTTGCCATTCTTATAGCTTTTTTTATCTCTCTCTCTTCTTCTCCACCTATTACACCATTATCACTTGCATGAGGGTTAAAACTTAAAACACCGATTTTATCAAATAAAGTACATTGATAAAAATTAATTAAAAATTGTGCAAGTTTGAAAGCTTTAATCTCTTTAAAAACATCTCTTAAAGCCATATGCTCAGTATATAAAGCCACAAAAAGCTCATCACACCCTAACATCATAATAGCATCTTGTCTGAAAAAATCTCTTAGCGCATCAGTATGACCTTTATAGCTCACTCCCCCCATTTGCCAAGTCTTTTTATTAATCGGTAAAGTTACCAAAGCATCTAAAAATAAATGCGTGCAATAACTAGCTCCTTCAAAACTTAAAAAAGAATAAATCCCACTTTTAGCGTCTAAATTTGCAGGATTTAACTCAAAATCAAAATCAATAATTTTACTAGCTTGATATGAAAACTCATAAATTAAAAAATTTTCTTTTTCTTCTTTAAAGATAAATTGTGGTTTTGGAGCATTAGAAATTTCAACTAAATTGATTTTAGATTTAGGATTTATTTTCAAAAGTTTATTTGCTTTTTGAAATAATTCATAATGCACAAAATAATAAGGCTCGCAAATTTTTACTAACTCATCATGACAAGCTAATAAAATTTGCATACCTATACCATTTAAATCCCCTATACTTATAGCAATTTTTTTCATCTTTTAATTAAAGCTTTCATTTGCAATATAGCTTTTTCTAAGCCTACAAAAACCGATCTTGCTACTATACTTTGGCCTATATTTAACTCTTCTATTTCTAAAATATCTACGATATTTTTTACATTTTTATAATTAAGTCCATGTCCAGCTGCTACTCTTAAATTTAAACTCTTAGCTAAACTTGCACTTTGTCTTAATCTTTGGAGTTCATTTTCCAAAAGCTTTTTGAGTTCATTTTTACTTAAAATTAATTCAGGCAATGCATAAGAAGTTTGATTGATATTGGTATATAATGCATTATAAATATTAGCATACAAGCCTGTATGAAGCTCTATAAAATCAGCATTTAAAGAAGATGATTTTTTGATATCTTCTAAATTTGGATCAATAAATAAAGAAACTTCGATTTGCTCTTGCTTTAAAGCATTAATAACTTCTTGTAGTTTTTCATTGTCTAAATTTAAACCACCTTCTGTTGTGAGTTCTTGTCTTTTTTCAGGTACTAAAGTAACGCGTGAGGGTTTGTATTTTAAAGCATATTCTATCATATCAATAGAGCATTCTAAATTCACTATACATTTGCAATATTTTAAGATATTTTCTAAATCAAACTCATTAGCATGGCGACGATCTTCTCTTACATGGATAGTGATTTGATCAGCTAAATTTGCACTCAAAAACGCAACTTCAAGCAAATCAGGATCATTTACTTTTCTAGCTTCTCTTAAAACTGCTATATGATCGATATTAACCCCTAAAAGCATAAGTTTTCCTTATAAGTTTTTTGCTATTATACTTTAATTTTTTTAAGGAGAGCTGGTGCTAGGTATTGATATGGGTTCAAATACATTAAGAGCTGTTTTAATGGATGAGAATTTTAATAAATTAAAAAGCGAAGAATTTATCATAGGGGCAGCTAAAAATATGCAAAATGACACCATTAGCGATGAAGCCGTAGAAAGAATTTTTAACGCTTTAAAAATATTAAAAGAAAAAAATTATAACTTAAGTCAAGCCGAAGCAGTTGCCACAGCTGCTTTTAGAAAAGCAAAAAATACTGAGTTTATTTTTGAAAAAATTCAAAAAGAATTTAAACTTGATGTAAAATTAATCGATGCAAAAACCGAAGCAAAATTAAGCATTTTAGGTATGCAAGAGCGTCTTAAATCTCTTAAGCTTTTTAGAAAAGACTTAAACTACTGTGATTTAGGTGGTGCTTCTTGTGAAATTTCAAATGATAAGTTTAGCAAAAGTTATGATTTTGGAATTATTAGTTTTTATGAAAGAATGTATTTTAAAGCTATAAAACCAAGTGCTTATGTAAGATTTTTTAAAAAATACCCACAAAATCTTGCACGTATTAAAGATGAAAAATTAAAAATTCATCTAAGCCCCTATCCTGCGCATCTAAAACAACTTGTCTTAAAAGCTTTTAATCTTAGTAAAGATATAAAATTAAAAGGAAATTTTTTCATATTAAATTCAGGAGTACCTACTACACTTTGTGCTTATAAACAAAACATAAAATACAAAGATTATCTAGAAGAAAGTGTAAATGGCAAAATACTCAAACGCAAAGATTTTTTTGATTTTGCATTAAAAATTTGGAATTTAGAACAAGAAAAAGCTAAAATTTATCTTGGAGAAAATAGAAAAAAATACCTCATAGCAGGCTCAATGATACTTTTTGCTTTATTTAATAAGCAAAAGCTCATTGTGATTGATGATGGTGTTAGAGAGGGTGTGTGTATAGCACATTTTAAAAATATCAAATTTTAAAGGAGAAAAAATGGGTTTAAAAGATCAAATTTTAGAAGATATTAAAGAAGCTATGCGTAATAAAGATGATTTTAAAAGAAACACTTTAAGAACACTTAATGCTAGCTTTAAACAAATAGAAGTTGATGAAAGAATCACACTTAATGATGAAAGAATATATAAAATCATTGCAAGTGAGATTAAAAAAAGAAACGAAGCAGCTTTAGCTTTTTCTAAAGGCTCTAGAGAAGATTTAGCACAAAAAGAACTCCAAGAAGTAGCTATTTTAAGTGCTTATTTACCAAAACAACTTAGCGATGAGGAATTAAAAAGTGAGCTAGAAAAACTTATAGAAAAATTACAAATTAACTCTTTAAAAGAACAAGGTATTTTGATGAAAGAAGCTAAAATATTTTTTGGCGCAAGCGTTGATGGTAAAAGACTTAATGAAATGGTAAGAAAGCTTTTAGCATGAAAAAAGTTTTAACACTTTGCGCCTTAGCTTTAAGCTCTTTTGCTTATACTCAATATGAATTACACCCTAGCTTTAAAGCTTATTTTAAAGACTGCTCTTTATTGATGGATAAATATTATTATATTAATTGTTATGATTATAATTATAAAGGTACTAAGGCAATTGCTTATAAATTAGAAGCTAAAATTTTAAATCAAGGACATATCAAAAAACGCCCAAGATTTCAAGAAGATACAAATTTACCTAAAAAATACAGAACTTATTGGGAGGATTATCTAAGAAGTGGTTACACAAGAGGGCATGTCGTACCAAATCAATCCATGAATGCAACCCCACAAGCCCAACTTAGCACTTTTTTAATGAGCAACATAACTCCGCAAAAAAAAGATATTAATGCAGAAATTTGGAATGAAATTGAACAAAGAGAAAGATATTTAGCAAAGAAAAATAAAGAATTAGAAGTCTTGAATTTAGTACTTTATGATGATAAGCCAAAACGCATTAAAAATAACATAGCCATTCCTAGTTTTTATGTCAAAATTCTTAAGGCTAAAAATTTCAGTGAATGCTATAAAGTACCAAATAACGATAATTTTGCAAGATTTGATAGAAATTATTTTAAGGAAGATTGTAAAAAATATATTGATTAAACTAGAAGCATAAGGCTTCTAGTTTAATTTTACTCAACTTCAGCATCGATTACATCATCGTCTTTTTTCTTTTGGGCGTTTGGTTCTTCTTTTTTGTACATATTTTCTGCTAATTTATGAGAAACTTCACTTAAAGCTTTCATTTTGCCTTCAATTTCTTCTTTAGAAGCATTTGCATTTTTCAATGTTTCTTTTAATTCATCTAAAGCTTTTTGAATATTTGCTTTATCATCATCACCTACTTTATCTCCAAGTTCACTTAAAGATTTTTCTACTTGATGCACTAAACTATCAGCAGCATTTCTAGCTTCTACTGCTTCTTTGCGTTTTCTATCTTCTTCTTTGTGAAGCTCCGCATCTTTTACCATGTTATTGATTTCTTCTTCACTTAGTCCGCTTGAACCTGTGATTTTAATCTCTTGAGCTTTACCTGTAGCTTTATCTTTTGCACTAACTGTTAAAATACCATTTGCATCAATATCAAAAGTTACTTCAATTTGTGGCATACCGCGAGGCGCTGGCGGAATTCCTTCAAGATTGAAATTTCCTAAAGATTTATTATCACGGCTAAATTCTCTCTCACCTTGTAAAACATTGATAGTAACTGCACTTTGATTATCTTCAGCAGTTGAGAAAACTTGCTCTTTTTTAGTTGGTATAGTTGTACCTTTTTCAATGATTTTAGTCATCACCCCACCTAAAGTTTCAATACCTAAAGAAAGCGGAGTAACATCAAGTAATAATACATCTTTAACATCACCTTTAATAACCGCACCTTGAATCGCTGCGCCAATTGCAACAACCTCATCAGGATTTACTGATTTATTAAGCTCTTTACCAAAAGCTTTTTTAACTTCTTCTTGTACTAGTGGAACACGAGTAGAACCACCCACCATAACAATTTCTTTTACTTCGCTTTTATCAAGCCCTGCATCTTTTACTACTTCGTTAATCTTACTAATAGTTTCAGCAACTAAACCATCAATCATACTTTCAAATTTAGCTCTTGTTAGAGTTTTAGTTAAGTGTTTTGGACCACTTGCATCAGCTGTAATAAATGGTAAATTAATATTAGTTTCATTAGCTGAACTTAATTCTTTTTTAGCATTTTCAGCCGCTTCTTTTAATCTTTGTAAAGCCATTACATCGTTTTTAAGATCAATACCTGTTTCATCTTTAAACTCATTTGCTAAAAAGTCGATTAATTTATTATCAAAATCATCACCACCTAAAAACGCATTACCACCAGTTGCTAAAACTTCTACAACATTATCACCTGTTTCAAGCACAGTAACATCAAATGTACCACCACCTAAATCATAAACTACAATTTTTTCACTTTCTTTTTTATCAAGTCCATACGCTAAAGCTGCTGCTGTTGGCTCGTTTATAATTCTTAATACATTCAATCCTGCAATTTGTCCTGCTTCTTTTGTAGCTTTTCTTTGTGCATCATTAAAATACGCTGGAACAGTAATAACCGCATCTTCTACTTTTTCACCCAAGAAAGCCTCTGCATCTTCTTTTAATTTCATCAAAACTTTTGCTGAAATTTCTTGTGGAGTATAAATTTTACCTGCTATTTCAATCGCACAAGCTCCATTTCTTTCTGTGATATGATAAGGCAAGCGATTTTTAGCTTCTTTTGCTGCCTCTTCATTGATCATTAAACCCATAATTCTTTTTATAGAATAAATAGTTTTTTCAGGATTAGTAACCGCTTGACGCTTAGCGCTATCTCCAACTAAAACTTCACCTTTATCTGTAAAAGCAACTACTGAAGGAGTAGTATTTTTACCTTCTTTATTTGGGATAACTTTACTCTCACCTCTTTCATACACACTCACACAAGAATTTGTTGTACCTAAATCTATACCTATAACTTTTGCCATTTTTTATCCTTTTTATTAAATTTTATTTTGCAACACTAACTTTTGCTGACCTAATCACTCTATCATTCATCATATAGCCCTTTTGTAAAAGCTGAACAATATGATTACTTTCATGATCAGCGCTTTCAACATGAAACATTGCTTCATGTAAATTTGGATCAAACTCACCATTTGCTTCTATTGCTTTAACCATATGCTTTTCAAGTTTTTTCAAAAGCAAATCTAAAGTGTTTTGAACCCCTTCTTTGATTTTTAAACTTAATTCATCATTGGCTTCTACATTAATAGCCGCCTCTAATGCATCAACTACATCAAGCAAATCTTTAGCAAAACTTTCATTTGCATAAATTGTTGCTGCAATTTTTTCTTTTTCCATTCTTTTTTTGATATTTTCAAATTCAGCATTTGCTCTTAAATAAGTATCTTTTAACTCATTATACTCTACTTGAAGTTTTTCTAATTCATTGTTTTGACTCTCTGAATTTTCCACTGCTTCTTCTTGCATTTGCTCATTTTGCTTTTCTTCGCTCACGCAGCCTCCTTTATAATATTTAACATTGTTTTAAAATCAGAATACACACTACCAGCAAAAACCACATTAGATTCTTTGCCCAAAAATGTACTCTTAAGCTTTAACCCCATAAAACCCTCTTCAAACAAAGGATCAAATTGCAATTTATCATTAAAATAAAATCCAATTTGAGGAGATAAAAGCTTAGCAAATTCATCATTTTGATAAATTTGATAAACTTTACTCTCATTATATCTATAATAAACCATAGCCTCTTTTAACATAGCAATTTTCTCTAACAATTCTTTAAACTCAACTCTAAAAGCTAATTTTTCAATATTTTTTAGATCAAGTCCTATAAGTCTTTGCAAGAAAATCAAACTATCTTGACTAAATCTTAAAACCAACTCATTTTTCCCAAAATCAAGTATAATAAATTTATCATTAACCTTGGTAATATCTTGTAAAATAAGCTCATCGCCACCATAAACTAAGGTATAAATTTCAAACTTATCAAGTAAAAACTCTAACAAAGCAAGATCGTTAATCACAATCTCATCTTCACAAATTTGCTCATACCAATAAGCCTTCATAGCAGTAAAAGTTGGTATACGACCACTGCTAATGTGAAGTTGTGTTAATACACCTTCATCACTTAATTTTTTAAAATAAACTCTTATAGTAGAAGCGGGTATGCTAACTTTATGATTTAACTCGTTAGAACCCACAGGATTATTACCCTCTAAATAGGTCTCAATGATGGTTTTTAAAATTAAATCTTTTTTACTATAAGACTTCACTACAAAACCTTAGTTTTTTAATTTAGCACTCAATGTTTTTAAGTGACAAAATAATTATACAACTTTAGTATAATAATGTCAAGTTATTTTTAAATAAAAATATTTAAAATAATTTAGTCTATATAACTAAAGTTTATTTATCCATTTATATATAATATATAAAAATTTATTTTTCAGTTTTTTTAAAAGAAAAGATAATATAATTGCGTCTAGCAATATTTTTTAAAAGGTTTATAATAATGAAAAATCTTACTTTAAGAGAAAAGCAAGATCTTGAAGCTTATGTATTTTCTAATATAGAAAGAAAAAAAATGGCTTTGAGTAGAATTTTAAAATTATATTATTTAAGATTTTTTAGATTAGTTTTTTAATTTATATTTTCTCATACTCTCTTTTGCGAAGGATAAATCTTTAAAATCAGGAGATGAGATTAACTCCATACAAGTTTTATCCAAATTTTCCATTCCACTTACTTGCATACTAGCTTGTAAATTTTCATCTAAATATAAATCAAAAATTACACAAGCTTGGTTATTAACCTTGTAAAGAATTTTTCCACCTTTTTTCTCATCTAGTTTATACGCTTGTAATTTATCGTTTTTACTCATTTTCTTAATTTCATTTGCAAAAGATTGATGTAAGGTATAATAAATCATAAAATCGCGCATAATATTTTTAATATCAGCAATTTCTTTTCTTAGTTTTGATAAATCTTTAGCATATAAACTTATAAATTGCGTATTTAAGTATTCATTTAGACTTTTTTCGTTTAAATTTTCACACAATGGATAAATTTTAACCACGAAAGCATTATTTTTAGCAAGCACTATATCCACACAAGCTTGTTTGTTTTGTTTGTATTCTAAAAACAAAGCTTGACTTGAGTTTAAATTTAACGTGTTTTGCTTATTATAAGCAAAATCACTTAAATCTTCGTAGATATTTGCATAAGAAAAAATTCCTATAAAAAGCAATAATAAAATTTTCATTCAAATAAATCTTTATAATGATTTTTTAAGTACTCTACTACCTCTAAGATCTCATCAACTCCTTCTTTTTGAGTATTTTGGCAAACTTCATCAATACAATCAATATAAATTTCAATTGCTTTTTCTAATTTTGATCTTTTTACCCCAGCAAATAACAGCATTGCTTCTAAAACTATGCTTAATTCATATTGTAAATTTTCTATTTCTTCTTTAAAATCATGATTTGTTTTCATTATTTTCCTTTAATTCTTTGCTTTTAATCAAATCTACAAATTGTGCTTTTATAAAATCATAATTAGAGCTATCTTTATATGTGGCAAACAATCCACCACTAGCATTTTTATGCCCTCCTCCATTGACCAAGCTTTTAGCCATCAAACTCACATCAATTTTATTATTTGCTCTAAAACTCAAGGTTTTTCTTGAGCTAAGATCAACGAAAAAATCAAAATCAGGATTTTGCATTAAAAAATCATTTCCAATTACAGAAGTATTGCCTATATTTGAAGTTAATAAACCTTTACTTCCTTTATAAAATACACTAAAATTTTCTTTATTTACACTTAGTCTTTCTACTACGAATTTAGAAATTAAATTGCTTAAGGTGTCATCATTTTCTTTTTTGAAAAAAGATTTTTTTAAACCATGTAAATCATCATCTAAATTAATATGAGCATTTTTTTGATGAATGTATTTTCTACAAACATCAAAAAGATAAAAAAGATATTTGATATTTTCTTGTGCAAACATTACTCTATTGATTTCTTTTGCGCCAGAAACCATACCAAGCAGTACTTTTCCAAGTTCAAAGTTCTCATCTTCACTCAACCAAATATCTACTGCATTCACCACATCTACAAATTCTGACAAGGCTTTATTTTCACCACAACATTTACTAAAAAAATCATAAACAATCTTAGTAGCACATCTTTTATCATCTAAAAAATACCAAGGATATTTTTGCATACATTCTAAGCCACTTTGATGATGATCTAAAAGTAAAAGTTTGATTTTTTTACCTTGTATGGCTTTTTGAAAATCTTCACATTGACTTAAAGTTAAATTTAAATCCGTGATTAAAATCACAAATTCTTCATTAGGATTTTGCTTTAAATCTTCCTCTATATTTTTAAAAATCACATTAAAATTTTCATTAATCTCTTTACCATAATTAGAATTATAAAAATAACAATTCTTAAAATAAAAATCTAGCACATACTGACAAGCATAGCCATCTAAATCCGTATGTGAAAGATGATAAATTTTCATATTTTTCCTTTATAAATTATCAACTTTTATGATACCTTCTGTTTCAAATTTAGTATTTTCTGCAATCTCAGCAAAACTTAAAACTGTAATATTAATACCAAAATTAGAACAAATATCAGCAATAAATTTTCTAAGTTGTGGTTCAACACAAAGTAAGAAAGGTTTAATTCTTGTATTTGCCACACTTGCAAGTTCAGCCTTTAAAGCCTCCACCAAAGCGCCAGTTTGAGCTACATTTATCATTAAATGATACGAACCATCTTTAAACTGCACATGCTCCATTAATTTTGCAGCCGCAGCAGCATCAAAAATATAAAAGCTAATTTGTCCTTTTTCATCCACATATAAATTTGTGATTGCTCTTGCTAAAGAAGCCCTTACATGCTCAATAATCATATCCAAACTCTTACTTACTTCAGCTATATCACTAATTGATTCTAAAATTGTAAGCATATCTTTAATAGGAATATGCTCTTTAAGTAAAGCTTTTAAAACCTTTTGAATTAAACCTATACTAGCAACTCTTAAACAATCATCTACCACGATAGGATAATCATTTTTGATTTTATCCAATAAATTTTGAACCTCTTGTTTAGTTAAAAGCTCTGAAGCATTAGCTTTTATAAGCTCACTCATATGGGTTGAAATCACACTTGCTGGATCAATTACAATATAACCATTTAGCGTTGCCTCATCTTTTAAAGATGATTCTATCCACAAAGCATCAGAATTAAAGGCAGGTTCTTTAGTAGCTATACCTTCGATAGGTTCGGTAATAAAACCACTATCCATAGCTAAATATTTATCAGGATAAATTTCAGCGCTAGCTATACCCACGCCTTTGAGCTTAAAAGTGTATTCATTAGGTTTTAATTGCAAATTATCTCTAATTCTAATTTTTGGCATTAAAAAGCCTAAACTTTGAGCTATATTACGTCTTGTTGATCTAATACGCTCTGTTAATTCGCTTTCTGCTAACTTAATAAGCCCATAGCCTAATTCTAATTCTAAAATTTCTAATTTTAAAATATCTGTGATTTTGTTTTCTTCTTCTTTTAAAATTTCTTCCTCACTACGTTTTTGTGGTTTAGCTTGCTCTTGTTCATCAGCTTCTTGGGATTTTTTAGCCGACATTGTATTGATTTGAATTTTACCTTCTTGTACTTGTTTTATCATATAACCAAGACCCAAAAATACCAAAGCCATAAAGCCCAAAGAAAAGTGCGGTAAACCAGGTACTAAAGCAAAAATAAATAAAACAAAACCTACAATTAATAGTGTTTTGTATTCTCCTAAAAGCTGATTAATAGAACCTTCAGCAAAATTATCCTCATCTTTGCTAGCACGCGTGATGATGATTGCAGTTGCTGTTGAAGTTATAAGCCCAGGAATTTGAGAAACAAGTCCATCACCTATTGTTAATATAGTATAAGTTGAAGCACATTCTCCAAGCTCCATATCATGCTGAAAATAACCTATCATAAAACCACCAATTAAATTTACAATGGTGATAATAATCCCAGCAACAGCATCCCCTTTTATAAATTTAGAAGAACCATCCATTGCTCCATAAAAATTTGCCTCAGCTATAATTTCTTGGCGTCTTGCGCGTGCAGTTTTTTCATCAATCAAACCTGCATTTAAATCCGCATCAATAGCCATTTGTTTACCTGGCATTGCATCAAGGGTAAATCTTGCTTGAACCTCAGAAACCCTTGTGCTACCTTTGGTTACAACCATAAAATTAATCAAAACCAAAATACAAAAAACAACCATACCTATAACATAATTACCACCAACAACAAATTCACCAAAACTTGCCACTATATCACTAACAGCAGCTGGACCTTGATGACCCTCACTTAAAATCATACGCGTTGTAGCAATATTAAGCGAAAGTCTAAAAAGTGTGATGATCAAAATCAATGTTGGAAAAGTTGTTAAATCCGTAGGCTTTGGTATATACAAAGAAATTAAAATAATTAAAACCGAAATGGCAATACTTAAAGCAAGAAAAAAGTCTAAAACTATACTTGGTAAAGGCACTATAATAATTGCTAAAATTGCAATAATTACGGCTACTATGGTTAAACTTTTTGCCTTTAAAATAGGTGCAACAAGCGGAGCAACCCAAGGCAATACTAAGCTAAAAATATCTCTTTTAGCCATTATTTTGAATAATATCCTCTAAAGTAATAGAAACTAAAAAATCATCGATTTTATTTTGAAGTTTCACTAAAACTGGCATAATTTTACAATTATCCTCTTTTTGAGAAGGACAAATTCCATTACTACATTCAAAAACATTAATAGATTTTTTCTCTACACTATTAATAATTTCTTTTAAAGTGTATTCACTTGGCTGCTTAATAAGCACAAAACCGCCCTTAGCTCCCTTGTAAGACTTCAAAAGTGCATCTTTAGCAAGAGCTTGTAAAATTTTTGCTAAAAAACTTTTAGGTATATCTAAGACATTTGACATAGTATCTACATCTTGCGGTTCTTGGGATTTTGCTATATGAATTAAAGACAATAAAGCATATTCGCTAGCTTTGGTAAATAACATTTGTTCCTTTCAAATTATAAATATAATATATTACTTGGTTATTAATAAAAATTTTTATTATATCAAAAATAAGTATCGATAAATATTAAAATTCATTTTTTTTAAATTTCAGCATTCTTTTTGGTTTTTTAGTTATAATTGCACTTTTTATTTTAATACCGCTCAGGAGGTCTATTATGGCTTTAGATTCGGCTAAAAAAGCAGAAATAGTTGCAAAATTTGCTAGAAAAGAAGGAGATACAGGTTCTCCAGAAGTTCAAATCGCACTTTTAAGCGCAAGAATTTCAGATTTAACAGAACATTTAAAAATCTACAAAAAAGATTTTTCTTCTCGTTTAGGTCTTTTAAAGCTTGTTGGTCAAAGAAAAAGACTTTTATCTTATCTAAAAAGAAAAGATTATCAAGCTTATTCTAAATTAATTAGCGAATTAAACTTAAGAGATAAATAAGCCTCGTGCTTATTTATCTTTATACATTTTTTATTGCATTTATTTGCTACTACTTTAATTTAAGTTTTCAAAATTTCATCGTTTTATTCACAAGAGTTTCACAGTGTGAATTTACATTCTAAGCGCCTAAAAATAGCACTTTAAGTTTTAAACTAAAAAATATTTTTCACATTTAATTTTATTGATTTTTAATATTTTTTCACTTTTGCTATAAAAAAACCATCTGCATAGTCATCTGGCAAAACTCTTTTAGCAAACGATAAATCAAATTCATCACTCTTTGCGCATATAAAATCAACCTTGGTTAAATCAAAATCAAGCAATTCTAATTTAAAATTTTCGTTTCTTAATGCATTTTCTAAAACCGCTTCGTTTTCTTCTCTTAAAAATGTACAAGTGCTATATACTAATTCTCCGCCATGTTTTAAAGCTAATAATGCTGAATGTAAAAGCTTTTTTTGTAAATTTGTAATTTGCTTAATTTCTTTTGTGTTTTTTTGGATTTCAAAACCCATTTTTGCAAAAGTTGAGCAAGGTGCATCAAGTAAAATTTTATCAAATTTCAAAGGACAAGTCTTGCCTATTATGCGTGCGTCTTTTAGGAAACATTTTGCAATTTTAACTTGATAATTTTCCATGGTTTTTTTCAAGGTAAAAAAACGTGCTTTAGATAATTCACAACTTGCTAAATAACCCTCATTTTGCATAAAATTAGCTAAATTTAAACTTTTTCCACCAGGAGCTGCACACATATCTAATATACTCTCACCAGCTTTAACACCCAAAGTTTTAGCGCATAAATATGAAGAATAATTTTGTATATAAAACTTACCCTCATTAAAAGCTTTCATTGAGCTTAGTTTGCTTTTGAAGATACTTGGAACTTTATAGCAATATAGATCAATTTTTTCAAATTCTATATTTTCATTATTTAAAATTTCTTCCAATTCATCATTATCAATAAGCAAGGAATTTCTAAAAATATTAATATATTTTTCTTGATTAAAACTTTGAAGGATTTGTTCTTTTTGCTCTTTTGTATAAATTTCATCTAAAGCTGTATTTAAATCAAGTAAGGCCATAAAAATCCTTTAAAAACAAATACGCAGCTAAAGAATCAAGTTTGCCATCTTTTTTCTTTAAATTCACCATGCCAAGTTCTTGTGCATTTTTAGAACTAAAACTCTCATCAACAAAAAAAACTTCTTTATCAAAATCAAGTAAAGATATGAAATGTTCTATCCTTTTTCGCATTTCATCTTCGCTAGATCCACCCAAAGGAATTCCTACTACTAAAGTATTTACATCATACTCTTTGATGTACTTTTTTACCTCATTTGCTGCTTGATTACGGTTTTTTCTAATAATAGCTTCAAGTGGCATAGCTATACTTTTATTAACACACAAAGCAACACCAATACGCTTTAAGCCTATATCTAATGCTAAAGTTTTCATAAGCAAGCTCTTATTTTCACTCCAGATATTTCTACCAAACCCTCAAGTTCATACTCATAAACTCTATCGCCAAATTTTTTTAAAACTTTTTCTAAATCGTCTTCATGTTTTAAAAAACTTAATAAATCATCTTCACTTTGCTCATAATGAAGCTCTCCAAACATTTTTGCAAATTCATCAAAATCATGAATTAAATTTGCCTTTTTTGTAGCTAAAAGCAAATTTGTTCCATCACTTTCATTTTTCCTATGAGGTAATACATATATAGGTTTATTCATACCTAAAGCAAGTCTTGCGCTTTGCATAGAACCACTTTTTAAATCAGCTTGAGCTATTATAACAACCTCACTTAAAGCAATAATAAGCCTATTTCTTAATAAAAAATCGTAGGGCTTTGCCTTGTAATTTCCTTCATTTTCACTTAAAGCTAAAGCATTTTCATAAATATTTAAAATTTCATTTGTGTTTGCTTTTGGATAAATCTCATCAAGCCCATTAGCAAATATAGCTATGGTTTGAGGGTAAGCTATTTTAGCTGCTTGGATATCAACCCCCAAAGCCCCGCCACTTACCACACAAACATTAGTTTTTTTTAACAAAGTCACCAGTTCAACAAGACAATTTTTGGTATAAACACTCATTTTTCTAGAACCTATAACAGCTACTTTTCTAGCATTTAAAAGCTCTAAATTACCCTTATAATAAATCTTTGAAGGCGGATTTAAAAGATTTTTAAAATCCTCAATATTTTCAATAAATTTCATTTAAATACACAAGCTCAACTGAATTTAACAATTCTTTACTTTGCACCAAAGCTTTAAAAGTCTTTTCTCTTGGATGACCAATAGCAATAGCAAAACCTTTCTTTTTTGCCTCTTCTACTGCTTGTTTGAGTTGATTTTTAATATATGTTATATTATCTTCATTATCCAAAAAAACATCTCTAGCTATATAAGATTGATTAAACTGATTTGCTAAATTTTTAGCTTTAGATTTTCCTATGGTTCTTGAATCAACAAAAATAAAATCGTTTTGTTTAAAAGCACTAAATAATTTTTCCATAGCCTGCTTATTTGCAGTAAATAAACTTCCTGTGTGGTTGTTAATAAATTTTGCTCTTGGAAATTGTTCTTTTACAAAAGCTACACGCTTGCTTATTTTTTGCATATCATCACTAGGATGTAAAGTATTTAATTCTGCCTTGTCGTATTTTATAGCAGCAAGGGGCAAATGCACCATAAAAAAGTCAAAATCCTTTGCGAACTCAGCTGTATAAGGATGATGTTTATCAGGTGGAAAAAAAGATGGGATTAATTTTAAATTTGTTTTTTTAAGCATATCTACATGAGTGTGACTTGCCATATCATCTATAATAATTGCTAGACGAGGTTTGGTATTTTTTTGCACTAGGATTTGAGTTTTATTATCCTCGTTTTTATCTGATATATTTTGCTCTTCGTTGTTTAATTCTTTGCTTGCATTTTGATCTATTACTTCTAAAATTAAAGTTTGATTATCTTCTTTAGTTTGATTTAACTCTGTATTTACAGGGTTTAAATTTAAAATTTCACTAATATTTTTATCTAAAAATTCTAATTTTTCATTTTCTAAAGTCAAATTTATATCATTAAAACTAAAATTACTTTCTTGCTCTATTGTAGGTGACAATGGTTCTTTTTTAATTATAGTTTGATTGAAATCTAAAACTTTATTTTCTTCTTTTTTTAAAAACAAAGCTCCAAATGCAAAAAGAAAAATTCCAAACACAACCAAACAAAGTGCCAAAAGCACTTTGTATTTTTTATTTATAGTTTTCAAATTAGTTTTTATCTTTATCAACTAATTTTTTAGCACTAATCCAAGGCATCATAGCGCGAAGTTCGCGTCCTGTTTTTTCTATCAAAGAATCATTCATTAATTTACGCTCTGCATGCATTCTTGCAAAATTCGCTCTTCTTTCTAAGATAAAATCTTTAGCAAAACTTCCATTTTGTATGTCTTTTAAAACACCTTTCATAGCCTCTTTAGTTTCTTTGGTAATAATCTTAGATCCTGTGATATAATCTCCATATTCAGCAGTATTAGAAACAGAATATCTCATATCAGCAATACCACCTTGATAAATCAAATCCACAATTAATTTCATTTCATGCAAGCATTCAAAATATGCCATTTCAGGCTCATACCCTGCTTCAACTAAGGTTTCAAAACCAGCTTGGATTAAAGCACTAAGTCCTCCACAAAGCACTGCTTGCTCACCAAATAAATCTGTTTCAGTTTCAGCTTTAAAAGTTGTTTCTATAATACCTGTTCTACCACCACCTATAGCACTAGCATAACTTAAAGCTAAATTTTTAGCATTTTTACTTTCATCTTGATGGATAGCAATTAAACAAGGAGTGCCCCCACCTATACTAAATTCATGCCTTACAGTATGACCTGGAGCTTTAGGAGCTATCATAATCACATCTATACCTTTTGGAGCAACGATTTGTCCATAATGGATATTAAATCCATGTGCAAATGCTAAAGTTTTGCCTGCTTTTAATTCAGGTTTAATTTCCTCATTAAAAATTTCACTTTGAATTTCATCAGGAGCTAAAATCATAATCAAATCTGCTTCTTTGGTAGCTTCTTTTACGCTTTTTACTATAAAATTTGCTTTTTGAGCTTTTGCCCAACTTTGCCCACCCTCTTTTAAGCCTATGATAATATCTACGCCACTATCTCTTAAATTCATAGCATGAGCATGACCTTGAGAGCCAAAACCTATAATAGCTACTTTTTTTGATTTTATTAAATTAATATCACAATCTTTATCATAATAAATTGATACAGCCATTATGCACTCCTAAAATTAAAATTAAAGCAAAGATTATAACTAAAAAATATAAATTTAATCCTTTTATGATAAAATTTAAGTTTTGAAAAATTACTATAAAGAGTCTTATGAAAGAATTATTTAATCAACTAAGTTATGGTCTAAATGCTAATGAAATTACTAATAAAAACAAGCAAATAATTAAAGAGTTATTAACTTGTGATATTATTAAATTTTATAAAAACAAATACTATTTAAAAGATGGCTTTACTTTTGGTAAAATTGACATTTCTGTTAATGGAACGGGATTTTTAGAAAGTTTTGATCCTGCTTTTAAGCGTGATTTGCTCATAGAAAATAAAAATTTAAAAGGAGCAAATTATGCTGATATAGTTGTGGCAAAATTACTTCCTCTTAAAAAAAAGCGTCCAAGTGCTAAAGTTATTTTAATACTTAAAAGAGCCCATGAAACTTCTTTGGTTATAACTAAAAAATACGGCGAAGTAGTCCTTGGAGTAAATATTCAAACAGGACTCACATGTGCCTTAAAAGCCTCTCAAAAATCCTTAAAAGCTCTGCCTTTAGGAACTATTTTAAAAATAGAAAATCATGATAATAATATCACTGAAGTGATAGGGCATATTGATGATGATTTTGTGGATGAAAAAATTTCCTTAGCACTTTTTAATAAAAATGCAATTTTTGATAATTTATGTGAAAATGAAGCAAAAGCTTATGGAGATAAAGTCGATGCAAGCATGTATCCATCAAGAAAAGATCTTAGAAATTTAAATTTTTGCACCATTGATCCAATTGATGCAAAAGATTTTGATGATGCAATTTATTATGATAAAAATGAACATGCCATTTATATAGCCATAGCTGATGTAAGTGCTTATGTACATGCTTATAGTGCTATTGATAAAGAAGCAAGATCAAGGGGTTTTTCGATTTATTTTCCTCATATTGCTATACCTATGTTGCCAAGAGCTTTGAGTGAAAATATTTGCTCACTAAAACCTAATGAAGATAGGTTGACATTTTGTTTTAAAATAAGCTTAGATCAAAACAATGAAGTGATTAAAGAAGAGCTTTTTGAGGCTATTATTAACTCAAAACGCCGTTTTAATTACGATGAAGTTGATAAGTATTTACAAACGCAAGAAGACTTAGGTGCGATTAATTGGCTTTATGAAGTTTTTAAAATCACTCAAAATTTACGAAAAAAACGATTAAAAAATGCCTGTGAGTTTAAAACCCAAGAGTTAAGAATGACTTTAGATGAAAATAATAAACTCATAAAAACACGCCTTGAAAATGACACAGCCTCGCATAATTTAATCGAAGATTGCATGCTTTTAGCCAATAAAGCTGCAGCAAAACTCATTGATATAGGAGTTTTTAGAAATCACTTAAGTCCTGATTATAAAAAAATAGATCAATTGCTAGCTGATCTTTCAACGCTTAGTATAGATATTAATTCTAAAAATAATGTCATAGAATTATTTAAAGATATTCAAACCTTAGCAAATGAGCTAAATATAAGAGAAGAAGTAGATAAACTCATCATCAAGGCGCAAAAAAAGGCCGAATATTCTAGTGAAAATGCGGGACATTTTGGCTTGGGTTTTGATAAATATACCCATTTTACAAGCCCTATTAGAAGGTATTCTGATCTTATTTTACATAGACTTTTAAAGGCTAAAATCAACAATGATGAAAAAATGTTTAATTATTTGCTTTTAAACATACAAAGCACTTGTGAGGAATTAAGCCTACTAGAAAGAGAAGCAGATAAAGTTGCTTGGCATTTCATGGATAGAAAATTTACAAGATGGGCAAAGGAAAATATAGGAAAAAGATTTAAGGCTTTAGTGGTAGAAAATCAAAGTTCATTGCAAGTAAAATTAAATGATGAAATTAAAGGGGCTTTGATTGCTATCATAGGTTCAAGGGCAAATTTATTAGAAAATGTAGAAGTAGAAATCACTGAAGTGGATATTGTTAGTGCCAAAATTTTTGGAAAAATCACCAAGCATTTTAGTTTAGAAAGAAACCAAAATGTATAAAAATCAACTTCAAAGCTTACTTAATAGCAATAGTTTTCCTAATTTTTTCTTGCTTTATGGAGCGGATAATTTCCAAATAGAGCTTTATGCTAAATTTATTAAAGATAAATACTCTTTTGATGAGAGTTTAAGATTTTATTTTGAAGAATATGATTTTAAGCAAGCCTATGATTATTTATCTAGCGCCTCCTTATTTAGCGAGAGAAAACTACTAGAAATCAAAACTCAAAAGAAAATCCCAAGTAAAGAACTCAAACAACTTTTACAGCTTTGTCAAAATTCGCAAGATAATTATTTTTTACTCGAAATTTATGATGAAAGCTCCAAACAAAGTGAAGCGGAGAAAATTTTTGCTAATAATTTTTGTAGATTTTATAAAGTAAATTCAGCTAAAGAAGGTATGGAGTTACTAGCTTTAAAAGCTAAAGAATTAAATATTAACATCACTCAAAATGCCCTTTATGCTCTTTTTTATAATTTTAATGAGAATTTATATTTGGCAGCTAATGAGTTAAATAAATTTAGTGGTTTAAATATCGATGAAAAAATTATTCAAGAGCATTGTTATAGCTTAAGCACTATTAGTTTTGAAAATTTTTTTGATAAACTAATGCAAAAACAAGATTTAAGAAACGAACTTGAAAATATTTTAGAAAATTATAATGAAGTAGCACTGATTAACGCCTTATATGCAAATTTTTATAGACTTTTTAAAATTGCTTTACATGTTAAAATTTATGGAAATTTAGACTTAAAAGAAATTTTAGGCTATACTCCGCCTATTTCTGTGGCACAAAATCTTCAAAAACAAGCTCTTATAGTCAAAATATCACAATATAAACATATCTTTTTAACACTTTGTAATTGCGAATATGAATTAAAAAAAAATTCTAAAATAGAAAAAAAAGAGTTTTTAATCTCAGCACTTTTACAACTTAGCACCATATTAAAAAGTTAAATTAAGAAAACTTATGGTAAAATAAAATTTGCATTTTATGCAAAATCCTTGCCTAAAATTTTAGGCTTTATATCCATAAGGAGAAATTAAATGAGACATTATGAAGTTTTATTCATATTAAAACCGACACTTACAGAAGAAGAAGTAAGTGCTAAGTTGGAATTCGTAAAAGAAGTCCTTACAAAAAATGGCGCAGAAATTGAAAGCGTAGTTCCAATGGGAACAAGAAAACTTGCGTACAAAATTAAAAAATACGAAAGAGGAACTTATTTTGTGATTTATTTCAAAGCTCCTACAAATTTAATAGCAGAGCTTGAAAGGGTATTAAGAATCACTGAAGAAGTAATTAGATTTTTAATCGTAAAATATGAAAATAAAAAAGAAATTGCAGCTTGGGAAAAACTAAGCAAAGGTATCAAACAAAATAAAAAAGAAATCAAAGCTAGTGAAAGTACAGAAGGCTAATTAATGTTTAATAAAGTCGTTTTAGTAGGTAATCTTACAAGGGATATAGAGATGCGTTATGCTCCATCAGGTAGCGCGATAGGCTCTTCTGCTATAGCTGTAACAAGAAGATTTAGTACAAATACAGGAGAAAAAAGAGAAGAAACCTGCTTTATCGACATTAGTTTTTTTGGTAGAACAGCAGAGATTGCTAATCAATACCTTAACAAAGGTAGTAAAGTTTTAATTGAAGGTCGTTTGAGATTTGAGCAGTGGAGCGATCAAAATGGACAAAATAGATCAAAACACAGCATTCAAGTTGAGAATTTAGAAATGCTAGGTTCAACTGTACAAAATAACCAACAAAACAATTTTGACAATCAAAATTATGGCTATAATCAAAATTTTAACCAACAACAAAGTTTTGATCCCTATGCTCAAGTACAAACTAGAACAAACCCATCTAATACTTATCAAAATCCTCAAAAGGAAACTCCTATGAAGGAAATTGATATTGATAAATATGATGATGATACAGAATTACCATTTTAAAGGAAAAAACATGGCAGAAAAAAGAAAATATTCACGTAAATATTGCAAATATACAGAAGCTAAAGTTGATTTCATCGACTATAAAGATACAGCATTATTAAAACATGCTTTATCAGAAAGATTTAAAATCATGCCACGCCGTTTAACAGGTACTAGCAAAAAACACCAAGAAATGGTTGAAGTTGCTATTAAACGTGCAAGACATGTAGCACTTATCCCTTATATTGTAGATAGAAAAGAAGTTGTTACTAATCCTTTTGAGGGACTATAATTATTAAATCAATCCCAAGCTTAAAAGCTTGGGAAAATAAAAGGTTGTCTTATGTTTTCAGATATAGAATCTGAAATTTATGCTATTTTACTTGCTTCTGTTGCTATTATAGCAGTCTTAAATCCTTTTGGAAATCTTCCACAATTTATAGCAATGACCGAAGGTCTAGATGCTTATACAAGAAAAAAACTTTTTAGAAATATCATTTATACTGCATTTTGTATTGTTTTAGCTTTTTTACTTTCTGGACCGTTTATCATGAAATATTTATTTAAAATAGATATTAATGATTTACGAGTTGCGGGCGGTTTGATTTTAATCATTATGAGTACTAAAAATTTACTTTTTACTCCATCAAGTTCTCAATTTCAACATTATCAAGGATTAAGCCATAAAGAATTATTGAAAAAAAGTATAGTCCCAATGGCATTTCCTATGCTAGTAGGCCCTGGAACACTTTCAACGATAGTGGTTATTTCAGAAGATCAAAATTTAGCTATAGCTATAACTTCTGTATTACTTACCTTTGCTTTTATTTTTGCTTTATTTCACTTTTCAGCTACCATTGAAAAAGTCATAGGAAAGCTTGTGCTTTATGTTTTTTCACGTATTGCTTTAGTTTTTATTATGGCTATGGGAGTAAAAATGATAGCTATTGGGGTTCAAACTTACATTCAATCTAATTTAGGATAAACAAAAAAACTTTTTTGTAAAAACACTTCTTCATTTACCGCTTTATTACCATTTAGCAACACACTAATATTTACCGCTATAATACTTTTTGCATTAGCATCATTTGCTATCAATTTATATTCTTTACACTCACCTAAAGGATAAGCATAATCAATTCGTATTTTTATATTATTATATTCAAAATTATATTCATTTAAGCATTCTTTACCCTCTAAATAGGTTTGATATAAAAAATATTTAGAAAGCTCTTTTGCATCATGAAGTAAAATCTTTCCTTGAGTATAAAGAGTTAAATCTTTCATAATTCTTGGAGAATATGAAGAAATTTTTATTACAAATACCATAACAAAAGAGATAAATAAAATAAAAGATATTGTATAAACCATAGCAAACGATTTTTTCATAAAAACATCCACTTAGATAAACATTCATTTTGACTTTTATCACATATTAAAGCTTTTAGCGCCTTATCATCTTGCTTGAAAATAAGCTTTGAAATATTTTGAGCTAATAAAAAAGATCGTTTATTATGATTTAAATCATCTATTTGCATATAAATATTTTCATTTTCTAAATATACCTTAACATAAGCATATAAAATAGTATAAAATCCACTAAATTTCTCATTAATAAAATGGATTTTCTCTCTATCATTTACTAATACTTTATAAATTTTTGAATTTTTTATATCATAAAAATACATATAATCATTAGCATATATTTTTAACTTTTTTTCGCTATGCATATCTTTATAATTACTTAAAATTCCTTTAGAACTTCCATTTTCTATAAAATGCAAATTGCTTTTTGGACTAAAAAAACTTTCATTGTTTTCTAAAATAATGCCACTAAAGTTTAATTTTTTCAATGATAAATCATAAAAAATATCATCATTTGCGCTCATATAACACTCAAAAGAACTACTTGTCAATGTCGCATTTAAACAAGAATGATAAATTTTTTCCATACTAAGCAAAGTTTGGTTTAAATTTAAAAATACTGTGTTGGAATTTTTAATTTTGTAACTATGATTATAAAGATGTATGGCCGGATTGCTCAAGATAACAATCAATACACCCAAGATAACAAGGCTTAATGCAAGCTCTAATAAACTAAAAGCTTTTTTCATCTATAAAAGCTTCTTTATAGGATAAATCTTTTATTTTTAAAGATTTGAGTTTAAACTCATCACTAGTGTATTCTAAAAAGTTATAAGTATTTATATTTACTTCTTTTGATTTATATGAAGGATTTCGCATAAATAATTCTTTTTCTTCATTAAAAAGGATTTGATTTTGCCATATAATATTTAAAGGTTTGTGTGTAAATATAAGATAATAAGATCCAAAAACAAAAGATAAGATTACAATACAAAAAGCAAGCTCTAGGAGACTAAAAGCTTGCTTCATTTATTTAAACTTGCATTAAAAGCTTCAAAAAAAGCACCGCGCAAAGCTCTTTTTTCTAAAGCCTCAACTCCTCTTATAGTCACCCCTGCTGGAGAACAAATTTTTTCTTTAATAATAGCAGGATGTGTATGGTTAAACAAAGCACTAAAGCTTTCAAAACAAGCACGCGTAAGCTCATAACTAAGCTCATTTTTTAAACCATTTTTCACACCTGCATTTGCTAAACTTTCTGCTACCAAAGCCAAAAACGCAGGAGCACACCCACTTAAAACCATAGCCACATCAAATTCTTTTTCATTTTGCAAACTTATGGCTTTACCAAAAGTATTTAACAAAGATATAATTTCATGTTTATATAAATCATTTTCCATCAAATACGCAGTCGCTGAGGCTTTAAATTCAGCTGCTGTATTTGGCATGATTTTTATATAATTTTGTGCATTAACACAATGAAGTTGCTCAAAAGTAGTATTTGCTAAAACTGAAATAAGCCATCTTGCCTTGCCTTTTAATTTAACAGCTACTTCTTCTAAAGCATAAGGTTTAAATGCTAAAATAACATTTTTATCTTCTAAATCAAATTCTTCATAAGATAAAACTTCTAAATTTAAGCTACTAGCTTTTTTTAAATCCCTAGCAACAACAACTACTTTATAAGTATCTTTTAAACCTTTAGCTATAGCACTTGCCATAGCGCCATTTCCTAAAATATAAATTTCAGACATTATTTTGTTTGCTTAATAAAAGCCGAAATCTTTTCAGATTGAAAATAATTAGGGTATTTGCTTGTATCCAAAATCACTTGCACTAAAGAATTATTATCATAATTCATCACAACAGGTGCTAAAAAATTAACTGTAGATTCTTCTAGTGGCTCATTAATAGCGACAATAACAAATACGCCAAAATTAGTTTGCTCATTTAAAGCTAATAATTCTTGATAATAATCAGGTACTTCAAAATCATAATCAGGACGGATCATATAAGGATCAATCATCACAAAAGAAAAATCTTTACCATCAAGACTTTTAAGTCTATAAAAAACCTCATCTATTTTATAAAAGTTCATATTTTTGGTATCTTCAAACCCCAAAATAGGACATTTAACCTCTAAATTCATTTTGCCTCCTAAAATCTATTGACTAAGAAATTACAATTCATAAAGCAATTTTAGTTCCAACTTTTTAAATTATACTAATTAAAACTTTTTGATTATAATTTTAATTCAAAAATTAACATTTTCATAAACATAAAAACATTATAATTATAAACTATATAAATTTATAAGGTAACACCATGAAAAAACTTTTTATTTTTTCGTTTATTATTGCAGGTTTATTTTTAGGAGCATGCAGTTCAAAAAAAGCAGAAGATTTATATAATCTAAGCTCAATGGAATGGTATCAACAAATTATAAAAGATTTACAAGAAAAAAATCTTGAAGCAGCTGATAAACATTATACTTCAATGGCAGCTGAACATATAGCTGATCCATTATTAGAACAAACTTTACTTATATTAGCCCAAGCTCACATTAGTGAAGAAGAGTATGAAATGGCAAATTTTTATCTTGATGAATACTTAAATAAATTTGGTGATTCACAAAATGTAGCTTATATAAGATATTTAAAAATCAAGGCCAAATTTGACTCTTTTGCTGTTCCAAATCGCAATCAAGCACTAATGTTAAAAACAATAGAAGAAATCAAAGAATACAATCAAAGCTATCCTAATGTGCAATATAATGATTTAATTGACACCATGCTTACTAAATTTAATCTTGCAGTTTTTTATCTTGATACCAGTATAGCAGAGTTATATCAGAAAAAAAATAGAGAGCAAAGCTATGAAATTTATAAGCAAAAAATAGAAAATTCCGATTTTAATAAAATCGATATGATTAAACCAGAACTTCCATGGTATAGAAAAATATTTGAAGAAGGTATAATGTAATGAAATTAGAAAATACTCAAAACTATCCAACAAAACTTCCTGTTCTTGTGGAAGATGAGCTTTTTTTATACCCTTTTATGATAACACCAATTTTTTTAAATGATATGCAAAATATCAAAGCTTTAGATACTGCTTTACAAAATGAGAGTATGATTTTTGTAGCACCATCTAAGATTGAAGGTGGACGTGGTTTTGATGAAATTTATGATTGTGGGGTTATTGGAACTATTATGAGAAAAGTTCCATTGCCTGATGGTAGAATTAAAATTTTATTTCAAGGTTATGCTAAAGCTAAGATAGTTGAAAGAATTTCAGATGATCCCTTACTTGCTCTAGTTGATTTAATCCACCAAGAACCATTATGTAACACAAAAAAAGAAGCAATCATTGAAGTAGTAAGAGAAAAAGCTAAGGCTTTATCTACTGTGAGTCATTATTTTCCACCTGATCTTTTAAGAACCATAGAAGAAGATGTCGAACCTAGTAGAATTTGTGATTTAATACTAAATTCCATTAAAATCAAAAAACAACAGGCGTATGAATTTTTCATCGAAACTAATTTAGAAACCAAGCTTTTAAATTTAATTGATTATTTAGCTAAAGAAATTGAAGCAAATAAAATTCAAAAAGAAATCAAAAACAAAGTTCATTCTAAAATAGATAAAGTCAATAAAGAATATTTCCTAAAAGAACAACTCAAGCAAATTCAAAGAGAGCTTGGAAGTGATATACAAAAAGAAAGTGAAGTAGAAGAATATAATAAAAAATTAGAAAAGAAAAAAGCTTTTATGTATGAAGAAGCTTATAAAGAAATCAAAAAACAAATTCAAAAATATGAAAGAATTCATCAAGATAATTCAGAAGCCTCTATGGTGCAAACTTACATAGAAACAGTTTTAGATATACCTTTTGAGCACTCTTCAAAGAAAAAGCTTAATCTAAAAGATGTCTCTTTGCAGCTTAATAGAGATCATTATGCATTAGAAAAACCAAAAGAACGTATTGAAGAATACTTTGCGGTAAAAGAACTTTTAGAAAAACGCAAAATTAAAGATAGAGATGGTGCTAAAGTTATCTTGTGCTTGGTTGGACCTCCAGGTGTTGGTAAGACTTCTTTAGCAAATTCAGTCGCAAAAGCATTAAAAAGAGAATTAGTACGCATAGCTTTAGGTGGCTTGGAAGATGTAAATGAATTAAGAGGGCATAGGAGAACCTATATAGGAGCTATGCCAGGACGCATTATACAAGGACTTATAGAGGCTAAACAAAGTAATCCTGTGGTAGTGCTTGATGAGATTGATAAACTAAGTCGTAATCACAGAGGAGATCCAAGTGCAGTTTTACTTGAAATCTTAGATCCTGAACAAAATACTAAATTTAGGGATTATTACCTAAATTTCAACATTGACTTAAGCAAAATCATTTTCATAGCTACTGCAAATGATGCAAGTTTAATCCCACCTGCTTTAAAAGATAGAATGGAATTTATAGAGCTTAGTTCTTACACTCCTCAAGAAAAATTCCAAATAGCTAAAAACTATCTCATACCTGATGAAATAAAAAAACATGGACTAAAAGAAAAAGAAATTAGCTTTGATGATGAAGCTATAGAATTAATAGTCAATGAATACACCAGAGAATCAGGTGTAAGAAATTTAAGAAGAAAGATTGCTGAAGTTTGCAGAAAATGTGTTAAAAAACTTCTTTTAGAAGAGAATATTAAGAACATTCAAATTAATGCTAAAAATTTAAAAGATTTTTTAAACAAAAAAGTCTTTGAAATAGAAAAACATGAAAAAGAAAATAAAATCGGTCAAGTAAATGGACTTGCATGGACTGCAGTGGGTGGGGATGTTTTAAAAATAGAAGCCATTAAGATCAAAGGCAAAGGCGAGTTAACTCTTACAGGAAGTTTGGGTGATGTGATGAAAGAATCGGCAAAAATTGCTCAAAGTCTTATTAAAAATTTAATTGATGAAGAACAAATCAAAACACCAAAAAGTCTTTTTTATAAAAAAGATGAAAGTATTTACAATCAATACAATCTTCATATTCATGTTCCAGATGGTGCAACACCAAAAGATGGACCAAGTGCAGGCATAACAATCACTACAGCTATTGCCTCTATTTTTAGCGACAAAAAAGTAAGATCTGATGTTGCAATGACAGGGGAGATTGACTTAATGGGCAATGTTTTACCAATAGGTGGCTTAAAAGAAAAATTAATTGCTGCTTATAAAGCTGATATTAAAACAGCTATTATTCCACATAAAAATTACGAAAGAGACTTAAAAGATATCCCAGAGGAAGTAGTAGAAAATATGAAAATAATTGGGGTAAAAACTTTAAATGAAGTATTAAAAATAGCTCTTGTGTAATAAACTAGAAGCTTATTAAGCTTCTAGTTTATCCATAATTAATTTACTATCTTTTTCCAACTCTCTTATATCACTAATAATTGAGTCATAATCTTCTTTTGAAATATTTTCTTTTTTAGCTATTTCTATAGCTTTATTTGCAGAGTGTTGTATTTTTTCACTCTTAGAATCCATTTCATTTTGAGAGATTAAAGGACAGAAAATGCTTTTTGCATCTTCATCTTTACATAAACTAGAGATTGGATCAAGATTTTGTAAATTTTGCTGAGAACCATTAAGAGTAAGATAAACATCTGATTTATATAAAATATGATCTATTTTCATAGCTGATAAAGTCAAATCAGAAGCAAAATTCACAAATTCTTTTCCTAAATGAGAACTTTTATCTTCTAATTCTCTAAATGCTTCGCTAAAATTAGCGATTTTGCTATTAGAAGAATTTGCAATATCAAATACCTTTTCACTGTTTTCTTGTATTGAGCCAATTTCTTGATTCATTACTTGAATTGCTAAGGTAATCTCACCAGTTGCTTTTTGCGTTTTTTCAGCAAGTTGTCTTACCTCATCTGCAACCACAGCAAAGCCTCTTCCATGTTCACCCGCACGAGCAGCCTCAATAGCCGCATTTAGCGCAAGAAGATTAGTTTGATCTGCTATATCTCTAATAACTTCTACAATTGCATTGATACTTTGAGCATTTGATGCAAAAGTATCAACAGCATTTTTACTCTCATCAGCTACTTGCATCATAGAAGAAATCGAATCTTGCAAATTACCCACTTCTAAACCATTCTTTTGAGCAGTATCTGATATGATTTTAATATCACCAAAAACTTCTCTCATCAACTTAATAATACCATTTAAAGCAGAAGATAAGTCGTTTAAATTTTTATTTTGACTATTTAAACTCAAATCCATCAATTCTCTTGATAAAGCATTTTTAAAAACAGATTTTCCTGTTTTTTCTATATCATCTAAGGCTTTATTGATAAAGTTAATATTATGAACAAAAATTCCTTTTAAACCTTCAGGAATAGCTCTTCTAAAATACTCACCCTTTTGAGAACAAGCAATAGAAGTATTAATTTCTCTCAAATAAGCTTCTAAGCCATCTATAGTATTATTAAGATTATCTGCAATTTCTTTAAGTTTTTTATTGCTACATTTAATGTATACAATTCTTGAATCAAAATTACCATTTTTTAATTCTCTACTAAGATCTAAGATTTTATCACTAAATTGATCTTCTTTTTTTAAAACAACAAAAGCAAAAGTAAACAATAAAAACAAAGCCAAAGAAAACCCAAAAGAAATAAAATCTATAAAATATATAGAATTTGCACAAGATAAAATACCCAGACCAATACCAACTAATACTATATTTTTCATCAACATCCTTTTATTTTTGAATTTGCATTATTAATTCATTGTAGCTCATCCCATAGGATTTTACTACAGCATTTAGTTCTTCAAGTCCTGCTTTTACACCACCTTCCTTTTCTTTTCTTATAAGAACTTTATAAATTTCTTCTATTGTTTTAACAGCCTCTGCTTTAGGCTTTCTTCTTACTGAATAATAATTTAAAATATTTTCATTAGAATCACAAGAAGCTGTTATGTTTGCAAAAACCCAATAATAATCATTAAATTTTGTTTTATTTTTTACAAAAGCAAAAACCTCTCTTTTCATTTGAATATTATCCCATAAATATTTAAAGACAGTTCTTGGCATATCAGGATGACGCATAATACTATGAGGTTTATATAAAATTTCATCAATTTTATAATCAGAATATTTCAAAAAATCTTCATTAGCATAAATAATTTCACCTTTTAAATTGGTTTTTGATGTTATCAAAACATCTGAAGTTAGAACTTTTTCCAAAGACATAGATAATTTCCTTATTTTTAAAATAATAAGACTAATTATACCTTTTTTTATAAAAAAAATAATTTTATTTGTAAAAATTATTTTTGAAGCTCTAAAATTAATTGATTATAACTCATATTATAAGAATTAACTATTTTCATAAGCTCATTTACTCCAGCTTTTATGCCTTCTGTTTTTTCAACTTCTAATAAAACCTTATAAACTTGCTCTATCACCGGTATTGCTTCTCTTTTTGGTTTCCTTCTTACTGAATAGTAGTTTATAATATTTCCTTGTTTATCAAATGAGGCTGTAACATTAGTAAATACCCAATAATAATCATTTTGTTTAGTTTTATTTTTTACAAAGGCAAAAATTTCTTTTCCATCTTGTATATAGTCCCACAAACACTTAAAAACCGTTCTTGGCATATCAGGATGGCGTACGATATTATGTGACTTATACAAAATTTCATTCATTTTATAACCAGCATATTTTAAAAAATCATCATTAGCATAAATGATATTTCCTTTTAAATCTGTCTTAGAGGTTATCAATGTATCTGGTTCTAAAATTTTCTCTTGTGACATTTTTACCCTTTTTTAATTTCATTTACAAAATATTATATTTAATATATCATAAAATTTCATTAAAATTAAAACCTTTATCATAAAGTATTTTTCTAACTAATTCTTGGTGTTCTTTTCCTTTAGTTTCCAAAGTGATTGAAATCATTGCATCACCATATTCAAGCTTAGTTGAAAATCTATCATAATCAATTTTAACTATATTAGCCTGAGCTTCTTTAATCGCATCACTCAAAGCACTCAAAGCTCCTGGTTTATCAACTAAAGTAACATTAATAAGCATTTTTCTAAAAGCTTTAAACAAGCCTTTTTCTATAATGATATTTAACATTTGCACATCGATGTTTCCACCACTTAAAATCACTCCGATTTTCTTATGATTTTTTAAATCTATTTTTTTATGTAAAAGTGCAGCAACTGCTGATGCTCCTGCTCCCTCAACTGTTATTTTGTGTTTTTCAAGTAAATATAATACTGCATTAGCTATTTCTTCATCATCAACCTGAATAAAATCATCAACACATTCAAGAATAATATCAAAATTAATTTTATTCACATCACGTACTGCTATACCATCAGCTATAGTTCTAACAGCTTTTGAATTAATTATTTTTTTATTTTTAAAACTCTCATACATCGCAGGAGCTCCTTTAGCACTCACTCCGATGACTTTTATAGCGGGATTAATTTGCTTAGCAGCACTCGCCACACCACTAATCAAACCTCCTCCACCAACTGGAACTAAAATCATATCTAAATCACTTATTTCATCAAGCATTTCAAGCATTAAAGTGCCTTGTCCTGCTATAATACTTTCATTTTCAAAAGGATGAATGAAATTTAAATGATGTTCTTTAGCATAATTTAGTGCATAAGCATAAGCCTCATCAAAATTATCTCCTTTTAAAATCACTTTTGCGCCTAAATTTTTAGTAGCACTTACTTTTAATAAAGGTGTAGCTTCGGGCATAACAATCACAGCTTCTATATCAAATTTTTTAGCACTAATCGCAACTCCTTGTGCGTGATTTCCTGCGCTTGCAGCTATTACTCCTGCTTGTTTTTGTTCTTTAGTTAAATTAGCTATTGTATTATAAGCTCCTCTGATTTTATAAGCACCTGTTTTTTGCAAATTTTCACATTTTAAAAAAACATCAGTTTCTAAAAACTCACTTAAAAAAGAAGAGTGTACAAAAGGGGTTTTTAATACAAAATCTGCGATTTTTTGTTTTGCTTGATAAATTTTATTTAATTCAACCATGACTATCCTTTTTGTAGTTCTATTTTAATGCAACAATTTTGAACGCAATTTATACCATATTTTTTACATTTTTGCATTATTTCCTCATTGATAATACCAAGTTGCATCCAAAAATTTTTAATCTTTTTACTCAAAAGATCCTCAAAAATTTCATTTGCAAAACTTGCTTTTCTAAACATTACAACCGTATCAACTTCAAAAGGGATTTCTTTTAAATTTCTATAAACCCTTTCATTTAAAATAAAATCTTCTTTAGGATAGATGGGATAAATTTTATAACCTAAATCTTGTAAATATTTGCTTACAAAATGAGAAGGTTTATCTTGATTAGGGCTAAGTCCTATAATGGCTATATTTTTCATAGTACTTAGTATTTTATAACTATCACACAATGCTTTTCCTTTTTAAAGCATTGTATCTAAAATCAAATTAACAAGAAGCTTTTTTTACAATCAACAAACAATACAAAATCAAAGCCATTGCAACCAATAAAACACAAAAAGCATAAACATTGGCAAAACCTATACTTGGCTCTATAATACCTAGCAAATAAGGACTTACTCCTATACCAAAATCCAAAGCTATAAAAAATGTAGAATTAGCCAAACCCATTTTTTCTTTAGGTGCAAGTTTTATAGCTAAAGCTTGAGCACTTGAAGTAGCATTAGCATAACCTAACGCACAAAAAACTCCAGCTAAAATAATCATATAAAAATTTAATGCAAAAGCAAGTAAAAGCAAACATACTATAAAACTCAAAAAGGAAAAAATCATCACAATATTAGCACCATATTTATCAAACACTTTACCAGCAAGTGGTCTAAAAACCATAGAAAACCCAGCATATATCACAAAAAACATAGATCCAGCAAAAGCTAAATTTAAACTTTGGGTATAAGCACTCATATAAGCTATAATAGCGCCAAAAGGGCATGCAAGCAAAAAGGTTACCAAAGCTAAATTTAAAACTGATTTTTCAAAATAATTATAAATACTAAATTTTCTTTTTATATGATGATGTTTTTTAAATCTTCTTATTTTTAAAAAAATAGATAAGATTAACGCAAAGACAATACTCAAACAAGCTATTAAAAAACTAAGCCAAAATTGATTGATAGAGTCAAGTTTTATGGCCAAAAAAGGACCTAAAGCTGAAGTTAAAACAACGCTTGTAGCATAATATCCTATACCAACTCCTCTTTTATTGCTAGGTATTATCCTAGCAATAGCTGCCCCACAAGCACAAGAACAAATTCCATAACAAATCCCTGCTAAAAAGCGTATCAAAATCAAAAAATATACATTATAAAATTTCAAATACATTAAATTAATAAAAAGATAAAACAAAAGCGAAAACACTATAACCTTTTTTATATTAACATCATCAATTATAGAACCAAAATAAAGTCTAGATAGTAAAGCGCCTATAACAAAAGCTCCCATAATAAGACCTGCAGTGCTAGTTTGAAGGTTTAAAACACCTAAAACATAATCTGTACTAGAAATAGTACTCATATAAAAAACAAGACAAATAACAAAATTTATCCCAAAAATACAGAAAAAATTTATATTAAATAAATTATATTTTTTACTTAATCCCATGAAAAAACCTTTTAAATTTTCTCATTGATATAATCAAGTAATTTTAAAAGTCTTTCTTGATCTTTTACATCTAAGATATCCAAAATATTTCTTTCATATTTTCTTATATAAGCATTTGCATCTAAAAAAATTTCTTTACCTTTAGCGCTTAAAGTAATGATTTTTTCTCTTTTATCATCTGCTTCCAAAAACTCTATATATTCAAGCTTTGCTAATTTAGAAACAACTCTAGAAAGCATAGCTTTATCCATCTGATAAAACTCACATATTGGAGCTAAAGTGCTATAGCCATGCTGATTTAAATATACAAAAACCCTCCAATCACTTGATTTTAGTCCAAAGGGTTTTAAAATTTCATTGACTTGATAGAGTATTTTTCTATTTGTATAAGTAATTTTTTGAAATAAAATAAGAAATCCTTTATAAAAAATTAATTGATTAAATCAACTATTTTTATAGTAACAAAGCTTGTATAAATTCTAACTTATGCTAGGCTTTTATTTTTAAATGCACCCCACATTCAAGATGAGGAGTATTGGCAAATTGATCAAAAAAGGCTAAATTTAAAATTTCATGACTTTGACATAAGATTTCAAGATTTTCTTTCAAAGTGGTAGGATTACATGAAATATAAATGATATTTTCATAATTTTTAATAAGTTCAATCACACTTAGATCAAGCCCTGCTCTTGGAGGATCAACCAAGACATGAGATATTTTAAAGCTATCTAAATCTATGCCTTTTAAGCGATTAAATTCTCTTTCTTTTTTCAAAGCTTGACTTAACTCTTCGCTAGAAAGCCTTGTAAAAGTTATATTTTCAATAGAATTTAAAACGCAATTTTTTAAAGCAAATTCGATATTTTTTTTAGAAATTTCAGTTGCTAAAACTTTGTTAAAATTTCTTGCTAAAGCTATGGTAAAATTTCCATAACCACAATAAAGCTCTAATAAATCTTGTTTAAAATCACTCCTAATACAAGATATAACCCACTCGATCATCTTTTCATTGATAAAAGTATTAGGCTGGATAAAACAATCATTATTAAACTCATATAAAAATTCATTTGTATTGATTTTTAAAGCTTGTCTTAAATTTTCTCCATTAAATACAAATTTTTTACCCCTGCTTCTTGCTATGAGTTTGAGATTTAATTTTTCTGCTAATTCTTGTAAATCTTGTGCAATTAACTCTATATTTTTATGGAAAAGTAAAGTTATACTTAAATCTAATTTTGTAGCTAAAAACTCTACTCCAAAAAGCTTATGTTTTAAATTTTCATTTAGATTATTTAATAAAATAGGCATATAATCTTGAATTTTTTCATCTGCTATATCAAATTTTTCAATAGGAATTTTTTTCTTATTTTCAAACATTGCATAAGAAATTTCCCCATTTTCATGATGATATATAGAAAATTCTGCTCTAGTTCTATAAGCTTTTAAAGGCGACTTAAAGCACTGGATTTCTTTATCATATAAAGAAGAAAACAATGCTTTATTTAAAGCAATCTTTTCTTCAAAATGCATCTATGCATCTACCTTTTTACCAACTACAAACAGCAAGGCTATCATAGCTAAGATTCCAAAAACAAGCCCTAGCCATACATTAAGTCCTAGTGTTACTGGTAGATAACCACAAAGTATACTAATAGCACAAACACTCAAAGCATAAGGCATTTGCGTGCTAACATGAGCTAAAAGATCGCACTTACTTCCCATAGATGAAAGTATTGTGGTATCAGAAATTGGCGAGCAATGATCTCCAAAAATAGCTCCTGTTAAAACCCCAGAAATATTAATAATCATATATTGGTGCAGCTCTGCTCCGCTTAATTCATTATGAACACCAACAGCCATAGCTAAAGGAATAGCTAAAGGCATTAAAATACCCATAGTCCCATAACTAGTTCCTGTCGAAAAAGAAATAATAGAAGCAAAAATAAAAATTGCCGTAGGAAGTAAGTAAATAGGTGTTTTATCTGAAAATAAATCAATTAAATATTTAGAAGTTCCTAAATCCTTAATCACAGAAGCTAATGACCATGCGCAAAGTAAAATAATCACAGTCATAATCATAGTTCTCCAACCATGAGTCCAAACTACAATAGCTTCTTTTAAAGTAAATATTTTTCTATACATTCCTAAAATAATAGCTACTATAGTAGCTAAAAGTGCTGCTTGAAACAATACAACCGAAGCATCAGCTGCGCCAAAAGTTTCTCTAAAAGCAAATAAACTAAATGGTGCTGCATCAATTTGCGCTTTAATACTCGCATCATCCAAAGCATTATAACCACTAAAATAAAAACCTATAAATGAAAATACAATCAAAACAGCTAAAGGTATAATGGCATTAGAAGCTTGTAATTTCACATGCTCTTTTGGTTCTAAAACCTTATCTTCTATATTATCAATTTGCTCATGACCATGAGAAAATTTACCCGCTCTAGCTCTAAGCTCAGCTTTTAACATAGGCCCAAATTCTCTACCTGTATAAATAGTCAAAACAACAAAAATCAACATAAAAAGATTATAAAATCTATAAGGTAAGGTTTGTACAAAGATTTCAAAAGCATTGATTTCTTCTTTTACTATACCCAAATGCGCAAAAGTTGCATTATCGATTAAATCATATCCGCTACGAATTAAAGAAATTTCAAGTCCTATCCAAGTAGAGATGATAGCAAGACCGGTAATTGGCGCTGCAGTTGCATCCATAATAAAAGCAAGTTTTTCACGACTTACTCTAAATTTATCTGTCACTGGACGCATGATAGGACCTACGATTAATGAATTAGCATAATCATCAAAGAAAATAAAAATCCCCATACACCAAGTAGCAAATTGTGAACTTTTTGCCTGCTTAGCTTTAGTAGAAAGCCAAACAGCCACAGCCTTAGTACCACCTGTTTTAGTAATAAGGGCTACAACCCCACCTATAGTTAAAACTTGCAATAAAATTCCTGCATTACCAGGACTTGCCATAGCATTTACCACTTTAGAAATAAAGCCTGTAAAAGAAGCAATAATAGCATGATAAATGCTATTTTCAATAAGTCCTAGCATAAAAGTACCACTTAATGCACCAATAAACAACGAAAGTACTACATCTTTAGTAATAAAAGCTAAAATAATAGCTATCACCGGTGGTAAAAGCGTCCAAACTCCAAAAAGTTCTGCATTTGCCTGCACATCAGCAAATAATAATAAAGGAGCTAATAATAAATAAAAAATTTTCATATTTTTCCTTAAGTTTTTATATTTTCTCGCTAAAAGTTCCTGCCCATGTTTGAGTCACAGGCATAAGTTCAATTTCGTTAATATTAATATGCTCAGGCAAGCTAATAATAAAAGTAATAATTTTTGCTATATCTTCAGCTTTAATATATTTAGTATTTTCATAAACCTCATCAGCTTTTTTAATATTACCTTTAAATCTCACTTTACTAAATTCAGTTTTACAAAGCCCTGGAGCGATATTAGTTACCTTTATATTACTTCCACGCAAATCCGTTCTTAAAGCTTTAGAAAATTGTGCCACAAAAGCCTTAGTTCCACAATAAACATTACCTCCATAATAAGGCACATTTGCCGCAATTGAACCAAGATTAATCACATGAGCATTTTTTACCTTTCTAAGTAAAGGTAAAGTAGCTCTTGCTATGTATAAAAAGCCTTTAATATTAGTGTCTACCATGGCCTCTATATCTTCAATATCCAAAGAATCAAACTCATTTAAACCCAAAGCAAGACCTGCATTATTAACAAGTAAAGAAATATTTTGTAAATCTTGAGGCAAATTTTCAATTGCTGTAAAAACCGCTTGTTTATCCCTAACATCAAGTATAATAGGATAAATTTTATCCCCATAAAGCTCTTGTAGTTTTTCCAATCTTTCTTTGCGTCTTGCTATGGCTATAACCTTATAACCAAGCTCTATCAAAGCTTTTAAACTTTCTAATCCAAAGCCTGAACTTACCCCTGTTATTAAAGCAATTTTCATGGTTGTGCCTCTTCATACAACATCAAATTTTTATTTTCTTTTAAACCAAGTTTTTTTAAAAATTTAATATTTTCTTCTTTTTTTGCAATAATGGCAAAATCAAGAGCATTAAATCCTAAATCATCTATTTCTTTATAATTAGCTTTATAATCTATAAGTAGCTTAAGCATTTTTACATCAGCATAATTTGCCCCATGCATAAAGATATTTTTAGAAGTATGCTCAAGCGCACATAAGGTGATAAAGTATGGTGTATTGCTTCCCATACTGGCAATAGAAAGTTTTTCATTATCGTTAATGTATTTTTGATTTACATTTGCACCATTTTCAAGCAAAAGCTTGGCAACTTTATAGTTGTTATATTCAACAGCATAAAACAAAGGTGTTTTCCCAAAAGAATTTTTATAATCAATCACCGCTTCATTTTCAAGTAAAAGCTTGACATTTTCTGCATTATCCAGTGCAAAAAATAAAGCAGACTCATAACCTTCATTTATTTTTACACCTAATTTTATAAATTCTCCTATAATCTCATTTTCTCTATTATTTAACAAGGCTGATTTAAAACCATTGTTTAATTCTAAATTGCTAATTTTTTTAGTATAAATATACTCTTTAATCTGCTCTAAAGAATTATTTTTATTAGCTACAAATTTTTCAAAATCTGAAATATCTTTAAAAATTTTAGTCTCACCAACCGCCCAATTTAAAAATTCATTCAAAGCATTACTAGCAAAATAAATTGCACTTGCTTTATCTAAATTAAATTCCTTTTGAAAATATCTTGTTAAAGGATTAATCGCATTATTGTATTCTTTCCAAAATTCCTTAAAAAGTTTAAAATTTCCAATGCTTTGATAAGCCCAAAATCTAAAATACGCTTTTAATTTTGCAAATTTTTCTTCAAGTATTATAGGATCTTGTAAAGTCTTTTGATAGCCCTGCGGATCAAGTGCAATTTCTAATAATTTAAAATCAAATTTTCTCAAATCACTAAAATATTCTCCGCCCATACAAGCGCTATTACTTCCTCTAATTTCATTAGCAAGTTCATATAATCTTTTTGTGATTTGATGGTTTTTTAAAGAAAAAGCGCAATTTAAATCCACTTGTGCAAAATCTTGTGTATTTTTTGGCTCAAATTCTTTGAAAAAATCAACCTTATTTTCCTTAACATACTCACAACTATAATCCAAAGCTAAAGCATTTAAACTTATAATCAAACTAAATAATAAAATCTTCAAATATTTTCCTTGAATATAAATTAAATTACTATTTTAACTAAATTTTTGCTTTAATAACAATTAATTAATTTAAAATTCATACAATGCCTGCTTTTAAAATAAGGAAAAATATGTATCAAAGTTTTTATAAAGCTAGTTTTGCTTATATTCTTTTACAAAGTGATAAAGATAAGCTTATTAATGTTGATTTTACTATATACAAGCCTGATTTTACCAAAGACAAACACCCTGTTTTAGAACAAGCTTTAGAAGAACTAGACCTTTATTTTAACAAAAAGCTTTTTACTTTTAACACTCCCCTAGCTCTTCAGGGAAGCGAATTTGAACAAAAGGTATATAAAACTTTAGTAAAAATTCCTTATGGACAAACTAAAACCTATCAAGAAATTGCTTCTTTTATCAATCATCCAAAAGCTTTTAGAGCAGTAGGCAATGCAAATTCTAAAAACAAACTTGCAATTTTTATACCTTGCCATAGAGTGGTAGCTAAAAATCACTTAGGTGGATATAATGGTGGTTTATTTATCAAAGAATCTTTACTTAAATTAGAAGGCGTGCTTTAAAATGCCAAGTTTATTACTAGCAAGTTTTATTTGGGCTTTTTCTTTTTCACTAATTGGGCATTTTATCACCTTAGAAATGGATAGTTTTTTTGCAGCATTTGCAAAAGTTTTTTTGTCTTTATTGGTATTTTTACCTTTTTTAAATTTTAAGCTAAATTTATATTTAAAACTAAAACTCATAAGCATTGGAGCTTTGCAACTTGGTGTAATGAATTTATTTTATTATCATTCTTTTTTATATTTAAGTGTAAGCGAAGTAACGCTTTTTACGATTTTTACGCCTTTTTATGTTGTGCTTTTCTATGGGCTTTTTTCAAAAAATCTTAGATATTTATATTTCATAAGTATTTTTATATGTATTATGGGTGCTTTTGTAGTTAAATTTGATAATATTAACTCTAATTTTTTATATGGCTTTTTACTTATTCAAGGGGCTAATTTAGTATTTGGAGCTGGACAAAGTTTTTATAAAATTTTATTAGAAAAAAATACAAACTTAAGCCAAAAAGAAGCCTTTAGTTATTTTTATTTAGGCGCAACCAGTATAACCTTGCCTACTTTTTTATTTTTTGGAGATTATAGTAATTTACCATCCAATTTAAGCTCTTGGATAGCTTTGATTTATCTTGGTACTATTGCTTCAGGGATTGGATATTTTTTATGGAATAAAGGATCTACTGAAGTAGATAGTGGGGTTTTAGCCTTGATGAATAATACCGTTATACCTATAAGTATTTTTATCAACATGAGTATTTTTGGAGTAGATGTAGAGCCATTACCTTTTTGCATAGGCACTTTAATCATTCTTTTTTCATTTTTTATACATAAAAAAATCATGCATCATTACAATAGGAAATCTTACTCAAATACAAACCACTAGCAGGAGCTAAAAATCTACAATGAGCTTTTTTAGCATTGATTTGCTCTAAAAGCTCATTTTGGCACATTTTTCCTTCTAATACTTTTAAAATACTTGCCATCATCATTCTAATTTGCGATCTTAAAAAACCATTTGCTTCAAAATAAAACACAGTGTAATTTTTATAAGCATAAACTCTAGTTTTATACATTTTTCTTATGCTTGTTTTATTATCAGAGCCTTCTTTTTGAAAGAGTTTAAAGTCATGCTCTCCTTCAAATAAAAATGCAATTTCCTTGGCTAATTTAATATTTATTTTTGGATAAAAATGCACATAAGAGGCTAAAAAAGGATTATATTTTTCATGACTTATAATATAACGATATGCTCTTTTTTGCACATTAAAACGCACTTGAAAATTTTCTTGCACTCTTTGGATATGCTTTATATGTATAAATGGGTGTGCAAAATAATTGATTTTATTTTTTAAATATACAAAATCTTTAAAATACTCTCCCGCTTTTACACAAGCGACTGCATTAAATGCATGCACACCTTTATCAGTTCTTGAAGCAAATAAAGGCTTTTCATAAATACCCAAATGCGACAAGGCCTGCGCTAAGGTATCTTGGACACTAAGTTTATGTGGCTGAGTGGCTGAACCTTGAAATTTAGAACCATCATAAGAAAAAGTTAATTTTAAAAGCATTAATACTTACTTGCAATTTTTGCTTTAAAATAAAACAAAGAAGCAATTAAAAAGCTTGAAAAAATCACGGCAATAGCTACAAAGGGAGGATTATAAAAACTAATCAAAAGCGTAAAATAAGCAAAAATAATCACAAAAATTCCAAAATAAGCAAAACCTTTTTCATAACGATAAGTTACTATACCAAAAGAGAGTGCAAAAAGCACACTAGCTAAAGGAAATAAAGCTATAAGAATATAAATAACAAATTCTTTTGCTTTTTCTTTATTGCTTGTCACATCAGACCAATACCCATAAAAACTTTGAGTATTTAATTCTTTAGAAGAAAGTTTGCTTTTAATTAATAAATTTTTAAAGCTAGAAATATGCCAATCTTCTTCTTTAATCTCATAAGCCTTTCCCTCATCTAGCTTAAAAGTAATAACCCCATCATTTGTTTCTAACTTTCCTTCTTTGGCTAAAATCACTTGTTCTTTGTCTTGTGGATTTTTCTTTGGATGATACATTATGATATTTTTATAAGTTTCATCAGAATTTTTAGCATCAATAAAAACAAGCCATTCTCCATATCTTTGTCCAAATTCCCCTGTTTTTATGCTTACTTTAGCACTAATTTTTTTATAATCTACAAAACTATCAAAAAGTTCAAAAGATATAGGTATAAAAACCAAAACCACCACAAGCATAAAAGCACTTACTAAAGCTGCAATTTTTGCAAAAAAACTTGCTATCATGCTTGGAGCTACACTCAAAGCAAACAACACCGTGCTTTCATTTTCCCTAGAAAGCCTATAAAATGCCAAAGTCAAAGCTATGAAAAAAGATATAGGTAAAGTAAAAATCAATATCTTTGGTAAAAGAAAAATATATAATTTGATTAATTCAAAAAAAGTAATTTCAATATAAGCAGTAATTTTAGCAAGTTGTATAAAAAATATAATCGAAACAATAATAAATAAAGTAAAAAACAAAGACAACATTGTGCTTAAAAACTGATTAAGCAAATACTTATAAACTAGTTTCATAATATACTTTCTATAGTTAGATTAATCAAAATTCCACAAAATAAAAAAGGAATCATAGGCATTTGATAATCTTTCTTGGCTATTTTTATAAACATCAAAAGACTTAAAAAACTTGCAATAAATAAAATCAAAAAGCCTTTTTCATAACCAAAAATTCCAAAAATCAAAGCTATTATTATAACATCACCTTCCCCTAAACTTTCTAAAATTTCATCTCTTTTTTTAAAATTTTTAATAAAATTAATCACACTTTTTAGTATGAAAATTAACCCCGCCCCAAAACACACTCGAAATAAAAAGCTATCTTGAAAATCCTCTAAAATTAAACCATTCTTTTGTAAAAAATCAAAACAAAAAGCTAAAATAAATAAAATCCAAAGCCAAAGCTCACTCACCGATTTTAGATAAAAATCCATCCAAGAAAGCGCTAATAATACAGCTAGCATACAGGCAAAAATTAAAATTTGAAAAACATCTTCAATTAGATAAAAAGCAAAGACAAACAAACACGCACAAATAAATTCATTAAAAGGATAAATCAAAGAAATTCTTTCTTTACAAAAGGCACATTTGCCTTTTAAAAATACAAAAGATAGCAAAGGAAAAAGATGATAAAATTTCAAAGTTTTAAAACACTTAGGACATTTTGATCTTGGACTTATTATGCTTTCTTTATTAATCGTTCTTAAAATCAAAACATTGATAAAAGAACCCACACAAAGTCCTAGTAATAAAAAGAAAAATATCATTTACCAAAGGTTCTTTTGCGTTTTTTAAACTCAGTAATGATATTTGCGATTTCTTTTTTAGTAAGTGCAGGAAATAAGGTTTGACTAAAATAAATTTCTGCATAACTTGACTGCCATAACAAAAAATTTGAAATTCTTTTAGCACTCCCTACCCTTAAAAACAAATCCACATCCTCACTTAAGTCAAGATTTGCTTGTATATTTGCTTCATTAATTTCAAGATTTTTTTCAACCACCTTTTTAACCGCTCTAACTATTTCATCCTTGCCTCCGTAAGAAATAGCTAAATTTACACATAATTTTGTGTAATTTTTAGTTTGTTCTTGAAAATTTTGTATTTTTTTTAAGGTTAACTCATCTAAAAGATTTAAATTTCCTATAGCTTTAAAACGCACTTCATTGGCTACAAATTTATTTAAAGACTCATCAAGATATTTATTTAATAGCTTGAAAAGAAACTCCACTTCTTCTTTTGGTCTTCGCCAATTTTCTGTACTAAAAGCATAAAGGGTTAAATTTTGAATTTTTTCATCTATACATACTTCTATGATTTTTTCAACAACTTTAGCACCTTGACTATAGCCAATTTTTTCTAAAAGTCCATTTTTTCTAGCCCATCTTCTATTGCCATCCATTACCACAGCAAGATGTTTTAATTCATTCATTCTATCCCTTTATATCCATCAATCTTTTAAAAACAAACATAGGATTAAGCGTATTAACTACTTCAAATTTAAAATACTCATTTAAAAAATGCGCTACTTTGACAAAAGGTGTTTGTATGCGTGTGATTTTACCATTATCAATTATAATTTTTAAAGCACCAAAAATTTCAAAATACAAATACACTTCTAAAATATTTCCATTTTTCTTAGCTTCAAACAAAGCCCTATTTCCCTCATAAACAAAAGGTATATGATAAATTCCTTCAAAAAATGCAAAAAACATTTCCTTATAAATTTCAAACTCATACGCACTTTTACTTTCCATAAGCCTTTGGATAATGAATTTTTTATACCAAGCTTTTTCATCACCTTCTTGTAAAAGCTTTTCTATGAGTTCAGCTCCCTCTTCAAAAAGTCTAATTTTAGGCTTTTTCAAAAGATTTTTAAAAGAAATTACACCTTTGTCTTCATAAACTTCGGCTAAATATTCCTCCCCTACTTCAAGCTCTATCATACTTTTTGTTTCAAGCTTTTTAGTATTTAAAAGCAATACATAGCGATTGTATGCGCGTTTTTCTAAAATTTGCATTCTTACAGGTAAGGTTGAGTTGATGATATTCACCAAAGTTTCCTTAATTCTTGTGCTAAAATAAAGCCAAGTTTTTCTTTACTTTGTTTAAAACTTTGAGAGATACTATCTTTAGTGATAAAACAAATGCTATTTTCATCGCCTCCAAAGTTCATTTGTCCATTTAAGACATTTAAACACACCATATCTAAATTTTTACTAACTAAAGATTTTTTAGCATTTTCTAGTGCATTTTGCGCGTCAAATTCCATCTTAAAACCTATTTTTTTACCTTTAAAATCTAAATTTTTTAAGATATCCTCATTAAGCTTTAATTTTAAATCAAGTCCGTTTAAATACTCATCTTTTTTAATCTTACCCTTATAAGCCTCAAGAATAAAATCACTCACAGCAGCAGCCATAATTAAAGCATCAAAATCTTTATATTTTTGCAATTTTTCTTTTAATTCTAAAGAAGATTCAAATTTTTCTAATTTATAAGGTGTTTTAAACTCTACTGAGCTAACTAACACCACCTTAGCACCTAAAAAAAACAAAGCATCAGCAATTGCCTTTGCCATTTTTCCACTTGAAAAATTACTAATACATCTTACATCATCAATTTTTTCTTTAGTTCCACCACCGCTTATAACAAAACTTTTATCTTTAAAAAAATCTTCTTGCATTAAGCTTCTTTTTAAAGTATTTATAATGCTATCAAGCTCAGCCAAAGCTCCCAAACCCTCATCTTTACAAGCTAGGGTTTTAACTATAGGATCAATGATAATATAGCCTTGCTCTTTTAAATTTTTTAAAGAATTTTGAGTGCTAAAATGTAAATACATGTTTGTATTTGCAGCGGGTGCAATTAAAAATGGTTTATTTTTATCTACTGCTATTAAAGTTTGAATAAATAAATTATCTGCTATACCATAGTTTAGTTTATTGATAGAATTTATACTAGCAGGCGCAAAAAGTACACAATCGCAAGTCTTGCTGAAGGCTATATGATTATTAGTATTTTGCCAACTTTCATTATCTTCACATAAAATTTCATCCGCTAAAGCTTCAAAGCTAAGCTTAGTGCCAAATTTCAAAACTCCCAAGCTTAACAAAACTTTAACCCTAAAACCTTCTTTTTTTAATAAAGAAATAAGCTCATAAGCTTTATAAAAGGCTATACTTCCACTTACTGCTAGTAAGATTGTTTTCATTTTTTACCCAGTTTTTTATAGTAAAAATCTTCTATGATTTGCACTTTTGCTCTATTGATATGTAAAGAACCTTTTTCTACGTCTTTACATACGGTACTTCCTGCTGCGATGATTACCTCATCTTTTATCTCAACCGGAGCAATAAATTGCGTATCTGAACCAACAAAAACATTTTTACCTATTTTGGTTTTATGTTTTTTAACCCCATCATAATTACAAGTGATAGTACCACAACCGATATTAGTTCCCTCATCTATCTCACAATCCCCCAAATAACTCAAATGCCCTGCTTTAACTCCATTTAATAATGCATTTTTACATTCTACGAAATTTCCTATATGGGTATTTTTAAGCTGACATTTTGGACGCAAATGTGCTAAAGGTCCTACATCGCTATTTTCTACTATACTATCTTCAATCACACTTGAACTTTTAATAATAGAATTAATGATTTTTGATTTTCCCTCTATACGCACATTTTCATACACTTCACACTCGCCTACAAACTCAACCTCATCTGAAATAAAAGTCGTTGCAGGCATGTGAAAAATCACTCCTTGCTTCATCCATTCTTTTTTAATTGCTTCTTGCATAAGATCTTGAGCTAAGCAAAGCTCTATTTTATCATTTACCCCCATAAAATCTTGCTCATTTACAAACACCGCATCGATTTCATAACCCTTTTCTTTTGCCAAATAAACTGCATCGGTTAAATAATATTCTTTGGCTTTATTATCATTTTTTATCAAAGGTAATACCTCTTTTAAAATTTGTGCTTTTATAGCATAAACACCACTATTGCAAATGTTTATAGCAAGTTCTTCTTTGTTTGCATCTTTTGTTTCTACTATTTTTTGAATTTTATTTTCTTTTAATACTATTCTTCCATAGCTTTTTGGATCTTTTGCCTCAAAAACCGCCACATTAAAATCACTTTCATTTAAAGCTATTTTTTCTAAATCCTCTGCCTTAATTAAAGGCATATCACCACATAAAATCAATACTTTTTCATGCTTACCTTCATAACCCCTTAAAGCTCCTGCAGTACCTGGAAAATTTTGCAAATCTTGCTCTAAAAAGCGTGTATTTGGAAAATGCTCTAAAACAACTTGTTCAACCTTTTCTTTTTGATGAGAAAGCACCACACATACATCATCACTAATTTTATATGCTTGTTTTAAAATATGTAAAATCATTGCTTTTGAGCAAATTTTTTGAAGTACTTTTGGATTTTGCGATTTCATACGCGTACCAAGTCCAGCAGCTAAAATAAGCACAGAAATTTTCATGAAACACCTTTATAAAAAATTATTGCTTATTTTAACAAGCTAAAGTAAAAAATTCTTACTGATTATTGCTTATTTTTGTAGATTCTCATTTACTTTAAACTTAAATTTATGGGGGGGGTATAATGCTTTTTTTCAATTTAAAATTAAAGGAGTAATCAAATGAAACTTTCTTATCATACAAGTAAAGTTTTAATGGGAGTTAGCATTAGTGCTTTATTAAGTAGTGCCACCTTAGCACAAGAAATAAATCATGGAAATTTTTCTGATTTTTTTAATTATAAAGATGGAATTTGGAGTTTAGATTCTAAAGAAAATATAGAATTAAAAATAAGTCCGAGTATGCTCCAACTATATCCTATCCAAGAAGGTATAAATGGGGCTGGAAAGACAATAAAAGAAATTAATATCAAAACAAGTGATATTTTAGCCATAGGATCTGATTCAGATTGGGTGGATCTAGGTGAAACTTCAACTAATGAAGCACGATATGATTTATATAGTGTTAATTTAGAAGCAAAAGAAGTTATTTTAAATAAAGATCAAACTTCTTTAAAAGCAAATAAGGCTTTCAATATAAAAGGAAATCTTACACTTAATGGTAGCTCGCCTATAACAAATGATAATATAAGCAACGAAGAACTTGATAGACCTAGTCTAGATGTATGGAATGGATATGGCGAAAAAGATGGCTATATGAACATACAAGGAAATTTAAATATAAATAATTCTTTTATCGGTATACATGATGCAAATAAAAAAGGTGGCTTAATCTCTGTAGATGGAGATGTAAATATAAAAGATTCAGCTATAGGCATAAGCACAAATAGTGTTTCAAATTTAGGTATAAAAAACTATGTAGCTATAAAAACAACAGGTAGTTTTAACCAAGATATAGATAAAAACATAATAACAGCACTATATACTAAAGATATAACGAGCATGCTTGAAACAAGCAATTTACTACCAAAAAATATATTTTTTGAAGATACTGATTTGGCTCAATTTACAGATTATAAACTTAGTGTTTCTAATGATGGTAAAAGTCTTTTAATTAGCGGTGGTGCTAATGAAAATGTAAGAGATTTATCAATGATATTAAAATCTGAAATTGATATTAGAAAAGAAGCTTTAGATAGCTTTAATAATATAAAAGAAGATATTAAAAGAAATGAAAATTTAGAAAATTCTGGATTTGGAACCTACCAAAAACCAGGATATATTGGCGATGATGCTATGCTTGAAGCCATAGCACAGGCAGAAAAAGAACTGCAAGAACAAATTAAAAAATTAGAACAACAAATCCAAGATATACAAGATAATGGTGGAAAATTTGATGGTGGTGATTTAGTTGAAAACATGAAAGATGTTAGCTTAGAAAATAAAAATTTAGCTGTAAATATGATAAATAGTATTTTAGATTCTAAACTTAGCAATGATGCTATCGCAGCACTCACTCTAGATACCACAGGAAAAAATCTAAACACACTTACCACAAATACAAAAGCAAGTGCAAAAGCTATAGTAAATAATGCTCAAAATTCTTCTGTTAATTCATCTATAGGTGTAGCAAATGACCTAGCCATTGGAACAAGAATAGCAAAACTTTCAAATCCTTATCAAGATAAAGCTTTAGTAGAAAAATTTGCTACAACCCATATAGCAGCACTAGCAAGTGATGTTTATAATTATTATGGAAATTCTTCATTTAATAATAGCTTTTGGGGTAATGTTTTTGGTGGTGCAAATATCATAGATGGAGATAGTGGCGCTTTATATGGATTTACACTAGGTGCTGATAGAAAAATCAATGATAATGCTTTGCTTGGTTTTTACTTTACTTATGCTGATTCAACTATTAAAGATGGTGTTATGGAACAAAAATCAGATAACTATCAATTTGGTATTTATTCTTTAATTAATCCAAACGATCAATGGGAAATCAATCTAAGAGCTTACGGGCAAATTTCTCCAACAGATCAAAGCGTAATGATGTTAAGTGATTTTAGTAATGCTAATTTTGATAGCAAATTCTTTGGTTTAAGCGCTAATGCCGGTAGAATTTTTAATCCAAATTCATCATCATTATTCATCAAGCCTTTTGCTGGTATAAATTACTACTATGCACACACTCCAAGTTATAAAGAAAGCAGTATGTTTGCAAAAGATGTTCAAAGTATGACAAATAATTCCATATCTTTAGAACTTGGTGCTGAATTTAGAAAATATATGAGCGAAGCATCATATTTATTTATCACTCCAAAAATAGAACAATATGTAATGAATGATGGAGATGATTTTGTAGCTGGATTTATTGGCTCAGGTTCTAATTTTATCATCAAAGGTAATGATAAGAAAAAAACTTATGGACAAATCATTATAGGTGGTAATGTTGATATTAGTGAGCAATTTAGCTTAAATGCAGGTATTGGAGCTAAACAAATACTAGCTGGTAAAACAGATGGTAAAAATGAAACTTATGTAAGCGGACAAGTAGGTTTTAAATACAAATTCTAAAAAATATTTTTAAAAAATTCCTAAATGCTAGAGTTTTTCACTCTAGCATTTTAAAATAGCAATTAATCCTACAAATTATATTATATTTTTAAGAGTAAAATTGCTAAAATAATGCTTTTAATTTTAATCAAGGAAATATTTTGAGGGTTTTACTAGCTTTATTTTTATCAAGCTTGGCTCTTTTAGGCGCTGAAGCAACCATACCAACTGTAAATTTAAGCCTTAGTGCTCCAAATAGTCCACAACAACTCGTAACAACCCTAAATATAGTCATAGTTCTAACCATACTAGCTCTTGCACCTACTATTGTTTTTGTAATGACTTCATTCTTAAGACTTGTAGTAGTATTTTCTTTTTTAAGAACAGCTCTTGGCACTCAAACTATGCCACCAAATACTATTTTGGTTACTTTAGCTTTGATTTTAACTTTTTTCATTATGGAACCTGTAGCTACAAAATCATACAATGAAGGTATAAAACCCTACATTGCCGAACAAATAGGCTATGAAGAAGCTTTTACTAAAGGTGTTAAGCCTTTTAAAGATTTTATGCTAAAAAACACTAGAGAAAAAGACTTAGCGCTTTTTTATAGGATTAGAAATTTAGAAAATCCAAAAACCATAGATGATGTGCCTTTTAACAGTTTTAGTGCCAGCCTTTATGATAAGTGAGCTTAAAACTGCTTTTGAAATAGGCTTTTTACTTTTCTTGCCATTTTTGGTTATTGATATGGTAGTAAGCTCGGTATTAATGGCTATGGGTATGATGATGCTACCTCCTGTTATGATTTCTATGCCTTTTAAACTTTTGATATTTGTACTTGTAGATGGATGGAATTTACTCATACAAAATTTAGTCAAAAGCTTTTTAACTTAGTAGAATAAAATGTATATTTTTTCTTCTTTGTTTAGTATATTTTGTTTGCTTTTTGGCGGATACTTTGCTAAAAAAATCAAAATTTTAAGACAAAAACAAGCACGTGCTTTTTTAGATTTTGCCATTATTTTTGCCTTGCCTTGCTTGATTTTTGAGCGTGCTTATCATTTAAATTTTGATTTTTCTTTAATTGTTATTATATTGCTTGGGTTGGGTTGTACTATTTTTTCAGCATTATGTTGTGTATTTTTAGCTCTTTGCTTTAAATTTAGCAAAAGTACTCTTGTAAGTATTTTTTTACTTTCTAGCTTTGGAAATACTTTATTTGTAGGTATACCTATTATTAGTGGAATTTATCAAGATCCTCATTTTTTGAGCGAAATCATCCTTTATGATGCACTTGCTACTTCTTTGCCTGTAGCTTTACTTGCTCCCTTTATCATATCTTTAGCTAGTGAGCAAAGGGTAAGCTTTTTACAAAATCTTAAAAAAGTTTTTACTTTTCCACCTTTTGTTGCTTTGATTTTAGGACTTTGTTTTAAACTTACCACGCTTCCGGATTTTATCTTTGAACCTTTGCGTATGCTTGGAGCTAGTGCTACACCTATAGCACTTTTTGCCATAGGTTTAAATTTAGGTTTTTTAAGTATAAAAACTTCTTACAAAGCAACTATAATAGTTATTTTTGGTAAAATGATACTCACACCTTTAATATTTTTAATATTTTTAAAGCTTTTAAATTTCAAATTAAATCCTAGCTTGGTCATCGCCTTACTTGAATCAGCTATGCCCACTATGACAATGGTTGCAGCTATGATTATGAAAGCAAAGCTTGATACAAATTTAGCAGTTAGTTCTGTAGCCTTTGGTATAGTTTTTGCCTTTATTTCTTTACCTATTTGGGTATATTTTTTAAACTAAGGATATAAATGGCATTTGCTATCTTTGGAAAATATCTTTATGATGATCTTTCCTTTACTCTTAAAGCCCACACTCAAAAAGAAAGTAAAAAAGCTTTTAAAATCATAGAAAAATATAAAAATCAATGTTATTTTTTAGGTTATATCCAATATGAATTTTATAAATATCTAGAAGATAAAAACTATAAAAGCAAAGAACCTTTTTTGTATTTTTTTGCTTTCAAAACAAGAAAAATCTTTACAAATGAAGAAAAAAATTTAGACTTTTATCCAAGTTTTTCATCTAATTTAAATCAAGAAAAGTATTATGAAAATTTTGACAAAGTTAAAGATGCTATAGCTAAAGGCCAAAGTTACCAAATCAATCTTACTCAAGAATTACATTTACAATCAAATCTTAGTTTATATGAGAGTTTTTTAAGCCTTTATCCCAAGCAAAATACCCCTTATAAAGCTTATATGAAAAATGAATTTTTAGAACTAGCTTCATTTTCACCTGAGCTTTTTTTTAAAATCAAAAATAAAAAAATCATCACAAAACCTATGAAAGGTACAATCAAACGCTCAAATAATCCAAAAGAAGATGAAAATCTAAAAAACTTTTTAAAATACGATGAAAAAACCATTAGTGAAAATGTAATGATAGTTGATTTATTGCGCAATGATATTTCAAAACTCATCAAAAAGCATTCTTTAAAATGCGAACTTTTTAAGGTTAAAACCTATCCTACTTTACACCAACTCATTTCAAAAATAAGCGGAAAATTAAAGCAAAAAAATGATTATTTTAAAATTTTCAAAGCCCTTTTTCCATGTGGATCTATCACAGGTGCACCCAAAATAGAAACCATTAAACTCATAGAAATTTTAGAGCAAAGAAAACGTGGAATTTATTGTGGAGCGATAGGTTTAATCCATAAAAACAAAGCAAAATTTAGCGTAGCCATACGCACTTTAGAGAAAAAAAATGATGATGATTTTTTAAGATATGGCGTGGGAAGTGGACTTGTGTGGGACTCGCAAAAGCAAGATGAATTTGAAGAATTAAAACTAAAAAGCAAAATTTTAGAACCTAACTTTTACTTGTTTGAAACGATGTATTATAAAAATCATTCTATCTTATTCTTCAAGGAACATTTGCAAAGGATTTTAAACTCAGCTAAATTTTTTGACTTTGATACTCAAAGATTAATACATGATTTTAAAAATATACTAGATAGCAAAGATAAAAAATTCCATTTTAAATCTTTACAAAATTTTAATAATTTTGTTTTCAATCATCATCATTTTTTTACAAAAAGTAATTTTACTCAAAAATGTTCAAAAGCTATTAAATTAAAACTTTTTAAAAACGGCCTTTATAAGTTTGATTTTAGCAATATACAAGAAAATTCAAGCAAAAAGCTACTCATAAGTAAAGACATTGTAAAAGTAAATCTTTTAACACACCATAAAACTTCTCTGCGTAGTTTATATGAAGCAAATTCTCATCTATGGAAAGAAAATATTTGCTATGATATAGTTTTTTTTGATGAGCAAGACATGCTTTGTGAGGGTTCAAGAACTAATATTATCATAAATTTAAACAACGAATATTTTACCCCTTATGCTAAAAACTGCCTCAATGGAATTTATAGACAAGCACTCTTAAAACACAAACTCATTAGGGAAAAAGATATTACTAAAGATGATCTTTTAAATGCTAAAGAAATTTATGCTACTAATTCTTTAAGAGGCTTAAAAAGGGTGTTTTTGTGAGAGTTTTGATTATAGATAATTATGATTCTTTTACCTACACCATAGCCTTTTATTTAAAAGAATTAAATATTACTTATAAAATCATCAAAAACGATAAATTTAAAAATCCAAAAAAGCTTAGAAAATATGATTTTACCCATCTTTTAATCTCCCCTGGACCAAATTCTCCAAAAGAATCAAAGTTAAGCCTAAAAGCTATAAAATATTTTAAAAAAGATAAAAAAATATTTGGAATTTGTCTAGGACACCAATGTATAGCGCATATTTTTGGTGGTAAAATTTCTAAACTTCCAAACCCAACTCATGGTAAGGTAAAAACTATAAATTTTAAACCAAACCCTCTTTTTAAAAATCTTAAGCAAAATTTTAAAATTTGTTTATATCACTCTCTTTATGTTAATCATATAGGTAAAAAATGTGAAATTTTAGCCCATAGTGAAGATAATATCATCATGGCTTTAAAACATAAAAAATACGACATTTATGGAATCCAGTTTCACCCTGAAGCTATACTAAGTCAAAATGGCAAAAAGCTACTTAAAAATTTTCTTGCTTTATAATTACTTTAAGTTATATTTTCTATAATAAAACAAAAAGTTTAAAAATGAAAATTTTATATTTGCTTTTCTTGCCTTTATTTTTACCAGCTAACAATCTTAAAGAATTGATAGATTTAAGTTTAAACAATGAAAATTATTTACAAAAGCAACTCCAATTTTCAAAAAGTATCTTAGAACAAGAAAGCGTACAAAATGCTTATTTTCCAAGTTTACATTTAGGGGTTTCTTATCTTGGCTCAAACAAAGATCGCTTTATCATAGAACCTCAAGAAAGTTTAATGAGTACTCTTTCGCTTAAATTTTTACTTTTTGACGGAGGCAATAGAGAAGCAAAAATCGCTAGTATGCAAAGTCTAAAACAACTTGCTCATCTTGAAAAAGAAAACATGGCAAATTATATGGCGCTTAGCGCTAGTGTTTTGTATTTTAATTATCTTAGTTTAGAAAGCATTATAGCAAGTGATAAACAAAAAGAAATCGCTCTACAAAATCAACTCAAGCGCTTAGAAAATTTTTACCAAGCTGGACTTGCTAGTCAAAGTGAGCTTGAGAGCATAAGAGCAAAATTTGAGTTAAGCTCTTATGAATTAGCTCAAAATGAATTAAAACTATATGAATTAAAAAACGAAATTTATAATCTTAGCAAAACGCATTTTACGCCTTCTTTTCAAAATATTTTACAAGAACCAAGTGTAGAAAAAAACAAAAACTATGAAATAGCCCTTATGCAAGAAAAATTAAATTTAGAAAATTTAAAAATAGACTCTGCTAGAGCTGAGTTGTTTCCAAAAATATTTTTACAAAATAGTTTTAGTTTTTATGATATGAACTATAATCCTAAATTACCACATGAGCTAAAATCAACAAGCGAAAGCTTTTTAAAAGAACATGGACAAAGCAATCGTTTTATTTTGGCTTTTGAGTGGAAAATTTTTGATTTTGGTGCTAATCAAAAAGCCCTAGAAGCTCAAAAATATACAAGCAAAATCACTCAATTAGAGCTTGAAAAAACCAAAAGAAAAGTAGATATAGAACTAGATAATCTTTTACAAGAAATTGAAATTTCTAAAGTTAAAATAAAAGCATTAAATGCAAGTTTCAAAGCAGCCAATTTAGCTTTTGAATCCATTGAGAAAAAATACAGTGCAGGACTTTGCTCGTATGTAGAATACCTAAATGCATTAGAATTAAAATACAAAAGTCAAAGTCAGCTCGAACTGGCTAAAAATGAATATGAAATCACAAAAGCAAGGTATTATTTTACAGCTGGAATTGATATAAAAACAAAGGTTTTAGAATGAAACTGGTATTTTTAATTTTATTTTCTTTACTCACTTTAAAAGCTGAAGAAATTTATGCTAGTTTTGATGTGCTCGCACAAAATCAATCAAAATTATCCTTGCAAAGTGCTGGTATAGTTAAAGCAATTTATGTGAATATTAATGATAAGGTAAAAAAAGATCAAGTTTTACTTAAACTTGAAGATTCTAGCGAGCAAATAGCCTTAAAATTAGCACAAAATGAGTATAAACTTGCCACTCTTGCACTAGAACATGCTAAAAGTTCTTTAGAAAAATTTAAAAAGGTGCAAGAAGTTATAGATAAGCAAAGTTACGAAAATGTTTTATTTGAATTTCAAAAAGCACAAAGCTTGCAACAAAAAGCCTTTTTAAATATACAACATTATAAAGACTTAATCGATAAAAAAACTCTAAAAGCACCTTATGATGGGATTATTTCTAACAAATATATCGACATAGGCGATGGAGCTAAAGGAATTTCTCATATTTTATTTGAATTTTTTTCTTATCCAAAAGTAAAATTGCTTTTAAGTTTTGATGAAAAATTTAAAGACAAGGTAAAAATTGATGATATTTTTATTTACAAAATAGACTCAAATGAAAAAGAATATCAAGGTAAAATCACACTTATTTATCCAAGTATAGACATAAAAACACGAAAAATTTATGCAGAAGTTGAAGCCTTAAACTTTACTCCAGGTTCTTTTGGAGAAGGAAAAATCATCACCAAGGATTAATCTTGTATCGTTTTGCTATTAATAATCCTATTGCTGTTTTGATGTTTTTTATCGCTTTGGTGATTTTTGGTACTTTTTCTATTTTTAGTATGCCTATTAATCTTTATCCAAAAGTAGATATTCCTTTGATTAAAATTACCACTACCGCTAATGGAGATTTAAAATTTATAGAATCTAAAATAACCAAAGAAATAGAAAATGCAATTTCAGATGTACAAGGGATAAAAAATATCAATTCTACAAGTTATAATAATTTTTCTATTTCTGTTGTTGAATTTGAATTAGGCAAAAACTTAGAAGTAGCTGCAAATGATATTAGAGATAAACTTAATACTATTAATCTTCCGGTAAAGCCAACACTAGAAAAAATATCCCCCGATGCAGGATCTGTTGTATCATTATTTTTAAGTTCTAAGGATCATTTAAAACTTATGCGTAAGATTGACAATGACATAAAACCATTTTTACAAAAAATTTCAGGAGTTGGAACGATCAATGATATAGCCTTTTTAAAACCACAAGTTCAAATCAAACTCTTGCCTAATGCCTTGCAAAAATACCACATTAATGCACTTGATGTAGCCAAAATCATCCAAAGCCATAATTTTAAACAATATCTAGGTGAGTTTGAAAATTCAAAAGATAATTTCACCATCAAAGGATATTTTGAAGCACAAAATTTAAAAGAGTTAGAAAATATACGCATTTTTAGTGGAATATTTTTAAAAGATATAGCAAATATTAGCTATGGCTTAGAAGATCAAAAGCAGTTTGCAATGTTTGATACAAAAGATGGGGTATTGCTTGAACTTAATAAAATTTCTGGTTATAACTCCTTAAAAGTTATAGAAAATATCAAAAATTCCTTAAAAACACTACAAACAATAGCAGGCAATGAGGTAGAAATTAAAATAGTTTACGATAAAAGCCAAAACATCTTAAAACATATCAATCAAGTTATCTTTGATATGATTTTTGGTGTGATTTTGACACTTTTAATAGTGTATGTATTTTTAAGAAATATCAGTGCAACTATTTTAGCTTTTATTGTTTTACCAACTTCAATTATTTCTAGTTTTTTTCTCATTAATCTTTTAGGTTATGACATTAATCGCTTAACCATCATAGCTCTTACTTTAAGTATAGGAATTTTTATAGATGATGCTATAGTTATTATTGAAAGTATAGCCAAAAAAGCAAAAACACTCCCTCCTTTACAAGCTTCATTTGAAGGGATCAAAGAAATAGGTTTTAGCGTTTTAAGTATTAGTGCGGTTTTATTGTGTGTGTTTATACCTATTGCTTATATGAATTCAGTTCCTGGTTTATTTTTTAATGTATTAGCTACTAGTGTTGCTTCTGGTGTGATCATAAGTTATCTTGTAAGTGTATTTTTAATACCTACCTTAAGTGCTAGATTTTTAAATACTAGCGAAAGCACATTTTATAAAAAAAGTGAATTTTTATTTATAAAACTTGACTTATTTTATGAAAAGCTACTTTATAAAGTTTTAGCTAATAAAATTAAATTTATCCTATCAACACTTATTATAATTACTTTATGCTTTTCTTTAACTCCTAAAATAGGATTGGATTTTCTACCTATAGAAGAAGATAGCGAAATACAAGTTTTATTAGAAAGCAAAAACGACTTATCTTTAGAAGCTATGAAGGAAAAAAGTTTAAAAGTATATGAATATATAAAGCAAGATCCAAGTGTTGCTTATGCATATTTACTTATAGGATATAATGACGCAAAGGAAATTAAAAAAGCAAAAATTTATGTAAAATTAAAACCTTTAAATGAAAGAAAATTCAGACAGCCTAAGCTTATTAGCCTTTTTCAAGAAAAATTAAACTCCTATGAAGACTTAAAAATAAAAGTTTTAGAACTCCCTAAAATAGAAGGAGCAGGCATTGAAGATCCAGTTCAAATTCAAATTTTAGGTGATGATTTAAAGTCAATAAAAGAAGCTATTGATAGAATGAAAGAAGTATTTTCAAAACACGAAGGTTTTGTTGCTATAGATGATAATGAAGGGGATTTAAAAGAAGAGATTGCTATTAATATTAACAGAGAAAAAGCTGCTAAACTTGGTATTAACCCTCAAGAACTGGCTTATGTTTTGGCTTATTCCTTTGGAAATTTAAGTGTTGGAAATATGGATTATAAAAATTTTAAAGATGAAATTATTCTTAGCTTTGATGAAGCTTTTAAGCAAAATCCAACCAGTTTAGAGCTAATAGAACTTAAAAATCACAACAATGAAAGTATAAAACTTGCTAGTATTGCTAGCTTTTCTTATAAAAAAGATCTTTCTTTAATTAACAGACACAATAAAACTACTAGTATAAAACTCACTTCGAGTATAGAAAACATTTCTTTAGGTGAAGTAAGAAAAATTTTTGAGTCCAATTTAGCTTATATTTTAGGAAAAAATAACCTATCTTTTGCTTATTCTGGTTTTTTGGACTTTTTAGATGATACCATTAGTGGATTTTTGTTTTCTATATCTTTAGGAATGATTTTGATTTATCTAATCCTTGCTTCTTTGTATTCAAGCTTAATACTTCCTTTAATCATCATGATAAGTATGCCTTTGGCCTTTGGTGGAGCTTGTTTTGGAATTTTTATCACAGGAAATCACTTTTCTTTATTTGTACTTGTAGCTATTATTTTGCTTTTTGGAATGGTAGGAAAAAATGCTATATTATTAGTAGATGTAGCTAATAAAAAATGCGATGAAGGCATGGAGGTAGAAAAAGCGCTAATTTATGCAGGAAAAAGTCGTTTAAGAGCCATTTTGATGACTACTTTTGCGATGATTTTTTCCATGCTTCCTCTAGCACTTTCAAAGGGTTCTGGTTTTGAAGGAAATTCTCCTATGGCCATTGCTATTATATTCGGACTTATTAGCTCAACTTTACTTACACTTTTAGTAGTGCCAGCTTTATTTAAATTTGCTCATAATTTAGATGTGAAAATTAAAAAAATCTACCAAAGAGAGAAAATTTAATTAAAAACTCTCATATTCTTTGGCTATAAAGACTTCATCATCTTTTACAATTAATGGGCGTTTTATGAGTGTTGGACTTTGTAAAATCATCACTTTAATTTCATCTTGGTCTAAATTTTGAAGTTTTTCTTTATTTAACCCTAATTTTCTAGCACTCATACCTGCTGTATTTACAAGCTCTAAAATACTTCTTTTACTAAGCCAAAAACCCAAAGTTTCTTCATCTAGTTTTTTAATGTCTAAAAATGCAAATTCAATTCGCTTAGAATTTAAATAATCCATAGCTTTTTTAACACTATTGCAATTTTTAATACCATAAAATTTTAACATTTTCTTGCCTTTTTAACTAAGTCTGCTATAATAAATGCTAATTCTAAAGCTTGATCAGCATTTAATCTTGGATCACATTGTGTTTCATAACGTTTAGAAAGTTCTTCTTGAGTGATATTTAAAGAGCCTCCTACACATTCTGTTACATTTTGCCCTGTCATTTCTAAATGCACCCCACCAGGATACACTCCCTCACTCATAGCTATTTCAAAAAATACACGCACTTCTTGGATGATTTTATCAAATTCTCTTGTTTTAAAATTACCTGATTTAACTGTATTTGCATGCATAGGATCTATGCTATAAAGTATATTAAATCCTTCTTGTTTTAACTCTTTAAATAATTTTGGCAAGGCATTTTCTATCTTATCACACCCCATACGAATAATGAAATTTAACCTTCCTGCTTCATTATGCGGATTTAAAATACTTACTAGCTTTTTTATCTCATCTAAATCATAACTAGTGCTAAGTTTAACACCAAGTGGATTTTTCACCCCGCTTAAAAAATGCACATGTGCTTCATCTGCTTTTCTAGTACGCTCACCTATCCAAAGCATATGTGCTGAGCAATCATAAATTTCCCCACTTAAACTATCTACTCTAGTTAAAGCTTCTTCATAAGGCAAAAGCAAAGCTTCATGAGAAGTATAAAAGGCTGTTTGAGAAAGATTTGGAGTATCAGTGATGCCGCAAGCTTGCATAAAGGCTAAGGCTTGAGTGATTTTTTCACTAAGTTCATCATATTTTTTTCCAAGCTCTGCCTTTTTTAAAAAACCCAAATTCCACTTATGCACTACTCTTAAATCTGCTAAACCACCTCTTGAAAAAGCTCTTAATAAATTTAAAGTTGTAGCACTTTGATAATATGCTTCTAGCATTCTTTTAGGATCAGCTGTTCTTGATTTTTCATTAAATTCAAAACCATTAACAATATCCCCACGATAACTTGGAAGTGTTACTCCATCTACTTCTTCAAAATCACTACTTCTTGGCTTTGCAAATTGCCCTGCAACACGCCCTACTTTCACTATAGGACAAGATCCTGCAAAAGTAAGCACTATAGCCATTTGAAGCATAACTTTAAACATATCTCTTATATTATCAGCACTAAAATTTACAAAACTCTCCGCACAATCTCCTCCTTGGAGTAAAAACGCTTGAGAATTTACAACATTAGCAAGGGATTTTTTTAATTTATCCACCTCACCTGCAAAAACAAGTGGTGGTAATTTTTCTAATTTTTTAACAACATCTTGCAATTCATTTTCATCAGGATATTGTGGTTGTTGTTGAATTGTATAATTTTTCCAAGAATCTTTAGTCCATTTCATAACTTAACTTCCTTATTTTAGTAAGCTAAAATTATACAAAATAAGACTTAAATTAATATTTTAAAATACTTTCAACGCGTTCAAGACTATCTTGCTTATATAAAGTTAAGCGCACTATAGAATCTTCTAGCGCTAAAAGATTATGGACTTCATGAGCTTTTAAACTTATACTATTCAGTGTTTTAAGTAGAATTTTTTGGTTTAAAACTCCAAAATCAATGGAACCTTTTAATACTTGTATGGTAATATCAAAAGGCGCTTTATGATCTTTCATAAAGCTATCTTTTGACATAGTTATGCAGATTTCTTTAGCATAAGTATTTTCTATTTTCTTAGATATATTTATGCCATTTTGAATTTCTTGTTCCCAAGAAATTACTTCATATATTTGAGTTCTAAATTCCACTTTTATTTTTTAAGTTCTTTAATACGAGCAGCCTTACCTCTTCTATCTCTTAGATAGAATAATCTAGCACGACGCACACGACCTCTTCTTAATACTGTAATACTTTCTAAACTTTCACTATAAATAGGGAAAATTCTTTCAACGCCTACATTGTTAGCACCTATTTTGCGCACGATGAAAGTTTCATCTACACCATTTCCTCTACGTGCTATACAAATACCTTCAAAATTTTGAATTCTTGTTTTATCGCCTTCTTTAATGCGAATAGCAAGTCTTAAAGTATCTCCAGCACGAAATTCTGGAACATTTTTACCTTCAATTTGTTTTTGCTCAAATTGCTCAATGTATTTATTTTTCATAACGATATTCCTTAAAATTTGCGTTCATGCTTTTGATACAAATCAGGACGAAAATATTTCGTTTTGCAAGACGCCAAAGTAGTTTTTAAAGCTGTGATTCTAGCGTGATTTCCCTTTAAAAACTCTGAAGGCACATAAAATTTTTTATTTTCCTTTTCAAAAATAAAAGGTTTGGAAAACGATGGAGCTTCTAATAAGTCATTTTCAAAACTTTCTTCACTTAAGCTTTCACTATTTCCAAGAACATCTTGGATATTTCTGCTAATAGCATCACACATCACCAAAGACGCTAACTCTCCACCTGTAAGTATAAAATCACCTATAGAAAATACCTCGTTAGCAAATTCTTCCACAATGCGTTCATCCAAACCCTCATATCTACTACTTACAAAGCAAATATGATCTTTTTTGCTTAATCTTTTAGCATCAGTTTGCTTAAAAGTCTTAGCACAAGGCAAAAGAAAAACAAAATGAACATTTTTATCTTGCTTTTTAATACGCATTAAACAATCATACAAAGGTTGAGCTTGTAGTAAAAGCCCTGCGCCTCCTCCTATTTTATAATCATCTACTTTAAAGTGCTTGTTTGTGGTAAATTTTCTAGGATTAATAAAAGTAAATTCTAATATCCCCTTTTCTTTTGCCCTTGCCAAAATAGAAGTTTGAAAATAAGGTTCAATAAGCTCTGGGAATAAACTTACAAAAGTATATTTCATGAATTTTCTAAAATATCCAAAGCAGATTGTGTAAATATCTTTTTACTTTCTACATCAACTTTTTGAATATATTTATCAACATAAGGAATATAAAAATTTTTAACCTTTGTCTGTAGTTTTTCATCGCATTTTATACAAAATAAAAACCCTGCTCCATTTTCTAAAATGTCTTCAACTACACCTAATTTTTGCTCATTTTCAATAACATCACATCCAATTATGTCAAAATAAAAATACTCATCTTTTTTTAATTTACAAGTTTCTTTTGTAGCTTCAATAGTTTGAAAAAGAGTAATATTAGTTAAGGTTTTAGCAGCATCAACACTCTCAAAGCCTTCAAATAAAATCAAAGATCTAATTTTATCAAAAGCCTTTATGGTGTAAATTTTTTGATTAATATCAAAAAATTTAGCACCTATTTTAAACTGCTCATAAAAATCACTAAAATTATGTAATTTTACATAACCTTTTAAACCAACACTTTTTCCAAGTTTAGCAACTTGAACTAAATCACTCTTCAATGGCTTTTACCGTTATACGATATGAAGTTGCATCTTTAACTTTGTAAGCCATAATAACTGTTTTTATTGCGTTGATTAATTTTCCATTTTTTCCGATCAACTTACCAGTATCAGATGGATCGACATAAATGATAATTTCAGCAAAATTATTTTCTAAATTTTGTCTTTGTATATCAACTTTTTCAGGAAAATCAACAATTAATTTTGCGTATTCTCTTAAAAAATTTTCAACCATTTTTTATTTGCTTGTAATAGCTGCTACTCTATCGCTTAATTTAGCACCTACGCTTTTCCAATAAGCTAAACGTTCAGCATCAAATTTTACCACTTCAGGCTCAACCATAGGATTATAATATCCAATGCTTTCTATCCAGCTACCATCACGTCTTTTTCTACTATCAGTTACAACTATACGATAAAATGGTCTTTTTTTACGTCCCATTTTTGTAAGTCTGATTACCGTCATTTTAATACTCCTAAAAAAATTAAAATTTTGTTATAGATATTTTAACTCATATATCCATAAAAAAGCTTTAATTATTGCGGTCTTTTAGCTTGCTGCAACATATTCATAAAGTTTTCCATTCCTTTTTTGTTTGAAAATTTCTTTGCCAACTTAGCTGCATTACTAAATTGTTTTAAAAAGCGATTTACCTCCATTTGAGATAAACCAGCACCCTCTGCAATACGACGCTTTCTTGCGTTGTTTAACAAATCAGGATTTTCTCTTTCTTTTGGTGTCATTGATGAAATCATTGCCTTAATATGAATAATTTCTTTAGAATTATCCAAGTCAATATCTTTAATATTTGCCGCCATAGATGATAAACCAGGTATCATACCAATGATTGATTTCATACTACCAAGTTTTTTAACACTTTCCATTTGATTTAAAAAGTCATTAAAATTAAATTCACCTTTTTTAATTTTCTTATTAAGTTTTTTTGCTTCCTTTTCATCAATAATGGCTGCAGTTTTTTCAGCCAAAGTCGCTAAGTCACCCTCGCCCATAATACGATTAACAATCCTATCAGGGATAAATACTTCTAAATCAGCTACTTTCTCACCAACACCAATAAATCTTAAAGGCACACCAATTTGTTTTGCTATACCTAGTGCAACGCCACCTTTAGTATCTGCATCAAATTTACTTAAAATAACCCCTGTAATTTCTAAAGCCTCATTAAAGCTACTTGCAGTCTTAACTCCATCTTGACCACTCATGGCGTCAGCTACATAAAATACTTCATCAGGATTTAAAATAGCTTTTACTTCTTTAAGCTCATTCATCAAATCCGTATCGATTGCTAAACGGCCGGCAGTATCTACAAGCAAAACATCATACATAGAATTTTTTGCTTTTTCTAAAGCTTGTTTAGCTACATTTAAAGGATTATTTTCATTTTCTATAAAAAACAAATCAAGCTCATTAGCTTGAGTGAGTTGTCTTAACTGTTCTACTGCAGCCAATCTTTGCAAATCACATGCAGCAATTAGTACTTTTTTATTTCTTAACTTTAAATAATTAGCAATTTTTACCGTAGTAGTAGTTTTACCACCACCTTGCAAACCACACATCAAAACAACCGTAGGTGGCTTACTAGCAAACACAAAACCTTGATTTTTACCTTTAACACTAAGAATTTCTTCTAAATTTTTCTTAATTGAGTCTAAAAATTGTTTTTGACCTATGCCATTGGTTTTCACATCATTTTCTACTAAAGTAAGTAATTCTTTAGTAACTTTATGATGTACATCTGCTTTTAAAAGGGCTTTTTTTAAAGTGTCAAGAGCGTTTTTTAAAGCTTTTTCATCATCAACAAAACGAAGTTTATTAACCGCGGATTTAAATGACTCGCTAACTATCTCAAACACTTTATTTTCCCTTTATTAAAATTTTAAAAAGCTAAATTATAAACCCTTTTAGCTTTAAACGCCTTTAAAAATTTAAATTTTTTATTTCAAAACCATAAACATTGAAGCTCTCATCAAGCAAGGCTTTAAATTGATAATCAAGAATATGCGTTTCATAAGAATGCAAATACATTCTAGAAGAGCTAATTTTTGCATATTTTTCATCACCGATAATACCATGTTTTATATGATTTAAATGCACTCTGATTTGATGTGTTCTACCTGTTTTAATAACTACTTTTATTAAGGTTTTTTTAGCATTTACCATTAAAGGTACAACTTGAGTATGAGCTTCTAAGCCAAATTTATCAATTTTACTAAAGGCTCCAGATTTATTTTTTATTGTAGTTATTTTTTCACAAATTTCAAATTCTTCAGCAATCACTCCATCAACAATAGCTAAATAACTTTTATAAACATTTTGTTTTTTGTATTCTTGAATACATTTTAGTCTAAATTCCTCATCTTTACTTAAAAGTAAAACTCCACTTGTTTCTTTATCAAGTCTATTGATTAATTTAGCATTATAAACACCTTCTAAATTCTCACTAATCTCTCCATAAGGCTTATTTAAAGCTATGATTTTATCATCTTCAAAAAGTATTTTTGCTTTTTTTATTTTTTGCACAACAAATCTTGTTTTAGAACTCATTAAAGCTCTAGCTATAACAATCTTTTTACCCATAGCAAAAACACAGCCCTTATCAATCAAATCTTTTGCTGCGTTATTAGAAATTTTTTCTTGCATTGCAAGCAATTTATAAGCTTTTTCTTGCATCTAAACCTTCTTTTATGCTTAATATAATTTCATTTAAACCACTTTGTTCTTTAACCTGCGCTTGCGATAATTTTTGTTTTAAAAAATTATTTATATCTTTTACACTCTCGCAAATATACAAATCACCAACTTCTTGATATAAACTTTCTTGATTAAAAAAATATTTCCCTGAAATAATAATATTATTCCATCTAGCTGCTTCTATGGGATTATGCCCACCTATATTGTCTATAAAAGAGCCGCATAAAAAAACCACATCACTAATCTTATAAAAACTTTCTAGCTCACCCAAAGTATCCAGCAATAAACATTTAGCATTAAAAAAATTTGCAAAATCATTTTCGCTTAAAATAAAGTCTGAAAATTTTTGCATATTATAATGATTTTTTTGACAAAAATCTTTTAAAATTTCCTCAACCTCGCCAAAACGCTCTGGATGTCTTGGAGCAATAATCAATTTATCGTTTTCTTCTAAATTAATTTCATTAAGCAACAATTGCTCTTCATTTTCATGCGTACTAGCAAATATAATAATCCTAGCTTTGGGTTTGGAATAGTTTTTCACTTGCTCTTGTTTTATATTAGCTTTAATATTTTTATATACTATAACATTTTTAGCACCCAAGCATTCCAATCTTTCTTTGTCTTTTTGACTTTGTGCAAATACAACATCAATATATTTAAAAATCAAACGATAAAAAAAGCTAAAACGTTTGTAGTTTTTTAAAGATCTATCGCTAATTCTAGCATTTAATAAAACAACTTTTGCATTATAAAATTTAGCCATAAACACAAGCATAAGCCAAAGCTCTGCTTCAAAAATAACTAAAACTTTACAAGGTCTCATCCAAAAAGGTACAAAAACCTCGAAAGGGAAAAAATTTACTTTTTTAGAATATTTTAAAGCTTCACTAAATCCAGTTTGAGTTATGGTTGAAATTTTACAGGTTGGAAAAAGTTTTATTAAAGGAATAAGGCTTTTAATTTCACCAAAAGAACAAGCATGAAAATATACATCACCTTGCTTTTGCCTTAAATTTTTGTAAAGAAAAAATCTTGATTTTAATGATATTTTATACTTTTCCTTGCAAAAACTTAAAATCAATAAAAAAGGAGCTGCAATTATATATATAATCACAGCAAAAATATAATAAAAAAAAATCAATTTTGATTTTCTTCTTTTTCTTTGTATAAAATTCTTCCACAATGTGGGCAAGTTATGATTTCATCACCTTTTAAAACAGCCAAATAAGTTTTATCATAAATTCTCATAAAACAGCCATAACAAGCATGTTTTTTTACAGGAACTACTGCAGTATTTCCCGCCCATTTTCTAATTTTTTCATAAAAAGTTAAAACTTTTTGGTTTATTTCGCCTACTAGTTTTACCTTTTTATCATAAATTTGTAATCTTTCTTTTTCGATATCTACTAAAACAGTTTTAGTTTGAGCATCAATTTGATCCACTTCATTTTCAAGTTCGCTTCTTTTAGCTTGCAATTCTTGTATAAACTTTTCTTTGTTTTCTAAAATTTTATCCAATCTTTCAATTTCTTCATTTGCAGCATCAAGTTGTTCTTTGGCTATATCCTCTTCAATTTTTAAAGCATTTGCTTCTTTTTCGGTTTTTACTGCTGCACTTTTTTTAGCTATTTCTTTTATTTTTACACCAAATTCTGCAATATGATTGTTGTTTTGAATTTTTTGATTTTCTATATCTTTAATATCTTTCTCAAAGCCTGCAATCTCCTCTTCTGTTTTATCAAGCAAATTGCGTTTTTCTTTTAAATCTTTTGTAGCATCTTCTACTTTATTTGCAAAACCATCAAGTTCTTTATCAATTTGCGATAAAGCTATAAGTTGTTCTAAATATTTACTCATTGAAATTTTCCTTAAAAATATTGAAATGGATTTTTTGAAACTGATATTATAACTTCTAAATGAAATTTTTGCAAATCTTTTGCTAAAATTTTACCAAAACAAGATTCACTTTCATAGTGTCCTATATCAATCAAACTAAGTTTATTATGATAACTTTCCAAAGCTTGATGATATTTAAAATCTCCACTTAAAAAGCAGTCTGCTTTAACACTAGAAATTAAATCTCCTCCACTACCTGTGCATATTGCTAAAGTTTTAATTTTTTCATTACCTGCATTTACAACTCTTACATAATCAAGCTTTAAACTTTTTTTTACATGATTAATTAAATCACTAAATTTAAAATCAACATCACAGTAAATTAAAAAATCATTTTGTTCTTTAATCTTAAAACCTAAAATTTCATGAGCAAAATAAGCATTTAAATGACTTAAGTCAAAATTCGTATGCATAGCAATTAAAGCTATGTTTTTTTGTATCATTTTAGTAAGAATATTTTGCGGATAAAATACCCCGCTTAAGTTTTTTAAACCTTTAAAAATCAAAGGATGGTGAACTATAAAAAGTGAATTTTCACGTGCATTTTCAATTAAATGTATATCCACATCAAGAGCAAGATAAATTTGATTTACTTCTTGATCTAAAGTTCCAAGCAATAAGCCACTATTATCCCATGAACTTTGCGTACTAAATGAGCTAATAGTATCCAAATAATCATAAATTTCTTTAATTTTCATCTAAACTTTCTTTATACACCAAAGCACAATTTTTAGATAATTCTCTAATTTTAAGCATAAAATCTTGTCTTTGAGTTACTGAAATAGCTCCTCTTGCATCAAGCAAGTTAAAAGTATGTGCTGCTAACATACAATAATCATATGCGGGCAAGGCAAGTTTTGCTTCTAGTGCATTTTTGCATTCATTATAAGCATTTTCAAATTGCACATTTAAAGTTTTTACATCACTTACTTCAAAATTATATTTACTAAATTCAAACTCACCTTGCTTGTGAACATCTTTATAAGTAATTTTTTCGCCGTTAAATTCATTCCAAACTATGTCATATACATTATCTACATCTTGCAAATACATTGCAAGTCTTTCTAAACCATAGGTAATTTCAGCACTTACTAAATCTACGCTTATACCGCCAACTTGTTGAAAATAAGTAAATTGTGTTACTTCCATACCATCAAGCCAAACTTCCCAACCCAGACCCCAAGCGCCCAAACTTGGACTCTCCCAGTTATCCTCAACAAAACGAATATCATGTGATTTTAAATCAAAACCTAAATTTTCCAAACTTTTCAAGTATAATTCTTGGATATTATCAGGACTTGGTTTAATCAAAACCTGAAATTGATAATAAGCACCTAGTCTATTAGGATTTTCACCATATCTTCCATCAGTTGGTCTTCTACTTGGTGCTACATAAGCAGCTGCCCAAGGTTTTTTACCTAAACTTCTTAAAAAAGTTGCAGGATGAAAAGTCCCTGCACCTGCTGGAAAATCATAAGGCTGCATAATGGCGCAACCTTGTTTTTGCCAAAATTCTTGTAAGTTTAATATCATTTGAGAAAAAGTCATTTTTCTTCCTTTATTTCTTCTGGCTTTTCAGGTGAATTTGCATATAATTCTACTGTTTTATTCCACATCATTTTATATTTTCTTTTTAGAAATTCCACTTCATTGCGTGCATACTTGAGTTGCTCGTTAAGATTTTCTATAGTTTTTCTATCCTCATCATAAAGTTCTTGCATAGAATAAAGAGCATCTTTTAAAAATTTATTCTCACCTTTTAAAGCTTCTAAGGTCTCATCTTTAGCATCAAGAACTTTTTCGTGTAAGTTTAAAATAGTACCTATGGTTTTTTCTACAAAACTTTCTCCTGCTAAAGTCATAGAATTTACCATAGCAGGTTGCTTTGAGCTTGTTGGAACCACGCTAAATGTTCCCTGATTAGCCTCAATATAAATTTCACCCTCTTCTTCTTTGAAATTTAAAGCACCATTTGCCATCATTCCTTTTACAACATCTTCAGATAAATGCACTAATTGACAAAATTCTTTTAACTTCAAGTAGGTTTGCATAAATACTCCTTAAAGAAAAACTTCAATGGTACTAGAATCTTGAATTAGTTTTTCTTGTTGTTTTTTTCTATCTTCTAATAATTTTTGTGCTAGAAATTCATCCTCTATAGCTAAAATTTGCACAGCTAAATAAGCTGCATTAATAGCCCCTGCTTTACCTATAGCCAAAGTTGCTACAGGAATTCCACTTGGCATTTGTACAGTAGAAAATAAAGAATCCATACCTGCCAAATTACTTCCTGGCATAGGTATACCTAAAACAGGTTTTGTTGTATGCGCTGCAACAACTCCTGCTAAATGTGCTGCCATACCTGCTGCTGCAATAAATACTTTTGCACCTTTTTTTTCGGCATTTTTGATATATTCTTGGGTTCTTTGAGGACTTCTGTGTGCTGAAGTGATTAAAACTTCGTATTTTACATCAAATTTTTCCAAAATTCCTAAAGCTTCTTTCACTACATCATAATCACTCTTGCTTCCCATCAATATAGAAACAAATTTCATTCAACACTCCTTCTTAAAAAGCTAAATTCTGGAAGCTTAAACGGCAAAGTAATTTCATTTTCATTACCACTATGAATTTCACTAAATTCTTTATTATTTTTGGCTAATAATTGCTTAAAAACTATAAATTTCTTACCATCATTTTCATAGACTAAGCCTAGTTTATTTTCTCCTAATTCTATATTATAATTAATCGGAGTTAAAATTTCATATTCTTTGTTTAATTCTATCTTGCCTTTACATTTAAAAAACTCACCATCTTCACTAATAGCATGCACCTGATGAGTTCCTTCTTCTATACTTGTATTGTGATTAATAGAATCAGTTTTTTCATAAGCTCTTGAAACTAAATATCCATCCGTAAAACCTCTGTGCTTTAATGTATGGATTTCTTTTTCATATTTAGCAGCATCAAAAGTGTCTTCCAATACATCTTGCACCGCCATTTTATAAGTTCTTGTAGTCAAAGCTACATAATACTCGCTTTTTGTTCTTCCTTCTATTTTAAAAGCATGAATACAATTTTCTTGCATGATCTTTTGAATATATGAGCTTAAATTTAAATCTTTAGAATTAAATACATGTGTGCCATTTTCATCTTCTTCTAATCTAAAAAGTGTATTTGTCTCTGGATTTTTCGCATAAAGTTCATAATTAAATCTACAATCATTTGCACAAGAGCCACGATTACTCATGCGTCCACTTTGTACTGAGCTTATTAAACATCTACCAGAATATGCAAAGCACATAGAACCATGCACAAAACTTTCAAGCTCGATATTACAATTATTTTTTAAATCTTTTGCATCTTTTAAACCAAGTTCTCTTGCTATAACAACACGCTTAGCTCCCATGTCTTTATAAACTTGAGCGTCTAAATAGTTTAAAATATTAGCTTGAGTGGATACATGAAGATTAATTTCAGGTGCAAGTTCTTTAACTAAACGCATAGCACCTACAGAAGCTACTATAAAAGCATCTGGTTTCATTTCTTTTAATTTTAAAATATGCCTTTTTAAACCCTCAATTTGTGAACTAAAATGAAAACCATTAATGGTTACATAAATTTTTTTTCCTCTTGCGTGAGTATAATCAATAGCCTCTTTAAAAGTTTCATAATTGAAATCTCTAGCAGTTCTTGCTCTTAATGAAAAATTACTCACTCCCGCATAAACAGCATCAGCTCCATAAGCTAACGCTATTTTTAATTTTGTAAAATTTCCCGCAGGAGCTACTATTTCAGGAATAATCATTTTTTTCCTAAACTTGCGATTAATGCCTCAATATCATCATTGCTTACAACATCTGTAGTTGTATCACCTTCAATATGCACAGCAGATCCCACGCGTTTTTCATCATCAATTTTACCTTCAAATAGACTACTCATATATCTACTTAAAGCTCTCATAACATTAATAACACGTTCAATTTTTTGACGATGAATATCTTGATATTGCATAGCATCCATTGCCATCATAACCTCATCTTGTCCAGTTTGCAAACAACCTGTGATTTCATCTATAATATTTTTAGCATTATTGTTAGTTTCTATAGCTTCTTTAAAGCTTACAACATTAGGAAATTTTGCATTTAGTTTTTCAAAAATTTCTATATTTTTATTCAAAGCATCGCTAATTACACAAAGCTCATTTTCTGAATTTGCAAAAAAATCATTAATAATTTCTAACTTTTCCATCATTTCAGTAGCTTTGATTTCGCTATCTCTTGTAACATCATCAAGCTGATGCACAACTTTATGTTCTTTACTAGGTGGTGGTGGTGGCCAAGCCATATCTGCTCTTGCTTTATAATCACCATTAATCATTGCATCAACAATTTGTTTATTTTTTTCCTCATCTTCATACTCTGTTTCAGGCTTTATTTCTGTTTCTTCTACAGAATCAAGATCTAAATCTTCAGTGCTATTCATTAAAGCATCTAATTCTTCTTGAGTCATCTTTACACCTTTTTAATATAAAAAACTAATGTGAAATTATATTATAAAAAAATATAAACCAATATTAATTTTATTAATTAATTATATAAATTAATATTTTTTATATTTGACTATAAAAAAAATATTAATTTAAACTTAATTTAATAAAAATATACTACAATCTTAAAAAATAAATTAATACCGATTTAAAAAGGAGAGAAAATGGGTAAGTTTGTAAATAACATTGGTGAGTTTTTTAGTTATTGTCAAGAACATGAAGTTTTATTTGTTGATTTTAGATTTACTGATATGATAGGCACTTGGCATCATATCACTTACAATATAAAAGCAATTGATGATAAAACTTTTGAAAATGGAATTCCTTTTGATGCAAGCTCTTTGCACGGTTGGCAACCTATAGAAAAATCAGATATGATTTTAAAACCTGATGTAGAAAGCGCATTTTTAGATCCATTTACAGCAGATCCTACTATCATAGTAATTTGTGATGTATACGATATTTATAAAGATCAAATGTATGAAAAATGTCCAAGAAGTATTGCCAAAAAAGCAATGCAACACTTAAGTACAAGCAATATTGCTGATACAGCTTATTTTGGTCCTGAAAATGAATTTTTTATTTTTGATAATGTAAAAATAGTTGATTCTTCTCATTGTGCAAAATATGAAGTAGATACTGAAGAAGGTGAGTGGAATGATAATAAAGATTTCGCAGATAGTTATAATAGCGGACATCGTCCAAGAAATAAAGGCGGATATTTTCCTGTAAGTCCTATTGATTCTAGTGTAGATATTAGAGCTGAAATGGTGCAAGTTTTAGAAAGAGTGGGTTTAAAAACTTTCGTACATCACCATGAAGTAGCACAAGGACAAGCTGAGATTGGTGTAGAATTTGGAAATTTAGTTGAAGCTGCTGATAATGTGCAAATTTATAAATATGTAGTAAAAATGGTAGCACATTTAAATGGAAAAACTGCAACCTTTATGCCAAAACCACTCTATGGAGATAATGGAAGTGGTATGCATGTGCATATGAGTCTTTGGAAAGATGGAGTAAATTTATTCTATGATAAAAAAGGCTATGGAAAATTAAGCGAATGTGCAATTAATTACATCGGTGGAATTTTAGCTAATGCTAGAAGTGTTGCCGCATTTACCAATCCTAGCTCAAATTCTTATAAAAGAATAGTTCCAGGTTTTGAAGCACCTTGCATATTAACTTATTCTTGTCAAAATCGCTCTGCAAGTTGTCGCGTACCTTATGGTATTAACGAGAAAAGTGCAAGAGTAGAAATCAGATTTCCTGATAGCACTTCTAATCCCTACTTGGCTTTTACAAGCTTGCTTATGGCAGGACTTGATGGTATTAAAAATAAAACCATACCGGTTGGCCCTATGGATGAAAATTTATTCGCACTAACCCTAGATGAAATTAGAGAAAAAGGTATAGAGCAATTACCTCACACCTTAAGAGGATCTTTAGAAGCACTCATTAGAAAAAATGCTTTCTTAAAGCCTGTTATGAGTGATGTGTTTATCGATGATTATCAACACATGAAATTTGAAACCCAAGTATGGCCTGTAGAAGCTAGACCAACTGCATATGAGTTTAAAACTTGTTATTCTTGCTAATTTTTGATGCCTTTTTGGCATCAAAAATTTAAAACACTATCGTTTTATTTTCGTGTATAAAAATCCTATCATCAAACACCAAATCCAAGGCCTTAGAAAAAACATTTTTTTCCACATTACGCCCTGCTTGTTGCATAGCCTGCCAAGAATATTCATGAGTAACCGGTATAACATCTTGAGTGATAATTGGCCCCTCATCTAAGTTATTATTTACAAAATGCGCTGTTGCGCCTATAATCTTAACTCCTCTTTCATAAGCTTGCTTATAAGGATTAGCTCCTATAAATGCAGGTAAAAAAGAATGGTGGATATTAATAATCTTCCCTTCAAAATGCTCCACAAAAGATGGAGATAATATTCTCATATATTTTGCTAAAACAATATAATCAAACTCATATTGTTTTAAACACTCTAGTAATTTTTCTTCATGCTCTTGTCTGCTTAAATCCTGTGCTAAAATAGTATGAAAAGGTATGTTAAATTTATCCACTAAAGGTTTTAATACCTCATAATTTGCAATAACTGCTTTAATATTTGCGTTAAATTCCCCACTAAATTGGCGGATAAGTAATTCGCCTAAACAATGAGTTTCTTTAGTAGCTAAAACAATAATATCTTTTTTTCTCTTTGGTGTAATTTCGATTTGTGCATTATCAGGAAGCATGGCTTCAAGCGTTCCCTTAAAAGCTTTTATATCAAGTTCACCTTCTAAATGTGCCCTAAAGAAAAAACGATTTTCTCCAACAAATTCATCATTTTTTATAATATTGATTCTATATTTAAAAATAACATCTGAAATTCTATAAATCAATCCTTTTTCATCACTACTTGAAATTTTTAAAATATATTCATTCATTTTTGCTCCTTTATATAATTTTTTAATTCTTGCAATCTTCTTTTTTCAAGCTCAATCCCAAGCTCTTTTCCACTAAATCCTTCCTTTAGCAAATCATTAGCACTAATTTTACTTTCAAAAGTATGATGATATAAATTTAATTTCTTTGCTTGTGCTATACGCTCATTATCCCAAAGCCCAAGCCATTTACAAAGTGGAATTTTTAAAGCAATTTTAGCTAAATTAAAATTATCAATTTTACCTAAAATAAATTCTTGTTCACATTTTTTTAATAGTTCTTTTTTTAATTTTGTTTTATTGAAAAATTCCTCTTTATTTATATGAAAAAAATTCAAATACAAATATAAATACAAAGCCTCATCGCAAATTAATTTTTGACTATGCTCTAAAAGTCTTTCAAATTCTTCATTACAGCTTTGATAAAAAAATATTTTTTCTTCTAAATTTAAAATTTTGAAATACTCATAAGCTTTATTTAATTTTGAAGTTTTAAAAATTTTATAAAGTTCATTATTAATACGTTCTTTAGATAAATCACTTATATCCATAGTTTGCATTAACTTTAAACTTTCCTTTGCAATTGTTAAATCAAACCTGCATGCAAAAGAAATTCCACGAAGCACTCTTAAACTATCTTCAACAAAACTTTTATCATCAATATGTCTTATAATCTTTGCTTGTAAATCTTGCAAGCCATTAAAAAAATCTAAAAAATTAAAATCAAAAATATTTACCATCAATGCATTAACGGTAAAATCCCTTCTTTTAGCTCCTTCTTGTTCATCATTACAAACTTTAACTTCAAAACCTCTATGGCCTGTAGAAATTTTATTTTCATAACGTGCTAGAGCTAAATCAAATTTTTTGTATTTATATACAAAAAAACTTTTTCCTACTCCATTTGCACCAAATTTTTGCATAAGCTCATCAAAAAACTTAGGCTCAATATCATAAATTTCTATATCATAATCATCGCTAGATAAATCTAAAAAAGAATTTCTCACACAACCACCTACCAAATAAGCTCTTTGCGTGTAAGGTTTAAGTATATTTTTAATTCTTAAAAAATCTTGATCATTTTTTAAGTCTATCTTCAATCTTTGCAAGTAAAAACTCTAAAAAAGTAATTGTAATATCTAGTCTTTTTTCTATATGCTCATCTTTAGTATTTTTTAATCCTTCAAATAAAACTAAAATACGCTCTCTGAGATTTTTTAAAAAAAATTCTTCATTATTTATAATACTTTCTTTTTTTTCCTCTAAAGCTTCAACCTTAATAGCCATAGCTTGCTTATCTTCTTTAACTTTTACTTCTAAATCATCTAATTCTTGGATCAATTCTTGTGCAACTTGATTAATCTCTTTTTTTATTTTATCTTCTTGGATATTAATATTTTTTTCTTGGGTAATTTCTTCTACCATAGGAGCAAATTCATCATTTTTACTTTTTTTATTATCTAACTCTGAATTAACTTCGCTTATGGCCATTTTTGCTAAATCTTCTATATTCATAGTTTTATTAACCACCTTTTAAATTCATTAACTTCTTCTTCGCTTTTCATATTTACAAAAAAATCAAGCATATCGTAATTTAAATCTTCATGATTAGAACGCAAACCACTTAAACGCCTTATAGCATCAATAGCATTTTTATTTTGCGGATCTTGCTTTAATATATTTTTATAAATCTCCAAAGCTTCATCTTTTAAACCTTGTGCCTCATAAATAGAAGCCTCTGTTACTGTATATCGCATTATCAACTCACAAAAAATAAAATGTCAAAATTCTAACAAAAAAGACTTTAATTTATTTTAATTTTTACTTAATCACAGGAGCTTTATATGCTAAAAATACAAAAATATTAAGTATTATAGCTACCGTAATAAGCATAATAAAGCCTAAAGTAAAATTTCCAAAACTATCATGGAGCATACCTATAATCCAAGGTGCTTGAGCTGCTATTAAATACCCTATGCCTTGTGACATGGCAGAAAGTTTAGCTGCTATAAAAGAAGTTGAACTTTTTATAGCAATAAACAATAATGAAATTGTAAAAACCCCACTAGATGCAAAACCTAAGAAAATAGCTGCTAATAACAATACTAATTTTACATCACAAAAAAACACCAAAATAAAACTTAAAACATATAAAAAACCTAATATTATAATAACAAAACCCTTAGCATGAGCTCTTAGTTTTCCTAAAACAATAGGCAATAAAAACGCCACAGGCATGCCTATGATTTGAGAAAGTAATAAAACATTAGAACCAAAATCGATTCCAAAACCTTTTTCACTTATCATCACACTAAGCCAAGCAAAAAGACTATAAGATAAAAAACTTTGCAGTCCCATTACGATAGTAACTTTCCAAGCTGTTAAATTTAAAAAAAGATTTATTTTATTGATGTTTTTCTTTTTAGGACGCAATAATCTTTTGTTTTTCAAATGTGGAAAATAAAAAATCAAAGCAATCAAAGCTAAAACAACCCAAAAAAACATAGCTTGAGGTACTTCAAAAATTTTAAGCAAAGGAAGTGATAAGGCCACTCCAGCAATTGAAGATAAACCTATAATTGATCCATATAAACCCATTATTTTATAAGCATTTTTTGCAAATTTTTCTTTTACAAAAGAAGGTAATAAAACATTAGCTATTGCAATACCTGCCCCAATTAAAAAAACTCCATAAAATAAACCTATATTACCCCCATAACTTCTAATAAACTCTCCAAAAACAATTAAACACAAAGCAAAAAACAAAGCTTTAATTTGCGAAAAATACGCCACGAAAAAAGATATAAGTCCAAAGGCTATCAAAGGTAAAGTTGTAAGCATACCTGCTAGAGCTGAATTTATCTTATAGTATTCTTGAATGTATTCTACCATAGGACCTATAGAGGTTATAGGTGCTCTTAAATTTAAAGCAAGGGTAATTACAACTAAAATATTAATCCAAAAGAATTTTTTATATGAAATTTGCGTATGCATGATTATTTTTGATTTAATATATTTTCAAGATATTTTTGTTTATCTTGTTTAATATCTTTTTGTTCTATTTGTTTTTGTTGTTTTACTACTTCATTTTCCTTAGAAAAATAAAAATGATCAATAATAAAAACAGAAGAAATGATAAAAATCAAAGGAATCAAAAAAACCATAATCAATACTTTCTAAAGACATTACCATAGTATTCTATATTATCTTTTTTTAAATTATCATCAAAAGCATTTGCCTCAAAATTTGCTTTTAAAATTTTCTCTCTTTCTTCATCTAAATCCTGATAAGAAAAAACCATATTAATACTCACTACCCCATCAAGTTGTTCTAATTGTTTATATGCTTTTAACTCATCATCTAAATTTTCACTTTCTATTACTACTATAATTTTTTCATCCTGAGCTAATTCCACGCTACAACAAGGTGTTTTTTGAATTTGCTCTTTGAGCTTTTCTACTTTTTCTTCTTTAGTTAAAATCAATACACTAGAAAGATTCATCTATACTCCAAAATATAATTTTATTTTCATAACCCGCACTAATGAGTTCATGCTCATTTACAAATATAAGATATTCTAGCAAAAAATCTTTATTTTGGAATTTTTTTATTGTCTTTAGGTTTTTGGTATTTACAAGTTCTATAATATTTTTTTCATTATCCCCAAAAGCCGCTATAGAACCATTTTCATTTAAAGTGCAAGTATAAATCAAAAAATCTCTTTCTATATTTTTTTCTTGATCATTTTGCACTATGCCTAATTTTCTATCAGTACTACAGCTTGCAATAATTGCGCTTTTAAAATCAAGTTGATAAATATTATCCTTGTGAACATTCTTATAACTTTTTATTTTTTGCCACTTTTTCACATCAAAAAGCATTAGTTCACCACTTTCAAAACCCGCCACTAATTGAGTTTTAGTTTCATTTAAAACCACATCACTTAAGCTAGAGCTAGAAAAAGTAAAATTTTTTACAACATTTTTTGTTTTTAGATCAAAAAGCTCTATATTAGAACCTAGCAAGGCTAATAAAATAATATTATCATCTAAAAACAAAGCTTTTTTTACTCCATCGTTAGCTAAATCATAGCTTAAAAGTTGTTTATTTTTATAAACATATAATTTTTTACTTCCAAAATCACCTTCACTTAAAATCAAAATAGCCCCATTTAAGTAATCAATACTATAAATTCTAGGGCTAAGATTTTCTTCATAAAAATTTTTAATCTTATCTAGCTGAGTGATTTTTTGCATTTTTTTATCTTTAAGAAAATATTGATTTATTTCTCCATTATCAAGTCCTATGAGTAAACTATTATCAGCAAACTTTAAAGCGTTTAAATTTGAATCAAGCTTAAGCTCATAACTAAATGTATAAATACTCATTAATAAGACTAAAAATATTTTTTTCATAATTTTATTTTACACCTTCGTTTAAAACATCTAAAAGATTAGATTTTTTCTTTGATTCTTCACTTTTAAATTTTGCTTCAAAGCTATTTCCTACCAAAGGTTTAGCATCACTTTGTGGCACATGACATTGTGTACAATTAAATCTTGCATCACTTATCATATCTTTAGTAGATTTGTTTTTTCTTAAATCAAAATAATGACTACTTGGAAGTGGCGTAGCTCCAACATCTTTAGCAATAGTCTTATCATGACAACTTAAGCAAATATTATTATCCTTAGTGATTGGAAGCATATCCTCTAAAGTGTGCGGGATTAATGGTGGAGCATTTTCAAACGATCTTTCAATCAAAACAGATTCACCAGCCATTGTTTGAGAATATTTTACATCCAATAATTCTACATTTTCACCTTCTAAACTTGTTTTTCTTAAACCTATATCTTTTGAATCAACACTTTTAACAGCAAGCCCACAAGCACTTATTAAAATAGCTGCTGCTAAGGATAAAAAGATTTTATTTTTCATTTTCTCTCCTTAAATTTATTATACTAAAACCTAAAGCATCATCGCCGCAAATATCAATACATTTTCCACATCTTATACATTCACCTGATTTTACATCTTGATTTTCTTTACCTATCATCCAAAGCACTTGCTTTTCAGGACACACTCCAAGACATTTATAACACTTAGTACATTTTTGTAAGTTATATCTTACTTTTAACAATGAAAAATGCGAACTTAAAGCCCAAAAAGCCCCTAAAGGACAAAAATGCGAACAAGTAAATCTTGGACTAAAAAATGTATCTGCACAAAAAATAATCAAAGCTATAAAAAGCCAAGAAACACCACCGAAAATAATCCCTCTTTGGATTATTCCTATATAAGAAAATTCCTCAAAAATAGGAAAAGAAAAAAGAAAAGAAAAAATCCAAACAAAAGCTAAAACATAATAACGCAAATTTTTATTTACATTAAAAACTCTTGTTTGATTAAAGCCTAATTTATTTCTAATAAAATAAGCAAAATCAGTAATGATATTCACAGGACAAACCCAAGCACAAAACGCTCTTCCAGCAAAAATAGCATAAAATAAAAATACTATCAAAGCACCACTTAAAGCCATTAAATCTACCTGCAAACTTGCTAAAGCAAGTTGAATAAACGCAAAAGGATCACTTAGTGGCACCAAAGAAAATAAAACTGAAGAGCTTAAATTTCCTTTTAATATAAAATTAAATACACCAAAAGAAAAAAAAGTCAAAATAGACAATTGCACTATTCTTCTTAAAATAAGATATTTCATAGCAATTCTCCATCATTAAGGTAATCTTTAGCCTTATTTTTATTGAAATTTTTATCTGTGTTTACATCTTGCAAACGCTTTTCATCTTTTTCATCCCAACCTTTGATGTAATTATCTCCAACTTTTCCTAAAACAAATTCTCTAGGTAAAACCCTAATAGCTGCTTTTTGTGTTATACAGGCTTTTTCACAAATCCCACATCCAACACATACTTCATGATCTACCACAGGTAGTAAAAATGCATGCTTTGCGGTTCTTTCATTACGTTTTGTTTCAAGTTTTAATGCTTTATCTATTAAAGGGCAAGCCCTATAGCAAGCATCACATTGAATTCCCCAATAAGCAACACAACTTGCACTATCAATTATAGCTATACCCATTTTTGTTTTATAAATTCCATCTTGTTGGTCTAGATATTTACGATCTAGAGCATTTGTAGGACAATCTCTTATGCAAGGTATATCCTCACATAACCTGCAAGGGTTTTCTCTTGCTACAAAAAAAGGTGTACCATTTTTAGCACTATTTTCTAAATTTGCTAGCTTCAAAACATCATAAGGACAAGCTTTTACACAAAGTCCACATCGTATGCATTTTGATAAAAATTCTTTTTCATCATCTGCTCCAGGAGGTCTTAAAAAATACTCCTGATTTGAGCTAAATGCTAAACTTGCCAAAAATGCACTTCCGCTTCCTATACATAAAAGCTTGAAAGCAAAGGCTAAAAATTCTCTTCTATTTTTCATTTTTATGCTTTAGTAATTTTTACGGCACATTTTTTGAAATCTGTTTGATTAGACAATGGACAAGTTGCATCTAGTGTAACTTTATTTATATACACATTCTCATCAAACCAAGGCACATACACAAGGCCTTTAGAAGGTTTATTTCTACCGCGAAAATCTACCCTAGCTTTTACTTTGCCACGGCGAGATTCTACCCATACAATATCGCCTTGATTGATTTTCATAACCTTAGCATCATCTTCATTCATATAACAAAGCGCTTCAGGAACTGCACGGAAAAGCTCAGGAACCCTCATAGTCATTGTTCCACTATGCCAATGCTCTAAAACCCTACCAGTAGACAACCAGAATGGATACTCTTTGGTTGGTCTTTCAGGTGCTTTCATAAATGGTCTAAAGAAAATTTTTACTTTATTTTTTAAGCTGTATTTTTCTTTAGTTTGCGGAGCTAGCAAGTCTCCTTTTGGTAGTTCTTTTGCAAAATCTCCATAAAATGCAAAATCTGAATTTGGAGCAGCTTTTTTAGCATAATAATCAAATTTAGTATTAAATCTCCACTGTGTTTCCTTGCCATTTACTACAGGCCATCTTAAACCTCTTACCTTATGATAAGTATCAAAATCAGCTAAATCATGTCCATGACCCAAGCCAAATTTACGATATTCTTCCCATAAGTATTTTTGCACAAAAAATCCATAACCATTAAATTCTTTACCATCACTACCTATGACTTTTCTCTCATCACCTAACACTTCAGAATTATCAAAACCTTTGGCGATATTATCCTTAGCTTTGAAAGTTTTTGCTTCTTTATTTGCAAATAACACATCAAATAAAGTATCATCTTCGCTATAACCCATAGCTTTTGCTTCTTCCAAAACACTTGGTAAAGTAAGCTTATCATTTACCTTAGTTTCACCCCAAACTTCTTTTAATTTAAAGCGTTTTGCAAATTCCATAATTTGCCAAGTATCACTCATAGCCTCACCTACAGGCAATACTTGTTGTTTCCAGTGTTGAGTTCTTCTTTCAGCATTACCATAAGCTCCCCATTTTTCATAAATCATTGCACTTGGTAAAATCAAATCAGCCACTTTGGCACTAATTCCTGGGTAACAATCACTTACAACAATAAAATTATCCATTTCTCTTGCTGCTGCTATCCAGTGGTTTGCATTAGCTGTATTTTGCCAAGGATTATTCACTTGTACCCAAGCAAATTTGATATTTCCATCTTCTAAATCCCTCATGATTTTCAAATACGGTGCGCCTGGTTTTGGATTGATCGTTTTTGCAGGTACTTTCCAAATTTTTTCACTAATAGCTCTATGTTTAGGGTTTGCCACCACCATATCAGCAGGTAAACGGTGTGAAAAAGTTCCAACCTCTCTTGCTGTTCCACAAGCACTTGGTTGCCCTGTCAATGAAAATGCTCCACTACCTGGCTTAGCTTGTTTACCAAGTAAAAAATGTACCATATAAGCTTGCTCATTTACCCAAGTACCTCTTGTGTGTTGGTTAAAGCCCATAGTCCAAAAACTTACAACTTTTCTATTTTTTTCTATATAAAGATTAGCTAATTCTTGAAGTTTTTTCTTAAATTCTTCCATACTTTCATCTTCATTACCCTTAGCAACTTTAGCAACATATTCAAGCGTATAAGGCTCCAAAGCTTTTTTGAAATCTTCAAATGAAATTTCCCAATGCGCATCAGGAGTATTTTGGTGTTTCATTTCAAATTTATCGCCTGCTTTTACCCCCAAATAAGCCAAAGATACTGCTTCTTCTTCATCTACAATAATAGCATTTTGCTTTATTACGGTATCTTTTTCACTTGCTTTAAATTTAGGATGGTTTGGATTATTTCTCATTCCATAACCAATATCAGCATAACCTGTTGTAAAAATACAATGTTTTTCGATAAATTCTTTATCCATTGCTTCAGGATGATTATAAACAATTTCTCTAGCGATATAATTCCAAATAGCTAAATCAGTATTTGGTTTGAAAATGATTTCAGTATCTGCTATATGAGAAGTTCTATTAGAAAAAGTAGATAAATTTACGATTTTAACTTTATCTAAATTACTTAATTTTCTATCACTTACCCTTGACCATAAAATTGGATGCATTTCTGCCATATTTGCACCCCAAGTAATAATAGTATCAGTAAGCTCTATATCATCATAACAACCAGAAGGCTCATCAACCCCAAAAGTTTGCATAAAACCAACAACAGCACTAGCCATACAATGACGTGCATTTGGATCGATATTGTTTGATCTAAAACCAGCTTTTACTAATTTTGCAGCAGCATATCCTTCTTGTATAGTATATTGACCACTTGCAAAAATTCCAATTCCCTCAACACCTTTTTCTTTATAGGCTTTTTTAAATTGTTTTTCCATTTCATCAAAAGCTCTTTGCCAAGAAACTTGTTGAAATTTTCCTTTTTTATCAAACTCACCTTTTGCATTTACGCGAAGTAAAGGTGTTACCAAACGGTCTTCTCCATACATGATTTTTGCATTAAAATAACCTTTAATACAATTTAATCCACGATTTACCGGAGCTGCTGGGTCTCCTTTTACAGCGACAATTTTGCCATCTAAACTTGCAACTAAAATTCCACAGCCTGTACCACAAAATCTACAAACAGCCTTATCCCAACGCCATTTATTCTCAGTATTTGCAAGTACACTACTTGGAACACTAAGGCCTGCAACACCACAAGCACTAGCAATAGCGGTATTTTTAATGAAGTCCCTTCTGTTCATTATATCCCTCGTTATTGTTTTATTTATGTATAAAAGAATACATAGATAAAATATTACTATGATTATTTTAAATTTAAATTATAATAGAGAATATTTTATAAGTATTTATAAATAGGAGTTTTTTAGTATTTTTTAATATTTTTTGCATATTATAAAACGCTAGTTAATTCTAGCGTTTTAATTGATTTACAATACCAAGCATATCATCACTTGTAGTAATAGCTTTTGAGCCTGCCTCATAAGCTCTTTGCCCTGTAATAAGATCAGTCATTTCTTCTACAAGCTGAACATTGCTAAGTTCTACAAAGCCATGTTTAATTACAGAAAATCCATTCTCCCCTGCTATACCTGCAATAGGCGCACCACTTGCATCAGTTTCTACTAAAAGATTATCTCCTAAAGCATGTAAGCCCGCTGGATTAATAAAATTTACAAGCTCGATTTGGCCTATTTGAGTTTCAGCTGTATTTCCTGGTTGCATAACAGAAACCGTTCCATCACTTGCTACGTTAATGGCTGTAGCATCCTCAGGTATAGTCATTTCTGGCAAAAGTCTATAACCATCTGAATTTACTATATTTCCTTCGGCATCTTTAGTAAATTGACCATTTCTAGTATAAGCTATAGTTCCATCAGGCATTTGAATTTGAAAAAAGCCATTATTACCAGCAATTGCCATATCAAGACCTGATGTTGATGTTTGTTTTAAACTACCTTCACTAAAAATTTTACTAACAGCTGTCACTCTTGAACCAAGACCCACTTCTATACCACTTGGGTGTTTTGTGGTGCTTGAGGTTGAAGTACCTGCGTATTTCATCGTTTGATACATCAAATCCGCAAATTCTGCACGCGATTTTTTATAACCTACTGTATTAACATTTGAAATATTATTTGAAGTTACGTCAATTTGTGTTTGTTGCGATACCATCCCTGATGCTGCTGTGTATAATGATCTTAACATTTTATCTATCCTTAGTTTTATTTAGTACTTGCTAATTTATTAATAGCTTCTTGATTTAAATCATCCATATGAGATGTCATAACTTTTTGATACATCTCAACCATTCTATTTGCTTCAATTAATCCTACCATTTCTGTAACTGGATTAACATTTGATCCTTGAGTAAAACCTTGCTTTATAGCATTTGAATTTGGCAAATCTCTAATTTTGTTTAAATTATCGATTTTGTACATATTATCGCCATCTTTTTGTAAATCTCTTAAATCATCAACTTGTGCTACAAATAATCTTGCTATATCTTGATTAGATGCACTGATGATTCCATTTTTATCTACATTAATAAAAGAAGTGGAATTTCCTATACGTATGCCATCATTTTCAGGATTGTTAAAATAATCACTGCTTAAAACTCTATACCCTTGACGATTTACCAAATAACCCTCATCATCAAGCTGGAAATTTCCATCTTGGCTTAATCTTACCTCGCCATTATTTGTTTTAATTAAATAAAAAGTATCTTCGCGAGTAAGAGCTAAATCCAAAGGATTATGCGTCATTTTCATAGAACCTACACTAAAATTTGTATAGACATGATTAACCTGCGGAACTCTATCTATAGTTGTATTTACAAATCTTGCAGCATCTCTTGTGTGATTTTGTATAGGTAGCTCATCTTGAGTTTCTTTAAAAATCCTTTTAAAATCTGCAATAACAACATTATCTCTTTTATAGCCACTCGTATTTACATTTGCTAGGTTATTAGTTACAACATCTAAGCGATTAAACTGCGTAACCATAGCGCCAGTAGCCTGATAATACCCATTTTGCATTGTTTTTCCTAACTAAAATCTTAATTTTCTAGCTAACAAAGCAAAAGATGTTCCAAAATGTTTTTATTTGTTTTTAATTAATTTTTAGGCATAATATTTGGTTTTACACTCATTACTTAAATACAAGGGGTACTCATGGCTAATGAAACCAATGTTTTAGAAGAACTTTTCAAAGAAAATTCTAAAGATTATATCACATATGAAAAACTTGTCAAGTATTTTGCAAAGCTTCCAAATGTAACAAGTGCAAAAAAAATCCGCGATTTAATGGATAAACATAAAGTTGAATTAATTTCTTCAGCTGAAATTGCTAAAAAAAGAAATTTAGAAGAAGCAAAAAAACTACAAGAAGAAAAACAAAAATTACAAGATACGAGTTTAGAAAATGAATTTGATTTAGCCAATGAAAATGATTTGCTTGAATGGAGTAGATCAGACTCTCCTGTTAGAATGTATTTAAGAGAAATGGGGCAAATAGCTCTTTTAAATAAAGATGAGGAAGTTGAAATTTCTAAAAAAATTGAGCTAGGTGAAGACATTATCATCGATGCTTTTTGTTCTGTGCCTTATTTGATAGATTTTATACTTGATTATAAAGAACCTTTAATCAATAGAGAAAGAAGAGTAAAAGAGCTTTTTAAAAGCTTTGAAGATGATGATAAAAATGATGATGATAAAAATGATGATGAAATAGATTCTGAAGAAGAAAATGAAAACGAGGAAAATGAAAACTCAAGTGAAAAAAAACCTAAAAAAGCAAGCAAGAAAGAAGATGAAAGAACCTTAAAAGTTATAGAAAGTTTTAAAGCCTTAGAAAAAGCAAAAAAAGAATGGTTAAAAACCATATCTACTATTAATGCAGAAAAAAATGATGATGAATTGTTAGATAAACTCATAATTGCTTTCAAGAAAAATATATTAAAAGAAAAACTAATGGATCTAGGTCCAACTTCAAAACTTATTTCTGAAATCGTAAAATCCATGGAAACAGCTTTAAAAAGCGATGAGGAATTTGACAAAGAATTAAAACGCTTAGAGTATCGTTTACCAATGTTTTCAGAAGAATTAAAACAAAGACACCAAGATATCTTAAAAGATATTACCAAACTTAGTAAAGAAGAAATTGCTGAACGCGCACTAGAAACTACGATGGTAAGCACTTATATGGAGATTAAAAAACTCATTCAAACCAAAGAAGCCAGCCAAAATTCTTTTGATTTAGAAAAAGATCAACTAAAAGAAATTCTAGAGCAAATAAAACGTGGTAAAAAAATCTCAGATGAAGCTAAAACCAGAATGGCAAAGTCAAATTTACGCTTGGTTGTAAGCATTGCTAAAAGATATACCAATCGTGGATTACCATTTTTAGATTTAATCCAAGAAGGTAATATAGGCTTAATGAAAGCGGTAGATAAATTTGAATACAAACGCGGTTATAAGTTTTCAACCTATGCAACTTGGTGGATTAGACAAGCTATTTCAAGAGCTATTGCTGATCAAGCAAGAACAATTAGAATTCCTATTCATATGATAGAAACTATTAATCAAATCAATAAAATCATTCGTGAGTATTTACAAAAAGAAGGCAAAGAACCTGATGTAAGCATTATTGCTAAAGAAGTAGGACTTAGCATAGATAAAGTAAAACAAGTAATTAAAATCACTAAAGAGCCAATTTCTCTAGAAGCACCTATTAGCAATGAAGATGATGGTAAATTTGGAGATTTTGTAGAAGATAGAACTTCGATTTCTCCTATGGATCACATCTTAAAAGATGATTTAAAAGAACAAATTGATGAAGTTTTAGATCAGCTTAATGATAGAGAAAAAGCTGTTATTAGAATGCGTTTTGGTTTAATGGATGATGAAAGCGATAGAACCTTAGAAGAAATCGGCAAAGAACTAAATGTTACAAGAGAAAGAGTAAGGCAAATAGAAAGCTCAGCTATAAAAAAACTCAAGCACCCAAAAGTTGGTAGAAAACTTAAAAATTACATAGAAGGTTGGAAATAATCCTTGCTAAAAAAGCAAGGATTAGCTATCCCTAAAAAGCTTCGTTGCTAAATGCGCTGCCCTACTATGATCAGTATCTTTTTTCAAGGTATTAAAAATTCTACTAATATATTCTTCTAAAATTTGTTGAGAATTGTTAATTTTTTCTGCTTCATTTAAAGCAATCTTACGATATCTTCCTTCACTGTTTAACTCATAAGCTAAATCATTATCACTTAACTGTAGTTTTAAAATTTGAGCTAATTTTGCACGCGAATGCTCATCAAAAATAGGAGTCATTAATTCTAGTCTTCTTTCTAAATTCCTTGGCATCCAATCAGCGCTTGAAATAAAATAATTTGGCTCAGTATGTTTAAAATATAAAATTCTAGCATGCTCTAAATATTTTCCAACTATACTTCTAACTTTTATATTTTCACTATACCCTTTTACTCCAGGCCTTAAACAACAAATTCCACGCACAATAAGATCTATTTTAACACCCTTATTTGAAGCCTCATATAAAGCTTCAATCACATCACCATCTACTAAAGCGTTCATTTTAGCTATGATTGCTCCATTTTTTCCATGGCTTGCTTCAGTAGCTATCATATCTAAAATTCGCTCCTTAATCTGCTTTGGACTCATTGATAAAGTCTTTAAGCGACGGCTTTTACTATATCCTGAAAGTATATGAAAAAAAGTTGTGGTATCTTGAGAATATTCTTCTTTAGAAGTGAAATAACTCACATCGGTATAAATTTTAGCCGAACTTGCATTGTAATTGCCTGTACTTAAATGATTATAAATTTTTAATTTATCCCCTTCTTTTCTAATCACTTGAGCTACTTTTGCATGCACTTTAAAACCTGTAATGCCATATATTACATGAGCTCCTGCATTTTCTAATGATTTTGCCCAGTGTAAATTATTTTCCTCATCAAAGCGTGCTTTTAATTCTACCATTACAGTAACTTGTTTACCATCACTTGCTGCATCAATTAATGCTTGAACTATGTTTGAATTTTTTTCTACCCTATAAAGAGTCATTCTTATAGAAACAACCTTAGGATCTTTACTTGCTTCTTTGATAAATTGATACACAGGTTCAAAACTTTCATAAGGCTGTATAGCTAATATATCTTGTTTATCAATTGCATTAAAAATAGATACATTATCTCCAAAAGGAGGTAAAATCTTTGATGTATACACAGGGTTTAGTAAGTGTGTAAATTCTTTATTAGAAATAATTTGCCACAGTGATGGTAAATTTAAAAGTATACTGTATTCATAAATGTCTTTATGAAAAATATTCATATGAGAACTTAAAAATTCGATCAACTGCTCATCTGCGCCTTTTTCTATTTGCAAGCGTATAAAAGCACCTTTTCTACGAAGCTTTAAACCCTGCTCCAAAATCAACATAAAATCATCAGCCTCTTCTTCTTCTATCTCCATATCAGCATTTCTAGTTACCCTAAAGGCAGCAGATGACAAAAGCTTATAACCAGGAAAAATATGTTCGGTATGATGGCGCACTATGCTTTCTATAGGCACATAAATATTAGAGCTTACTTGATAAAATCTTGGTAAAACCCTAGGTATACGTATCATGCCAAATTTTAAAAGTTCAGGATGCATAGGATCGCAAAGTTTTACCGCCAAAGAAAACGAAAGATTATTTAAATGTGGAAAAGGATGAGTTGCATCAACCGCAATAGGTACTATTACAGGAAAAATATTAGAGAAAAAATGATCATTGCATTCTTGTTTTAAATCCTCATCAAGTTCTTCATATAAGCGAATAAATAAATTTTCTTTTTCCAAATCTTGAGTGATTTTAGTAAAATACTGTTCTACTACATATTTTTCTTCATGTAAATAATTTCTAATGGCTTTAAGCTGTGCAAGTGGTGTCATTTCATCATTACTTGCTGTACTTATTCCTGCTATAAAAAGCTGTTTTAATCCAGCCACTCTTATCATATAAAACTCATCTAAATTTGTACAATATATGGCTATAAATTTAAGTTTTTCAAGCAAAGGAAGATCTTTGGAACATTGATCTAAAACACGGGAGTTAAATGCAAGCCAAGAAAGTTCTCTATTAATATACATTGATGGTTGAATTTGCATAATACACCTGCCTTATTTTCTAGTATTTAATATTTTAGTATTTCTTTTATTAAAATTTATTTTATTTTTATAATAGTAAATAAATTTATATAAAAAAATAATACTTTTTTGATCTTATTAAAAAAAATATAAATGAATGATAAATTTATATTTATTTTTTAAGTTTTATAGTGTAATATAATTAAACATAAGTTCTTGCAACTTAAACTTCATTCAAAGGAGAGACTTTGAAAAAAGCAAACTCAAAACTTTTTGCTGTTTTCCTCTTCTTGCTTGTAATTTTAGCAGGAGTTGGAATGTATACTTTCCATAATGCTAAAGGCACTTCTTATTTTAGCGATGCCAGTGAAAGCTGTAATAACTGTCATATTATGAACGAAGTTTATAATGATTATTTAAAAGCTTCACACTCTAAAGAAGTTGATGGTAAACCAAGAGCAACCTGTAATGATTGTCATTTGCCACATAGCTTTTTTGAAAAATGGATTGCTAAAGCTCAAAGTGGTTTAGGACATGCTTATGCATTTACTTTTAAACTTGATTCTTTACCTACGCATTTAAGTGCAAATGCAAAAAGTAAAGAAATAGTCCAAAATAATTGCATAGAATGCCATAAAGAAATTGCGAGCAACACTATCAACCCTACTCTAGATCCACACAAAAATAATTCTTTAAGTTGTGTATCTTGTCACCAAGGTGTTGGCCATAAGAGAGGATTTTAAATGAAAGGAGTAATTAATGAATAATAAAGGCATTTTATATAGTGCTATAAGTGCTACTATAGTAGCTATTGCGGGCGTATTGTGGTTAAATCAAGATATCACAGCTAAAACAAATGATTCAGTGGGCGGAATCATTTCTCAAGAAATTGTAAAACTTGGCGATGAAAATCCCACTTTTGATTACTGGGGAAAGAACTTTCCTGATTATTTAGATATGCATACAGCAGTGGAAAAACAAGCACCTAATGCAACAGAATTTGGTGGAAATTTAGCTTATTCAAAACTAATCCGCTATCCACAACTAACTGTTCTTTGGGCAGGTTATCCATTTAGCATTGATGCAAATGAAGAAAGAGGACACTTTTGGGTTCAAGTAGATCAAATGGATACAGCTAGAAATAACAAAGACTTCTTAAATGCACATGACTTTGCAGGATTTGGTGGCCAACCAACAGCTTGTATGAACTGCCATAGTGGATGGACTCCTTGGCTTTTAAACAACACTGCAAAAGGTGATTGGGTGGCATTTAACTCTGCAAAATATTGGACTATGATTAAAACAGTTCCTGCGGTAAATGGAGCTAAAGAAAACTCACCTGAGCACAGTGGACCTCATGGTGGAAAAAGAATGGGAGTAACATGTGCAGATTGTCACAACCCAACAGATATGAGTTTAAGACTTACAAGACCAGCTTTAATCAATGCATTAATTTCAAGAGGCTATGAAGCAGATGAAAAACAAGGCATTAAAGCTTCAAGAAGCGAAATGAGAACTTTAGTATGCTCTCAATGTCACGTTGAGTATTATTTCAAACCAACAGGTACTAAAGTAAAAACTATCGGTGAAAGTATTGCTAATGATAGTTCTAAAAAATGGTGGAATGGCACACAAAAAACTTACGATGAGTTTGACTCTTGGAGAGATGGAAATAAACCAATTGAAATTGAAGTTGATGGTATAGAGTTAACCTATCCATGGAGTGAGTGGAAAAAAGGTGAGTCATTTAGAATAGAAATGTTTGATGATTATTATGAAAAAAGTAGAGAAAATTTCCCAAGTGATTGGGTTCATAAAATCACTAAAGCACCTATGTTAAAAATTCAACACCCAGAAAGCGAGCTTTATAGTGGTGGAGTGCATGCTGCAAATGGTGTAAGTTGTGCAGATTGTCACATGCCTTATATTAGAAAAGGTGCAAAAAAAGTTACTAACCATAACATCACTTCACCTTTAGTTGATATTAACTCAGCTTGTAAAACTTGCCATACTCAAAGCGAAAGCTATCTAGCTAAACAAGTAAAAGATATTCAAAATTCAGTAGCTCATGATTTAAGAACAGCTGAATATTCTTTAGTAAGCTTAATTAAAGATGTAGAAACTATTCGCGCAGAGCTTGGAAAAATGCCTAAATTCCAAACTAATGGCAAAGCAGATGATGCTAAAATTTCAGCTGAATTAAAAGAAGTATTAGAACTACATAGAAAATCTCAAGTAAGAGCAGACTTTGTAGGTGCTGAAAACTCAACAGGATTCCACAATCCTAGAGAAGCTTCAAGAATGCTTTTACAATCAGTTGATATGTCAAGACAAGGACAAACTAAATTAGTAGAAATTGCAGCCAAAAATGGTATTAAAGATTTCAAAACTTCAAATTTAGGTTTTGAAGATATTCAAAAATTAAATCCAGGTGAAATTCACTATAAAGTAGATCTAAATGGCAACAAAGCAGGAGATCGCTACTATAAACACCAAGAAGTAAATGGTAATCCACCGGCAAAACTTCTTGAAGATGATAAAAATCTAAAACCTTATAATTATAAAGTAATAGATTAATCATACTAAACCCTCATAATCGAGGGTTTATTCTTTTATCAAACTTACATCCTCACCTTTTAAAATTTTATTCATAGTGTTCATAGCGCACATTTTTCCACACATTGAACAAGAATTAAGCTCATCAGGTTTTCTTTCATTAAACATTTTCTTAGCCTTTTCTCCATCAATTGCTAATTTAAACATTTTTTCCCAATCAATATCTTGTCTAGCTTTACTCATTGCATCATCTATTTTTCTTTCTTTAGGAAGTTTGGCTATATCTCCTGCATGAGCTGCTATTTTAGTCGCTACTATACCATCTCTTACATCTTCTAAATTTGGAAGTCTTAAATGCTCAGCAGGTGTTACATAGCAAAGTATATCAGCACCAGCTGCTGCTGCAACTGCTCCACCGATTGCTCCACTTATATGATCATATCCTGCACCTATATCAGTAACCAATGGTCCTAAGACATAAAAAGGTGCGCCGTTGCAAATTCTTTTTTCAAGTTGCATATTAGCTTCTATTTCATTAATAGCCATATGACCAGGTCCTTCTATCATTACTTGTACATCTTGAGCCCATGCTCTTTTAGTTAACAACGAAAGTTCGATAAGTTCAGCAATTTGAGCTCCATCGCTTGCATCATGGGTGCAACCTGGTCTTAGTGCATCGCCCAAAGAAAGTGTCACATCAAATTCCTTACATATAGCAAGCAAATCATCATAATATTCATAGAATGGATTTTCAGCATTATTCATTTGCATCCAAGCATAAAGAACTGAACCTCCTCTTGAAACTATATTAGTAATCCTATCACACTCTTTAAAAACCCTAGCAGCACGAGAATTTATCCCTGCATGAATTGTCATAAAATCCACTCCACTTTTAGCATGATGATATACTACATCTAAAAAATCTTTTGCCTTAATATCTTTTAAATCTTTTTCTAAAAATCCAACTGCATCATAAACAGGCACCGTGCCTATCATAGCTTTTGAAGTAGCAATTAGCTCATCTCTAAAACGACTAGTTTTACCATAATTGCTAAGATCCATAATAGCTTCTATATTAAATTTATGAGCTAACTCCACTTTTTTCATTTCTTCACTATAATCTACACAATCATTTGAAACACCTAAATTTACATTTACCTTTGTTTTAAGTCCATAGCCAATACCATTTGGGTCTAGTGCTTTATGGTTGATATTTACAGGAATGATGATTTTTCCATATGCTATATTTTCAAGCAAAAAATCTTCACTTACTTGCTCTTTTTGTGCAACAATTTGCATTTGTTTTGTGAAAATTCCTTCTTTTGCATAAGACATTTGAGTTTTCATTTAAATTTATCCTTAAAATAAAAATTTGGATAAATGAAGGGTATGTGAGTAGTTGATAAATTATCCCAACGCTAGCATTACCTAGTTCTGGTGCGGTCTAAGCTTTTAGCTTACTCTCAGCCTGTATCACAAGCTCCCGTCATTTATGCAAAGCAAGTATAACAATAAATACAAAACAAAGTTTATTTTTTTATTTGACTTTTAGCTTGCTTGCTAAAATGTAACAATTCTTCGGTGGTTTTTATATAAAAAGGAATTTTTTTAAGACAGTATTTTAAAATTTCACTTGCAGCCAAAGCATCACTTAAGGCTCTATGATGCTTACTTTCAATACACAAAAACTCTTTTAGTGCATCAAGACCGTATTTTGGACTTTCAATGCACTTTTTAGCTAAATCAATAGTGCATAATCTTCTATTTAAAAGCACTCCAAAATCATTTTCATACATAGCTTTAGATATAAAATGATAATCAAAACGTACATTGTGTGCTACAAAAATGCTATCTTTTAAAAACAATTTAAAATCATTTAACACAGTTTTTAAAGAAGGTGCATTTTCTACCATATCCAAACTAATCCCGGTTAATTCTGTAATATTTTCAGGTATACTTTCTACTTTTATAAAGCTCTCAAATCTATCAATTTCTTTATAATTTTGAATTTTAACCGCACCTATTTCTAAAATTTGACCACTTTTTATCCCACCAGTGCTTTCAATATCTACTACACAAAAAATCTCATCTTTTATTTTTATATTCTTACTTTTTAAGCACAAGCAATTTTGTGCATTAAGCTCCACTCCTAGCCCTAAAAGCTCAAAAATATATAAATCAAAATCATAATGGTTTAATTCTTCTATTTTTGCAAGTTCTTTTAAAACCCAAGGAAAAGGTTTGTTTTCCTTACTTAGCTTGATGATTAAATCATCGATTTGTTGTTGGCTCAAAATTCAAGCTTTAAAGAATTGATTGCTGTTTTTTTATCTTGCGAGGAAAAGATATAACTACCTGCGACTAAAATATCAGCTCCTGCTTCATCTAAATCAGGTGCATTTAAACCATTTACCCCACCATCTACTTCTATAAAAACTTTAAGATTTTTCCTATCTATCATTTCTCTTAACTGTCTAATTTTATCATATATCAATGGTAAAAAATTTTGCCCACCAAAGCCTGGATTAACACTCATTAAAAGCACCATATCTACAAATTCTAAAATATACTCTATACTTGAAACTGGAGTATGTGGATTTAAAACAATGGCAGGATGAATACCTTTTTTTCTTATATACTCACACACCCTAATAGGATGATTTTCAGCTTCTAAATGAAAACTAATAAATTTTGGTTTTATTGGGATAAATAAATCTACAAAACTACTAACATTATATACCATTAAATGCACATCTAAAGGCACTGAAGTAATTTTTGAAATATTTTCAATCACACAAGGACCAAAAGTAAGATTTGGCACAAAATGCCCATCCATTACATCAATGTGCAACAAATCAGCCCCTGCTTCACACACATCTTTAATCTCATTTTCCAAATTTAAAAAATTTGCAGACAATAAACTTGGCGCTACATACATTTTATATCTCCAATAAAAGTAAAAAATAATTTTATCATACTTATTATCAAATTTTCTTTATGTATTTTTGATAATATTTGATTTTTTTAAGCTTGTTTTAGATATAATGCTAAAAATTATTTTTATTTCATAAGGAAAATTTATGTCAAGAATTTGCCAAATTACAGGAAAAGGACCTATGGTAGGTAACAATGTTAGCCATGCTAACAATAAAACAAAAAGACGCTTTTTGCCAAATTTAAGAACAGTTCGTATTACCTTAGAAGATGGAACTACTAGAAAAGTTAGAGTTGCTGCTTCAACTTTAAGAACACTTAAAAAGCAAAGTAGTAAATAATCCTTAATGTAAACGAGGAATTACTATGTCTTTTTTAAAAAAGCTACAAAAATTCCTCAATTGGTCTCCCTCTCCAAAACCTTCAATTAATCTCAATGATGAGCTTTATGAGCAACTTAAATTTTTAAGAATTCCTCTTATTGCTGTTGTAATGATGACATTAATTGGGGCTTTTGGTTATATGCTCACAAGTAATTACAACCTTAACGACGCTATTTATCAAGCTGGTATGACTTTTACCACTTTGGGTTATACTGAAGTTAATCCCATACCAACAGCAGGTAGAATTTTTACTGTTGTATATGTATTATTAACTTTTACAATATTTACTTTTTGTATGGGTTTAGTAATAGAAATAGTAAAAAAAGGTGTTTTGTCTAAAATCATCAAGGAAAGAAGAATGCTGCATAAAGTTGCAAGATTAAAAAATCATTTTGTAATATGCTATCATAATGATTTTACCATAGAATTAGCACAGCAATTTAGAGAAAATCATATTCCTTTTGTTGTAGTTGATGAAATTGAAAATTTCAGTGAGATTGCTGAAAAATATAATTATCCTTATTATATAGAAAGCGCACCTCATACCAACACAGCTTTTTTAAAAACCAATCTTTCTAGTGCAAAAGGCATAATCACCCTTAGTAATAACATAGCAGATAATATTGCTATCATCGCCTCAGTAAGATTATTTGAAAAAGAATTACAAAGAATTAATCCTTATTTTATACTAGCCAGCTCAAGCAACGAAGATGAAACAGAAAAACTTAAAAAACTTGGGGCAAATTCTATTGTTTCTGCTACAAAATTAGTTGCACAAAGACTTAGCGCGATGTCAGCAAGACCAGATATGGAAAATTTATTAGAAAATTATCTTTATAAAAAAAATAGCCCTATTGATTTAGAAGAGGTTAAAATTCCTGATGAATCATGGGTGAGATTTAAAAGATTAAAAGAAATTCATTTAAGAGATATGGCAAATGTAAGCATAGTAGGAATTTTAGAAAATAAAAAATTCACACCTATGCCAAGAGGTGATACTTTAATAGGTACTGGAGCAAAATTATTAATCGTAGGTACAGCAGATAGCATAAAAATAGCCAAAAAGATTATAAAAAACAAGCAAAAACCTGATGAGTTAAAATATATTTAACTTATTTTAAGTTATAATCAAATACTAATTTAAAAAAAGGAGGCTTATATGCTACATGAATTTAGAGATTTAATTACCGAGCTAAAAGGTAAAGATATGCACTTTGATAAATTGTTTGAAGAGCATAATGAACTTGATCATAAAATTAAAGACGCTGAAGAAGGTAGAATTCATCTAGATAGCTTGGAAATTGCAAATCTTAAAAAAGAAAAACTAAGATTAAAAGATGAGTTAAATACTTATTTATCAAATTACAAAAAATAATTTCTTTCTAATTTTAACTTTCAAGGAAAAACCATGTTTGGAAAAAAAAGTCAATCAAAACAAGACTTTGAAGATTTGCAAAATAAAATCAAAGAGCTACAAGAAGAAAACAAAAAACTTCTTTTAGAAAAACAAGAACTAATTGAAAAATACGAAAAACAACTTCAAGAAGATTGTGGGAAAACTGCACTTGAAACTCGTCTTTTAGAAATGCTATTAAATGGAGTATTAAAAGGTATTTCAAATGTACAAGGCGATATGCAAGAAAATGTAAATAAAGCAGAGATGATTTCTCAGTATTCTGACTCATCATTAAAAGATATGCAAGAATTAAATGCGATTACACATTCAATCATATCCTCACTTCAAAGCATTATTGAATCAGCCAATCGCTCAAGAGATACAGCAGGTAATTTACATCGTAGTGTTGATGAAATTACCAATGTTATTAATTTAATTAAAGATGTATCTGATCAAACCAATCTTTTAGCGCTAAATGCTGCTATAGAAGCTGCGCGTGCGGGAGAGCATGGTCGTGGTTTTGCTGTTGTTGCTGATGAAGTTCGAAAACTTGCTGAAAAAACACAAAAAGCAACTTCTGAAGTAGAATTAAATATTAATCTATTAAAACAAAATGCAGATGAAATGTATGGACAAAGCGAACAAGTAGAAAAAGTGTCACTAGAATCAAATGAACATATTATAAAATTCTCTAGTAATTTTACTCAATTAATTTCTAATGCAAACTCAACTAGTTCACATGCTAAAAGTATTGCTTCTGAAATTTTTGTTTCTTTAGCTAAACTAGATCACGTTGCTTTTAAGCTTAACGGCTATAACGAAATCATTCATGCCACAGGTAAAACGCTTTCTGATCATTTAAGTTGTAGACTTGCAAAATGGATTGCGGGTGTAGGTAAAGAAAGATTTTCTAGCGGAAGAGCTTTTGGTAAGTTAAATTTACCACACCAAAAAGTGCATGAAAATATCAACCAAGCCGTTGCCTTAGCACATAATGAAAATACAGGCAATGAATTAGTTCAAAATCAAATTCTAGATAAATGCTCAAACGCCGAAAAAGCCTCTGAAGATTTATTTGTAATCTTTAAAGAAATGCTTGATGAAAAAGACCCAAACATTGAAAATAAAGAAGAAAAATAAAAGGTAAGATTTAATTCTTACCTTTAAACCACAAATACGCATATTCAAGTAAAGGGGTTTTGATAGGATTTTCTTTAGAAAATTTTTCGAAGTCTTTTCTTTTTATCCATACTGCTTGAATATCCTCTCCATCAATTCCACCACCATGACCAATTTTATCATCTTCAGTAATTTCAGCATAAAATAAAAACTGTCTGCTTACACCTGAACCAAAACCTGTGTAAAACTCTCCTATTTTTTCTACAAGTTTAGGAGCATAACCTAGTTCTTCAATACATTCTTCTTTAGCTATTTCATCTAAACTTAAATTTTTATCAACAAGTCCTGAGCAAAGCTCTACACTAAATCCCATCTCATCTAATTTTAAATTATTACGTTTTTGATAATCCCATAAAGGAATTCTAAATTGCTTTACAAAAACAAAAGAATCTTTTTGAGTATGATATAAAAAAACAGAAACACTATCTAATGCTTCTATAAAATCCCAAGTATATTTTTTATTATCTTTGCCTATATAAGTATATCTTTTAGGTTTAATGTATTTTGAGTTGGAAAATTGCTCTTCTTGTAAATTTTTCATGTAAAATCCTTATAATTTTACATCTATTATAACAAAAATAAAAATCAGTGCAGAAAAATAAAAAAAGAGTGAGTTGCTTTACATAAAAAGCAACTCAAAAGCAGCAAAAAAATGGTATTACATCATACCACCCATGCCTCCCATACCACCCATGCCACTCATATCAGGCATAGCAGGTTTATCTTCTTTGATTTCACTAATTGTAGCTTCAGTTGTTAAAAGCATGCTAGCTACTGAAACTGCATTAAGTAAAGCTACTCTTTCTACTTTAACAGGATCAATAATACCGCTTTCAAGCATATTTACATATTCGCCTTTTGCAGCATCAAAACCAGTGTTTTCTTCTTTACTATTTTCTACCGTATTTACAACTACACCAGCATCAAACCCAGCATTTTCAGCAATTTGTCTTAAAGGTGCTCTTAAAGCTCTTTCTACAATAGCTGCACCAATAGCCTCATCACCTTCTAAATTCAAGCTGATTTTTGATTTTGCCTTGATCAATGCAGCACCACCACCTATTACTATACCTTCTTCAACAGCAGCTTTTGTAGCACTTAATGCATCATCAACTCTATCTTTTTTCTCTTTCATTTCAGTTTCCGTAGCAGCACCAACTTTAATTACCGCTACACCACCACTTAATTTAGCAAGTCTTTCTTGTAATTTTTCTCTATCATAATCTGAACTTGTTTCAGCAATCTGTGCTTTAATTTGGTTAATTCTTGCATCAATATTTGCTTTCTCACCTGCTCCATTTACAATAGTTGTATTATCTTTATCAATAATCACGCTTGAAGCTTGACCTAAATCTTGGATACTAGCACTTTCTAAAGTTCTTCCAAGCTCTTCAGAAATCACTTCACCACCTGTTAAAATAGCAATATCTTCAAGCATAGCCTTTCTTCTATCGCCAAATCCAGGAGCTTTAACTGCTGAAATATTTAAAACACCTCTTAATTTATTTACAACTAAAGTTGCTAAAGCTTCACCTTCAATGTCTTCAGCTATAATTAAAAGTGGTTTTCCTGTTTTTTGAATTTGCTCTAAAATTGGTAACAAATCTTTCAAGTTAGCAATTTTTTTATCAAATAACAAAATAAATGGATTTTGCAATTCAGCTGTCATTTTTTCAGTATTTGTAATGAAATATGGGCTTAAATAACCTCTATCAAATTGCATGCCTTCAACTACATTTAATTCATCATTAATTGATTTTGCTTCTTCAACAGTGATAACACCATCTTTTCCAACTTTTTCCATAGCATCAGCGATTAAATTTCCGATTTTCTCATCTGAATTTGCAGAAATTGTTGCAACTTGAGCGATTTCTTTTTTGTCTTTAACTTCACGAGAAAGTTTTTTAAGTTCAGCTACTATAGCTTCACAAGCTTTATCCATACCTCTTTTAACTTCTATAGGATTAGCACCTGCTGTGATATTTCTCAAACCTTCTTTAAAAATAGCATGCGCTAAAACTGTTGCTGTTGTTGTTCCATCGCCTGCCTGATCAGCTGTTTTACTAGCTACTTCTCTAACTAAAGAAGCACCCATATTTTCTAAAGAATCTTTTAATTCCACTTCTTTAGCCACACTCACACCATCTTTTGTGATAGTTGGAGCACCAAAACTTTTTTGGATTAATACATTACGACCGCGTGGCCCCATAGTAACTTTTACTGCGTCATTAAGTTTTTTAACACCTTCATAAAGTTTATTTCTTGCTTCATCTGAAAAAAATATTTCTTTTGCCATTTTTTATCCTTTTTTATTTAATAATCCCCAAAACATCATCAATATTAAGAACCAAATACTCTTCATTATCAAGTTTAATTTCAGTTCCACCGTATTTTGCAAACATTACTTTATCATTTACTTTAACATCTTCTATTTCTTTACTCACTGCAACAACTTCACCATTTAATGGTTTTTCTTTAGCATTATCTGGTATAATAATCCCAGAAGCAGTAGTTTTCATTTCTTCTAAGCGTTTTACCAAAATACGCTTTCCTAGAGGTTGAAAATTCATTTTTTATCCTTTCTAAAATGTGCCATTTTTAGCACTCTTTGTTTTTGAGTGATAGAATTATACATTAAAGAAAGTTAATTGTCAATAAATTAAGTAAAATATATCATATAGATTTAGTCTATTACACTAAATCTATATGATATATCATTATAAAGGTTTCTCATGAAAAAAATTCTTTACATTCTTTTAGGTGTAGTGTGTGTGGCATTATTAGCTATATATATATTATTATTTACAAGCATAGGTAATGCTTTTTTAAAGCCAAGAATCGAAACGATTATTGCTCAAAAAAGCGGTATGAATGTTAAATTTGAAAATTTTAAAATTAGTTTTTCACAACTTAACATTAAAGCAAACATTGATGATAAATTTTTTGCTAACATAGAAGGTGGTATATCACCTTTAAGACTAGGATTTAATTTAAACTATCTTTTAGGACTTAAACAAAATTATATTCAAAAACTTGGTTTAAAAAGCGATAAAGATTTTACATTTAAGGGTAATGTTGTAGGTAAAAGTAGCGATTTTTCAGTAAAAGGTAATGGATTTTTATTTGATTCTAATCTTAACTTAGATGCAAAAATCGTTGATTTTTCTCCTATAAATCTTGAATTCGTTGGAAAAAATATAGATTTAGCTCAAATTTTAGATTTTACTAATCTACCAAGATATGCTCAAGGAAAAATTAGTATTATAAGCGATATACAAGCTAAAGATTTAAAACCAAATGGTAATGCTTTGATTAATTTTTACACAAGTTCTATCAACAATACTCTTATTGAAAAAGATTTTAATCTAAGCTTACCAAAACAAAGCTATATAAAAGGCGAAATAAGATCTTTAATCCAAAACAATGAAGTTATTTCTAAAAGTGAAATTTTAAGTAACTTCTTCAGACTTTATACACAAAAAAGTATTTATGATATAGCAAAACAAAGCTTAACTAGTGATTTTGATATCAAAATAGATGATTTTGATCAATTTTCATCTCTAGTCAAAATGAAACTCCAAGGTAAAAGTCAAATTCAAGGTAATTTACTTTTTGCAAACAATCAATTGCAAAAATTAGATGCTAACTTACTTGGATTTGGTGGTAACTTAAAAACTATTTTAGAAAATAATAATCTTAATATCAATACAACTAATATAGAAGTAGCAGAGCTTTTAAAAACTATCTCTATGCCTGCTTTTATTAATTCTAAATTAATTTTAGATTTAAAAGCACAAGGACTTGATTTTAAAAATTTCAATCTAAACACTAGGTTAAACAATGCAAATATAAATGTTATAGAATTTAAAAAACTAAGCAATCTTGATTTTCCAAAAACAAATTTTAATCTACAAGCTAAAGCAAATGCGAAAAATTCTTTGATTGATTATGAAGCTTTGCTTGATTCAAACATAGCAAAAATACCTCAGCTAAAAGGCTCTTATAATCTTACAAACAAAGATTTAAAAGCACAAATTAGTGCTTTTGTAGATAATCTTAACAAATTAAAACCTTTAACCAAACAAGATCTCAATGGGCCTTTAAATTTAGATGCTAAAGTTGATCTTAAGGCAAATCAAATTCAAAATCTTGATGCGAATATTAAAATCATGGAAGGACTTATCAATGCAAAATCCAATGGGAAAAGTTTACAAGCAAAGGTTGATAATATAAAATTAGAACAACTTTTCCCTTTAATAGGACAAAAAGTTTTAGCATTTGGCGATATAAATGCAGATATTGACTTAAAGTCGCTTGATTTTAACAATATTAATGGTGATTTTAAAGCCATTATTAATTCTTCTTTTAATGAAGTAGAATTATCTAAGCTTTTAGATAAAAAATTTCCAAAGAATACTTCAGCAAAAATCAATCTTGATGGAAAAATTTCTAAATCAATCATTGATTTTAACGCTAAAGCTCTAAGTTCATTTGCGAATATTAATTCACTAAAAGGAAAATTTGATCTTAATCAAATGGCTCTAGCAAGCACTTATAATATTTCATTGCAGGATTTTTCTAAGCTAGGATTTTTAGTCGATAGAAGCTTAAAAGGCAAGGCTGATTTTGAAGGAAAATTTGATTTTAAAAATGCTTTAATAGATGCAAGCGCTAATAGTAAAAATATATTTAACGGCTCATTAAACGCAACTTTAAAAAATAATATTTTTAACGCTAAAATGCAAAATACTGATCTTTCAAATTTAGCTCAAAGTTTAGATTTACCTGATTATTACCAAGCAAAATCAAACTTAAGTATCGATTATAATCTTTTAAAAGAAAGCGGTGTGGTACTAATGAACTTAGCTGATGGGCAACTTAAGAAAAACCTCATCACAAGCGCTTTAATGTTGCTTTTACAAAAAGATATCACTCAAGATGTATATCGCAATGGCGAAGCTAAAATAAATATCAATAAAAATCTCATAGATTTAAATTTAAACCTGGTGGCCGATAGAAGTAATATAAACATCAGTAAAGGTAAGGTTGATACAAAAAATACTAAATTAAACATTCCTTTTAATATCGTCGTCGATAGAGCAAATTTCAAAGGCATTATAAAAGGAACAACACAAGATCCCAAAGTAAGTCTTGATACAAAAAGTGTTGTAAATTCTATTGTTAATACAATAGGTGGAAATACTAGTGATGGCGCTAAAAATACAGGTAAAAAAGTAGATCAGGCAATAGATAAAATCTTTAACAAACTCTTCTAATACATCTAGCCTTTTTGAGGCTAGATTTTTTAAAACAAACCAAATTTACCATCTTTTTTCTTATATAGTACCCTCATTTTTGCATCTATATCATTAAAAACTAAAAATATATCTTTACTTGCTTTTAATTTTTCCAATGCTTCTTCAATTTCCAAAGGTTTATATAATTCAAGCTCTGTTGGAACTATCTCATCTTCTTCAATCACACTTGGTAGTACTAAATTTCCTTTTATTTCATCTTGATGCTTATGCGTGATATTTTTATCATGCAATCTTCTTAAAACCTTAGAAATTCTATCAATAGCTAAATCTATAGCAGCATATAAGTCTTTATCCTTTTGCTTTACAACCACTGTGTTAATACCAGCTAGGTTAATGCTAAATTCAGCCCAAAATCCTTTCTTTCCATGCCTTTCATCAGCACTTATAACACAACGCGCAGAAATCACATCTAAGCCATATTTACTTAAAGCATCAAAACTTTTTTCCACATACTCTTTTATAGACTCAGTTAGCTCAAATTGCTTTCCAACTATACTTGTATTCATTACTTCTCCTTTTTATGAAGTTAAATACATTATAGCACTTTAATCGTAAAAAATTAACTTTTTAAATAAAAAATAAATTTAAAATTTTAAAGGATCTAAAATAAGCACACCGTTTGCTGAAAGTTTTTTTCCTTGAAAATACATTTTACAAAAAGAAACAATTAAAGCATGAAAAATTTGATAAAGCTCATATAATTTACATTCTTTTTTTAGTAAAACACACAATTCTTGTTGATTTTTAGCTATGTCTTTTTTAAAAAAATCTGCCAATTCATCATAACTTTGACACTCATAGCCTAAATAATTAGCTATTTTTGCACTATAAACATCAACTACTAAAACTTCTTTTTTGCATATATAATTTAAAATTCCATCTGCACTTTCTTGACCCAAACCTTTAACATCTAAAAGCCATTCTCTATCTACTTCTTCTTTAAAAAGTTCAAAAGAATTAAAATCTTGGAAATATTTTTGAGTGAAGTTTTTAATATATTTTGCCTTGGTATTATAAAATCCACTCGGCTTTATTAAAAGCGCCAAATCTTGAGTATTTAACTTTGATAAATCTTCTATCTTAGTAATATTTGCTTGTTTTAAATTTGTCAAAGCTTTTAATACATTTTTCCAGTTTGTATTTTGAGTTAAAATCACAGAAATTAAAATTTCAAACTCGCTTAAAGTATTATTTTCTAACCACTCAAAATCTTTATAGTCAGTATTTGCATTAACTAAAGCTTTAAAAATTTCATATCCACTCATGCTTTTTCACACTTTCTTAAATGCATCAAAATAGCCTCAATTACATCATCATCGTCTTTACTTTTTGCCTTAATGACTTCCTTGCTCTCATCATCTTTGACAAAACAAATATTTTGCTCATAATTACTCACTAGTTTATAATGCTTGCTAGCTAAAATTTTTATGATGATTAAATCCAAAAACTGCTTTGTGAAGATATCAGGCTTGCCAAAACGGTCATTCATCTCACTTTCTATCTCATAGACTTCATTAACACTCATACATTTACTAAGTCTTCTATAAAGTTCTAATCTCAAACGATCTTCGCTAATATACTCACTATTTAAAAAGGCATTAATATTAAGCTTTAAATCTATTTTTTTCTCTTTAATTTCTTCTTTTTTACTTAGCTTATTAATTTCATCTTCTAACATTTTAAGATATAAACTATAACCAATTTGCTCTATATGCCCACTTTGGTCCACGCCTAATAAATTTCCACCCCCGCGAATTTCTAAATCATGATAAGCAAGCACGCTTCCTGAGCCTAAATAAGAATTACTCTCTAAACTCGTAAGTCTTTTTAAAGAATCTTTAGTGATTTTTTCCTTATCTTCAATCAAAAAATAACAATATCCTTGCTTAGCGCTACGCCCTACTCTTCCTCTAAGTTGATGCAAATCAGCCATACCAAAGCGATCTGAATTTTCTACTATAATAGTGTTTGCATTTGCCAAATCAATACCACTTTCAACTATAGAAGTGCAAAGCAATAAATCATATTCTTTATTTTCAAATTTAATCATCTCTTCTTCAGTAGTTTTAGCATCAATCTTAGAATGCAAGATTAAAATTTTTAAATTCGGAAATAAATCTAAAAGATATTTTTTACACCCATCAATACTTGCTATATGATTATGTATATAAAAAATTTGTCCTGCTCTTCTTAATTCTCTAGAAATAGCTTCTTTAATCAAAGCATCATTACTTTCTCTAACAAAGGTACGCACATCCAAACGATCCTCAGGTGGAGTTTGTAAAACACTATATGATTTTAAAGAACTGAGGGCTTGATTTAAGCTTCTTGGTATAGGCGTTGCTGACATAGATAAAATATGGGAGTTTTTACTTAATTCTTTGAGTTTTTCTTTTTGTTTTACACCAAATTTATGCTCCTCATCTATCACAACTAAACCTAAATTTTCACACTCAACCCCTAAAAGAGAATGCGTTCCAACCACTACGCAAGGCTTATTTTCTTTTAAAAATGCCAAAACTTGTTTTTTTTCTTTGGCACTAGTAAAACGATCTAGCTTAAAAACATCTATATTAAAAGAGTCAAATCTTCGTTTTAAGGTTTTAAAATGCTGGGCTGAAAGTAAAGTAGTTGGTACAAAAAACAAAGCTGTATAGCCACTTTTTACACAAGTAAATATAGCATTCATAGCAACTTCTGTTTTACCAAAGCCCACATCACCACTTAAAAGCCTATCCATTACTTGAGAACTTTTTAAATCTTGAGTGATTTCTTGACAAACTTGACTTTGATCTTTAGTGTAAAAAAATCCCGCCTTATTGATAAATTCATCTTGTAATTCTTGAGAAATTTTTAATTCTTTTGCTTTTATCAAAGCTCTAGCTGCTGCTAAAGAAACTATATTTGATGCAATAGCAAATAATTTTTCTTTTAATCTTTCTTTGATTTTTAGAAAACTTCCTTTTCCAAGCTTATCAAGCAAAGGTACACCACCACTTGCACCGATATATTTATCAATCATATATAAATTTTCAACAGGCAATAAAAGCTTGTCATTATTTAAATACCCAAGAGCTACAAATTCTTTTTTTGCTCCTGCAATTATAATAATCTCAAGACCTAAAAATTTAGCTATACCATAATCTTCATGTACAACAAAATCCCCGACTCTAAGCTCATCTATTACCAAACTTGCTTTTCTAACTCTTTTATTTTTTTCTTTTTTATTTAAAGAGATAATAAGCTCATCTTGAGTGATTAGGTTGATTCTTTCTTGAGATATTTTTAATTTAATATTTGAAAATTCTTGTAAATTTAAAGCTTTAAACAAAGCTTCATTCTTTGCTAAAACAGTAATTTTTTTATCTTTGTGAAAGGTGAAAAAATCATGATTATAAGAACTTACTAAATCTTTATAAAATCTTGGTTCATGTAAAATATTTTGATTGATTTTACTAATATCTTCTTCAAAATCATTTATATCAAATTTTTTTATGCTTACAAAATTTAAATTTAAATAATCACAAAAATCATCAATACACCAAAAGCCTAAAGAATTAACATCATTGATAATACTTTGACTTTGAAAATTTTGAATTTTTTCTTGTAGATTTTCATATTGCTCTTGATTGAAAGCACTCAAAAATGGACAAATTTCAATTTTTGAAAGTTCATTTGGGATTGATTTTTGCGTATAAATATCAAAATATCTTATACTTTCTATCTCATCTGAAAAAAGCAAAATTCTAAAAGGTTGCTCTTCACTAATCGCAAAAATATCTATAACATCCCCGCGTATTGAAACCTCACCCTTATCTTGAACTATATCTACAAATTCATATCCACTATGTAAAATTTCTTCTTTAAATTTCTCTAAAACAAGAAGTGAATTTCTTTTAAGAATAATATTTTTTAGATGCTTTTTTCCGGGGAGTTTTTGCAAAATTGTTTTTATAGGAGAAATTAAAATTTTATTTTCATCTTCTTTATGATAAGCATTTAAAACTTTACAAATTTCAAAAAGCTCTTTAGAAAAAGAGCGCAAATCGCTACCAAATTCTGCTCTAAAATCAGGTAAAACGAAAGTTTTTAAATTTAAAAATAAACAAACTTGAGCTAATTCATCTGCTTCTTTATCATTCTCACAAACTATTAACTCAGTTTTGTTATTTAATAAATATTCATATAATTTAGCTTGCATTTTCTGAATTTTCTATGCTCACATCAATAGTTGTAAGCTCTTCATCTTTTTCAATTATTTTACTGCTTCCGTTAAATTTTCCACCATTTTCAATGCTCAATTGTTTAACTATGATATTACCATTAAGCACACCACCGGATAAAATCTCTAAAGAATCAACTTGCATTTCTCCTTCAAAAACCCCATTAATCACTATCTTGTTTGCCTTAACTTGTCCTTTTAAAACACCACTTTTGCCTATTACTATCACATTAGAAGAATCAATCACACCTGTAATTTCTCCATCTAAGTGAAGCATAGAGTCAAAATAAAATTTTCCTTCTATTTTTGCTCCGTTTGAAATGACTGTAGTTTCGGATACTGTAGCAATAGAGCCTTTATTAAAGATTGCCATGGAACTCTCCTTTCTTTATCAAATATTTGTTCATAATTTTTTCGGTTTAAATCTATAAAAATTTTAGGGTCTAAAAGTTTATTAATAAATCTAACCTCATAATGCAAATGTGGCCCCGTAGAAAGACCGGTATTTCCTGTATATCCAAGCAAATCACCTTTTTTTACAAATTGCCCTGCTTTAACAACATCTTTGCGCATCATGTGTGCATATACTGTTTTAAAGCCAAAATTATGGATTAAAATCACTGAATAGCCATAACCATTATTGCTGTATGCAGCATACTCAACCACTCCATTTGCCGGTGCATAAATAGGAGTATTTAAAGCTGCTCTTAAATCAATGCCTGGATGAAACTCTTTTTTATTTAATATAGGATGATGACGCCATCCGAAATTACCTGTGACTCCATTATCTTCAATCACATGGCCATTTGGAATTTGTGTTAAAAATAAATAGGCTTGATCATTAGTAAGCTTAACTTTTTCCAATCTTTCTGGTATATCTAAACCCTCATCTTGCTTTAAACCTAAATTTTCTTCAATATCTGCAAGTTGAGTTTGGAGTTCACCATACAAGGCTGTTTTTTCCTCTAAACTTTTTTGCATACTTTCATTTTGAGAAAATAATTTAGTATTTTTTGCTGACAATGTTTCTTGCTCTTTTAAAAGCTCTGAACGCTTATCTGCTAAATAATTAATATATAAAGCACCCAAAACTATAACAACAAAAACAAAAGTAGTAAAATAAATAATTACTTTTTTTATGATCTGACTTAATAAAAAATGTCTAGAACCATTTACATCTGTGATAGTTAGCGTAAATTTATCTTTCATTATAGCCTCTTAAAAATTTTTCTACCAATACAAAAGAACCAAAAACTAAATACAACTCATCTTTTTTTATTTGTTCAAATTTTTGATGAGCAATATCTAATTTTTCTAAATTTTCTAGCAAAACAGAGCCTGCTAAAGGTCTGTCTTTACTTTCATACTCATAAATTTCAACTATTTTTATTATAGGCTTTAAAGCCCTTAAAATTTTATAAGAATCTTTATCTAAAAAGCAATTATAAACTAAATGAACTTTTTTTTCCTTGAAAATTTCAGCTAAAGTTAAAGCTGCCATTTCATTATGGCCTACATCAACAAAAATATTTTGACTTATTTGTTCACATCTTCCTTTTAAATCAAGTTTTGGCAAATTACTAATGCGTTGAATTAATTCTTTTTCATTTTTGGCACAAATTTTAGAAAAAGCTTCTAAGGCTAAAAAAAGATTATCTTTTAAAAAACTCGCTAAATTATATTTTTGAATATATTCTTGTACACAAGGATAAATAGTTGTATTTTTATCTAACGAGCTAATATTTAGACTAGCTTGTTTTAAATTTGCTATTTTTTGAGCCAAATTTAATACTTTTACCTCTTGCTTATGATTAATTAAAGCTTTAGTACTCATGGCTTTTAATTTTGTTCTTGCTATTTCATCTAAGTTTTTACCTAATAAATCTTGATGATCAAAACCTATTTTAGTAAAAATGCTAAAGTCTATCTCAAAAACACTTGTAGCATCGTACTCTCCACCTACTCCAGCTTCTAAAATCATATAATCACAATCTTTAAAAACAAAAAATGCTAAAAATGTAGCATACTCAAAATAGCTAAGTTTTTTCACATCATCCAAAAAAACACTTTCTAATTCTTCATGTGCTTTTTCTAAAAGCTCATTGCTTGTAATTTTTCCATTTAACCAAAATCTTTCATTAAAATCAAAAATATGAGGACTAGTATAATGTCCTACTTTATATCCTTGCTCTAAAAGTAAAAGCGCTAAAAATCTGCCTGTACTTCCTTTGCCATTAGTGCCAATAATTTGAATATTTTTAGTTTTTGGAATAGATTTTTTATATTTTTCATACATACTAAACATAAAAAATCTACTGATTTTTTGTACATGCATAGTTTTTTGTGAAAGTGTTTGTTGGAATTTCATACTAAGCTTTTTGCATTAATTCTTTTAAAATATCACCATCTGGAAATTCTTTTTTTTCTATGCAAGAAGATGATAAAACAAGCTTAACTACTTCTTCCTTGTAAATAAATTTGTAATCATCTATAAGCTTCAAAGCTTTTTCTGTAAAGATTTGAGCATCTTCTAAGCTTTTACCCGGAAAAACAATTAAATAAGAACTTTCATCTAAAATCCAAATTTCGGCCAAATTTTGACATAAGTCTTTGAGGATTTTTTTAAACTTCCCGCTAATAGTTTTAAAACTATCAATACCATAAGCATTAATAACATGTTCTATATTATTGATTTTAAAGAAAGATAAGGCATAATTAACCGCATAAAGCTTATAATTTTCATCAAGCTTTTTAAGCTCTTGAGCAAGACTCCATTGTTCTCTTTGCTCATCATCGCTTGTAGCTTGAATTTGAGTTTTAATTTGAGCTATTTGCTCGTTTGCATACAAAAGCTTATCTTTTAATGTATCAAAATTAATCCGCACATTACCATTTTCATCTTTAGTTAAAGCATTGATAAATTTCACATCTTCTTGGCTATTATCATAAAGCTTTGAAACCATTTCATTTAGGCTTTCTAAATGTTGATTGAAAAAAGAAAGATTTTTTTGTATATAGTATTTATCTATTGCTTCTTTTTTTTGTAGCATCAAACAATATTCATGTGCAAATTCTTTTCTAGCAATCAATCTAGGATTTTCTTTTAATTTTTGCTTAAATTGCTCCACTTCTTTACTTTCGCCAAATAAAGGTTCCAAAGAAGCTAGTAAAAGTTCAGCTTGTTTTTCATAGGAACGTTCTTTTAGCATAGTGATAAGTTTTTCTATTAAAACATGAAAATCTAAAAAAGCTCGGATATTAAATTCTTCTAATTTTTTTAAAAGTTCTCCATCTTCATAAGATTTTTCAAGTTCTTTCCATTTGGCTCTTAAAAGATATATGGTTTCTAAATCCATAGCTTGGGATAATCTGTGTTGAGTAATTTGAGCAAGCTCTTTGATTTTTTTATCTTTACTAATACTAAGTTGCTGAATGATTAAGCCAAGTAAAGCATAAACATCTTCATATTTTCTACTTACCTGTCTATTGAGCCTAGAGACTAAAAACATCAAAAACTCATCAATAGTTCGAATGCTTTTTCCTTTCAATTCTTGCTTGTAAGAATCATCTAAAAGATTGGTATATTTTTCTATTCTAGCTTTATTTGAACTCATCACTCCTGCTTTTTTAGCACACTCTTCAAACACCTCGCTATAATTTTCAGGAGTTGGATATAATTTACGCTCTTTTAGTTTTATCAATGTTTCTTTTGCAATTTCATTGATATGACTTGCCATTTTATTTATAACCCCTAATAGCTATAATAGAAACAAATTCATCAAAAGCTTCACTTGATGCATTTTTAATCGCTTCAAATCTTGCTTGATCACTGATAATAGAGTTTGGATTAATATCAAAATTATAACTTCCTTTGGTATTTACAATTTCTTCCTTGCCATTTTTATAACGCAACACAAACTCCAAATAAAGCTCTGCTTTATAATTAATCACATAACCATTTTTGTCATAAACCATAGGATGAAATTCTAACTTTTTCATTGTGACTATAATAGAACTATCCGCATTATACTCATCTGTGATTTTTCTACCAAGCTTATTAAGCATGGCTTCTCTTAGAATGTCTGTTATGTAAACACTGTTTTCAGGATCTTGTTTGCTAATATTGATTTTTAAAAATACATTTTCACCCAAAACCCTACTTGCCATCTGTGAAGAGGGAATATATCCACAAGCTATGATGAAAAAGGCAAAAAACAACACTAGATATTTTTTCATTTAATCACCAAATTTACTAATTTCTTATCAATATAAATTTCTTTTACTATAGTTTTTCCTTCTAGCCATTTTGCGACATTTTCTTTAGCTAAAGCTAAAATCTCATCTTCTTTAGCTTCTGAATTTATTTCAATCTGTGCTCTTTTTTTACCATTAACACTAATAGCTATATTAAAACTATCTTTTACAAAAACTTCATCTTTTATTTTTAATACTTTGAAATTTTCACATTTAAATAAATGCTCACTAAGTTCAAAACAAACATGAGGGATGATAGGCTCTAAGATATTTAAAATAATATAAAAAGCTTCTTTTGAAACTTCTTTATGATTTATAGTATTTAAGGCATTTAAAGCCTCCATACATGCAGCTATTAAGGTATTAAAGGCAAAACTTTCTTCATAAACTTCGAAAGATTTTTTCAAAGCTTCATATACTTTTAATCTAGCATATTTTTCTTCTTTATTTAAACTTTGATGATCTATTTCTTGTAATTTTCCACATTCTAAACTCATAGCCTTTTCATAAAGCCTATTGATAAATTTAAATGCACCTTCTAATGCACTATCGTTCCATTCAAGTTCTTTAGCAGGTGGTGCAGCAAACAATATAAATAATCTTGCGCTATCTGCTCCATATTTTTCTATAATATAATCAGGATCAACCACATTTCCTTTAGATTTACTCATCTTAGCACCATCTTTAGTAACCATTCCTTGGGTTAAAAGTCTATTAAAAGGCTCATCATCTTTTAAATAACCTAAATCTCTAAGTGCTTTTTGGAAAAATCTAGCATAGAGTAAATGTAATATCGCATGTTCAATACCGCCAATATATTCATCAACATTCATCCAATAATTAACACTTTTTTCATCTATTGCTTTTTCTTGCCATGTTTTATCATCACTTGCAAAACGCGCAAAATACCAAGAACTTTCAAAGAAAGTATCTAAAGTATCGCTTTCCTTTTGTGCTTTTTTACCACATTTTGGACAAACACACTCTTTCCATGTTTCATGCTTATCAAGTGGATTTCCTTCTCCATTTATCACCACATCTTCAGGCAAGGTAATAGGTAAATTTTCAATTTTTTGAGGAACTATGCCACAAGAATCACACTTAATCATTGGTATAGGAGCACCCCAATATCTTTGTCTAGAAACACCCCAATCACGAATTTTAAAATTGGTAACCTTTTTACCAATACCCAAAGATTCAATTTTTAAACTAATTTTTTCTCTAGCATCATTGCATTCTAGTTGATCAAATTCGTCACTATTAGTTAAAATGCCTTCTTTTAAAGTGTAGCATTGCGCATCATTTTCATCTTTATAAATTACTTTTTTTATAGCCAAATTATAAGTTTTTGCAAACTCATAATCTCTTTCATCGTGAGCAGGCACACTCATAACAGCCCCACTACCATAATCACTTAAAACAAAATTAGCCACCCATAAAGGAATTTTTTCTTTACTTAGTGGATGGATTACATAAAGATTTAAAAAATATCCTTCTTTTGGCGCAGCTTGTCTTTGGCGTGGTGTTTGATTTTGGATATTTTGAATTTTAGTTATAACATCTTGTTTTAGTAACTTTTTATCAATTAATTCATTTACTATTTCATGGTTAGGTGCTAAAGCAATGTAAGATACTCCATAAATAGTCTCAGCTCTTGTGGTAAAAACATTGATCTTTTTTGCACTGATTTTATCATTTTCTTCTATATCAAAATCAAAGCTAAGCCCTGTGCTTTTACCTATCCAATTTTCTTGCATAGTTAGAACTTGACTTGGCCATTTTCCTTCTAATTTTTTAAGATCTTGCAATAATTCATCCGCATAAGCGGTAATTTTTACATAATATCCTGGCATTTTTTTTCTAATGACTTCATGTCCACAACGCCAACATTTGCCATCTTCAACTTGCTCATTTGCTAAAACTGTTTTATCATTCTCACACCAATTCACTTCGGCTTCTTTAGTATAAACAAGTCCTTTTTTATACATTTTGATGAAAAATTCTTGCTCAAATTTAGTATATAAAGGATCAGAAGTAGCAAGTATTCTTTTTTTAGAAAAAGAAAAACCCAAAGAAGCAAGCTCATTTTGCATATAATCAATATTTTCATAAGTCCATTTTTTAGGATGGATACCATGTTTAATCGCAGCATTTTCAGCAGGCATACCAAAACTATCAAAACCTATAGGATGTAAGACGTTAAAACCTTTTTTTCTATAATACCTAGCCATAGCATCGCCTATGCTATAGTTTCTCACATGTCCCATATGAATTCTACCACTTGGATATGGAAACATAGATAAAATGTATTTTTTTGGTAAAGAAAAATCATCTTTTGGTTCAAAATATTGTTTTTCTTGCCAAATTTTTTGCCATTTTTTTTCTATTTTGCCTGCTTCATATGCCATTTTAACTCCTAATTTTCTTCTTGATTTTTTACTGAATCAACTATAACTAAAATCATTGAAAAGATATTAGCTATCAAAGCACCAATTGCTAAAGTATAAACCATAACATTAGCTTCTGGATTAATTTGTATTAAAGCAAAAGCCGGAATTAAATGCAAATCAGCCACTAAAGAACTAGCAAATAATTCAGCTGCTAAGAAATTTCTAACCCCAATTTTTAATAAAGTAGAAATTAAATTCACACAAGCTGCAATAAATAAAGCAACCTCATTTTGATCATATAAAAATCCTGCGGTTGTAGTTAAGCTCATTAAAGCAAAAAAGATATAAATAACCTTACCCCAATTCATTTTTACACTGTTCCTTTTTCATACATTGCTCTTAATTTTTCTTTTTCTTGTTTTTTCTTTACTTTTTCTAATTCTTTTTGACGATACTGTGCAACACTAAATTTAAACCATAAAAGCGCTGGACTTGCTACAAATATAGAACTTGCAGTACCTGCTATAATACCTACTATCATAGTTAGAGCAAAACCTTCTATCATAGATCCGCCAAAGAAATAAAGCACTACAACAGTAATCAAAGTCAAACCCGTTGTTAAAGTAGTTCTTGATAAAGTAGCTGAAACTGATTCATTAATAATTAGATCAAGTTTTGAATTTTTACTTGTTTTAACACCTTCTCTAATCCTATCAAAAATAATAATCGTATCATTTAAAGAATATCCAAGCACAGTTAAAACAGCCGCCAAAATATCTAAATTTACATCTATTTCAAATAACGCAATAGCGCCCAAAGTAATAACTATATCATGAATTTCACATACAATAGAAGCCATAGCAAAACGCCATTCAAATCTTACTGCCAAATAAATCAAAATAGCAATCAAAGAAATTCCAACCGCCATAAGACCTTTATTACGCAGTTCATCTCCTACTTTTGGACCTACTACATCCACGCGGCGCACTTCAAATTTACCCGTATCTTTTAATAAATTTGCAATGCTTACTCCAATATCACTTCCCAAACTATCACTACTTCCTGAAAAACGAATAATCACTTCATTAGCACTACCAAATTCAGTAACACTAGCGCCTTTTAAATTTTCATTGATAGCTAAAGCTTTACGAATTTCAGCCAAAGGAGCTTTTTGCTCATATTGAAGTTGCACCAAAGTTCCACCAGTAAAATCAATACCAAAATTTAAACCCTTAGTAAAAAGGATAAAAATAGAACCAAAAAATAAAATAAAAGACAAAGAGATGGCTGCAAATCTCATTCTCATAAAATCATAAACATGTTTTTGACTAAAAAATTGCATTAAGGTCTCCTATATCCAAACCATAATCTTGTGTTATTGCTTTTTTCCATACGGTTCATAAACATTTCAAACATACCATGAGTTCCAACAATAGAAGTAATCATCGAAACTAAAATCCCAATACTCAAAGTCACCGCAAAACCTTTTACCGCACCCGTTCCATAAGCATAAAGCACCACTGAAGTAATAAGCGAAGTAATATTAGAATCTAAAATCGCACTCATTGCATGTTTATAACCATTTTCAACACTTTGTCTTATGCTAGCACCTTCTCGCAATAATTCTCTAATTCTTTCATTAATAATAACATTAGAATCTACTGCCATACCCACAGTCAGTACAAGTCCTGCCATACCAGGCAAAGTCAAAGTTGCACCAAACATAGCCATTACAGCAATAATCACTAAAATATTTGCCACTAAAGCAATATTAGCAAAAATTCCTGCTATACCATAATACATCACCATAAATGCAATAACCAATATAGAAGCACCTGCTAGGGCTATCATACTCATTTTAATACTATCAGCACCCAAAGATGGTCCAACACTTCTTTTTTCAAGCATTTTAACCGGTGCTAAAAGCGCCCCACTTCTTAAAGCAATAGCCACATCATGAGCTTCTTCTACGGTAAAGCTACCACTAATTTGGCCACTACCCCCGCCTATTCTTTCATTAATTCTTGGAGCTGAATATACTTTGTTATCCAAAACTATAGCTAAGCGTTTACCTACATTATTTCCGGTATAGTCTCCAAATTTTTTCGCACCTTCTGAATTTAAGGTAAAATTAATAACAGGAAGATTGTTACTTTGTGCAAAGCCTACTTTTGCATCTGTTAGCATAGAACCATCAAGAATGGGTATAGATTTTACTAGATATTTAATTTGAGGATTTTTTGCATCTTCAAAAATCAAGTCTCCATATTCAGCAGCTTGAGCTGGAGTAAGATTATTTACCTGATCCATTCTTACATCATCTACTTCCATTAATTGCAAATGTGCAGCTTTTGCGATAAGTTCTCTAGCTCTAGCCTCATCTGCAGCAGTTTTAATACCTGGAAGCTCGACTAAAATTTTATCCTCACCCGATCTTGCTACGTTTGGCTCTGCAAGGCCAAATTGATCAAGTCTGTTTCTAATGGTTTCTACAGCTTGTAAAATAGCTTGTTCATGGGTTAATTTAATTTCTTCTTGGGTTAAAGAAAGTGTGTAGTGTAAATTTTCGTGTGTAATAGCCAAGCCTTTAATGTCTTTTAATAACAAATCAACCTTAGCTACATCATTTTCATCTAATAAACTAAATTCAATACTAGCATCATTTACTTTGATTTTATCAACAATAATATCTTCTTTATTAATAGAATAACTAAGAGAAGAGGCTATAGATTTAACCTTTGATTTAACCGCCTCTTCTACTTCTACACCTAATAACATATGTAAACCACCTTGCAAATCAAGTCCTAGGTTGATCTTAGCACCACTTTGGGTTTGCATAAAAGAAGGTATGGAAAAAATTAATCCTATAAGAAAAACTACAAAGAAAATAATACTTCTATAAGTAATTTTTCCACTACGCATCAATTTTCTTTGCTATAAAATCTCTAGAAATTTTTACAACTACATTTTCATCATTAAGCTTAACTTTGATAAAATCCTCTTCTGGTTTTACCACCTCGCAAATTATTCCACCGTTTGTGATGATTTTATCTCCTTTTTCTAAAGATGAAACCATCAATTTATGGTCTTTTGCTTGTTTTTGTTGTGGTCTAATAACCAAAAAATAAAAAATCGCAAAAAGCACAATGAGAGGCAACAATGAAGTCCAAATATTTCCGTTTTCTGCCATTTCTTCCCCTTTTTTTAAAGTTCATAAATTCTAATTCTACCACTTTTAAAATAATAAAAGCCTTTTTTTCTGCACTTTTATTGTCAAATTTTATTTATTTTTCTTTTTTTGAAAATTTACTTTTTGAATTTATTTCACCATTTTTAAGTATATATGGTTTGATTTTATTGCTAAGAAATAAAAGTAAAATAGGATATTTTTATACCGGATTTTTTGTAGGAATTTTATGGTTTTGGTGGATAGTTTTATCATCAATTTATTTTGATTTAGCTTATTTAATTCCTTTAGAAATTATCTTAATCGGATTAATTTATGGATTATTATTTTTAATATGTTTTTTTCTTAAATATGATTTTTTAAGACTTTGTGGAATTTTTTTACTTAGTTTTGTTCATCCTTTTGGATTTGATTGGCTAAATTGGGGTGTTTTAAGTGTATATGGAATCTTTGATGCAAATTATCAAGGCATTATAGCTATGTTTTTGATTGCTTATTTTTATTATGAAAAATATATTTCAAGATATTATAAAATAGCAATCATTTTAATTCTTATTCTAATCGGAGCTCAATATAACCAAAAACAACCACAAACACTAAATTTAGACTATAAATTAATTCAAACCAATATCTCCCAAGATCAAAAATTCATACAAGAAAATTTACAAACTCACTCTAAGGATATATTTTATCAAATCAATCAGGCCATAAAAGAAGGCAAAGAAGTAATTATTTTTCCTGAAACAGCTTTTGCCTTTGCTTTAAATAAAGCTCCAAGTTATTTACAAGCTTTAAAAGATTTATCAAAACAAATCATCATCATCACAGGTGCTATAAGTACCACACCTAATCATCTATATAATAGTACTTATGTATTTGACAATGGCAATATACAAGTTTTTAACAAACACTATCTTGTACCTTTTGGAGAAGAAATTCCTATATTTAAAACCTTTTTTAAAAAATATCTTTTAAATATTGATGAATTTTCAAAAGGAAAGGAATTAAATCAATACACTTTAAATAATCAACTCATCACTAATGCTATCTGCTTTGAAGCCACAAAAGAAAAACTTTACAAGCACTCAAAAATCATCGTAGCTATTTCAAACAATGCTTGGTTTAATTTTTCAAGTGAGTATAAATTACAAAATTTTCTAATGCGTTTTTATGCAAATAATTATAATGTAAGTATATATCATTCAGTTAATGGAAAAGAAAATACTGTAATTAAACCAAAAAAGATATTGATTTTAAAGATAAAAGAAAAACTTTTAAAGCAAAATGAAGCTTAAAAGCTTCATTTTATAATGCTTTAAATTCATCAAGAGCGTCTAATTTTTCCCAAGGATAATCAGCCTGACCTACTTGACCACGAGCAGCTACATCAGCATACATAAAGGTATCTTTACTTGGTTTATCAAGATTGAATTTATTTTTAATCCAATTTGGAGTTAATGGGAAAGTTTTCATTACAAAATCACTTAAAATATCATCATTTAATCTTGTGTTTGTTCCCATACAATCCACACTAACAGAAGTTGGTTTAGCTACGCCTATAGCATAAGAAAGCTGCACTATGCACTTTTTAGCAAGACCTGCGGCTACGATATTTTTAGCAAGCCATCTTGCAGCATAAAGCCCACTTCTATCAACCTTAGTATAATCTTTAGAAGATTGTGCCCCTCCACCTATTGGAGCATAGCCACCAAAACTATCTACTATAAGTTTTCTTCCTGTTAAACCACTATCATGTAATGAACTGTGATTTACATATTTTCCCGTTGGATTGATTAAAATTCTTGTTTTTTCTGGACAAAAAAGCTCTTTTGGTAAATTTGAATCCAAAATCAAATCCATCACCAAAGCTCTTAAATCTTCTATTTTCATACTTTCAACACAAGGAGCTGAAACTACAATAGTATGGATACTTTGAGGTTTACAATTTTCAAAATTTTCTTTATTTACATAATCAATTGTCACTTGAGTTTTAATATCCACTCCAAGTTTATCAGGATTGTTTTTTGCAAACTCATATACTTTATCACAAAGCATTCTAGCATAAGAAATAGCTGCTGGCATATATTCTTTTGCTTCATTGCTTGCAAAACCAAACATTATACCTTGGTCACCCGCACCAATTTCTCCATCTTCTTGATCAACACCTTGATTAATATCAGGACTTTGTTCATTTAAAAATACCATTACATCTAAATCATCAGGATGCAAACATTGCTTTTTACTAAAATGTGGATGCCCATCATAACCAATATCTACTAGAGCTTTTTTTACAATATTTTCATAATCTTGTTTTTCTAGCTTATATTTTGATTTAATCTCACCACCAATTACTACTTTATTTCCTGCTACAAAAACCTCACTAGCAACCCTTGAGTCTTTATCATGAATTAAAAAAGCATCCACTATAGAATCAGCTATAATATCAGCACATTTATCAGGATGTCCTGCGCTAACAACTTCAGAAGTAAATAAATACATATTTTGAATATTCCTTATCATAAAAATTCTAGCTTTATTCTAACATAAGCTAGCTTAAAAATAAAAAAGCTTATTTAAGCTTTACTTTGTTAGAATAAATTAAAAATTTATCACTACAAAAAAAGGTAAGAAATGAGTTTATTTTCTTGTGCAATCAAACGCTATAAAGATGGAAATCTTATTTTGCAAATTTGCATAGGTATTGTTTTAGGAATTTTAGTAGGTATTTTTTCTAAAGATTTAGCTATTTTTGCAAATATTTTTGGTGCTTTATTCACAGGAGCTTTAAAAGCTATAGCACCAATTTTAGTTTTTATTTTAATCTTAACAACTATTTGCACAAAAGAATTTAATCATGGAAGCGAGAAAATAAAGCATATCATTTTCTTATATATATTTGGAACTTTTTTAGCTTCTTTAAGCGCAGTTAGTATAAGTTTTATCTTTCCTGTAGAATTAGTATTAACCGATATTGAAAAAGCTTCCACTACAAGTCCTGCACATATAAGTGAAGTATTTAAAACCTTACTTTTTCAAATCGTAGATAATCCTATCCACGCTTTATCCTCGGGAAATTATTTAAGCATATTAGCTTGGGCTATAGGCGGGGGTTTTGCTCTAAGACATTGCTCAAATGACGCAAAGCAACTTTTTACTGATATCAACGAAGGCGTGTTAAAAATCGTTAAATTTATAGTCAAGCTTGCTCCTTTTGGAATTTTTGGACTTGTAGCAAATTCAGTTGCTCAAACAGGAGCAGCAGGACTTTTAAGTTATATTAAATTATTAATAATTTTAGTTTTAACCATGTTTTTTGTAGCCTTTGTGATTAATGCTTTAATTGTTTTTGCTTATACGAAGAAAAATCCTTATCCTTTGATTTTTATTTGCTTAAAACATAGTGCTGTTTTTGCATTTTTTACAAGAAGTTCTGCAGCAAATATCCCTGTAAATATGGCACTTTGCTCTAAATTAAATATCAATAATAATTTATATAGTATCTCCATTCCACTAGGCGCTACGATTAATATGGCAGGAGCAGCTGTAACTATTGCTATATTAAGTCTTGCAGCAGCTCACACAGTAGGTATTGAAATAAATTTTTTACAAGCAATGCTTTTGAGTGTTTTAGCCGCATTTGCAGCTTGTGGAGCTAGCGGGGTTGCCGGAGGCTCACTTTTACTTATACCACTTGCTTGCTCTTTATTTAATATTGATTATGACATAGCCATGCAAGTAGTTGCGGTTGGATTTATCATAGGGGTTATCCAAGATAGCGTTGAAACAGCTTTAAATAGCTCAACAGACGTTTTATTTAGCGCTATTTGTTCAGATAATGAGCTTAATTTAAAAATTTAAGGAGGGCTTATGAGACATTTAATCACTACAAAAGATTTTAACAATGATGAAATCTTGACTTTATTTAAAGAAGTAAAAGAATTTTTAGATGAAAAACCACGTACATTTTTAGAAGGAAAAAGCGTTACGACAATTTTTTTTGAAAATTCAACACGCACTCAATCAAGCTTTGAAACAGCCGCAAGAAGACTAGGTGCTAAAGTTTTAAAATTAGATGTTTCAAGAAGTAGCTCAAGTAAAGGTGAAACACTTTTTGACACTGCTGCAAATTTAGATGCAATGGCACCAAGTGCTATTGTAGTTAGACACAAAAACTCGGGCGTACCTCATACTTTAGCAAATTATACTCATTGTCCTATAGTTAATGGAGGCGATGGCAAACATGCTCATCCCACCCAAGCATTACTTGATCTTTTTACTATAATGGAGCATTTTGATTACAATGTAAAAGGTAAAAAAATAGCAATAGTAGGAGATATTAAAAACTCACGCGTTGCTGCTTCAAATTTAGAATTATTACCTCGTTTTGGTATTGATATCACCCTAGTAGCCCCACCTCATTTTATGCCAAATTATCCTATTAAAAAAACAAATAAACTAAAAGAAGTCATTGATGATGTTAATATTATCATGAGTCTTAGAACACAAACCGAAAGACACAATATTCCAACCTATGCATCGCTTAAAGATTATGCAAATGATTTTTGCATTAGCAAAGACTTAATAAAAGATAAAAATCTCATTATCTTGCACCCTGGCCCTGTACATAGAAACATTGATATTAGCGATGAAGTAATGGCTGATAAAAGATGTAAGGTTTTAACTCAAGTTAAAAATGGTGTTGCCATTAGAATGGCTGTATTAAAAAAACTCATTTTAGAAAGCTAAAATCATGCAAAATTGGAACTTAAGTACATTATTTAAAGATGAACAAGAATTAAATCTTTTTTTACAAAAAACCCAAGATGAAGCTTGTGAATTTAAAAAACAACTTGAAAATAATCTTCATAGTTTAGACCATGAGCAATTTTTGCAGGCTTTAAAAAATTATGAAGAATTAATCTTAAAACTTTCTCACATACTAACCTATGTGTATTTAAATTTTGCTCAAGATACTACCAAAGGTGCTTTTTATGCAAAATATGAAAATTTGAGTAAAAAAATAGAAGAAAATCTTTTATTTTTTGAGCTTGAATTTTGCGAATTAAAAGAAGAAAAAAGCAAAACCTTCATTACATTTTGCAAAGATTATGAGTTTTATTTAAATAATCTTATCAAACACAAAAAACACAATCTTTCCAAAAAAGAAGAAAGAATTATCCTAGCTCTATCAAGTACAGGTTCAAATGCATTTGCAAGATTATTTGATGAAACCTTTAGTGCTTTAAAATTTAATTTTGAAGGACAGAAATTAAGCGAAGAAGAAATTCTAAGCAAGCTTTATGATAAAGATAGAAGTATTAGAAAAAAAGCTTCAAAATGCTTTAGTAAAACTTTAAAAAAACAAAACAAACTTTTAGTATATATTTTCAATATGATTAAAAGTGAACTTGCTAGTATTTGTGAGTTAAGATCCTATGAAAATCCTGAAACTCCAAGACATATAAGAAATCAAATTTCTAAAAAAAGTGTTGATGCGCTTATTAGTGCTAGCGAGAATAGCTTTGATATTGTTTCTAAATTTTACAATGCAAAGAAAAAAATTCTAGGATATAAAAAATTAAAAGATTATGATCGTTATGCGCCTATTGGAAAGGAAATGCAAGTTGATTTTGATCAGGGAAAGGATATAGTTTTAAAAGCCTTTGAAAAATTTTCTAAAGATTTTTATATGATAGCAAAAGAAGCTTTTGAGAATAATTGGATTGATGTTTACCCTAAAGAATTTAAACAAAGCGGTGCTTTTTCTCACTCAAGCACACCACTAAGCCATCCTTTTATACTTTTAAACTATACCAACCAAAGACGTGATCTTTTCACCCTAGCACATGAGCTAGGTCACACTATACATCAAAAACTTTCTTATAAAGTAAGTTTTTTAAATCAAGATACACCACTAACTACAGCAGAAACTGCTTCAGTGTTTGCTGAAATGTTGATTTTTGATTATATTAAAGAAAATTTAGACAAAGAAGAGCTTTTATCTTTATATGCAGCAAAGATTGAAGATATTTTTGCTACTCTTTATAGACAGATTAATTTTACCACCTTTGAACGCAGATTTCATGCTAAAAAAGAAGAGTTAAGCACTCAAGAACTAAGTGAAATTTGGCTTGAAGAATCAAGAAAAATGTTTCAAGATAGCGTAGTTTTAACTAAAAACTATGGCCTTTGGTATTCTTATATACCACATTTTATACACTCTCCATTTTACTGCTATGCTTATGCTTATGCACAACTTTTAGTTTTAGCACTTTATGGTCTATACAAAAGTGGTAAATGTACTGATTTTACTTCAATTTATATTGAGTTTTTAAGTAGCGGTGGAAGCAAAAGTCCAAAAGAACTTGTAGCTATGTTTGGCTTTGATATAGAAAGTGATGAGTTTTGGAATATAGGCTTAGAGCAAGTTAGAATACTAGTAGATGATTTTTTAAGGCTAAGCAATGATTGATAAAATTTTAAATAATAAAAATTTTATAAGTTTAATGCAAAAAAGCATTTATGAATGTTTACAGATTTTAATCCAAGAAGATATTGAGTTTAATATCATTGTAAATACTAAATTTGTTACACTCGAACCTCCTTTGCCACCAGAATTAGATGTAGTGAGTAAAAATCCTTATTGTCTTTTTGCGCTTGGTGGCTATACTTTTAAATCCATAGTTTTAAAAAATGAACATATAGAATTTCATGCAGGTTTTGGGCCTGATGATTTTGCAACTTTTGTGAAAGTGGATTTAGGAGCAATTACTCAAATCCAAGTTGAAGATAATATCATTTTTGTTAATTTTTCAAACTATTTCAAAAAGCAAAATGATCAAAAATTAAAAGAAAAATCCATGAATGCTTTTTTAAATAATCCTAACAATAAAGATTTATTTAAAAAATGAGTTTTTTCGAAGGTTTAAATGATAACCAAAAAGAAGCTATCATGCATATTGATGGAGCTATGCTGATACTAGCAGGCGCAGGTAGCGGAAAGACTAAAACCATTACCACTAGACTTGCTTATTTAATCGATCATGTAGGTATTCCTGCGCAAAATACCCTCACACTAACCTTTACAAATAAAGCTGCTAATGTAATGAAAACAAGAGCCTTAGCACTTTTACAAGATCAAAATTTGCACAATCCCCTTTTATGCACTTTTCATAAATTTGGCTTGTTATTTTTAAGACTTTATAGCGAAAGAATTAATAGAGCAAATAATTTTGTCATTATTGATATAGATGATAAAAAGAAAATACTAAAAGATTTAGCTAGTGAAAATTTACAATGCTCTTTAGCAAGCATAGGTGCTTATATTTCAAATTTTAAAAATCAAAGCAAAAGCGCTCAAGAAATACGCAAAGAATTAGAATTTTTAAAAGATGAAAAAAACAAAAATTACGAAGAAATCGTTCATTTATATGAACAATATGAGCATTTTTTAATCCAAAATAATTTCATGGATTTTGATGATTTACTCATGCTAACTAATAAAATTTTAGAAGATGAACAATTTGCAAAAGAACAAAGTCAAAAATATGCCTATATAACAGTAGATGAGTATCAAGATACCAATGTCTTGCAATATCAAATTCTAAAAAAACTTTGCACTTCTCATGAAAATATTTGCGTGGTGGGTGATGATGATCAAAGTATCTATGGTTGGCGTGGGGCTAAAATAGAAAATATTTTAAATTTTAAAGAGCAATTTAACAATGTAAAATTAGTCAAACTAGAGCAAAACTACCGCTCAACTAGCGCTATTTTACAAGCTGCAAATGAACTTATAGAGCACAATAGAAAAAGACTAGGAAAAACTTTAATTTGCACCAAAGATAAGGGCGAAGAAATTACAATTTTACAAAATGATGATGAAAAAATTGAAAGTTTTAAGGTTTCAAGAGAAGTTTCAAAACTTTTAAACTCAGGGATTAATCCTAGTGAAATAGCCATACTTTATAGAGTAAATGCTCTATCTCGTGCTCTTGAAGAAGCTTTTAGCAAAGAAAAAGTTCCTTTTAAATTGCTAAGTGGAATTCGTTTTTATGAAAGAGCTGAGATTAAAGATATTATTTCTTATTTAAGATTACTTTCAAATTTAAATGATGATTATTCTTTTAAACGCATTATCAACCGCCCTAAAAGAAACTTTGGCAATGCAAGTTTAGAAAAGCTAGAAAATTATGCCAAAGAAAATCATTTATCCTTATTTGAAAGTCTATGTGCTTTGCAAGGAAGTGGATTTTTTAGCAAAAAAACAGACAAAGAATTGGAAAAATTCATACTAAGTATACACAAAATCAGAGAAAAAGATGATTTACTTGCAATGATTTTAGCCTTAGAAGAAGAATTTAAAATCAAAGAATTTTATAAAGATAACCCAGAAGGTGAAGATAAACTTTTAAACATAGACGAACTTTATGCTAATTTAAAAGATAAAATCACTCATGGAGATTATAATGGCTTAGATGATATTTTAAATGAAATTTCTTTACTCAATGAGCAAGATGGACTTGATAAAGAAAGTATTTGTATTATGAGTATTCACGCAAGTAAAGGACTTGAGTTTGATTATGTTTTTATCATAGGCTTAGAAGAAGGGTTTTTTCCACTCACTAGCGAATCAAGCAATATAGAAGAAGAAAGAAGACTTGCTTATGTAGCAATCACTAGAGCCAAGAAAAAACTTTATTTAAGCTATGCTAATTCTAGATTTTATAAAGGAAGTCGCACAAGATTAGAAAAAAGTAGATTTTTTGGCGAGAGTAATGTAATCAAAAAAGAATTAACACTAGATCATCAAAAAAATTGCTACAAAAAAGGCGATTTAATCAAACATAAAATTTTTGGCATAGGTAGAGTTACTGGGGTAAGTAAAATAGGAGCTGAAGAAAAACTCACGATTAATTTTGGAGGCATAGAAAGAATGATAATGTCAAGTTTTGTGGAAAAAGTAATATGAATAAACTTTTTGTAGCTTACAAACCAAGTGGAATAAGTTCTAATGCTTTTTTAGGCAAACTGAAGAAAAAATATAAAAACAAAAAAGCAGGTTTTTCAGGAACACTTGATCCTTTTGCAAAAGGTGTTTTGCTTATAGCCTTTGATCAATACACAAAACTTTTTCGCTTTTTTGATAAAAATCCAAAAGTTTATAAAGCAACACTTTGGCTAGGCGTGTATTCACTAAGCCTTGATAATCAAAACATCAAAGAGATCAATCTTATAAATGCCTTTAATAAGCAAATTTTAGAACAAATTAAAAATGAACTTTTAGGTAAAATCACCTACACCCCACCCGCATTTTGTGCAAAAAAAATAGATGGAGTGCGCTCTTATGAGCTTGCAAAAAGAGGTTTTGAAGTCAATTTAAAACCCTGCGTTATGGAAATTTTTTATACTAAAATTTTACATTACAATCATCCTTTTTTAACTATAGAAATAGCAGTTAGTGAGGGTTCTTATATACGCTCTTATTGTGAATTATTTGCTAGAAAACTTGGTATTAAAGCCACACTCAGCTCACTAGAGCGTTTAAGCGAGGGAAGGTTTTTTTATGAGAATGAAAAAGAGTTAAATCCTTTAGCTTATTTAAATCTTAGAAAAAATACGATAAAATATCCCCAAAAATTACACAATGGACAAAAAATATTTTTGGACGATTTGGAAATTCAAGAAGAAGGTAGCTATATTTTAGAAGAAAAAGATTTTTTTTCTATCATTTCTATCCAAGATAATCAAGTGCAATATTATTTAAACAAGGTATTAAAATGTTAATTTTATCAAGAAAAGAAAATGAAAGTATAAAAATCGGAGATGATATAGAAATCAAAGTAGTTCAAACAGGTAAAGGCTATGCTAAAATAGGCATCGAAGCTCCAAAGTCTTTAATGATACTACGCAAAGAGCTTATCGAGCAAGTAAAAAGTGAAAATTTACATGCAATTAGCGATGAAACGATAAAACTTGATGATCTGAGTAAAAAGCTTAAAAAATGAAAGCTTACGCAAAAGCTAATATTTTTTTAAAAATCATAGGAATTGATTCAAAATCATATCATTTATTGCAATCACGCTTTGTTTTGTTAAAAGATATTTTTGATGAGTTAAGCTTTAGTGATACAAAAACCAAAGAAGGGTTTGAAATCACTGGAAATTTTACCCAAGATATCATCATACACAAAGCTTATAAAGAATTAGAAAATTTAGGATTTTCTAATGAATTAAATGAATTTTTTAAAGACAAAAGTTTAAAACTTATCAAAAATATTCCCATAGGTGGAGGTCTTGGCGGAAGCAGTACTGATGCGGTGACATTTTTACTTATGGTTAACGAAACTTTAAATTTAAAACTTAGTCAACAACAACTTGAACAAATCTGCCAAAAACTCGGTTCTGATTTAATCTTTTTTTTAAGTGGGTATAATAGTGCAAATGTTAGCGGTTGTGGTGAGATTGTAGAATATTTTGAAGATGATTTTAGCCAACTTGATTTTACTTTTCCGGCTATTGAGTGTTCAAGTGCCAAAGTATATAAAGCATTTGATGAAAGCCCATATGATTTAAAAGCGAATTTAAATTTGACCAAAACACTTAAAACACTCAAAACAAGTGAAATTTTAGAGTATAAAAATACTGATTTAAACGACTTATTTGCTCCTTGTGTAAAAATTTATCCTAAAATGCAAACATTTCTTAATGAGGCTTATTTTTTAAGTGGAAGTGGAAGTGGAGTTTTTAAGGCTAAATAATGAAAAAAACTATAGTAAAAAACAAAAAAGCTTTTTTTGATTATGAAATTTTGGAAAAATTTGAAGCAGGCATTGTTTTAAAAGGTTCTGAGGTGGTAGCATTAAGAGCTAGTAGAGCAAATTTAAAAGATTCTTTTGTGCGTATTATCAAAGGTGAAATTTTCTTACTTAATGCTCATATTTCTCATCTTAGCACCACACATTCATTTTACAAACATGATGAAAAAGGTGCACGAAAACTTTTAATGCATAAAAAGCAAATCGATAGACTTTTTGGTAAAATTAGCACCCAAGGCTTTACTATAGTGCCCTTAGAACTTTATTTTAATGAAAAAAATAAAGCAAAAGTTTTAATAGCCTTAGCTAAAGGAAAAAACTTACACGATAAAAGAGAAAGCTTAAAGAAAAAACAAGCAGATCTTGAAGCAAGAGCTGCTATGAAAAATCATTATTAAAAAAAGGATTTTGATGAAAAAATTTGCTTATTTATTTTTTATATTTGCTTTTGCATTTTTAATAAGTGCTTGCTCAAGTGAAGAAAAAATCGAAAATGAATTTGCTTTTGCTGAGTATAAAGTGGGTGATGAAATTCTTTTAAAAAGTGTCAATGGTGGTGAAAAAACCTTAGTAAGAACACAAAATGGTTTTATGATAAAGGGCGAAGAGAATAAAATTTTAATGTTTGATTTTTTTGGAACCTTTTGCACGCCTTGCCAAGAAGAAGCTGCCCATCTAACAAGCTTATGGCAAAAAAATACAGATAATTTTATTATCGTAGGGCTTAGTCATTTTGAAAATGTAAGCGATCAAACTGTAAAAGATTTTGCTATTAAATATGGGGCGTATTATTTTTTAAGCAATTCTAAAGAAAATGATAGAATTGTCGCGCAAGCTTTAAAAGATATTAACTATCAAAGCATGGAACAACTTCCTTTTAAAGTAGTTTTAAAAGATGGTATTTATCAAGATTTAACAGACTTTTGGAATAAAGACTCAAAAAGCTATGTGAAATATTATCTTGGAAAAGTTTCCACTGAGATTATGCAAGAAGATATTAATAGGATATTAAATGGGTCTAAAAAGTGAAATTTTAGAACAACAAAAACTAGCAGAACCTAAAATGTTTAAGGTTTTGCTTTTAAATGATGATATTACCACCATGGATTTTGTAATTGAAATTTTAATGAATATTTTTCATCATGATTTTGAAAAAGCAAGCGCAATTATGCTTGAAATCCATCATCAAGGAAGCGGGGTTTGTGGCATATACACAGAAGAAATTGCACTTAGCAAAAAACAGCAAGTTGACATGGCAGCAAAAAATAATGATTTTCCACTCCAAACAAGGATAGAAGAACAATGAAATATAAAGAATTGATTGACTCATTTATACCAAATGCAAGACATTTAAGCTTTATCAATCATCATGAATTTATCACTTGTGAGCATTTACTTTTTGCTTTAGTTAAACTTAGCAATGATTTTAAAAATCTACTTGAAGAAATCGGAGATGGTGATTTACAAGGCTTTGAAAATGAATTAAAAAATTATCTGGCTAAAAATAATGAAATTTTAAAAAAAGAAATAGAACCTATTTTTTCTGTAATTTTGGAAAATATATTACACAAGCTAAATGCGAAAAATCAAACAAGCGTGATTGATTTTATCATCGCACTTTGTAAAGAAGAAAAAGCTTATTCTTATAATATTTTAAAAAAACACCTAATAGAAGAAGAAAAAATAAAAGAATTGTTACAAAATGCTGAATTTAAAAATTTAAAAACCCATACTATAGAGCTAGTTGAACTTGCAAAAAAAGGTAAAATAGATCCTGTTATAGGTAGGAAATTTGAACTTGAAAGAATGATGCAAATTCTAAGCCGTCGCAAAAAAAATAATCCTATTTTAGTTGGTGAGCCAGGTGTTGGTAAAAGTGCTGTTATAGATGGACTAGCGCTAGCTATAACTGAAGAAAAAGTACCAAAACATTTAAAAAACTCAAAAATTTATAGTCTTGATATGGCAAGCTTGCTTTCAGGAACAAAATATAGAGGTGATTTTGAAAAAAGATTAAAAGATATCATAAAAGAATTAGAAAATATCCCTAATGCTATTTTATTTATAGATGAAATTCACACCATAGTAGGAACTGGTGCAAGCAATGAAAGTCATGCAGATATGTCAAATTTATTAAAACCTGCACTAAGTAATGGTAACATTAAATGCATAGGTGCAACTACTTTTATAGAATATAAAAACACCTTTGATAAAAACAAAGCCCTAAGTAGAAGATTTGCAAAAATTGATATAGATGAGCCAAGCGAAGAAGAGTGTTTTTTAATCTTACAGGGCTTAAAAAGCAAATACGAAAATTTTCACAAAATCAAAATCAGTGATGAAATTTTACAAACAAGTATAAAACTAGCAAAACAATTTTTACATGATAAATTTTTACCCGATAGTGCGATTGATTTAATCGATGAGCTTGGCGCAAGTTTTGCTTTGGAAGATAAAAAAAGTAAAAAAATAGTAAAAATAAAAGATTTAGAAAATACTTTAGCAAGAATGACACATTCTCATAAAATTTATGAAAGCGATCAAGGTAAAATTCTTAAGAACTTGGAACATGTTTTAAAACAAAATATCTTTGGACAAGATGAAGCTATTAAAACTTTATGTTCTATTTTAAAACAAAGCTATGCAGGATTAAAAGGCAAAAACACTCCAAAAGGTGTGTTTTTATTTACCGGATCAAGCGGGGTTGGCAAAACCGAACTTGCTAAAAATTTAGCACAAATTTTAAACCTTAATCTTGAAAGATTTGACATGAGTGAATACTCACAAAAACATGATGTAAGCAAACTCATAGGAACTTCAGCAGGTTATGTGGGCTATGAAGATGGTGGCTTGCTTAGCAATAGTATTAGAAAAAATCCTTTTAGCATAGTTTTATTTGATGAGATAGAAAAGGCTCATCCTGATTTAACTAATACCTTTTTGCAAATTTTTGATAATGCAAGTTTAACAGATAATAGTGGGTTAAAAGCTGATTTTAAAAATACTATTATCATTATGACTTCAAATTTAGGTCTCAAAGAAAGTAATGAGCTTGGTTTTTTAAGCAGTGATAAAGAAAAAAGTAATAAAGCCATAAAAGATTTCTTCGCACCTGAATTTATCAACCGTATAGATAAAATCATTCATTTTAATGACTTAAGTCAAGAAATTTTAGAACAAATCGTTCAAAAAGAACTAGATTTAATGGCAAAAAATTTAAACAACATCACCATGGAAGCTGATAAAAAAGTAAAAGAATTTCTTGCTAAAAAAACTACTAATAAAGAATTTGGAGTAAGATTATTAAAACGCATTATTGCCGAAGAATTAGGTGAGAAATTGAGCGATGAGATTTTATTTGGAAAATTAAAAAATGGTGGTAAATTAAAACTCAAACTTTCCAAAAATGAAAAAATTGAATTTGTATTCTAAACTTTTAAAAAGCCCTGATGATGCGCCTGTTTTTATTAGTGAAAAACTAGAAGTAGATTTTATACCTCATGCTTATAGCTTAGGGCTTTTTCCATGGACTAGCAATCCTGTTACTTGGTGGTGTCCTTCTCCTAGAATGGTGCTTTTACCTGATGAAGTGCGCATACAAAAAAGCATAAAAAAAGCTTTAAAAACTTATGAAATAAGACTTAATTTTGATTTTAACTCGCTTATAAATCATTGCGCAAAAAGAAAAAAAACTTGGATAAGTCAAGAATTTATACAAGTTTATACAAAGCTTTTTGAGCAAAATTTAGCTCATAGTGTTGAAGTTTATGAAAATGATGTTTTAATCGGCGGTTTATACGGACTTATAATAGGTAAAATATTTTTTGGTGAAAGTATGATAAGTCTTAAAAAAGATGCTTCAAAAGTAGCCCTAATAAGACTTTGTGAACTTTTAAAACCATATGATTTTTTAATAGATTGTCAAGTGCCTAACGAGCATTTAAAATTTATGGGTGCCAAAGAAATGACAAAAAAGGATTTTTTAAAAACATTAGAAAAAAAAGTTTTGCTTGAAAGTGGCTTTAAAAATTTCAAAAATTTACTATAAAAAGATATACTTATACATAAACAAAATTGCATAAATATTTTGGAATGATTTTTGCTTTTAACCTATAAAAGCTTTATTTTAAAGGAAAAATTATGATAAGCCCTTTTAAATCAAAAGAACTTATTGTTGATGCTTTAGCAGGAAGAAACCTAAGAAGTCAAATGATTAATTCTAACCTTGCAAATGTCGATACTCCTTTTTATAAAGCAAGAGATATAGAATTTGAAACTGCTTTAGTTAATAGAGCAAATGAAATTTTCAAAAAAAAAGATACCAAAGAGCTTGAATTAGCAAGTACAAACGCAAATCATCAAAAACCTTGGAAATTTCCAGATCCTAATAAATCAACCATTTATTTAAGAGATGGACATTTAGCAAGAAATGATGCAAATACAGTAGATCTTGATGTAGAAACTACTGAAATGAGTAAAAATACTATGATGATTACTGCTTTAGATGGTGTTTTAAGAAGACAAAGTAATATTTTTTCAACCATCATAGAAACAAGCTCTAAATTAGGCTAGGAGAAAAACAATGGCTTATTTAAGTGATTTTGATATTAGCGGATACGGACTTAGCGCTCAACGCTTTAGAATGAATGTAATTAGTTCAAATATAGCTAATGCAAACACCACTAGAACAGCAGAAGGTGGTCCGTATAGAAGAAGAGAAGTGATTTTTAAAGCAACTGATTTTAATGAATTACTAAATAAACAAATTGCTAAAGATAATAATTTTTTAGAATATGAAAATCCTTTAAACGACCCAGCTTCACAAAAAGATGCAAAACCTGCTATAATGAGTGTAGTAGTTGATAAGGTTGTAAGAGATGATAAAGATTTTCGTATGAAATTTGATCCATCTCATCCAGATGCGAATGAACAAGGCTATGTTGCTTTTCCAAATATAAACCCTGTCATCGAAATGGCCGATTTAATAGAAGCAACAAGAGCTTACCAAGCCAATGTAAGCGCTTTTACAAGCACTAAAACTATAGCACAAAGTGCGATAGATTTACTAAGAGGTTAATAAATGAACACTATTAATGGTATTAATCAATTTAACAATGTTAACAATAAAAATAATAATAACTCAAATAATATAGGTGATGAATTTTCAAGCTTATTAAAAAATTCTATTAACAACCTTAATAAAACTCAAGAAACAGCTGAAGCTGCTATGGTAGACATTGCAACAGGCGAAGTAAAAGACTTACACCAAGCAGCAATTGCTATTAGCAAAGCTGAATCAAGTATGAAATTTATGCTTGAAGTTAGAAATAAGGCTATAAACGCATATAAAGAAATTTCAAGAACTCAAATTTAATATATGCTTTCAAACACCATTAGAAATAGAGTTTCAAAGGTAGCTTTTGCTTTTTGTATGGCTCTGTTTTTTATGGCCTTGTTTTTACTTTCTACTTTTTTTCTAACCTCAAAACGCCATATACCAAATACCCAAAAAGAACAATATTTTTCCGCTCTTAGAGGCAATATCATTACAAGCGATAATTTTACAGTAACTTCTAGTAGGCAAATTTATAGAGCTGAAATTGATCTTAGAAGTTTAAATCCTGATAAAAAAGAATTATTTTTAACTCTTTTTCAAATTTATAGTAGTGCAAGCGATGAACAAATGCAAGATATCAAAAAAAGAATGCTTGCAAAAAAAAGAAGAAGTTATAATTTTATTTTACTCCAAGATATTAATTCAAAAGATGCAAGTTATTTAAAAGAATTAGCTAAAAAGCTTTATACTCAAGGTTTTTTTAAGTCTTTTACAAATAACAATGGCAGAGTTGAAACAAGAGGACTTGATATCATAGAACACAAAGAAGATCGCGTGTATATGCCAAAAGACTCACTTACTCCTATCATAGGCTACACAAGAACTTATATGGATGAAAAAAGTGAAATTTTTAAAAATGTTGGCATAAAAGGCTTAGAAAAATACTACAATGAATGTTTAAGCCCTTTACAAAATGCAAAAATCCAAGGTTTAAGAGATATAGGTGGCAATATTATCTTAAATTTACACTCTTATGAAAAGCGTAAAATAGATGGATGTAATTTATACTTAAATATTTCACTAAAACTTCAAAAAGGCTTAGAAAAGGCTATTGATAAAAGAAATGAAGATCTAAAAGCTAATGAAATTATAGTTGCAATTATGGAAAGTAAAAGTGGGAAAATTTTAGCCCTTGCTAGCTCAAGAAGATATGATCCGCAAAATCGTGGAAAAGATCTATCTGTGCTTAATGCAAGTGCGATAGAATATGGCTATGAAGCAGGCTCTGTTATAAAGCCTTTTATATTTACCACTGCTTTAATGCTTGATAAAATCAAAGTCAATGAAATCATCAACACCCAAGGTGGTCAATACAAGCTTGGCCGTTTTACTATACGCGATGATCATAGAAAAGATAAAATGAGCATGGAAGAAGTTATCACCTACTCTTCAAATGTCGGTATGATTAAAATCGCCCAAAGATTAAGTAATCTTGAAATCATCTCAGGGCTTAGAATTTTTCGTTTTGGAGAAAGAAGCGGTATTGATCTTCCTTATGAACAAAAAGGAGAAATACCAAATCCAAAAAGGTTAAGAGAAGTAGAAAAATCTGTATTAAGCTATGGCTATGGCTTAAAAACAACTTTTATGCAACTTCTAGCTGCTTATAATGTATTTAATAATGATGGAATTTATATCACACCACAAATTGCAAATAAAATTTATCAAGACGGACGTTTAATAAAACTTGATGATGAAGTTAAAAAAGAAAAAATTCTTTCAAGTAAAGCCGCCAAAGAAATGCAACAAATTTTAATCAATGTTATAGAAAAAGGAACGGGCAAAAAAGCACAAACTCAAGGCATCATCATAGGTGGCAAAACGGGTACAGCTAGGATTGCTGAAAGAAAAGGCTATACTTCAAATCGCTACAATGCTTCATTTTTTGGCTTTGCAAATGATGAGAAAAACAATTACACTATAGGGGTTTTGGTGAGAAATCCTACCAAGGCTTATAGTTATTATGCTGCACAAAGTGCTTTACCTATGTTTAAAGATACAGTAAATCTTATGATAAAAGAAAGTTATTTAAAGCCTATAGAAAACAAAACAATAAAAACTAATCCGAACTAACTTTAAAATTTAGAGTTTTATTTGACTCTAGACTAAACAATTTAAAATAAACTCTATAAACTCATCGCTATCATTAGGGCAAGCAATAAGCTCATAATCACTTTTTGCTAAGTGTCTATACTCAACTCCAAGCTCAAAAATCGTTTCAGAGCAATCTATACAAAAAGATATAGGATAAATCAAAGCTTTTTGATCTAAATTTTCTAAAATATCACTTGTGTTAGGTTCAAGCCATTTCACTGGACCTAGTTTTGATTGATATGATAAAATGATTTGATCAAATTCATTTTTAAGTTTTTCTTTCAAGATACCCACATGCTCTTGCACATGTTTTTCATACAAATCACCTTTTTTAATCACTGAAAGCGGTAAAGAATGGGCAGAAAAAATCAAAATTTTATAATCACACTCTTTCTTTTTTTCTAAAATATGTTTTATAATCATTTCATTATAAAGTTCATCTTTATAAAAAACATCAATGATTTTTACATTAGCTTGATTTTGGATATTTCTTAGCTCATTTTGTACCACTTCTAAAGAACTAGTTACAGTGGTTTTAGAATGATGGGGGTATAAAGGAAATAAAATGATTTCATCATTTTTTTGAAAATCATATTTTGAAAAAATATCATTTGCAAAGGGTGGAACATATAGACTGATAAAATCAAAATTATATTCTCTAGTTTTGGAATTTAATTTATCACATAAACTTTGCGTGATTTGAGTAAGCGGGGATTTCCCACCCATTTTTTCATAGTTTTGCTTCATAGCTTTTAGTCTTGATTTTCTTATCATAAAGGCTACAAATTTTCTTAAAAAAACATTTTTTATTCCTAAAATATAAGGATCATTAAACATATTTTTTAAAAAAACTTCACATTCATCAAGTTTATTAACCCCGCCCATATTTAAAAAAAATACATATTTCACTATTTAACACCTTCTAAAATTTCTTGCACTCTCAAAGCATCTTCAATGCTAGCTAAATTTTTACAAACCCCATTTTGCAAAAGCTCAAAAAAGTCTTCATGCTCAGCATACAAAGGAGAATTTTCATATAAATTTGGAATTTTTTGCGTATTAATAAAAAATTCAAAATTTTTAAGATCAAGTTCATAAGTATGTTTTTTACCTAAAAGTGTGATTTTTCTTATAATGCATTGTCCATTCCAGCTATCATGAATACTTGCTAAAATATTTTCTAATTTTAAGCTTATCATTACCTCATCTTCAAATTTATCATAATGGAAGCTTTTATAAATATTTGCTTTTAAAATCTGTTCTTGACTTAAAAATCTAACTAAGTCAATATCATGTACACCAAGATCACTTAAAACACCTACATCGTTTATTCTTTGTGGATAAGGCGAAATTCTTTGTATATTAATACTTATAATCTCATCTTCTAAGAGTTTTTCTTTTAAAGTTAAAATAGCAGGGTTAAATCTCTCACAAAAACCCACCCCTACTCTGACTTTATTTTCTCTAGCTTTTTGCTCTAAAATTAAAATTTCATCAATATTTAATGCCAAAGGCTTTTCTATCAAAACATTTTTTATTTTAAGAAAAACCTTTAAAGCTGTATCTAGATGCGTATGAGTAGGCGTAGCAATGATAACACCGTCAAGATTTTGCTTTAAAAAATCATCAAAATTTTTATGAAAAAAGTGTTTAAATTCATCTTTGCAAAAAGGATCATAAAGATGAATTTCTTTTACTTTTAAATTACGCTCAAGTTCTCTTAAATGGTTTTTACCCATTTTACCAAGGCCTATAAGCCCTATTTTCATTTAAAAGCCTCAATCACTCTAGCTTGGTGCTCTTCTTTTAAAAATGCACTCATAGGTAAAGATAAAATTTCACCACTCAAAAGTTCTGTATTTGGCAAATCACCTTTTTTATAAGCAAGATAATCAAAAGCTTCTTGTAAATGAAGCCCCAAAGGATAATGCACCGCAGTAGGTATGCCTTGCTCTTGTAATTTTTGCATGAAATTTTCTCTATTCTTTACACGCACACTATATTGAGCCCAAGCACTCACAAAATCATCTTTTCTTGATGGTAAAATACAATTTTTTAAATTTTCATCATAAATTTTTGCTATTGCCTCTCTTTTTTTAATCTCTTCATCTAAGTATTTTAATTTCACATTTAAAATGGCTGCTTGGATAGTATCAAGCCTTCCATTAATGCCGATGTATTTATGCTTATATCTTTGCACTTGTCCATGATTTAAATAAATTTTTATTTTTTGCGCTAATTCATCATCTTGGGTAAAAATCGCTCCACCATCTCCATAAGCACCTAAAGGCTTAGATGGGAAAAAGCTTGTACAAGATATATCAGCTATAGCACATGATTTTATGCCTTTTTGACTAGCTCCAAAACTTTGCGCACCATCTTCTATCAAAGCAATATTTTGACTTTTACAAAGCTCTTTTAGAGCAAACATATCAGACATAAGCCCAAAAATACTCACAGCAATTACAGCTTTAGTTTTAGGCGTGATGGCACTTTGAATTTTTTCTAAACTAAGATTATAATCTTTAAAATCAATATCTACAAAAATAGGCTTAGCGCCGATTAGAGCAACCATTTCAGCTGTAGCTATAAAGGTAAAACTTGGCACTATCACCTCATCATTTCTACCCACGCCCAAAGCCATCAAGGCTAAAAATAACGCACTTGTGCCACTTGAACAACCTATTGCATGTTTAATACCTACATATTTAGCTAAATTGTTTTCAAATTCTTCTAATTTTGCACCACCTATAAAAGAGGTGCTTTGTAAAACTTCGCCAATAGCCTCATCGATTTCATTTTTATAAGCATTATATTGAGCATTTAAGTCTATAAAAGGAATTTTCATTGCATTACCTTAATAAATTAAAATCATGATTATAAGATAGTTTTACTTAATTTAAAGTATTTTTGGTATTATTTTAAGCAAAAAAACTAGCTAGGAAAATCTATGGATATAAGAAAAGAATATTTAGAATTTTTTAAGTCAAAAGGACATGAAATCACTCCTTCAAGTCCTTTAGTGCCTGATGATGCAACTTTACTTTTTACTAATGCAGGTATGGTACCTTTTAAAAGCATATTTACTGGAGAAGTGCCACGCCCTAATCCTCCACGTAAAACAAGTTGTCAAACTTGCATAAGAGCTGGTGGAAAACACAATGACTTAGACAATGTAGGTTACACAGCAAGACATCATACTTTCTTTGAAATGCTTGGAAATTTTAGTTTTGGGGATTATTTTAAAAAACAAGCCATTGCTTATGCTTGGGAATTTGTAACTGAGGTTTTAAAACTACCTAAAGAAAGATTATATGTAACTGTACATGAAAACGATGATGAAGCGTATGAGCTTTGGCAAAAACATATAGAAAAAGAAAGAATTTATAAATTTGGCGATAAAGATAATTTCTGGCAAATGGGCGATACTGGACCATGCGGGCCATGTAGTGAAATTTTTTATGATCAAGGTGCTGAGCATTTTAATTCTAGTGAAGATTATATGGGTGGTGATGGGGATAGGTTCTTAGAAATTTGGAACCTAGTTTTCATGCAGTATGAAAGAAGTACTGATGGCACGCTTACTCCATTGCCAAAACCAAGTATTGATACAGGTATGGGACTTGAAAGAGTTAGCGCTATAAAAGAAGGAAAATTTAGCAATTTTGATAGTTCTTTGTTTATGCCTATTATTGAGAGTATTGCTAAACTTTGTGGCAAAACTTATACTTATGAAAGCGGAGCCAGCTATAGAGTAATCGCTGATCATATTAGATCAAGTGTATTTTTACTTGCTCAAGGAGTTGGTTTTGATAAAGAAGGTAGGGGTTATGTTTTAAGAAGAATTATGCGCCGTGCCTTAAGACATGGATATTTACTAGGCCTTAAAAGAGCTTTTATGTATGAGCTTGTAGATGTAGTATGTGAGTTAATGGGTAGACATTATACTTACTTAAATGAAAAAAAAGAATTTATCAAAGAACAAATTAAACTAGAAGAAGAAAGATTTTTAAGCACTATCGAAAATGGTATAGAAATTTTTAACGAAGAGCTTAAAAAAACTAAAGATATTTTTAGTGGTGAAGTAGCTTTTAAACTTTATGATACTTATGGTTTTCCACTTGATTTAACCCAAGATATGCTAAGAGAAAAAAATCTTAGTGTAGATGAAGCTAAATTTAATGAGCTTATGCAAGAACAAAAAGACAGAGCCAAAGCTTCTTGGAAAGGAAGCGGGGATAAAGCAGTTAGTGGAGACTTTAAAGTTTTATTAGAAAAATTTGGTAAAAATACTTTTAGTGGTTATAAAAATTATGAAGAAAAAACTAAAATCATGGCCATTTTAGATGAAAATTTTAAAATCACAACCGAAGCAAAAGCAGGAGATATAGCATGGTTAATGCTTAAAACAACTCCATTTTACGCAACAAGTGGAGGGCAAAGTGCTGATATAGGCTTTATCAATGAAAATGAGGTTTTAGATACACAAAAATTCTTTGATATTAATCTTAGTCAAGTGAAATTAAAACAAGATCTTAAAACAAACGATGAAGTGTTAGCTTGCATAGATACTAAAAAAAGAGAGCAAATTGCAAGACATCACAGCGCGACACATTTACTACACCATGCTTTAAGAGAAATTCTTGGCTCACACATTAGTCAAGCAGGTTCTTTGGTAGAACACAATAAATTAAGATTTGATTTTACTCATCCAAAAGCCCTAAACAAAGAAGAACTAAAACAAATAGAAGCTTTAGTTAATACTTACATTATACAAGCGAATGAGGCTAAAATTGAAATTTTGGCTTTAGATGAAGCTAAAAAAAGTGGCGCAATAGCTTTATTTAGTGAAAAATATCAAGAAAAAGTAAGAGTTTTAACCCTAGGAGCCAGTAAGGAACTTTGCGGCGGTACTCATGTGAAAAATAGCTCTGAAATAGGAAGTTTTTATATTGTCAAAGAAAGCGGGGTTAGTGCTGGAGTTAGAAGAATAGAAGCAGTAGTAAGCAAAGCTGCACTTGATTATGTTAATGAAAATTTAAAAGAACTAAACCAAGCTAAAGAAGAGTTAAAAACTCATGATATTTTAAGCTATGTAGCAAAATTAAAAAATGAAATAGCTAGTTTAAAAAATGAATTAAAAAATTCAAACAAAGCAGAATTAAGCTCTAAAGAACTAAATGGCATTCAATATTGTGTGCAAAAAATAGATAGTGGCGATATAAAAACCATGATAGATGAGTTTAAAAACAAATTTAACAAAGCTGTAATTTTACTTTTACAAGAAAAAGAAGGCAAAATCATCATAGCAGCAGGCGTTAAAAACGCTTCATTAAAAGCTGGTGTTTTGGTAAAAGAAATTGCTCAAATACTTGGTGGAAACGGTGGCGGTAGGGATGATTTTGCAACAGCTGGAGGTAAAGATACAAGCAAAATAGAACAAGCGCTTGATTATGCCAAGAAAATCATAGAAGAAAGTCTTATTTAATGCTTTATCTAGCTTCAAGTTCGCCTTCGCGCGTTGCTTTATTAAAAGAAGCAAATATCGCTTTTGAGCAAATTATTATAGATTATGATGAGAATTTGGTAAAAAAAGATAATCCAAACTCTTATGTGCAAAAAATTGTTTTAGAAAAAGAAAGGCAATTTTTTACAAAATATCCTTATTTAAAAAATGTTTTAGTTGCTGATAGTATAGTTTGTGCTCAAAATATCATTCTTACCAAAGCTAAAAGTGATAATGAGGCTTTTAATATGCTCAATTTGCAAAGTGGCAAAAGCATTAGCGTTTTAAGCGCAATGATTTTAATTTTAGAAGATAAAAAGATTTTTAATCTTAGTAAGTGTGATTTGATTTTGGATAAATTTGATTTAAAAGATATGCAAGAATACATTGAATCAAAACTTTATCAAGGCAAAGCCGGAGCTGTGATGTGTGAGGGATTTCATAAAAAATACATTAAAAAAATTATAGGCCATCAAAGTACAGCACTAGGGCTTAATATAGAACTTTTGAAAGCATTTTTATGATAAAAATTTTAAAAATATTTCTTTCTTTTTGTGTAGTATGCGCGGTTGGAGTTTTTATATTTATTGCATATTTGTTTTCTGATTCTGATTTAAATCAATACACCTTTAAAGATTACAAACCACCTCTTACAACACAAATTTTTGATAAAAATGGAAAATTAGTTGCAAATGTTTTCGAGCAACACCGCTTTTACGCTCCTTATGAAGAGCTTCCACCAAGACTTATAGAAGCTTTGGTAGCCATTGAAGATACTAGCTTTTTTGAACATGGTGGGGTTAATATAGATGCGATTTTTAGAGCAGCTATTAAAATCATAAGAAGTGGCGGAAAAACCATGGAAGGAGCTTCCACTCTTACTCAACAATTCATAAAAAACACAGAATTAACCCCAGAGCGTACTTTGAGTAGAAAACTAAAAGAAGCTTTGCTTGCATATAAAATAGAAAATACTTTAACTAAAGAACAAATTTTAGAAAGATATTTAAATTTCATCTTCTTTGGACATGGATATTATGGAGTAAAAACTGCTGCGCTTGGGTATTTTAGAAAAAATTTAGACGAGCTTAGTTTGAAAGAAATTGCCATTTTAGTAGGTATGCCAAAGGCTCCAAGCACTTATGATCCTACTAGACACTTAGATCTTTCTTTAGCTAGGGCAAATAGCGTGGTACAAAGGATGTATAATCTCGGTTGGATTTCTAAAGAAGAGTGTGAAAATGCCTTAAAAGAAATTCCAAAAGTATATGATGATACTTTAACACAAAATGCAGCTCCTTATGTTACTCAGGAAGTTTTAAAACAACTAAGCGGAATTAAAGACTTAAAAAGTGGTGGTTATAAAATAGAGCTTGCTATTGATCTTGACGTGCAAAATATTGCAAGAGAGGCTTTAAAATTTGGCTATGATGAAATAGTTAAAAGAGATAAAGATGCAAATTTAAGTACACTTAATGGAGCTATGATAGTAGCAAATCACCAAAATGGAGATATATTAGCTTTAGTGGGTGGGGTAAATTATACAAAAAGTAATTTCAACCGCGCTACTCAAAGTTTAAGACAGCCTGGAAGTTCTTTTAAGCCTTTTTTATACCAAATTGCCATTGACATGGGCTATTCTCCTATGAGTAAGGTTGCTGATATTTCAAGAATTTTTGAAAGTACCAAAGAAGATGAGAAAGACTGGAAACCTAAAAATTACGGCGGAAAATTTCTAGGGCTTATAAGCTTAAAAGAAGCACTAACTGGATCAAGAAACCTAGCTACCATAAATTTAGCTCTTGCTTTAGGGCTTGATGTGATCCATGATAAACTTCAATTTATGGGCTTTGAGAATATACCAGTTGATTTATCTATAGTTTTGGGTAGCTTTGGAATTTCTATTTATGATTATGCTAAACTTTATACAGTATTTGGAAACTATGGCGTGCAAAAAGATTTAATACTCATTAAAAGAGTAATTGATAAAAATGGCAAAATAGTAGTAGAGTTCAATTCTGGAGAAAGAAAAATCAGCGAACCTGAACAAGCCTTTTTAGTTAATGATATGATGCAAAATGTTGTTAAAAAAGGTACCGGACGCAATGCTAGAGTGGAAGGGATTGAGATAGCTGGAAAAACAGGTACTTCAAATAAAAGCGTAGATGCGTGGTTTTGTGGCTTAACTCCTGAAATAGAAGCTATTATTTGGTATGGTAATGATGATAATAAACCTATGAAACAAATCGAAGGTGGCGCAAGGACTGCTGCTCCAGTTTTTAAAGAATTTTTAACAAAATACTTAGAACTTTATCCTGATAGTGCTAGAAAATTTATCATTCCAAAAGGGGTTTATCAAGGAATTTATGAAAAGCAAAGAGAATATTACACCAATATTTCTCCATTTCCAAAAAACAACCCTGCTCTATCTGCAAACAATGAGATAATTTTTTAAAAATATTTTTTTTATATAATAAAAATTATCCTTTTGTTTTCCTTTATATGTTTTAATATCATAAAACTTATAAAGGAAAATTATGAATATCACAAACGAACAATTATATAAAAATAGACGCCATTTTTTAAAACTAGGTGCTGGGGCTTTAGTTAGTTCAGCTTTAGTTCAATCTGAATTGATGGCATTAAATTTCTTTCCTGATCCTAATAATGAAAAATTAAAACTTAGCGATGAAAAAATTGCGACTAATTATGTAAATTTTTATGAATTTTCTACTGACAAAAAAAGAGCCGTAGAACTTGCGAAAAATTTTAACACAAACGGCTGGAAAATAGAAGTTAGTGGAGAAGTTGAAGAGCCTTTGACTTTAACTATGCAAGATTTATTAGCCTTTCCTTTAGAAGAGAGAATTTATAGATTTCGTTGTGTTGAAACTTGGTCTATGGTAGTGCCTTGGGTTGGTTTTGAATTGCGTGCTTTAATAGAAAAATGTAAAGTCAAAAGCGAAGCAAAATTTATAAAATTTACCACTCTTTTTGATAAAAATCAATTTGCCGATCAAGCTTCATTTTTCCCAACTCTTGATTATCCTTATGTAGAGGGCTTAAGATTGGATGAGGCTATGCATCCACTAACGCTTATGGCTGTAGGTATGTATAAAAAGCCTTTATTAGGACAAAATGGAGCACCGATTCGTCTTGTAGTTCCATGGAAGTATGGCTTTAAAAGTATAAAATCTATCGTAAAAATAGAATTTACCAAAGAACAGCCTAAAACCACATGGGAGCTAGCAAACCCTAGAGAATATGGTTTTTATGCCAATGTTAATCCAAATGTTTCTCATCCAAGATGGTCTCAAGCAAATGAGCGTCCTTTGGGAGATTTTTTCACCAAGCCTACACAAATGTTTAATGGCTATGAAAAAGAAGTAGCACATTTGTATAAAGACATGGATTTAAAGGTTAATTTTTAATGAGCAAAAAAGTTTATAACATCGGTGGATTTTTAGTCTTTGCTTTAAGTATTATTTTTAGCGTTTATCAAATCATGCAAGAATTTGATATTGTAAAATCTGTATATTTTTATAGTGGTATATTTGGTTTAATCTTTTTTGGATTAAGCCTATTTTTTTCACTTTTAAAGTATAAACACACAAAAGATTACCCTAAATTTTTAGGTTTTTATGCATTTTTTTGGGCTTTAATTCACTTTTTTAATTATTTTGCTTTTGGAAAAAATTTAGATTTAATACTTTTTTTTAAAGATACTTTTAGTAAAAATTTAGAATTTAGTGGTTTTGTAAGCTTTTTTATACTCACATTTATGTTTATAAGCTCATTTAAACTTTTTAAAAAATTAAACAAAATAAGAAAACTTGGATATTTTTGCTTTTTGCTAGCAGCTTGGCATTATTTTTTATCTGCAAAAATACCACAAATTCCACATTTTTTAGCTTTAAGCCTAGCCTTGATTTTTCTACTTATCAAACTATATAAAAATTATAAAAAGAGAAAAAAAGTAACTTTTTTATAAAAATTTGTATTCAAATGAAACACTTTTAAGAGTAAATATATAAATATATTCTTAGAATAAGACTTGATATATCTTATTTTAAGGACAATCATGCAAAGAAGAGATTTTTTAAATGGAATGGCTTTAACTATACTTGCAGGAATGACTCCTTTGCAAGTATTATATGGTAAAGAAGCCAAAATCGAAGATTTTACCAAAGAATACTATCCTCCAAAATGGCTTGGACTAAGGGGTAGCAATAATGCAAGTTATGAATTTGCACATATGCTAAGAGATGGTGAAAAATTTGACTTTAGCGCTATCAAACCTAAACAAGAGTATGATTTGGTTGTTGTTGGAGCTGGAATTAGTGGTTTAGCAGCTGCCTGTTTTTATCAAAACAAATTTGGAAAAGATAAAAAAATTCTTATCCTTGATAATCATGATGATTTTGGTGGACATGCTAGAAGAAATGAAATAGATTTAGAAGATGGTACTATTTTAAGTTATGGTGGCAGTGAAACATTTCAATCACCAAAGGCATTATATTCCAAAGAAGTAGTAGATTTATTATCATCTTTGGGTGTGGATATTGATGAGCTTGCTAAACGCTTTGATGTGAATTTTTATCCTGATTTAAATCTTAGCAGAGGTGTGTATTTTTCTAAGACTGAATTTGGAGTAGATAAAGTCGTAAGTGGCAACCCTAGAAAAGTAATTTGTGACGACATTCCTGAGGGAAGACATAATGGCAGAAGTATTGAAGCTTTTATAGGTGATTTTCCTCTTAATGAAAAAGATAAAAAAGATTTAATTGCTTTATTTAAAAGCGAAAAAGACTATCTAAAAGGTTTGACAAAAGGGCAAAGAGATGAGTACGTGGCTAAAACAAGCTATAAAAAATTCTTAGAAGAAAAGGTTAAACTTTCACCACAAGCTGTAAAATTCTTTGAAGGTATGACAGATGACTTTTTAGCTTTAGGAATTGATGCTGTTTCTTGTGAAGATGCTAGAGCTTCATTTTTGCCTGGTTTTGATAAACTTGGACTTGATCCAATCGAGGGAGAAGCATTAGCTGAAATGGAAGAGCCATACATCCACCACTGCGCTGATGGTAATGCCACTGTTGCCAGATTAATGGTTAGAAGATTAATTCCTGATGTGTCTAAAAAAGGCAAAGATATGGATGAAGTTACTCTAGCTCATTTTGATTATTCTAAACTTGATCTTGCTAAAAACAAAGTACGCTTAAGATTAAACAGCACTGTTATAAATGTAGAAAACACAAAAGATGGAGCTTTAGTAACTTACGTTAATAAAGGCAAAAATTACAGAGTAAAAGCTAAAAAAGTTGTAATGGCAAATTATAATAGTATGATTCCATACATAGTACCAAGCATGCCACAAGATCAAAAAGATGCTTTGAGTAAAAACGTAAAAACATCACTTTTACACACAAATGTTATTATAAGTAACTGGGAGCCATTTATAAAACTTGGGGTTCATGAAATTTATTCGCCAAAAATGCCTTATGCTAGAACCAAGCTTGATTATCCTGTAGATATGGGAGGATATCACCACCCAAGAGACCCTAAAAAACCTATTTGCGTTCATATGGTATGCTCACCTTTAGTATTTGCTTCTATGCAAGGAATTGATCTTGAAGGAATGGACGCAAGAGATAGAGCTAGAGTAGGTAGAAATTTATTATTCACTATGAGCTTTGAAGAGCATGAAAAAATCATTCGCGATCAACTCCAAGGTATGCTAGGTTCAGCTGGATTTGATCATGAAAGAGACATTAAGGCTATAGTTGTGAATCGTTGGGGACACTGCTACTCATATACAGAAAATAGTCTTTTTGATGATAGTGAAGAAGCACAAAAGACCATAGAACTTGCGAGAAAACCTTTTGGTAATATCGTTATAGCAAATTCAGATTCTGACTGGTCAGCTTATATGCATTCAGCAATCGATCAAGCATATCGTGCTGTTAATGAATTATAAAATCAAACTCCTTTTTAGGAGTTTGATAAATTAACTCTTGTAAATATTGTTTAAAAAAATTATCTAACGTAATCTTAAAGAATTTAGTACAACTGTTACCGAACTAAAACACATTGCCAAAGCTGCCAAATGTGGACTAAGACTTATAAATGGCACAAAACCTGCTGCAATAGGAATACACAAAGCATTGTAAATAAAAGCCCAAAAAAGATTGAGTTTGATGATATTTTTAGTTTTTTGAGAAAGCTCAAAACAATAAGCTATTAAAGATAAATCATCTTTTATCAAAATCAAATCTCCGCTTTTTTTAGCAAGCTCACTTGCTTTAGAAAAACTTATGCTTGCACTAGCTAAATTTAAAGCAGGAGCATCATTGACACCATCTCCTATAAAAAGAACTTTTTCTTTTTTGATTTTTTCTTTTATGAAATTAAGTTTTTGCTCAGGTTTTAAATCAGAATAATATTCATCAATATTAAGCTCATTTGCTATTTTAGTAACACTTTTTTTATTATCGCCGCTTAAAATAATACTTTTTATACCTTTTTGTTTTAAATTTGCTATCAAGTCTTTAGCTTCATTTTTAAGTTCATTTTTCAAGCAAACCCCACCAAGACAAATTTTATTTTTTACAAAATACAAACATATAGGCGCTTGATCTTCAAATTCTTGCAAAAATTGCTTACTTTTTTGTATATCAACACCATTTTCAAGCATTAATTTCTCATTGCCTATTAAATACACATCATCATTTTCCTCATAAAGCAAACCACTGCCCACTAAAACACTTAATTTCCCTTGTAAATTTAAATTTACATTCAATTCTTTAGTAAAAGCCTTTGCGATTGGGTGTGAGCTTAAATTTTCAATTTGGGTGAGTTTTTGAAAATCTTCTTGAGTAAGATTATACTTATAAACACTTAATTCATCTTGACTTAAAGTGCCTGTTTTATCAAAAATAGCAAGTTTTATACTAGCTAAATTCTCTAATACCGCTGGATTTTTTACTAAGATAAAATTTCTTGCACCATTTGCTAAAGCACTAACTATAGCTATAGGGGTTGCTAAACCCAAAGCGCAAGGACAAGAGATTAAGAGCATAGCACAAGCATGTAAAAATGCTGCATTAATTCCTTCTTTAACATACCAAAATACAAACACAAAAAGCGATAAAACAATAATACAAGCTACAAAATAAGCTGAAATTTTATTAGCTAAATTTGCTAAAGGTGTTTTGACATTGCCTGCTTTAAAAACAAGATCTTTGATTTGTTCTAATGAGCTTTCAATCGCCTTTTTATTAGCTTTAATCTTTAAATTTCCATTAATCAACACAGTTCCTGCTAAAATCTCATCATCTTGCTTTTTCAAAAGTGGTAAAAACTCTCCTGTTAAAAAACTCACATCAACCTCAGCTTCACCTGCTATAATCACCCCATCAGCAACAACACTTTCACCCTCTTTTACTAAAATCACATCATTTTCTTTTACAAAAGCACTAGGTATGCTTTTTATACTTCCATCTTCTAAGATTATATTAGCTTGTTTAATATCTATATTTTTTAATTTGTTTTGATATTCTAAGGATTTAAATTTAGCCTTTTCTTCTAAGTATTTACCTAACAAAACAAAGCTTATAATCATCGCTCCACCGCTAAAATACAAATAACCATCTTTGCTAAATACTTCAAAATACACAAAAAAAGAATATATAAAAGAAGTAAAAGCACCTAGAGATATCAAGGTATTCATATCTAAATTTTTATGTCTTAATCCTTTAAGGGCATGGATAAAAAAACCTTTTCCACAATAAAAAATTGCTATCATAGATAAAAGCATTTGAATTAAAGCAGAAACATTTCCTTGAACAAACATTTCAAAATACATCACAATAGAGCTTAAAACTATACTCATAATAAGCTTTATTTTCATATTTTTAAGCTCTTTGAGTTTAAACTCGTATAAATTTTGCTCTTCTTGCAATATCTCAAAACCCAAAGCTTTGATTTTTTCTTTGATTTTTGCTTCCAAAGATAAATCTTTAAGCAAAAACACTCCACTAGAATTGACATAAGAAACACTTACATCTTCTACTCCATCAATTTTTGCACAAACTTTTTCTATAGCATTAGAGCAATTAACACAAGTCATATTACCTATTTTTAATTTTAACTCATGCTTCATCTATCTCAAAACCTAAATCTTGCAATTGTTTTTTGAACTCTTCAACTTGCTCTGCTTTTAAATCAATCTCTATGCTTTTTGTTTCAACATTTATTTGCATAGCACCAAATTCATCTTCCAATGAAGCCTTGATTAAATTGACACAACTTTGACAATTAATATTTTTAGTTTTTATAATCATTTATTCTCCTTTTTCTCTATATTCATATTTATGAGAGTGAAAAATTTTATTTTTTATCAATTTAAAACCCATTTTTTCATAAAGCATTTTTGCATTTATATTTTCATCTTCTACGATTAATGAAAGCTTTTTACCATTTTTAAAAGCTTCATTGAAGGCATATTCAATCAATTTCTTAGCAATACCCTTCCCTCTTGATTTTTCATCCACACAAATACTATCTAAATAAAACTCATTTTCACACTCTTTTAAAACTTTTTCATTGATTCCTAAAAATTCTAAATGATCATTTAAAGGCTTATCTAGCTCATCTGCCAAAGCTCCATCATAAAAACAAATCGCACCTAAAATTTCCCTATCTTCTTCATAAACATATATATTTTCATAGCTTAAACGATTATTTTCTTGAGTGAAGAAATTTTCTAAAACCTCTATGGCTTTTTGATGATCATTATAGCCACTAAGTTTATATATAAAATGATCCATTGCCAAAGCAAGCAATTGCATGCATTTTTTAGCATCATCCTTTCTAGCTTTTCTGATCACTCTTTTACTCCTTTAAAATCAAATTTAGACTTCTTAGTTTATACTTTTAACTTTAAAACAATATAAGAAAGAGAGAATTTATGGGAAGAGCGTTTGAATATCGCAGAGCCTCTAAAGAAGCAAGATGGGATAAAATGAGCAAACTTTTTCCAAAACTTGCGAAGGCTATACAAGTAGCAGCAAAAGAAGGCGGAGCTGATCCTGATATGAATCCAAAGCTTCGTAGTGCCATAGCTACCGCAAAAGCTAATAATATGCCAAAAGACAATATCGATGCAGCTATTAAAAGAGCAAGTGGAAAAGATAGTGCTGATATTAAAAATATTCACTATGAGGGAAAAGCAGCACATGGAGCTTTAATCATCGTTGAGTGTATGAGTGATAATCCTACACGCACAGTGGCCAATGTAAAAGCGATTTTTAGCAAAAATGGTGGAGAAATTTTACAAAATGGCTCTTTAACTTTTATGTTTTCACACAAGGCTGTCTTTCATCTTGAAAAATATGATGGAGATTTAGAAGAACTTGAGCTTGAACTCATTGATGCAGGACTTGAAGAGCTTGAACAAAATGAAGAGGAATTACTAATTATAGGTGATTACACTGCTTTTGGCGAGCTTAGCAATGCCATAGAAAAAAAAGGTTTAGTGCTTAAAAAAGCAGGACTTGAATATCTTGCAAACAATCCTGTAAGTTTTAGCGAAGAACAACTTCTGGATATTGAAAAATTGCTTGATAAATTAGAAGATGACGATGATGTACAAGCAGTTTATACCAATATAGAATAGGAGCAAAAAATGCTTAAAAAAATCGATACAAAAAATGCAAAAAAATACAATTTTGCTATCATTAGTACCGAAAAAGGTAATATGAAGTTAGAATTATTTCCTGATGAAGCGCCACAAACTGTGTGTAATTTTGCCAACTTAGCCAATGATGGTTTTTACAATGAACTTGTTTTTCACCGCGTGATTCCAAATTTTGTGATACAAGGTGGTTGTCCTTATGGTATAGGCTCAGGTGGCCCTGGCTATGAGATAGAATGTGAATGTGACGATCAAAAACACAAACACTTAAGAGGTAGCTTGTCTATGGCTCACGCTGGTAGAGATACAGGTGGATCACAATTTTTCATTTGTCACAGCCCACAGCCTCATTTAGACGGAGTACATACTATCTTTGGGCAAATTAACCCTAAAGATAAAGAAAGCTTGGAAGTGCTAGATAGCATTAGAGCAGGAGATAAAATCAAAACTATCCAAATTTTAGAAAAACTTTAAATTTACATCTCCTTGAAATTGTGCTATGATTTTTAAGGAGATTAATTATGCATTTTATTTTTATTTGTATTCATCTTATTTGTGCTGTATTTTTTATAGCCTATGTATTTTTTGATGTATGTGTTTATCGCTTTGCTTATCAACACGCAAACAAAGAAGATTGTGATAAAATCAAAAAAGCCTATACTAAATCAAGTATTTTTATTTTTGCTGGTATTTTTATCTTACTTTTACTAAGTGGATTTTATCTTTTGAGCTTTTATGAAATTAACTCTTTTTGGGATTTTTTTGCGAGTAATTTTGGCATATTTTTATTTATCAAACTTTTATTATTAATAACAATGCTAGCTTTGACTTTTTATTCTTTATTTTTTATAAAATTTTTAAAAAGAAAAGATCCTTTAAAATCTCACTTGATTGCATTGATTTTATGTATTTTAATAATCATTTGCGCAAAAGCGATGTTGTATTTTTAAAACATTAAAACTAAACTTATATCATTAGCTTAAAAAATAAAGGTTGTTTATGCTTGGTGATATTATAGATTTTTTACTCACTCTTGCAAAAGATTGGGGTTATTGGGGGATTATTTTTCTTATGTTTGTAGAAAGTTCCTTTTTTCCTTTTCCTAGCGAAGTAGTGATGATACCTGCTGGATATTTAGCCCATCAAAACGAACTTAACTTTTGGTTATGTCTGCTTTGTGGGACTTTTGGAGCTCTTTTAGGAGCTTTACTTAATTATTATTTATGTTATTTTTTAGGACGGGAAGTTCTTTTGAAAATATGCAAATATTTTGGAGTTAATGAAGCAAAATTTGCTCAATTTGAGGCCTTTTTTAATAAACATGGTGAAATATCAACCTTTAGTGGTAGATTAATCCCTGGTTTGCGTCAGTACATTTCTTTACCTGCAGGATTAGCAAGAATGAATTTGAAAAAGTTTATATTTTATACTAGTTTAGGGGCTGGAATTTGGTGTTTAATTTTGCTTATATTAGGCTATGTTTTAGGTAAAAATGAAGATTTGATCAAAGAATATTTGCATTTTGTTATTATTGCTTGTATTGTTTTTGCTACTATGATTGTGGCTATTTATATCTATATCCAAAAAAGAAAAAAGATATCTTAAAATTTCAATTTTAAATACCTAGTTTCATTAGCTAGGTATTTTATTATTTTCTTTAATTTAATATATATTTTTCTAAAAACATTTAAATTTATATGATTTTATATTTGATTTTTGATAAAATCTTATAAAAATTATTTCAAAGAAAAATGTTATGCAAAAGCCATCTATTCAAAATTTAACGGATTTTTTAATCGAATACATTAGTGTTTTTTTAAGCGCTGGAACCTACACAGCAAGAGTGGCAAAGTGCGTTGGAAGAATAGCTAATGCATATGGTTATGAGATTAATATGAATTTTTTCTTTCACCATACCACACTAAATATTTTTGATAAAAATGATAATTCCATACAAAGAACCTATATCATACCTAATAAGCACAATCATATTAATTTTAAACTGATTTTAGAACTAAGTGCGTTAAGTTGGCAAATTCATGATCATAAATACAACCTAGAAGAAGCTAAATTTTCTCTTTTAAAACTCAAACAAAGCACAAAAAATCCTTTTTTAGCTAATTTATTTTTAGTTTCAGTGGCAAACTCAGCATTTTGCAAGCTATTTGGAGGGGATTTTTATGGCTGTTTATTTGTATTTTTAGCTACTTTAGTAGGTTTTAGCTTAAGAATTTTACTCACTAGAATAAAAATTGATTTAAGAATTCAATACATTATTTGTTCTTTTTTATCCTCTTTTATTGTATTTTTTGGGGTGGATTTAAAGCTTGTGCAAGAAGCTAATGTTGCTTTGGGTTCTAGTATATTGTATTTAATTCCTGGGGTTTATTTTATAAACTCCGTTATAGACATTTTAAAAGATCATATACTTATGGGACTTAGTCGTATTATTAGTGTGGCGATATTAGTATGCTGTATTGCCATTGGAATTTATACTACTCTTAGTATTAATGATTTTGGGATTTTAAGATGATTGATTATTCTTCTATACTTTGGGATATGTTTTTTGCAGCTTTAACAGGTTTTGGTTTTGCTTATGTGTGCAATCCGCCCTTTAAAACGCTCATACTCTCAGCCATATTGGCTGCTATAGCTCATGGTATGCGCTTTACCCTGATGGGATATTTTGGTTTTCAAACCTTGGCTATTGCAACTTTTATAGCTTCTTTTAGCATAGGCTGTCTTGGTTTGTTTTTAGCTAAGATTTTTAAAACACCTGCTGAAATCATAGCTTTTCCTGCTCTCATTCCTATGATACCTGGAATTTATGCATATAAAGCCATATTGTATTTGATTTCTTTTATACGCTCGGAGGATATTAGCGAAAAGACCAATTTCTTGATTCAATTTTTCGATCATTTTTTTACAACACTTTCAGTAACATTAGCCTTAGCAGTAGGAGTAAGTGTAACTTTGCTTTTGTTTTTTGAGCAAAGCTTTATGATGACAAGAAGTATTAAAAAAAGTAAAAATCACGATCAAAATTAATCGTGATTCATTTTATTTTTTGCTTCTATTCCCATAAGCGCAAAAGCTGTTTTAATACTTAAAGCACATACGGCAAAAAGTTTTAAAAGCTCATCTTCGTTATCTGAGCCAACTACTTTATTTTCATTATAAAATTTATGAAATAAAGAAGCTAAATTTTTTAAATAATCAGGAATTTTTTGTAAGGATCTTGACTCAAATGCGTCATTAAGCACTGCTTTTAAATTTAAACTTTCAAATAAAAGATTCATACCATCTTCATTTAAACTCTCAAATTTAGAATGCATAACATCATCTACACTCTTACCTGCCTTAGCAAATACTTGATGAATTCTAGCATGAGCATAATTAATATAATACACAGGATTAGAGCTATCTTCTTTTTTAAACTCATCTACATCAAACTCTAAATGTGTATCACATTTTTTACTAATAAAAATATATCTTAACACATCGCTACCAAGCTCTTCTAGAACATCACCCATTAAGATGAAATTTCCCGCTCTTTTGCTCATTTTATAAGGCTCACCATTTTTTAATAATGAAACCATTTGCGCTAAGATAATTTCAAGATTTTGACTATCATGACCTAAAAATTCCATAGCAGCTTTCATTCTAGCTATATAGCCATGATGATCAGCCCCCCATATATTAATACACTTATCATAACCGCGGCTCATTTTATCTTTATGATAAACTATATCAGCAGCTAGATAAGTTCCTTTTCCATCATCTTTGATAACCACACGATCTTTTTCATCGCCTTTAGCACTTGATGCAAGCCAGATTTTACCATCTTGCTCATAAGTACCACCATGCTCTTTTAAAGCTTTTAAGGTATTTTCTAATTCATTATAATAACTTGTTTCACTCACATAAGCATCAATAAATATCTTAGCATCGGCCAAATTTTGCTTGATAACTTTAAGCATTTTATCCTTAGCCCAAAGTGCTAATTGCGGAATGTTTTCTTCTACAAAGAAATCTTTTTCAAAATCAACAAAAGCTTCTTTTGCTACATCTATGATATATTCGCCTTTATAGTACTCATCAGGATATTGAACTTGCTCTTTTAAACAATATTCTTTTACTGCAAGTAAAATAGAAAGACCTAAAAGATAAATTTGATTACCCGCATCATTGACATAATATTCTGTATCAAATTTATATCCTAAATGTCTAGCAACCCTAGTTAAAGTATCACCAAAAATAGCCCCTCTAGCATGTCCTATGTGTAAAGGTCCTGTCGGATTTGCACTCACATATTCAAGTAAAAAACTCTGCTCTTTTTTATTGTCTTTTGCAAAATTTTCACTATCACTCAAAGCTTGCGTAGCCAAAGAATTTAAAAAAGCTCTTGAAAGTTTAAAATTTACATAACCATTTAAAGCCTCTACACTTTCAAAACAATCACAATCTTTTAACTTAGCAACAATATCATTGGCAATTATCATAGGATTTTGCTTTAATTCTTTAGCCAAAGAAAAAGCCAAAGGCGTAGCAAAATGAGCTAGATTTTTATTCTTGGGATTTTCTAAGATAAAATCTCTTCCTAGCTTTTCTTTAATTTCTTTATAAACTAAAGTTTTCAATGTATTGCCTTAAGCTTTTTTTATTTCTTCGTTATTTTCTTTTACAAGAACATCTTTTTCATTGATTTTTTCAATTTTTTGCGCATCTTCTTGAACAATTTTTTTATCATCTTCTGTGTTCATTTCGTCTTTAAAAGTTTTAATACCTTTTCCTAAACCTTTAGCAAGTTCTGGAATTTTTTTAGCACCAAAAAGCAACACTACTATAAGCAATATAATCAACCACTGAGTTCCACTTGGCATATGCATTTTATTCTCCTTTATTCCATTGAATTTGAATTTGTTTTAAATCATGTTTTGTACTTTTTAATTTTGAAGCTTCAAAAACCGTTTCTAACTCCCTATAACTTTTTTCAAGATCATCATTTATGATTAAAAAATCATATCGGTCTAAATAAGTCATTTCATCGCTAGCATTTTCTAATCTTTTGCTAATATCTTCTATTTTATCAGTATTTCGCTTAAGCAATCTTTTTTCAAGTTCTTTTTTATTTTTGGTTGTAATAAAAACAGAAGTAATGTATTCAGGCATTTTTTCTTTAGCTATACAAAAACCTTGCACATCGATATCAAAAATGACACTTTTACCCTCTTGCAATGCTTTTTTTACAGGGATTAACGAAGTACCGTAATAATTTTTATGTACCAAAGCCCATTCTAAAAAATCGCCTTTTTCTATACCTTGCTTAAATTCTTCTTCACTAACAAAAAAATAATCCACTCCATTTTTTTCATTTTCTCTAGGAGCTCTTGTTGTGCTTGAAATAGAAAAATAAATATTATCTTTTTCTTTAAAAAGTCTTTGAAGCAAGCTACTCTTACCTGCTCCACTTGGTCCTGAGATGATTAAAATTTGGCCACTCAATGTTTATCCTCATCAAAGCTTATATTAATGTTTATATTCATTTTCATACCTTTTAAGGCTGCTTTTAAAGTATCATCAGTAATACTCGAAGTGATAGTTTGAGCTATGCTTTTACTAAGCTCATTTACCATTTCATCTTCTTGTAAATTTTCTGCTTTTTCTTCAGTGTTTACCTTGCTTATTTCTTTCTTTTCTACAATAGCTGGAGCAAGTTCTTCTCCTAAAGCTAACATAACATCATTTTCATTTAAATTTGCAAATTCATCTTGCATTTCATCTAAAACTTCACTCATGTTTTCCTCTATATTTTCCTCATTTACATCGGCTTGTGATTTTATTTGTAAATCTTCACCCTCACTTAAATCCTGCATATCAAAATCACTCATTAAATTCTCATCAATATCACCAAATTCTTCATCTAATTCATCAATAGCAGCTAATTCTTCTTTTATTTTATCTTGAGTGCTTAACTCCTCTTCTGGCTGAAAATCTTCTATACTTTCATTTTCAAAAACCTCTTCTACCAAAGGTTCATTTTCTTCTGCAATACTATTATCATCTTTTGCTTCACCAATAAATTGAGCATCTTTAGGCAAATCATCAAAACTCATCTCTTTTTCGCTCACTTCTTCAACCATAGGTAAATCATCAAGAGAATCAAATTCGGCGGGATTTTCTTCTATATTTTCTTCTATATTTTCTTCTATATTTTCTTCTATATTTTCTTCTATATTTTCTTCTATATTTTCTTCTATATTTTCTTCTATATTTTCTTCTATATTTTCTTCTATATTTTCTTCTATATTTTCTTCTATATTTTCTTCTATATTTTCTTCTATATTTTCTTCTATATTTTCTTCTATATTTTCTTCTATATTTTCTTCATGTTGTTCATCTGCTAATGTCAACTTATCACCTAATTCTTTATCAACATCAACTTCATTTGTTAATTCAGATTTATCCTCAGCTTCTAATGAATTATCTAAATTTTCTTCAAAAAAATCTTCCTGCAGATTTAAATCATCTTCACTTAAACTTTCTTCATGCTCAGACAAATCAATACCAGCCAAAAGTTCATTTTCATTTAAAGGTATATCTTTATCAATTAGAACATCCTCATCAAAACTTAATTCATCTTCTTCTAAAGTATTATCTTTATCTTCACTTAAAGTTTTTTCATTACCCAAAAGTTCAATAAAATCAGTCGGCAAAAAAGGCTTATATAAACACTCTACGCCTTCTACTTGCTCTTGGTTTCTAGGCAATAAATAAATCAATCTATTACATTTGCTTTTCAAATCATCCAAATTAGCTTCAATATCATGATCTATGATGATAATATCATAAAAATCTTCAAGTTCTTCAGTACTTGCAAGCTCTTCAAATTCATAACCTAGCTTTTGAACTCCTAAGCTAATTAATTTTGAAACAGCTACATTAAAATTTATCAGCACAACCTTCATCTGTCATCCCCCAAGTTAAACAAATGTATTATTTTAAAACATTTTTAATTATTTATTGCTTATATATTGAAAAACAATAACTCCATATGCTCAAAACTTTTTAACATTAAATTTTTAAAATACTGCATCATGATAAGTAAAATAGCAATAAGCACTGCAAAAGATAAAAATATCTTAATAGGATAACCCACCACTAAAAGATTAAATTGCGGCATAGTTTTCATAAGCATACCAAAAATAACATCCGATAATAAAGATATTGCTAAAATAGGAAAAGCCATAGAAAAACCAAGCACAAAAATATTTACCATAGCTTTATTTAAATAAAGCATTAAATTCTCATGCGGATAAAATCCACCCAAACTAATATAATCTAATGAACTAGACATAAAAAGCAATACCAAATGATGACCATCAAATGCTAAAAAAACCAATAATGCAAGCAAATTTAAAACTTGAGAAATCACTGGAGTATTGGCACCTGTAGCTGGATCTAAAATACTAGCCATAGAAAAACCCATAGTAAAAGAAATTTGTTCGCCTGCCATTTGTAAAATAGCAAAAATCATTTGTAAAATTAAACCTGCAACCATCCCAAAAAGTACTTCACTTAAAAGATATAAAATAAAAAAAGAGTCAGGTGTATTATTTTCAAGTTTTGCCAAAGGATATAAAAACATTGTTAAAAATAAAGCTAAAGTTGTTTTTACTACCAAAGGTATACTATTATGAGAAAAAAAAGGGAAAAATACTATTAATCCACTCATTCTGGCAAATAAAAGCATGAAAATTACAACATTTTCATCGCCTAAATATTTAACAAATTCCATAATTACTTAAATGACAAATTCTATCACATTTTTTAGCAAGTTCTTGATCGTGAGTCACAAAAAATAAGGCTGCATTATTTTCTTTAACATAATTAATCAAAATATCTAACACATTTAAAGCATTTTTAAAATCTAAATTACCAGTAGCCTCATCAGCAAAAATGATTTTTGGTCTTTTACTTAAAATTCTAGCTATACTTACTCGTTGCTGTTGTCCACCACTTAATTTTGTGATCTTTTGATTCATTAAATCAACAATATCAAGTTTTTTTAATAACTCATAATCGATATTTTGCTTACTCAAAATACTTGCAAGCTCTATATTTTCAAAAGCTAAAAAACCTTTAAATAAATAATGCATTTGAAAAATAATCCCAAAATCTTTTCTACGAATTTCTAATAAAGCTTCATCATTTAAGGAATACAAATCCTGATTATTATAAAAAACTTTTCCTGATTGAGGTTTTAATAAGGTAGATAAAATATGCAAAAGAGTAGATTTGCCGCACCCACTACTTCCACATATTGCAATACAATCTTTTGTATTTAAAGTAAAATTTAAATTTTCAAAAAGCGGAATATCAAAACTATGGCTTAAATTTTCCGCTTTTAAAAGTTCCATTTTCAACCAATTTGCGCAGCAACTTCAGCAGCAAAATCTTCAGTTTTCTTTTCTAAACCTTCGCCCACTTCAAAACGAACAAATTCTACTATTTTAATAGTTCCGCCAAATTCTTTTTCTTTTTCTGTAATTACTTGCTCAACAGTTTTTTTATCATCCATCGCATAAAACTGCCCCATTAGAGTAAGTCTACCATCAAGCTGAGAATTATCCGCTATAAAGCTATTTAGTTTACCTGGGATAATGTTAGGCCAAATTTTTTCTGGCTTTCCTTGTGCTTGAAGTTCAGCTTTAATAGCTTCTTCAGCTTCTTGGATTATCTCTTGAGTTAATTGCTTTCTACTTGCAAATTTTGGAATTTTAAGCTCTGGTTTATTAGGATCTTTTAATCTTCTTCTTTCTTCATTTTCTTTTTCCAACTCTGCAACTAAAGCTTTATATTCATTTTCTACAAAATCCATATCAAGCTCTTCATAAGATAAATAACTTGGTTTCATTGCAGCAATATGCATACAAAGATGTTTTAAAAAATCTCCACACTTATTAGCCGTAGCTTCACTATCACAAGCTGCAGCAATAATAACACCCACGCGTCCATTAGAATGAACATAACCATTTACTGCTCCGCTAGCTCCAGCTTTTACGGTAGCAAACCTTCTTACAACTAAATTTTCACCTATAGTTGCAATTTGATTTTTCAAATATTCTTCAAATTTAACACCATTAATCTCACTTGAATGCAACTGCTCAACATTCTGAAGGCTTTTAGCTTGAATATGCGCTGTTGTATCTTTTGTTAAAGCAATAAATTGTTCATTTTTAGCAACAAAATCGGTTTCAGAATTGATTTCACTTACAGTTGCACATTTTAAATCATCGCTTACTTTTACACTTACCAAACCTTCAGCAGCTAAACGATCAGCTTTTTTATCAGCTTTTCCAAGCCCTTTTTCTCTTAAAAGTTGCACTGCTTTTTCAAAATCACCATCTGTGTCTTTTAAAGCATTTTTACAATCCATCATACCTGCGCCAGTACTTTCGCGCAGTTCTTTTACCATTTGTGCAGTGATTTCAGCCATTACTCTTTATCTCCTTCAAAATCTTCTTCACTCATAGCTTCCTCTAAAACTTCTTTTTTTTCTTCTTCAGAGATTGGTTGTTCTTCATTTACTTCACCATCTTGCTCTCTTAAAGCTTTACCTTCATTGATTGCTTCAGCCATTTCTTGGCAGAAAAGTTGAACTGAACGAATCGCATCATCATTTCCTGGAATTGGGAAATCAACTAAGTCAGGATCGCAGTTTGTATCTAGTGGAGCAACCACAGGGATTTTTAATCTATTAGCTTCTTGTACTGCAATTTTTTCTTTAACAGTATCAATAACAAAAATCATATCAGGTTGGGTTTTCATATATCTAATACCACCAAGATATGCTAATAATTTTTCTTTTTTTCTAGTAAGCATTAAAGCTTCTTTTTTAGTTAAAAGCTTAATGCTTCCATCTTCTTCCATTTTTTCTATAACTTCTAGTTTTCTAATTGATTGGCGGATAGTTCCAAAGTTAGTCATCATACCACCAAGCCATCTATGATTTACATAAGGCATACCGCATTTTTCAGCATATTCTTTAATCGCTCCACCGGCTTGTTTTTTAGTACCAACAAATAAAATTGTCTTACCTTCTGCAGCAGCATCACGAACGATGTTATATGTATATCTAAAATATCTAAGTGTTTTTTGTAAATCAATTACATAGATACCTTTTCTTTCTCCAAAAATAAATTTTTTCATTTTTGGATTCCATCTTCTTGTTTGGTGTCCAAAGTGTACACCACATTCTAATAAATCTCTCATGCTTACCATGAAATTCTCCTTGAAATAAAATTATTAGGTTTATTCCTCCGCATTCTTTAACCCATAAGCAACCTAATAAGGAAATTAATGCGTGTGAAATGAAAAAATATTATATCAAATTTTATTTTATATTTAGCTTATTATTGAAGAAAAAGAACGCCATGGGGCGTTCTTTGGGTAAATTAGTGTAGTTTAGACCAAACTGATCTTTTCCAGCCTATAGCAAAAATACTTAAGATAGCAAAGAATATCATGATATAAATTCCTGTTTGCTCCCTTTCTTCTTTTTTACTATCACCAACTTTTTCAAGATAATCAATAACTTGAGTTTGTGCTTTTTCATTCAAACCAACTCTTGGCATAGCAGTTCCATGAATTTTCTTTTGAGGTTCATTGATGAAGATTTCAAGATAATGTGCACCTTTAGAACGAATCATCATAGATAGATCTGGAGGTGTCATTCCAAGATAATTTTTTAAATCACTCATATTTGAGCTTGAAACAAAGCCGTCATATTTTACATCATGACATCTTCCACAAGCATTTTCAAATGTATGTTTGTTTTTAGCAAAATCAAACTCTTTTGCAATTAAAGCTATTTTTGTTTGCTCTGAAAGCTCTTGATTTTTAGCATATTTTTCTTCTAAATCAGCTTTTAATTTTGCATCAAATTCTTTTTCATATTCACTAGCTGTATTTTTAAAGAATGCAATTAAATCTGCCAAATCTTGATTATCTTGTGTTTCATCGCCACTTAAAGGATAAGCAGGCATTAAGAATGGATTTTCATCATTAAATTTATGTGAAATTTGTAAAGCTTTAACTGGATCAACAATCAATGCTGCTAAAAATTTCTCATCATAGATAGCACCTGCATCACTCAAATCAGGAGGTGTTACACCTAAAGAAGAATCTGTGATAGTAGCAGGAATTCCAGCAGCTTTTACACCATGACATGCAATACAATTTCCTTCAAAAAGTTCTTTTCCTTTTTGTACATTGCCTTTGGTAAAATCAATTTTTGCGATTTTTTCCCATAATTGCCTAGTAGCTTCTTCTTGGCTTTTAGCAAGTTCTAATGCTTTTTGAGCATTAGCTATAGCTTTTTCACTCCCTGAAGCATTAATATCCATTGCTGCTTTTTCTTTTAAAGCAACCTCACCTTTGGTAAATTCTACATCAGCTTTTGCAAAGTCAAAATTAACTGGAGTTGAAGGAGGATTCATCACTGAATGCGCATAAGGCTCAACCCCCCAATAAACTAAACCTGTGAAAAAGACAACTACAAAAAATATTTTTAATTCTCTCATTATTAGCCCCTTTTTCTTTCCATGATAGTAATAATTGGTAAAACTACCAACAATAATAGTAAAAATACCATAGAAGCGTAAAATCCTATCCAAGCGTTAATTCCTGTTGGAGGAAGCTTTCCATAAACTGTTAGTACAATTAAATCTATCAATAATACCCAAAACCATACAAAAAACATCGGTCTTTCATGTGCTGGTTTTATAACATCACTTCTATCAAGCCAAGGTAATAAGAAGAAAATAATTTGTGCTATACCAAATGCTGCAAGTCCTATATCAAAAGCCTTAATACTTCCAACATCAAAGAAAAATCCTCTTAAAACTTCATAACTCCATAAGAAATACCATTCAGGATAAATATGAGGAGGTGTTTTTAAAGAATTTGCTGGGTCAAAGTTGATTGGATCCATTGCAAAATTAAATTTAAAACATACCAAATAAAAGAAGAAAATCATAAATAGCGCAATATACATAAAATCTTTAGCTAAAAATCCTGGCCAAAAAGGAATCACTTTAGAACCTTTTGTATCACCTGCTAAATATTTTTCAGCTTCTAAATCAAAATCAATTTCTTCCGAAATTTCATTATTAACATGAGGGATTCTTAAAGAATAAAAATGGAATGCAATAATTGCTAAAATTACAATAGGTAATAAACACACATGCAACATAAAAAATCTAGTTAAAGTTGGATCTGAAACTGCAAAATCTCCTCTTATCCAAATAACCAACGCATCACCTATAAAAGGAATTCCACCAAAAAGCTGAGTAATAACTTGAGCAGCCCAAAAACTCATTTGTCCCCAAGGTAACATATATCCACTAAATGCTTCTGCTGAAAATACAACAAATAAAAGCATACCACTAATCCAAATCATTTCACGACCTCTTTTATAAGAGCCATAATAAATTCCTGTTAACATATGGATATATATGATTAAAAATACAACCGAAGCGGCCACACCGTGCATATGACGCCAAAGCCAACCATACTCCACTTCTTGCATGATAGTTTTATTTACACTATCAAAAGCCAAAGCGACATCTGGCTTGTAATACATTACTAAAAATAGACCTGAAATAAATAAAATAGCAAAAAGAGTAGTTAAGATAACACCCATTGCCCATAAGAAGTTAATTTGTTTTGGTATCCAATATTGAGCCATTAAAACATTAAAAAGTTTATTTACAGCTAATCTTTGATCAAGCCAATCTACAATACCATTTGCTTTTTTTATTTGTGCCATATTAAGCCTCCGCGATCATTTTTTTATATTCTGGACCTTCTTCGCCTAATACTAATTTTGTTCCATCAATTCTAAAAGGAGGAATGTCCAAAGGTCTTGGAGGAGGACCAAATACATTTTTACCACTAGTGTCAAATTCACCACCATGGCAAGCACACTTAAATAACTTTTCGCTTGGAGCATAAGCTGGAATACAGCCTAAATGCGTACAAAGACCAATAACTACAGTATAAGCAACATCACCTACAACAACATCTCTATTGCTATCTTTTGCCATATCTGCATCTTTTTTTAAGATAAATATAGGCTTTTTACGCCATTCAATTGTTCTAAGCTCGCCCTCTTTCATGTCAGTTAGATCTACAGTAGTAATACCTGCTGCTTTTACACTTGGGAGCGGATCCCATGTTTTTTTCATTGCAACTAATGAAAAAGCACCACCCACAGCAGCTACTGTTCCAAAGGCAAAGCCCATAAAGCTTCGTCTACTTTCAGATGTAGCCATTTTACTTCCTTTGTTTTGATTTTTTGTAAAACCTAGCAGTTTATCTAAAAAATGATAAATTTTTTCTTTGGTATAAAAAGCTTGATTTAAGATGTATGAATATTTATTTAAAAACAAAAACAAATGTTTGTTTTTAAATCATAACAATAGATAAATTTATTATTATCTACTGTTTTTTCATTTTGATATAAATATGTAAAACATCCAAAGCAGCAGGAGTAATACCGCTAATTTGCGAAGCAGCAAAAATAGTTGGTGGATTAAATTTTTGCAGTTTTTCTACTACTTCATTACTCAATCCACTCACACTTTTAAAGTCAAAATTTTCAGGGATTTTCAAATCATTTAAATTTTTCATTTTTTCAATTTGTGCTTTTTGCATTGCAATATAATGATAATACTTTGCTTCATTTAAAATTTCATTTAAAGAATACTCATCCATATTTTTAAACATTTCATCTAAAGCTTTTAATTTTTCTATATTAAAACTAGCTCTTGCAACAATTTTTTGCAAACTCACTATTGAAGTGATCTTTTCCTCTTCAATACTTTGTAAAAATTCATTATTTTGCTTACTTGGTGTCCATGTAGTTTGAAGTAAAAACTCAAGTCCTTTATCAACATTTTGTTTTATATTGTCAATATATACATAATCTTCTTGATTTAAAAGTTTAAAATTATATCCATATTCTCCAAGTCTTAAAATAGCATTTTCTTCTCTTAAAAACAGTCTATACTCAGCTCTTGAAGTAAACATTCTATAAGGCTCTTTAGTACCTTTCATTACTAAATCATCAATCAACACCCCTATATAAGCTTCATCACGCCTTAACACAAAAGGATCTTTTTCATCAATTGCTAAAACTGCATTCACTCCTGCCATAAAACCTTGCGCAGCAGCTTCCTCATAACCAGTGGTTCCATTAATTTGCCCAGCACAATATAAATTTTTAATCTTTTTGGTTTCTAAAGTATGTTTTAATTCAGTCGGATCAATATAATCATACTCTATAGCATAGCCAAAACGTGTGATTTTAGCATTTTCAAAACCTTTTATACTTCTTAACATCGCAATTTGCACTTCATAAGGAAGCGAGGTAGAAAAGCCGTTGATATAATATTCAGTCGCATCTTTAGTTTGTGGTTCTATAAATAAATGATGACTTTCTTTATCACTAAAACGATTAATCTTATCTTCTATAGATGGACAATATCTTGGCCCTATACCTTCAATTTGCCCTGTAAAAAGCGGAGCGCGATAAAAATTGCTTTTTATAATCTCATGTGTTTTTAAATTTGTTCTTGCTATATAACATGGGAGTTGATTAGGTTTGAAATTTTTTGTTTTAAAACTAAAAGCTTTAGGATTTTCATCTCCAGGTTGAATTTCTAAAACACTAAAATCAATACTTTTAGCGTCAACCCTTGGACAAGTTCCTGTTTTCAATCTTCCTACTTTCAACCCACTTTGTTTTAAGTAATCTCCCAAATTTACAGACGCAAGCTCACCTACCCTACCTGCTTGAAGCTTGGTTTCACCTATATGGATAAGTCCATTCAAAAAAGTTCCTGTTGTAAGTATGATTTTCTTGGCAAAATATGTATTTTCTAAATTAGTTTTAACCCCTTTAAGCTCATCATTTTCAACAATCAAAGACAAAGCTTGCTCTTGAGAGATTTCTAAATTTTCAAGTTTTAAAAGCATATTTCTAGCACAAATTCTATAAGCATCCATATCAATTTGTGCTCTACTTCCGCGCACTGCAACACCTTTACTTTCATTTAAGATTCTAAATTGAATTCCAGTCTCATCGGTAATTTGCCCCATAAGTCCACCCATAGCATCAAGCTCTTTTACCAAATGTCCTTTTGCTAAACCACCTATAGCAGGATTACAACTTGCAGCACCAATTTGCTCAATTAAAGTAGTTAAAAGTAAAGTTTTTTTACCCATTCTAGCAGCAGCAGCAGCAGCCTCAACTCCAGCATGCCCACCACCTATTACGATTATATCATACATATTTTGACCTCATTTTTATAAAAAGGCAAAAATTATATAATATTTTTTAAAATAAAACACTAAAAATATTTTTTGAAATTTAAAAGTTTTAGATAAAATCTCATAAAAATTAAAGGTATTGAATGTTTAATGGATTAATCCGCGAATTAGCCTTTGTCAAATCATATCAAAACAACACTTTAAGATTAAAAGCAAACTACAAACCAAAACTAGGCGATAGCATAGCAGTTAATGGTGCGTGTTTAAGCGTAACAAAACTTTTTGATGATGGTTTTAATCTTGAACTTTCTTATGAAACAAGAACTCACATAGCTATTGAAAATTTAAAAGACTATGTGCATATTGAACCTGCACTAGCTTACGGCGATAAAATAGATGGACATTTAATGCAAGGACATATTGATGGTATAGGTGAAATTACTAATATTTCTAAAAAAGAAAATGGAGTTGATTTTTATATTAAATGTCCTGATGATATACAAATTTATATGGCAAATAAAGCAAGTGTGGCCATAGATGGAGTGAGCTTAACTATCAATGAAGTTCTAAAAGATGGCATTCGCTTAACTATCATTCCTATAACCTTTAATGAAACTTTGTTTAAAGATTACATCATAGGAAGACGCGTTAATATAGAAAGTGATCTTTTAGCAAGATACATACACAGACAATTAAATTACAAAAAAGAAATTTCATGGCAACAAATAGACAAAATTACATCACTTTATTAGAAAATGATTTTACAAAAGCTTTTGTAGCTTTTGATCAAGATTATAATATCTTTAGAGCAAAAATTCACGATAATACTTTTCCTTGGGAAAATTCTATAAAAAAGTGTGTATTTTTAAATCAAATTCATTCTAATATCATTACTCAATATAATAAAGATTTTCACTTTAACGCTGATGGGATAATTAGCAATGAAAAAAATGTAGCTTTGTGTATTTTAAGTGCTGATTGCTTACCTTTGCTTTTATATGATGATAAAAATAAAGCCATAGCAGCTTTGCATTCAGGCAGAAAAGGATGTTTTGAAAATATCTTAAAAGAAGCTGTTTTAAAAATGCAAAAAAGCTTTAACACCCAAACCAAGAATTTAAAACTCATCATTTCAGCAGGAATTTGTGCTAAAAATTATGAAATTAATGACGAGATTTTAAACTACAGCAAAGAAAAATTTGCACCTTTTTTACATGAAAATAAGCTTGATTTAAAAGCATTGGTTAAATTTCAAGCAAAAGAATTAGGTATTAATAATATTTTTGATATCAATCTTTGTACTTTTGATGATGAGAAATTTTTTTCTTATAGAAAAGACCAAACTCCAAAGCGCATTGTTAGCGTGATTTATTTAAAGGATTAAAATGTATGAAGTAAAAAATTTGCTTGCTTTGAAAATTTTACAAAAGGCTAGAGAATTTGGTGATAATGACTTAAGCAACGAAGTTTTAATCACTCAAATGCTAAATCATACCTCACAAACTCTAAATCAAAACGATACTAAAAATTTAAATGAATTTATCACAACACTTATAAATGCCAAAGAAAAGGCTAAAATGAGCAACAAATAATTTTAATTTTTCCAAGTTAAAATAAATTTTGTTCCTTTATTTAGCTCACTTTCTACTTTTATATTAATGTTATGATCTTTACAAATTTTATCCACCAAAGAAAGCCCTATACCAAAACCACCTTGATTTTCATTAAATCTTGAATAACGTTCAAAAATATTGGTCAAATTTTCCTTTGCTATACCACAGCCACTATCTTCTATTATAAGTCTTTGCTCTAAAAGCATTATTTTGATATGTCCATTTTTTACATTATATTTTATAGCATTATTAACAAGATTATCAAACATTTTAAAAAACTGCTCTTTATTGGCATAAATTTTTCCATCATCTTCCAAGCTAAGCTCTAAGTTAATATTTTTTTGCTCCAAAAATATCTTAAAATACTCCATTCTTTCTTTAATCAAATCTTTTAAAAATATCCAATCCTTTTTAGCCTCATAAGCTTGAGAAAAATTTAAAAAAGTTAAATCTGAATATAAATGACTCAAAGTCAAAGCAGCTATTTTTACACGCTTTAAAGCTTTAACTTCTTCAAAATTCTTTTTTCTTTCTAAACCTTCTACACTCATTAATATCGCACTAATTGGTGTATTAATCTCATGAGTGGTATCTTTTATAAAATTATTTAAAAATATTATTCTCATTTCTAAAGGCTTGAGTGCAAATTTTAGTATAAAATAAGCCATTATACTTACAAAAATCAAAGAAAAAACCATAGCCAAAGCTACTTTAAACCTTATAAATCCAAGTTCTTTGGAGATATCATCACCTTGTACCAAAACCCTCAAACGATTAACATCACCCAAAACCTCCAAAGCATCTTGTCCTTGAGTATTTGCAAGCAATAAATTATTTAAATTCACATCAGCTACATAAATTAGAGTGTTATTGTTGTAAATATTTGCATTATTAAATTTAAAAAATGTTGTTTGAGCAGGCAAGTCAAGATTAGAAAAATAAACTTTTGTTCTATCAAATATTGCAAATTTTATATTAGAAATTTGAGCAATTTTTTTAGCACCTTTTTCTATAGGCTCAAAACGTAATTTTTCCATTTGTAAAATTACAAAACGATGTTCTTGTCTTAATTTTATGCTATGTTCAGTTATTAATTCTTCTATTAACTTTGCATACCATACACCAAAAAGTACTATAAGAACACTTCCTATACTCACTAAATACAAAGAAAGAATTTGCCATGCAACGCGCTTGGCTTCATACATAACAATACCCTCTTCCTCTTTGATTGACAATACTATCTTTACCTAAAATTTTTCGTAAATTTTTTACATAAGCTCTTAAGCTAAGCTCACTTGGCTCTTGATCATACTCCCAAATTTCTTCAAAAATACAAGCAGTATCTATAAATTTACCTTTATTTTTTAAAAGCAAAGATAAAAGTTTTAATTCTTTTAAAGGCAGAGTTAAAGGCTTATCGTTTTGATATAAAGTTTGTGAAACAAAAGCAAATTTAAAACCATTTCCTAAGTCTTCATGATCTTCGTTTTTATGAGCAAAAGAACGCTTTAAAATAGCATTAATTCTTATTTTTAACTCCTGCAATTCAAAAGGCTTTTTAATATAATCATCACAACCGCTTTCAAATCCCTTTTGTAAATCCATAGTAGTATTTAACGAAGTCATAAAAATAGCTGGAGTATATTTGCCAGCTTCTCTTAAATTTTTAAGCACACTAAAACCATCACCTTGCGGAACTTTTACATCTAAAATCCATAAATCAAAATTTTTCTCATAAGCTTTATCTTGTGCATCTTGAGCATTATCCACTAAAGTAACTATAAAACCTTCTTCTTCTAAAAATTCACTAACAATTTCTCCTAAATTAATATCATCTTCTAACAAAAGAATTTGTGTGGCCATTTTTAACCTTTTTATTATATTTTCTTAAAACATTATATTTTTTTTGTGTAAATTGAGTGTGAATTTTAGTAGAATTAAAGCCTGGTATTTATATAATCTGGTATTTTATATTTAAGGCTCTTATGTTACCTGAATGGGATCAAAAATACAGTATTAATAATGAAAAAATTGATGAACAACATAAAAAGCTTTTCGAACTTGCTTTTAAAGTAGAAGAAGTTTCAGATAGACCAATTTATCAAGTCGAACTTAAAAAGATAGTTGCTGAATTTTTTCACTATATTAAAATTCATTTCCAAGATGAAGAAAACTACATGGCTGAGATTAATTATCCTTATTTAAATCAACATAAACTTATGCATAAACAAATCACACAATCCATGATAAAACTCATACAAAACATAAAAAGCACCAATGATCTAAAAGAAAAATTATACATAGTGGTTAATTCATGGCTTATAGAACATATCATTCAGCACGATATGATGATAGAGTATTGGAAACAAAGTACGCAAATAAAAAATTCTTCAGATAGCTTTGAAGAAGAAAAACAAAAAATAAAAAAATTCTTATATCAATGCCAATGCGAAGGTAGAATTCATAAAGTTCCTTATGACATTCATTTAAAAATACAATATTCTAAAATACAATTTAAATGTAAAAAATGCTCTACTAGTTTAATTTTACGTAAAGAAAAAACCGAAATTTAATAAAAATTAATCATAATTTAAAATATTGTAAATTATAATACATCAAAAACTCTCCCATAAACCAAATAAGGGGTTTTAATATGTTACCAAAATGGTGCGATAAATATAGCATTCATAATGAAGAAATCGATAAGCAGCACCAAAAACTTTTTGAACTTGCTGCTAATGTTGAAATGATTTCGGATAAACCTATTCATAAAGGACAGATTAAATTTTTACTTGCAGATTTCTTCAATTACATGAAAGAACATTTTGCCGAGGAAGAAAAATATATGGCAAAAATAGGCTATCCTGAACTTGCTAATCATCAAAAAATTCATAAAAACATCATACAATCCATGATAGATTTGATTCAAAATTTAAAAAGTACTAATGATTTAAAAGAAAAACTTAATATAATTGCTTCTAAATGGCTTTTAGAGCATATTTTAAGAGAAGATATGAAAATAGAAAAATGGCATCAAGCCCAACTTAGCAAAAAAGACAAAAAGATAAACTTAGGAGAACTACAAGAATTTTATGAATACATTTGTTCTTGCGCAGATAAAATTCACAAAGTTCCTTATGAAATTCACCAAAAAATACAAACAACTAACACAAATTACAAATGTAAAGCTTGCCAAGAAGCAATAAGACCAAAATAAAGGCTAGACAATGAATAAAAGATACACTCTAACTCTTTCAGAAGAACTTTACGAGCGCTTAAGTCAAACTGCAAAATTTTCTAAAAAGAAAAAAGCTGAAATTTTGCGCAATGCTTTAGAAAATTATCTTGATGAAATGGAAGATTTCGTTCCTGCTATAGAAGCTTTAGAAGATTTAAAAGATGGAAATAGCAAAAAATTAGACAGTGTTATTAAAAAATTAAAATGCTAACCCAGTTTCCAAACATTAACTATCAAAGAGCATAATTACATCTGTAAAAGCAAACATTCATAGATAACTCCTTAGTTTTTAAAGATCTAGTTTTTGCTAGATCTTTAAAGATATTTAGTTTTAAATATGAATGAAATTATTTATTTAAGATAAAATAGGAATAAAATTTAAATTACAATTTTAAAGATTTAACTTAATTATAGTTTGATTATCTAAACTATAATCATTATATACTAATAATTATAGTATAACGACATACTATAACTTCAAATATATATCCCAATAAATACATATTTTTGTTTACTTTAAGAATTCTCATATAAAACTATGATATAATACAAGCCATAGTTTTAATTTTAATAAGGAGAATTCTCATGAAACTAGTTAAACTTAGTTTAGTAGCAGCTTTAGCTGCAGGTGCTTTTTCAGCAGCTAACGCTGTTTCACTTGAAGAAGCAATAAAAGATGTTGATGTATCAGGTATGTTCAGATACAGATTTGAATCTGATAGAATGGATATTGGGAATAATCAAACTACTGGCGGTTATAATAATCCTGGTAATAGCAACAACACACACAAGTTTAAATCTCAATTAAACTTCAAAGCAGCTTTAGATGATAACTTTAAAGCTTTTGTTCAATTCCAATACAGCACTAGTGAATTAGGCTATGGTAATGTAAAAGATGAAAATGGTGAAATTGCTAAAAAAGTTGGAACAAACACTCACGACACTTTTGCTGTTAACCAAGCTTACTTAGAATACACTAATGAAGCTTATGCTACAAATGTAATTTTCGGTAAAATGGAAATTAATTCTATTTGGACTGATGATGCAGTAGGTACAGGAGCTAAAGTTCTTAACAATTCTATCGAAGGTTTAACTTTTGCTGGTTATTGGTTTGATAGCTTCAATGATGAAGATGATGGTGATTTCGGTGGTACTAAATTAAATAATTCATCTTTATATGGTGCTGCTGTATTAGGTGATTTTGATCCATTTGCTTTCCAATTATGGGCTGCTTATTCAGCAAATAACGCATTCTTATATGCAGTAGATGCTAGCTATAAATTTGCATTTAATGATATGAATTTCAAAATCCAAGGTCAATATTTAGGAAATAGCTTAGACAGCGATTTTGAAAAATTCTATAGTAATAATGTAGATAATGGTAACTTCTATGCAGCTAAATTCAGTGGTGATATCTCTGCATTTGATTTCCAAGCCGGTGTAGTTGGTTATGGTGAAAAAGATAAAGAAACTCTTGTAACTTTAGAAGATTTAGGTAGAGTTATTGCTCCAGGCAAACAAATTTTCTATTCTGAAGGTAGCGATTTAAGAGGTGATATGGGTGAAAACTTCTTCTACTTTGCAGGTTTAGGTTATACTTTTGCTGAAACTTTAAGAGTGGGATTTGACTATATTGGTGGTAAATCTGAACAAGTTGGCTATGATATAGATAAATACGAAATGGTTGGAAGCGTATCTTATGCTTATAGTCCAAAACTTACATTTAGTGGATTCTATTCTTACCTAAATGAAGACTTAAATAAACAAGGTGTTAATGATAGAGATGATCAATATATCAGACTTGAAGCTCTATACAAATTCTAATTATAAAAGCTAAGCCTTTTGGCTTAGCTTACTATATCTAAAATTATTTCTTCTTTTAATCCTTGTATTTTAATTTCTTTTATTTTTAAATCATTAGGTAGGTTTTCTAGTAAAGCTTCTTTGCTATGTATATTTTTACTTGCTAGTATTCTTAATATTTTACCCCTATAAGCCTTTGCAAAATGACTTAAAGTTTTGGAATTTTTTAAAAAAGTGAGGGTAAAGTGAGATTATTTATTTTTTTTAGATATAATCGAGCTTTATTTATATATTAAAAAAGGTTATATTTATGTTGCGCTTGTTTATTGTAAGTGTTTTATTTGCTAATTCACTATTAGCTTTTAATGTAAAATCTTTATTTACTTATACTTTTAATGATAACATTAGTTATAACTTAGAAAAAGCTAAAGAAATATATTTTAAAAACAAGTGTAATACTTGTCATGGAGAAAATGGAGAAAAAAATTCTTATGGCAAAAGAGCTCTTAAAGACTTAAGTCCAGAAGAAATCAAAGGGGCTTTGAAAGATTATGCTAATGGATATTTTGAAAATCAATCAAGTGATAATATCCAAATGAGTTTGTATGCTAAAAAATTAAGTGATAGTGATATGAACCACATTATAGCTTATTTAAAGGGGCAAAATTTTTCTATAGAGCTTAATCAAAAAGATCTTCTAGAAGAGGAGCCAACACCAAAAACTAAAAACAATATATTTTTAAAATAACAAAAAAGGAGTTTTCATGAAAAAAAATCTACTGTTTGCTAGCTTACTTTGTGCTAGTTCAATTTATGCTGCAGAGGTAAAAATAGGGGTTGTTTTGCCGCTTACTGGCACTTTAGCAGCCTATGGTAATGATGTATATGAGGGTATCAAATTAGCCAATACTTTAAATCCAAATTTAAAAAATGGAGATAATATTAAAATTATAGCTATTGATACTAAAGGTGATAAAATAGAGGCGGCAAATGCTGCTACTAGACTTATCTCTCAGGATAAAGTTTTAGGTCTTATAGGTGAAGCTGTTACACCAAACACTATGCAAGTTTTGTCTATAGCTGAAGAAAAAAAGATTCCTGCTATAGCTCCAGTTGCTTCAGGCGATAAACTTTTAGACAAAAAGAGTTATGCTAGTAGAGTTTGTTTTATGGATAGCTTTCAAGGAGATAAATTTGCTAATTATGCCTATAAAGATTTAAATTTAAAAAGCGTGGTTGTGATAGTTGATCAAAGCAATGTGTATTCTTTGGGTTTAGCAAGAGCCTTTGAAAAAGAATTCAAACAAAATGGTGGAAAAGTACTTAAAAAATTAACTATTTCTTCAGGCGATAAAGACTTTAAAGCTATTGTTTCACAACTTAAAAATATCAATCCTGACTTTGTTTATATGCCAATTTATCACCCAGAAGCTGCCTTAATAGCAAGACAAGCAAAAGCGGTTGGATTTAACAAACTTTTAAGCGCAGGAGATGGGGTAAATAATAAAACTTTTATAGAGCTTGGTGGAGATGCTGTAAATGGAGTGGTATTTACCGATAGTTTTGACTATAACAATCCTCCAACAGCTTTGTCTAAAAATTTCATCAATGCTTATGAAAAAGATCATGGCACCAAAGAGCTTCCAGCATTTTCTGCTATGGGAGCTGATGCTTATTATGTAATGGTAAATGCAATGAATGAGTGTACTAACAATCTTAACGCACAATGTATTAATGAAAAAATTCACTCAACCAATAATTTTGAAGGTGTAGGTGGAGTTATAAGTATAGATACTAGCGGTAACGCGAGTCGCTCTGTAGTTATAAAAGAAATACAAAATCAAAAACAAATTTTTAAAACTATTATTAATCCTTGAAAGGTAGACTATGAAAAAAATTAGTATAGCTATATTATCTGTCATAGCTTGCAATATTATACAAGCAAAAGAGATTAACATAGGTGTGGTTTTACCTCTAACCGGCTCAACTGCAGCATATGGACAAAGTGCTTTAGATGGAGTGAAAATTGCAAATTCTATGAAAAACACTCTAAGTAATGGAGATAAAGTAAATTTAGTAGTAGTAGATACAAAAGGTGATAAAATAGAAAGCGCAAATGCTAGCACAAGATTAGTTTCACAAAACAAAGCTTATGCACTAATTGGTGAAATGCTAACAGCTAATACTTTACAAGTGATAAGAATTGGCGAAGAAAAAAAGATTCCAGTGGTTGCTCCTGCAGCTACTGCTGATAAAATTTTAAATAAAAAATTATATGCAAGTAGAGTTTGCTTTATGGACAGTTTTCAAGGCTCATCTTTAGCTAATTATGTAAAAAATAAACTAAACTATACTAAAGCCGTGATAATTAGTGACCAAAGCACGGATTATTCTTTGGGTTTAACTAGAGCCTTTGAAAAAGAATTTAGCAAACAAGGTGGAAAAATTTTAGATAAATTTAGAATCACAGCAGGCGATAAAGACTTTAAAGCTATTCTTTCACAAATTAAAAATTTAAAACCTGATTTTATTTATCTTCCAGTATATTATACCGAAGCTTCTTTATTTGCACGCCAAGCAAAAGCAATGGGTATAAATATTCCTATGGGTTCAGCAGATGGAGTTGCTGATGAAACTTTTATTAATTTAGCTCAAGATGCTGCAGAAGGATATTTATTTACTGATAGTTTCGATTATAATAATCCACCAACACAACTTTCAAAAGACTTCATACTAGCTTATGAAAAAGAAAAACAAAACAAAGAAGTTCCAAATTTTACAGCTATGGGTGCAGATGCTTATTTTGTGATTTTCGAAGCTATGCAAAAATGCGTTAATGATTTTAACAGCGAATGTATCAATAACAATATCCACGCTACTTCAAATTTTGAAGGTGTCAGTGGAGTAATTAGTATTGATAAAACAGGTAATGCAACACGTTCAATTGTTATAAAATCAATAGAAAATCAAAAACAAGTTTATAAAGATATGATTCTTCCATAAATAAAAAATTTTAAGAGGTTCAATGGATAGTTCTTTAATTTTACAGCAAATTGTAAACGGTTTTAGCTTAGGCAGTATGTATGCACTTATTGCCATAGGCTATACCATGGTCTACGGTGTTTTAAGATTGATCAATTTTGCACATGGTGATATCATGATGGTAGGTGCATACTCAGCTTTATTTTGTGTCACAAGCATGAATGTGCCTTTTTTAGGAGCTCTTTCTTTAGCTATGTTATTTGCAGCAGCTTTAGGTATAGCTATTGATAAAGTAGCTTATAAACCTTTAAGAAAAGCACCTAGAATTTCTTTACTTATCACAGCCATAGGTATAAGTTTTTTAATACAAAATGTGTTTAATGTTTTATTTGGCTCAACACCAAAGTATTTTCCTGTACCAAGTTATCTTGAAACAGTGATTAATTTTAATAATATCAGCATTAGTATTAATAGTATTTTAGTGCCTATTTTGACATTTTTTATACTATTAGTGGTTTTATTTATACTTTATAAAAGCAAATATGGCATTGCTATTAGAGCTTTAGCTTTTGATATTCATACTGTAAATTTAATGGGAATTGATGCAAATCGTATTATTGCTATTGTATTTGCATTAGGCTCAGCTTTAGCTGCTATTGGTGGTATTTTTTGGGCTGTTAGTTATCCTTCTGTTGAACCTAGCATGGGAACCCTTATAGGACTTAAGGCATTTGGTGCTGCTGTTTTAGGTGGTATTGGCTCGGTTGCCGGAGCGGTTTTAGGTGGTTTGATTATAGGATTTACAGAAGTTGTTGTAGTTGCTATTTTCCCCGATCTTTCTGGTTTTAAAGATGCTTTTGCGTTTATCTTTTTAGTATTGATTTTGCTTTTTAAACCAACCGGAATTTTGGGTATAAATTTTGAAAAAAGTAGGTTTTAAGATGGTTGCAAGAAAAATTATACATTTAAGTTTTTTTATCATAGCACTTGCTTTTCTTTTTATATCTCCTTATTTTTTCAATGATTATAAAATAGGAATTTTAAGCAATATTGCTATTTTTGTTATCTTAGCAGTAAGCTATAATCTTATCAACGGGGTTACAGGACAATTTTCACTAGAACCAAATGGCTTTGTAGCTATAGGAGCCTATGTTGCAGCTTTAGTATTACTTACAAGTGAAAGCAAAATCGACCAGTTTTCTTTAGAAGATCCAAGTAGTTTTATTTTGATGATTCATTCACCGAGTTTTATTGTGGCTTTAATTGCTGCTGGACTTTTTGCTATGCTTTTATCTTTAATTTTAGCTTTTGCAGTATTTAGAGTTAGAGGGGATTATTTAGCTATTGTAACACTAGGTTTTGGTATCATTATTAAACTTATGGCAATTAACTTTGCTTCTGTTACAAATGGCTCTTTAGGTTTAAATGATATTCCTAAACACACTACTTTATACTGGAGTGGTGGGATTGCCATATTTTCAGTTATTATCATCTTAAATATTGTTAGCTCAAAATTTGGTAGAGCTATGAAAGCTGTAAGAGATGATGAGGATGCAGCATTAGCAATGGGTATAAACACCTTTAATATTAAAACCTTAGCCTTTAGCACTTCAGCGTTTTTAGAAGGTGTCGGGGGAGGCTTGCTTGCTTGTGCACTAGCTTCAGTTTCACCTGAGCAATTTGACTTTTTATTTACCTTCCAACTTTTAATCATCATTGTTTTGGGTGGTTTAGGCTCAACTACTGGTGCTATTATCGGAGCTATTTTAGTAATAGGTGGAAGCGAGTATTTAAGATTTTTAGATGAAAGTATGAATATTTTTGGTTATGAAACTCCTGCTATGCCTGGTCTTAGAATGGTTGTATTTTCCATTGTATTGATCTTGGTAATGCTTTTTGCAAGAAAAGGAATAATGGGAGATAAAGAATTAACAGATATTTTATTTAAGTTTTCTAAAAGGAAGAAAAAATGATTTTAGAACTTAAAGAAATTCATAAAAATTTTGGTGGAGTTAGCGCCATAACAAATACCTCATTTGCCATTAAAGAAAGTGAAATTTTTGGACTTATAGGCCCAAATGGCGCAGGAAAAACCACACTATTTAATATTATTACAGGAAATTATAAGCCAAGCAGTGGGGAAGTCTTTTTTCTAGGAAAAAAAATTGATCATTTAAAACCACACAAAATAGTTCATCTGGGTATAGCAAGAACTTTTCAAAACATCAGACTTTTTTCAAGCATGAGTGTTTTAGAAAATGTATTGATTGGTTTTGATAAGAGTATTAAATATAATATTTTTGAAGCCTTTTTACATCTTGGAAGATTTTCTAAAGCAGAAAAAAATGCAAAAAAAGCAGCTTATGAAATTTTAGAACAACTCAATATTGCTCATTTAGCTGATGAAAAAGCTACTAGTTTAAGCTATGGTCAGCAAAGAAAAGTTGAAATAGCAAGAGCTTTAGCAACAAATCCTAAACTTTTATTGCTAGATGAACCTGCAGCAGGTATGAATTCTACAGAAAGTGATGATTTGGCTGAGTTAATTTTCAATATAAGAGATAACAAAAAAATTAGTGTTTTACTTATAGAGCATGATATGAAATTTGTAAATAAACTTTGCGATAGAGTTATGGTGCTTGATTACGGTAAGACTATTTTTGAGGGAAAACCAAACGATGCGGTGCAAAACCCTGAAGTAATTAGTGCATATTTGGGAGATTTTAATGCTAGTAGTTAAAGATTTACATGTTTATTATGGTTTGATTGAAGCTGTTAAAGGTATTGATTTTACTATAAAAACAGGAAGTATAGTTAGCTTAATAGGCTCAAATGGCGCAGGAAAAACCTCAACACTTAATGCTATGCTAAATTGTGTTAAAAAAACTGGTGAGGTAACTTTTTTGGGTTATGACACCCAAAGACATTTACCGTACACTCTAGTTCAAAAAGGTATCGCCTTAGTACCTGAGGGAAGAAGAGTTTTTATCAATCTTACCATAGAAGAAAATTTAAAAATTGGTGCTTTTAATAATGCAGAAAATTATGAGCATTTAAAAAATCAAATGTATAGGCTTTTCCCAAGATTAAAAGATAAAAAAAATGCCCTTGCAGGAACTCTAAGTGGCGGAGAAGCTCAAATGCTAGCTATCTCAAGGGCACTCATGAGCGAGCCAAAACTTTTAATGCTTGATGAGCCTTCATTGGGTCTTGCTCCAAAAATAGTTGGAGAAGTTTTTGATATTATAGTCAAATTAAAAGAAGAAGGAATTACCATTTTATTGGTGGAACAAAATGCATTTTCAGCTTTAAAAATTAGCGACTATGCTTATGTTTTAGAAAATGGTAAAATTGCTATGCATGCACCCGCAAAAGATCTTATCGGCAATGATGAGATTAGAAAAAAATACCTTGGAGCTTAATTCATGAAAAAACAACTTTTAGCTTTTGGGGATATAAAAATTTCTATTTTTTTGTTTTTAATTTTTGCCCTATTTTGCGCCTTGGCTACTTTCATAGAAAGTGCTTACAATACACCAACAGCTTGGGCGATGATCTATGGCTCTTCTTGGTTTGGCTTTATACAACTCATACTAGGGATTAATCTTTTAGTAGCTCTTTTTAAATACAAAATGTTTAATAAGAAAAAAATACCACTTTTAATCTTTCATGTCTCATTTTTATTTATATTACTAGGCTCAGCGATGACTAGATATATGGGATTTGAGGGAAATTTACACATTAGAGAAAATGAAAAAAACAACATCATTGAAACTTCAAAAAGTTATATTTACATAGCAACCTTAAAAGATGATAAAGTATATAGTGCTTCAAAATCTGAATATATCGCGACCCTGCCTTTTGCAAATGATTTTTCATTTGATTTAATCTTGCCTGATGAAAAAGCTCAAATTGCATATGAAAATTTAATCTTAGATGCAAAAGAAGTTTATATTGATGATAACAATTCTGCTCCACTTTTATCCTTAATGCTTTCACAAAATAACGAGTCTAAAGAATTGCTTTTTAAAGCAGGGGATGTTGAAAATATCAATGGTATTAATATAGCATTTTTAAATGACTCTGTTTCAAGTCCTTATATAAAAATCGATAAAGATTTAAAACTTAGTGCTGATTTTGATTTAAAATACATGTCAATGAGTGATGGCAAAGAAAATATTTTAAAAGCAAATCAAAAAGCACAAGCTAAAGATTTAAGATTGTATTCTTTCAATGATATTAATTTAGTGGTTAAATTTGCTTCCTTGCATGGTAAAAAAACTTTAGAAGGTATCAATCAAACTCAAGATGAAAGTTTTTTTACTTGGTTTAAAAATAGTTGGATAGAGCTAGGACGCAATGCTTTAATTTCTTTATTTGGCGAGGCAAAATACTGGAATAATTCTTTATTGAATAATTTCAAAGACTTTGCACAAAGCACTAAATATATGCCAACCCAACTTTCAGATAATGCTATTAACGCTTTAAAATTAAAACTAAGTTACAAAGGAGAATCCAAAGAAGTTTTCCTAATAGAATACAACTCACCTATTCGCATTGATGTAGCAGGTCAACCTTTCTTTTTAAGATGGGGTCCTAAAGGAATAGAAATGCCATTTGAAATGTACTTAAAAGACTTTGAATTAGAACGCTATCCTGGTTCGATGTCGCCTATGTCTTATGCAAGTTATGTAGAAATTGATAATGCTAACAAGAAACTAGAATATAAAATTTTCATGAATAATGTTTTAGATTATCAAGGTTATAGATTTTACCAAAGCTCGTACGATCAAGATGAACTTGGTACCATACTTTCAGTCAATAAAGATCCGGGTAAAATTCCTACATATATAGGATATTTTTTACTCACACTAGGAATGTTTTTAAATATTTTAAATCCTTATTCAAGATTTAGAACCTTAGCTAAATTAATCAACCAAGACACCTTGAAAAAAACAAGTGCTATTTTGGCTTTTATATTAGTTTTGTTTGCGAATCAAAATACTTATGCAAATGAGCCTATTAAGGTAGATGAAGCACACGCTAAAGAACTTGCTTCTTTGATAGTACAAAAGCCTGATGGCAGAATGGTTCCTTTTAATACTTTAGCCATAGAAGTTTTAGAAAAAATTCACAAAACAACAACCTTCCAAGGACAAAGTGCTGAAGCAACAATCATATCAATGATTTTTGATGGTAGCGCATGGTATGATAAAGATATTATTTTTATGCCAAGCAGTCGTTTAGTTAATGAAGAAATTTCTAAAATTTTAGAGATTGAGCCTAGAGCCTATACTAGTTTTAAAGATTTTTTCACTACAGATTCATATAAATTACAAAAATATGTAGAAAATGCTAATAGAAAAAATCCAAACCGCAGAAGTGTTTTTGATAAAGAAATCATTAAGCTTGATGAAAGAGTTAATATTGTAAATTTAATTTTCTCAGGTGATATTTTTAGATTTATTCCTTTGCAAAATAGCACAAACAATCAATGGGTAGCACCGCGTGAAGCTTATATAGGATTAAAAGGTGAAGAAAGCGCAGAAGTTAAAAGTATTTTAGAAAACTATTTTAATGCAGTTAGTAATTCCATTATGCATAATAACTGGAATGAAGCAACTAAAAACTTAAATACTATTAAAAATTACCAAGAAAAATACGGCCATGAAGTTATGCCTAGTGCTAAAAAAATTAGCACAGAAATCTTTTTCAATAAAAGTCAAATTTTTGTAAATCTTACCCCTCTTTATCTTTGTGCTGGATTTTTGCTTTTAATTATAGTTTTTGTTAAGATGTTGCTGCCAAAAATCCGCATTGATTTTATTTTTAAATGTGTTTATGTGTTTAACATTGTGGCATTTTTCATCCATACTTTAGGTTTAGCTCTGCGTTGGTATATAGCAGGTCGTGCGCCATGGAGCAATGCTTATGAGAGTATGGTTTATATAGCTTGGGCTTTATCATTATCTGGAATTTTCTTTTCTAGAAAAAGCCCTATTGCGCTTTCTTTAACTTCTATTTTAGCAGGAGTTACTTTAGGTGTAGCTCATCTTAGTCAAATGGATCCACAAATTACCAACCTAGTTCCTGTGTTACAATCATACTGGTTAACTATACATGTTTCAGTGATTACTGCTAGCTATGGGTTTTTAGGACTATGTGCATTATTAGGTATATTTGTACTTGTTTTACTATGCATGCTAAAAATCAATGGTAAACATAATGAAAATATTTTAAGAAATATTACAGAAGCAACAAGAATCAACGAAATGGCCATGATCTTAGGACTTTGCTTGCTTACAGTTGGAAATTTCTTAGGTGCTATATGGGCAAATGAAAGCTGGGGAAGATATTGGAGTTGGGATTCCAAAGAAACTTGGGCTTTAATAAGTATTTTAGTTTATGCAGCTATTTTACACATTAGAATGGTACCAAAATGGGCAAATCAATACACTTTTGCAGTTTGTTCTATGTTTGCATACTGGGTGATTATTATGACTTATTTTGGAGTAAATTACTTTTTAACTGGTATGCATTCTTATGCAGCAGGAGATTCAGTAAAAATTCCTGATTATGTGTATTGGGGATTTTTATTTATGGTAGCATTAAGTATAGCAAGTTATTTCAAAAAATCTTATGCAAAAAAATTATAGGAAAGTTTTTAAATGAATAATTCTCTTTTTATATTTTTGATTATTGTTTTAGTTATTGTTATTATACTTGGAATTCTTTTGGTTTTATTTTTTACACATAAAGATAAAAACACAAATAAATCAAATATCACTAAAACTCCAAAAATAATTAGCATTGAAGATTTTATATCTAAAGCCAATGATGCAAAAAATTCTCAAGAAATTCAAGCTTTAATTTTGCAGTTTTTAAATTCACAAAAATTAAAATCTAATCCAAAAGATAGCACCACCAAAAGAAAACTTGATTTTATTAGTGCTATTTCAGCAAATACCAATGCCACTCCTAAGAATATTTCGTTTTTAAATAATGAATTAAAAAAAAGATATAAAACTTTAAAAAGCGAAATAGATGCTTATGAGCAAATAGGTTTAGCAAAAAGAAAAATGAGACAATCTTAAGGTTTTTTTGATGAAAAATATTAGAAATTTCTCTATTATAGCTCATATTGATCATGGAAAAAGCACATTAGCCGATAGAATCATCAGTGAGTGTGGTGCAATTAGCGATAGACAAATGAGTGCTCAAGTAATGGATACTATGGACATAGAAAAAGAGCGTGGTATAACTATAAAAGCTCAATCTGTGCGTTTAAAATATAAACTCAATAACGAAGAATATGTATTAAATTTAATAGACACTCCAGGTCATGTTGATTTTTCCTATGAAGTAAGTCGCTCTTTGGCAAGTTGCGAAGGGGCTTTACTTGTTGTTGATGCTTCACAAGGAGTAGAAGCTCAAACTATAGCTAATGTTTATATAGCCTTAGAAAATAATCTTGAAATCATACCGGTGATAAATAAAATAGATCTTCCTTCAGCTGATATAGAAAAAGTTAAGCACGAAATAGAGCATATTATAGGCATTGATTGCTCTAATGCAATTTGTGTTAGCGCAAAAACAGGTGTAGGTATAAAAGAACTCATAGAAACCATTATCACAAAAATTCCTGCACCAAAAACCGATGATGAAGCACCTACTAAAGCTTTAATCTATGATTCTTGGTTTGATAATTATCTTGGAGCTTTAGCTTTGGTTAGAATTTATGAGGGAAATATAGCTAAAAATGATGAAGTTTTAGTTATGAGTACAGATAAAAAACATCTTGTACAAGATCTTTTTTACCCTCATCCATTAAGCCCTATAAAAACCAAAAAATTAGAATCGGGTGAAGTAGGTGTTATCGTACTTGGACTTAAAAATGTTGCTGATGTCCAAGTGGGCGATACCATAACACTAACTAAAAACAAAGCAAAAGAAGCCATTGGTGGTTTTGAAAAAGCTAAAGCTTTTGTTTTTGCAGGATTATACCCTATAGAAACAGATAAATTTGAAGATTTAAGAGATGCTTTAGATAAATTAAAACTCAATGATAGTTCTATTACCTATGAACCCGAGACATCTCTAGCTTTAGGATTTGGTTTTAGAGTTGGTTTTTTAGGCCTTTTACATATGGAGGTTATTAAAGAAAGACTTGAGCGTGAGTTTAACCTTGATTTGATTGCTACTGCCCCAACTGTTACTTATGAAATTTATCAAACCGATGGAGAAGTTTTAAAAATTCAAAACCCAAGTGAGCTACCACCAGTAAATAAAATCGACCATATAAAAGAACCTTATGTAAAAGCAACCATCATAACTCCAAGTGAATATTTAGGAAATTTAATCACTCTTTTAAATCGCAAACGTGGTATGCAAGTTAAGATGGATTATATCACTCCTGAGCGTGTTTTACTTGAGTATGATATACCTTTAAACGAAATCGTTATGGACTTTTACGATAAACTCAAATCACTCACTAAAGGCTATGCTAGTTTTGATTATGAGCCTATTGAATTTAGAGTGGGTGATCTTGTAAAGCTTGATATTAAAGTAGCTGGTGAAAATGTCGATGCATTGAGCATCATAGTGCCAAATGAAAAGGCGCTAAGCAAGGGTAGAGAACTAGTAAAAGCAATGAAAGAAATCGTCCCAAGACAGCTTTTTGAAGTTGCCATCCAAGCAAGCATTGGAAATAAAATCATCGCAAGAGAAAATGTAAAATCTATGGGTAAAAATGTAACCGCAAAATGCTATGGTGGGGATATTACTAGAAAAAGGAAACTTCTTGAAAAACAAAAAGAAGGTAAAAAAAGAATGAAAGCTATCGGCAAAGTACATTTACCTCAAGAAGCATTTTTAAGTGTTTTAAAAATAGACTAAATCCCTAGTTTAGAACTAGGGATATATAAATTTATGCATTGATATCTAAAGAATTTCCACCCAATTCATTGATTTTTTGAGTTACTTTTTCGATAGCTTTATCAATTGTTTCATAGCTGATATCAGGAAGTTTGCCACCCCACATTTTTTCCGCTTGCGCAAATCCTGCTTTTAGACCTTCTAAACCTTTTTGAAGTTTTTCCATATCATCACCAGCCCCATTAATAACAAAATCAGCCAATCTTTGAGATGTTTTTGCTACACCAAAATACCCATCTTCCCCAATAAGCTCTTTTGCCTCATCAGCATTTAAACTAAGTATATCTTTGCCTTCATATCCTATGGCTTTAAAATCTACATTTGATAAAATAGCTGTTAAAGAATCCTTAGACTGAGCTCCTTGAAAAATCCCAGCTTGAGATAGACCATTAGATGAACTCATACTAAATGCTTGTTGCATAAAACTCATGGCATAAAGCTCTGTTATGCCTTTTCCGCCTATGCTAGCAAGCTTACTAAGCTTATCCTCATCAATATCTTTTGTGCTATTAGCGCTTTTAGTATTGGCATCCTCAAGCTTAGTATTCGAATCAGCCTTCCTATTGCTAATCTGTTGTGACTCCACTGCCACACGTGAATACGAATTTATTTGCATCCTTGCTCCTTTTTTTGTGGGTTTGTAAAAATCGGATAAAAATTATTAAATTTTATATTAAGAAAATTATAACCGCTATTACAATATAATATCTCTTATTTATTATATTTTTAAAATTTAGGTGATATAAATGCTTTTTAGAGATTTTTTTATAATCATTGTTGATCCTTATTTTAAAGATATTATAGAAGGTATAGAATCTCTTTATTAAATTATTTTATCTGCACAATCTAAATAAAATAATCTTTAATAAGGAAAATCATGTCAATCCATAACTTTTATACTACATTAAACCCTACTAAACTTTTTATAAAATGCGCCTTGCCAAATATGGCTAGCATGGCTTTTATCTATCTTTATGTAATCATTGATGGAATTTTTGTTGGAAAATATTTAGGTTCAAATGCACTTGCTGCTATGAATTTAATGATGCCTTTTATTATGATAAGTTTTGCGCTAGCAGATATGATAGCCATAGGCTCATCGGTACAAATTTCTATCAATCTTGGCAAAGGAAAAATTAAAAAGGCAAGTGCTATTTTTTCTTTTTGTTTGTGTTTAATCTTTACTATATCATGTCTAATGGGATTGTTGGGATATTTTTTGGCAAATAAACTAAGTGTATTTTTAGGTGCGGATACAAATCTACAAGAACTTTGCACCCAATATATGCAAGTATTTGCACTTTTTGCACCAGTAACCATCATAGGTTTTGCAATCGATAATTATTTAAGAATTTGTGGCAAGACTTATTATAGTATGATTGCAAACATTAGTATGGCTTTGATCAATATTTTTTTAGATTGGCTTTTTATTGTTGTTTTTGAATGGGGACTTTTTTCAGCCGCTTTAGCAACTTGTTTAGGCATGTTTTGTGGAGTGATACTTGGAATCATTCCTTTTATTTTTGGAAACTTGATTTTAAAATTTACAAAACCAAGTATTCAGTTTAAACTTTTAAAAAATATTATTTACAATGGCTCATCAGAATTTTTTTCTAATATTTCTAGCTCAATTTACACTATCTTGGCTAATAAAATTTTATTAGAAATTGCAGGAAATATAGCTATTGCAGCATTTTCTATCATACTTTATTTAAGCACTTTTACCTATATGCTTATTTTAGCTATGTGCGATGCCATGCAGCCAGCACTAAGCTACAACTATGGACTCAAGAACACAGATAGAATCAAAGCACTTTTTAAAAGAATGCTCTTGGGTTCAGCTTTGCTTTCTTTGGGTGTATTTTTTATAAGTTTTTTTTACCATGAAAATATTGTTGCTTTTTTAACAAAAACAACGATATGGAATTTTTAGCCCTAGCTAGTAACGCTTTATTTGTTTTTTGTTTTTCATTTTTGCTTAATTGGTTTGGTGATGTTGGAACTTCAGTGTTTACATCTTTGGATAAACCTTTTTATTCCTTCATCGTTTCTATGGCACAAAATTTAATACTACCTTTTTTATTACTACATATTTTATTGAATTTTTTAGGACTTAATGGAGTTTGGTTAGCTCCATTTGCAGCAGATTTTATAATGATTTTTGTTATTGCATTTTTACTTGCAAAAACTTTTAAAAATCTAAACTCTTAGCTAAATTCAAGCAAGAGTTTAAATCTTGCTTTTTACATATATATAAATTTTTAAAATTTTGAAGTTTTGAGGCTGTACTTTGACCTATAACTACAACTTTATCTTCTTTTTTTAATGTAAAAAATTTCAAAAACTGTTCAACACTTGAAGGAGCACTAAAGATAAAAACACTTGGATGATATATTTTTAATTCATCTTTTTTAGGCTCTATGGCTATATTTTCATAAACGATTAATTGCTTTAAAAGAATATTTTCTTTCAACAAACACTCATCAAGATCCGAACTAATTTTCTTCGCTCTTAAATAAAGGCATTGTTTATTTTTAAACTCAGATAAAAATTCACTAGCTAAATTTTTACCATAAGCCTTACTAGAATATTTGACATTTTTAAAACCAAGCTCTTTTGCAAAATCAGCACTTTTTTGACCCACAACATAAAGTTTAATATCAAAATCAATTTCGCTTTTGCTTAACATTAACGACTTTAATGCATTCTTAGAACTAGCAATTAAACAATCAAACTCTTTTAAATTAACTTCAAAATTAAGAAATTTAATTTCATTTAATCTTATAGTCTTAACACCATCAAATTCTTTATCCCCTATAAAATAAATCATTATTTTCCTATAAAAGTTTTATCAAAATTTGATCTTAAATTTAAAGTTGCCATATAAGGATCATTTGCATCCATTATCGCTCTAACCACAGCTATACCTTGTATATTGCAATCCTTAAATAAATTTAAATTAGTCTCATCTATCCCTCCTATAGCCACAATAGGCAAAGAAGTTAAACTAGCAATTTCTTTTAATCCATCTATGCCAAGCACAACACAATCTTGCTTGCTAGGCGTAGCAAAAACAGCACCTACTCCAAGATAAGTAGCACCTTGAGTATTAGCAAGCTCACTTTTGTGATTAATTGTAAGTCCTATAATTTTATCTTCACCTAAAAGTTCCCTTGTTTTCTTTAAAGGCATATCCTTTTGTCCTATATGCACTCCATTTGCATTCACAGCCATGGCTATATCAATTCTATCGTTTATCACAAAAGGCGTATTGTATTTTTTACACAACACTTTAACTTTTAAAGCAAGATTATAAAATTCTAAAGTACTAAGATATTTTTCCCTAAGTTGTAAAATATCAATCTTAGCTTTCAAAGAAGCTTCTAAAATATTTAAAAACTCACTTTCACTTTTCTTACCCTTACTTGCAACAAGATAAATTTTAAATGATTTCATATTTAGCTCTTTTTTTAATTTCTTCATCATTTAAATTACTCAAAGCATCAATTAAATTAACTCTAAAACTACCGCTTCCAGTAGAAAGCTCTTGGGCAACTTCACTAGCTATACCAAAACTAAGCAAAGCATATAAACTAGCTTGAAATTTATCTTCTAAAGCTCCTGCAAAAACCCCACACAAAGAAGCACACATACAACCTGCTCCGGTTATTTTAGTAGCCATAATAGAGCCATTATAAATTTTAGCAATATGCTCTTGATTTATAATATAATCAATTTTTCCAGTTATAGCTAAAACACGCTTAGTTTTATAAGAATATTCTTTGGCTTTTTCTAAAAACTCATCATCGATTACAAAAGTACTATCAACCCCTCTTGCTTTACCATCTAAACCTATAACACTAGCCATTTCAGACGCATTTGCCTTAACAATATTGATACCTTTTAGATTAAGCAATTCAAAATTAATCCCATCTCTTGCTCTACTTACTCCTAAAGCAACAGGATCAAAAACTATAGGTTTACTTAATAAAGCATATTCTTTGGTTGCTTTTAACATAGAATTTGCTACAAGCTGATTAATTGTGCCTGTATTTAATACCAAGGCTGAACTTATTTTAGCAAAATCAGCTTGTTCTTCATAAAAATCAGCCATAGCAGCACTTGCTCCCATTGCTATAGTTACATTCGCACAATCATTAGCTGTAACATAATTAGTAATATGGTGAATCAAAGGATTTTTTTCTCTTACTGCTTTGATAATCATTTTTACTCCTTATCAAATTGGAAAAAGTGATTGGTTGGACCACAACCTTTTCCAAGTGCTAAAGAATTTAAAATAGCTCCATACACATAATCTTTAGCAAGCTTTATAGCTTCATACTTTTCTTTGCCTAAGGCAAGATTACTAGCTATAGCTGAACTTAATGTACAACCTGTACCATGTGTGTTTTTTGTATTAATTTTTTCTGCTTTAAAAATACTAATTTCCTTTCCATCATAAAAAACATCATTAGTATTATCTTTACTATGCCCACCTTTAATCAAAACACTTTTTGCACCTTCTTTGTGAAGCTTTATAGCGGCTTTTTTCATATCCTCTTCGTTAAATATTTTAAAATCACATAAAAATTCAGCTTCAGGTATATTTGGCGTAAGTACATCAGCTAAAGATAAAATTTCATCTTTAAAAAACTGACAATTTTCTAAAGGCATTAAAGCATAGCCATTTTTTGCAAACATCACAGGATCTATCACTACATTTTTGGCTTTAAAGCGTAATAAATTTTCTTTTACACAAGTTATAATTTCTTTTGAACCTAGCATTCCAATTTTCACAGCCATTGGTTCTATGTCTTCATAAACTGCTAACATTTGCTCATCTATTATCTTAGTAGGTATATCAAAACAAGAAATTACCCTTGCAGTATTTTCAGCCACAACACTTAAAACTACACTCATACCAAATAAATTATGCGCACTAAAGGTTTTTAAATCAGCTTGTATGCCAGCTCCACCACTACAATCACTTCCTGCTATAGTTAAGACAGGAATTTTAGTTTTTGTTTTTGCTTGTATCATTTTTATCCTTTTTTATAAAAAAGGAAAGTTTTTGCAAGAATTCAAAGTTCGCATTACCAAACTTCTCAAGGGTCGAAGTCTAACTTCCTCTCAGCAAAAGCTCCCCATTAATGAAAAATTATATCTTAGTTTTAATTAATCTTAAAAAATATTTTAAAATACTGCTATAATTTTGAAAAAATTACACAATTTTTGAGGTAAAAATGACTAAGATTATTTTTGTTTGCTTAGGGAATATCTGTCGTTCCCCTATGGCTGAATTTATTATGAAAGATCTTTTAATAAAAGCAAATTTAAACAATAGATTTATTGTTTCTAGTGCAGGTACTTCAGGATACCATGATGGAGAGGATATGCACTATAAAACCAAAACCATGTTAAATAGTAAAAATATCAATTCCAAGCCATTTTGCAGTCAAAAACTAAGCTTAAAAATGTGTGAAGAAAATGATCTTATCATTGTTATGGATAATTCTAATTACAATGATGTAGTTAAAAATTTTCCAAATTTTAAACACAAAATTCACAAAATCACTTCTTATGCTTTAGAGTTAGAATATGATGAGGTTCCTGATCCTTGGTATAGCGGAGATTTTGATGAAACTTATACTATACTCTCACAAGCATGTTCTAAGCTCCTAAAAACATTAGTATAAAAATTTATCATTTAGATAATATTTATACATTTTTGATTATAATGTTGTAATAAAATAAAATTTCAACATTGCAAAATAAAACAAGGAGATTATTTAATGAAAAGTATTAAATTAAAAATTTCACTAATTGCTAATGTTATAGCTATCATCTGTTTGATAGTACTTGGAGTTATTAGTTTTATTTTTACAAAAAAAGCTTTAAATCATGAGGTGGTTAAAGCTGAAACCAACTATGTAAAAGTTGCAGAAAAATCAATGAGGGATTTTAAAAACCTCCATACTCATTCTTTAGAGCAACTTTCTCAAGCTATTTTAAAACTTCCGTACAACAAACTTAATACCCAAGAAAAGCTAATGGAAAATACAGGCGGTTTACTTAAAACTGTTAGAGATATAAATAGCTATTTAGCTGTTTATATAGCTCAATCAAATGGAGAATTAATAGTAAGTGATCCAGATAGTGATAGCAAAGGCTTAGACTATGGAATTTATGGAAAAGCCGACAATTATGATGCTACAACGAGAGAATTTTATATAGAAGCTAGAAAGAAAAATAGCTTATATATCACAGCAGCTTATATTGATGCAACAACAGGATTGCCATGTTTTACCTATGCTATGCCTTTAATTAAAGATGGTAAATTTATAGGAGTATTAGCAATTGATGTTTTAGTTAAAGATTTACAAGAAAAATTTAACGAACTACCAGGAAGAACTTTTGTATTTGACCATGCTTATACTGTATTTGCATCAACTGATAAATCATTAGTTGGTCAGGAACAAAATCCAGATATTGTTACAGTAGCTAAAGCTTATGAAAATACTGGAGATTATAATATTTTTAATTATACTACTCAAAACGGCGGCGATAGATTCGGTATTTGTGTAAAAATTGATGGTTATACAACTTGTGCTGGTGAAAATGTAGAAGTAATAGAAACCCCTGCGTTAAAAATAGCCTACATTCAAACTATTATTGTTATTTTTACAAGTATTACAAGTATTGTTTTACTTTATTTCATCATCTCTTATTATCTATCTCCTTTACAAACTATACAAAATGGTCTTAGTTCTTTCTTTGATTTCATCAATCATAAAACCAAAGACTCAGCTATGATAGATGTTAAGAGTAATGATGAATTTGGTGCTATGGCAAAAGCTATCAACGAAAACATCACTAAAACTAAAAATGCATTAGAACAAGATACTAAAGCTGTAGAACAATCAGTAGAAACTGTTAGAGAGGTTGAAGGTGGTAATCTAACAGCAAGAATTAATGCAATGCCTGCTAATCCTCAATTGCTTAAACTTAAAAATTATCTTAACGAAATGCTTAATGTATTAGAACAAAAAGTAGGTTCTAATATGAATGAAATCAATAGAGTATTTGATAGTTATAAAGCATTAGACTTTACAACAGAAGTTGCTAATGCTAAAGGTGGAGTTGAAGTAACAGCAAATGCTTTAGGTAAAGAAATCGTAGCTATGCTAAGACAATCATCTGAATTTGCTAACTTACTTGCTAGTGAAAGTGGTAAATTACAAAGTGCTGTTAAGAACTTAACAGATTCTTCTTCAAGTCAAGCTTCTTCTTTAGAAGAAACAGCAGCGGCATTAGAAGAGATTACTTCTTCTATGCAAAATGTATCTCATAAAACTAGTGAAGTAATTGCTCAAAGTGAAGAGATTAAAAATGTTACTTCTATTATTGGAGATATAGCAGATCAAATTAATCTACTTGCATTAAATGCAGCTATTGAAGCAGCACGTGCAGGTGAACATGGACGTGGCTTTGCTGTTGTTGCTGATGAAGTTAGAAACCTAGCAGAAAGAACTCAAAAGTCTTTAGGTGAAATAGAAGCTAATACTAATATCTTAGTTCAATCTATTAATGAAATGGGTGAGAGTATTAAAGAACAAACTACAGGTATTACTCAAATTAATGATGCTGTAGCACAAATTGATCATGTAACTCAAGAGAATTTAAAAATAGCTAATGATAGTGCTATAGTAGCTGACAATGTAAATAAAATAGCTAGTGATATCTTAGAAGATGCTAGGAAGAAAAAGTTTTAAATAATTAACTAAACCCTTAATGGGTTTAGTTTAGCCAATGAAGGATTTTAAACAAACTCCATCTACATTTAATTCATAAGCTTTTTTCAGATTATTTTTTAAAGTATCAAGTAGAAATAAAATTTTAGAATCAAACATATAAAATTCGGCCATCTTTGATGCAATTTTTGCCAAATTTTCATCTTTTATTAAAATATATTTAGCGCCCAATGCATTAGAAAGCAAAATTTCTTCTTCATTTTTAACAAAAATGCCAAAATCTACTTTTTCATCTTTTGCGTTTTTAATAACCGATTCATCATATTCAAAACAATTCACACTGGTTTTAATAAAAATATTTTCATAATGACTAAATTTTTGCATATTTATCAAAGGATGTCCAAAAATTAACATAACTTTTCCTTTACTTTTAAAAGACAATAATTTCTAAAACCACAGTTAACAATTTTATAATCTTTCATTCCTTCCAGTTCATCATAAACCTCACTACCTTTATAAAGCAAAAATGAAGTTTTTTCATCATAAAAACCATTTGAAATTTCAATCAAAGGTTTTATATCCATCAAAGCTCTTGAGGTGATTAAATCTACTTTAAAAGGTGGATGATTTTGCAATTTTTCTTTTATAATGTTCACATTTATCAAATTAAGTTCAGTTTTGATTACTCTTAAAAAAGAAGCCTTTTTAACACTGGGCTCAAATAGAAAAAAAATACTATTTTCCAAAATGCATGCTAAAAATATCGCAGGAAAACCAGCCCCACTTCCAACATCAACAATCTTTTTTTTATCAGTCAAATCACAATAGTCTAAAATTTTTATACTATCGATAATATTATCATCTATGTTTTCAAGATGAGTTAGATTATGCACAGAATTAAATTTTTTTAGTAACTCTTTATAAAGTGTGATTTTTTGGAAAAAATCATCTTTTTTAACAAAATTTTGTATGAAATTTAATTGCTCTTCATAAATTTTCAATTTAAATGTCCCATTTGCGTATGTTTAATTTCCAAATAATCCTTATTAAAACGATTTGCTTCAATTAAAATAGGAATTCTTAAATTTACTTTTCCTTTTAAAGAGCTAAGTTTTTCAGGATTATTAGTCAAAAGATTAATCTTAGTAATCTTATAATGTTTAAGTATAAAATCTACCATTTCATAACTACGCTCATCTGCTTTAAACCCTAATTGATGATTTGCTTCTATAGTGTTAAAACCTTTATCTTGTAAAGCATAAGCATTAATTTTATTAAAAAGCCCTATGCCTCTTCCTTCTTGCCTTAGATAAATTACCATACCACCATGCTCTTGGATATATTTTAATGAAAAGTCAAGTTGCTCGCCACAATCACATTTTAAACTTCCTAAAACATCACCTGTTAAACATTCTGAATGAATTCTAATATTAACTTCTTTTTCTAATCTTCCTTTAAAAATACAAAGATGTTCTTTGTCGTTTTCTTTGAAACTTTGTATATTAAATTCTCCAAAACGAGTGGGAAGTTTTGCTATTTCGGAAATTTGAATAGTCATTATTTTCTTCACCTTTTTTACAAAAAATATGCTAGAATTTAAGCAATTTTAACAAACAAAAAGGAAATTTATGTTTAAACGCTTTAGAAGATTAAGATTGAATGAGAATATTAGAAGTCTAGTAAAAGAAAATACCTTAAATTTAGATGATTTAATCTACCCCCTTTTTGTTGTAAATGGCACTAATATTAAAAATGAAATCGCGTCTATGCCAGATGTGTTTCAAATGAGCTTAGATGAAATTTTAAAAGAATGCGAAGAGCTAATTAGTCTTGGTATTAAAGCTATTATTTTATTTGGTGTGCTAGAAAGCTCTAAAAAAGATAGCTGTGGAAGTGATGCATTAAGCGATGATGGTTTAATTGCTACAAGTCTAAGAAATATTAAAGCAAAATTTCCTGATTTAGTAGTGATTACTGATCTTTGTTTTTGTGAGTATACTGATCATGGTCATTGTGGCATTATTGATCCAAAAAGTAAAAGTGTAGACAATGATTTAACTTTAGAAATTTCAGCTAAACAAGCTCTAATTCATGCCAAAAATGGTGCTGATATGATAGCGCCAAGTGGTATGATGGATGGCATTATTGAAACTTTAAGAAAAACTTTAGATGAAAATGGTTTTGAAAATTTACCTATTATGGCTTATTCTACCAAATTTGCCTCAGCTTATTATGGGCCTTTTAGAGATGTGGCTGATTCTGCGCCAAGTTATGGAGATAGAAAAACCTATCAAATGGATTTTGCCAATGGTAAAGAAGCCTTATGTGAGAGCTTAGAAGATGAAAAACAAGGTGCTGATATTTTGATGGTTAAACCAGCACTTGCGTATTTAGATATAGTTAAAGATATAGTAAATCATTCCAAACTTCCACTTTGTGTATATAATGTAAGTGGTGAATATGCTTTATTAAAAGCAGGTCAAAAAGCAGGTGTGATTGATTATGAAAAAATAGTGCTTGAAACCATGCTTGCATTTAAAAGAGCAGGAGCTAAGCTTATCATAACTTATCATGCAAAAGAAATTGCAAAATTATTAAACAGGGAGTAAGATTGGATAGTCTAAGTAAAAAAAGTTCTCAAGATATCATTAATGAATTATCAAATTATTTGGGTATAGAAAAACACAATCAAACCGTATTTTATCTAACTCATATAAACGAAAAAGAAAAAAAATTAAGCTTAAAAAATGGACATGAATTAGCACCTGAACCATGGTTTATAGTAGACGAAAATGGCGAAGTTAAAACTATGTTTTCAGTAAAAACCCTAATTGAGTTTTTACAAAATGCTAAAGAGGTGCAAAAAGATAATTTTGAACTCAAATTAGAAAAGGCTATTTATCAACAAATTCCTATTGATTTTAATGATGTTTGGACAGTTGCTATGGATGAGATTAAACATCAAGTTGCTAAAGGTGTAAAAGAAGTAAATATTGATTTAGATCAACTAATTAGCAATATTCATGCTAAATATCCTAATTTGTTTATCAATATGAAAGAAATGATGCAAAAGGTAAAACCAAATGAAAGATTATAAAAGTTTTGTTAAATACTCCAAAGCGGGTCCAAGATATACATCTTATCCTACTGCAGTAGAGTTTAACACTCAGTTTAAATATGAAGATTATATACAAATTTTAAAAGATCAAAAAGCACAATTGTCTTTGTATTTTCATTTGCCTTTTTGCAGAAGTGCTTGCTATTTTTGTGGTTGTAATGTAATATATACTGCTAAAGAAGAAAGCAAAGAAAGATATTTGAACTATCTTTTTAAAGAACTTGATCTTTTAGCAAATATCATCAACACCCAAAGAGAAGTAGCTCAAATGCATTTTGGTGGTGGTACACCTACATTCTTTTGCGCTAAACAATTACAAATTTTGATTTTAAAAATAAAAAACATTTTTCCAAATTTTACCCAAGATAGCGAAGTAAGCTGCGAGATCGATCCTAGATTTTTAAATGAAGAACAAGCTGATATTTTAATCCAAAATGGCTTTAATCGTATTAGTTTTGGTGTGCAAGATTTTGATGAAAAGGTTCAAAAGGAAATTCATAGAATTCAACCTTTTGAGCTAACCAAAAATGCAGTAGATATGGTAAGAAAAAAGGGAATTAACTCAGTAAATATGGACTTAATCTATGGTCTTCCTTATCAAAGCCTAGAAAGTTTTAAGCAAACTTTAGAAAAAGCATTGCTAATTAATCCTGATCGTTTTGCTATTTTTAACTATGCACATGTGCCTTGGCTTAAAAAAAATATGAGAAAATTTGATGAAAGTACATTACCAAGCCCTGATGTAAAACTTCAGATTTTAGAATACTGTGAAAAATTTTTAACTCAAAATGGTTATAAAATGATAGGAATGGATCATTTTGCAAAACCACAAGATGAACTTTTTAAAGCTTTAGAAAATGGTAGCTTGCATAGAAATTTCCAAGGCTATACTACAAAAGGTGGAACTGATTTAATTGGTATTGGCTTAACAAGCATAGGTGAAGGACAAAGACATTATATGCAAAATTTTAAAGACATGTCAAGTTATGAAAAAGCTATTGATGAGGGTAGATTACCTTGTGAAAAAGGTATTATGCTTGATGATGATGATGAATTAAGAAAAGCTGTTATTATGGAACTTATGAGTAATTTTACACTTAATATAAAAAATATAGAAAATAAATTTAAAATTGATTTTTTTGAATATTTTAAACAAGATTTAAAAGAACTTGAAGAACTTAGCGAGTTTTTTACTTTAGATGAAAATTATATCAAAGTTAATGAAACAGGAGTGCTTTTAATACGTAATATTGCTATGTGTTTTGATAAATATTTAAAACGCATTAGCGAAGATAAAAAAGTATTTTCTAAAACGGTTTAATATGCTAATTGTTAATGAAATTTCTAATGCTTGCGTAAAATGCGGCAAATGCATACCAGTTTGTACCATACATGAAATAAACCGCGATGAGAGCACTTCTCCTCGTGGTTTTTTAGATTTAATTAGTGCTTATAAAAACCAAGAACTAGAACTTGATAAAAATCTTAAAAAAACTTTTGAATCATGTTTTTTATGCACAAATTGCGTTGAAGTTTGCCCAAGTCATTTAAGAGTAGATAGTGCCATTGAAAAAGTACGCTTTGATATAGCCCAAAAATTTGGTATAGCATGGTATAAAAAACTTGCTTTCTTTTTTCTAAGGCACAGAAAGATTTTAGATATTTTAGCAAGATTTGGCTATGTTTTTCAAAGTTGTGCCTTTAGCTTACAACATAAAAATTTAGGAATGAAAGCTAAATTTAGCCTACCTTTAATCAAAAAAGACCGCTTGTTACCTTCTTTAGCTAAGAAAAGCTTTTTAGCCTCTAATCCTGATTTTATAAACAATCAAGGCGAAAAAACTATAGGACTTTTTATAGGTTGTTTGTCTAATTATTCTTACACCAATACAGGTTTTGCCTTACTTAAAATTTGTAAGCATCTTAAAATTAATGTTGATTTATTAAAAGATCAATCTTGCTGTGGTGCTCCTCATTACTTTACCGGAGATTTTAACAGCGTAGAAAAATTAGCTAAAAAAAATATCATTTATTTTGAGGAAAAATTAAAAACACTAGATTATATTATTATCCCAGAAGCGACCTGCTCTGCAATGATTAATATAGACTATGAACATTTTTTCCATATGCAAAATGATAAAGAATGGGCAATAAGAGCTAAAAATATTTCCAGTAAAATACTACTTGCAACAAAATATTTTTATGAATACACTAATTTAGAAGAACTTTTAAAAACAAAGAAAAAAATAAATACAAAAATTGCATATCATGATCCTTGCCATGCAAGAAAAATGCAAGGGGTTTTTAAAGAACCAAGAGCTTTACTAAAACAAAATTATGCTTTTAAAGAACTTATCAAGTCAAACGAATGCTGTGGTTTTGGTGGAGTTAGCATGCAAACTGATCATTATGAAAAAGCTTTGCAAGTTGGCATAAAAAAAGCTCAAAATATACAAAAAAGTGATATAGAAATCATTAGCGCAGAATGCTCAGCTTGCAGAATGCAAATTTCAAATGCATTAGAGCATGAAAAAATTTCCACAAGATTTTTACACCCATTAGAACTTATAGCTAAAACACTTCAAGATTAAAACTAATCTTGAAGTTTAATATCTTCAATATTTGACCTATTTTTTTCTATTAAAATTCTATTTTGTTCTATGTTTTCACTATTTTTCTTGCATTCATTTTTTAAAATCTCTATATTTTTATGCAAAATCTTTATTTTTCTTTCATAACGATTAATCAGCAAAAACACTATAAATAAAAATAAAATTAAAATAGCCCAATTTAAAAATGCCATATTTATCCTTTCTTTAGATATATTAGTACTTTTTATCTTAAATTACAATTCTTTTTAAAGTTGGAGAAAGTTTTACTAAAATTTCATAATTAATAGTATTAAAAAAGTTGGCCATAACATTTGCATCATTTAAAACACAAATTACATCACTATCATTCTCACAAGAAAAGCTATCCATAGACATTTTTCCAAGTATTTTTTTACCATTAGGAAGAAAAAAATCTTTTTTACCATCATAACGCAAAAGCCCATCAGCATAACCTAAATCATAAGTTGCTATTTCGATATCTTCTTTTGCACTATACATTCCACCATAACCAACACTTTGACCTTTTTTTAACACTCTCTGGCTTAATTTTTCAGCCCATAAACTCAAAACCTTATGTAAGTCTTTATTAAAATGCGCATAACCAAATTGTACAAGCCCTACTCTACAATACTCATCATCTTCTAAAGTATTTGCTCTAAATAAAGCTTCAGAATTATGAGAATGAAATACCAAGCTCTTAGTCTCTTCTTGTAATAAATTATAAATTAACTTTTTAGCGTGTTGAAATTTTTGTTTTTGCACAAAATAACTTGCATCTACTTCATCACTTCCTGCAAAATGCATCATCACTCCACAAAGTATCAAATTATTGCTTTTTAGCTCTTGCATCACTTCTTGAATTTCTTCAGATAAAATTCCATTTCTATGCATATTTGTATCTATGACTAAATGAATTTTTGTATTTTTTTTAAGCTTTTTTATGTCATTTCTTGCATTTAAAGCATAAATAAATTTTTTACTTTCATTGCCATGTGGATGATGAGATAAAATTAAGATATTATCAAAAATATTTTCAAGCTCTTTTGCTTCGGCTTCATTTTTTACGGCTATAAAATTTATACCTTTTGCTCTAGCTATGGGAGCTAAAAGTTTAGCTCCATGACCATAAGCATTATCTTTAAAAACACAAATTACTTTTTCGTAACCTCCAGCCTTAGAGGCTATTAGATCAAGATTATACTCATAAGCTGAGCGATCGATTTTTATATAAGCCATTATTGTTCAGCTAAAATTTGCATTTTATCTTCAACTAGCTTAACATAAAGAACTTTTTCTCCTTTGAATTTATAATTAGTACTACGATAATCTTCATAAAATCCTATTCTAAAAATCTTCTCATTTTTATCATTTGGATAAGGACTTATGCTAAGATCTGAAAATTTAATAGTTTTTTCTTCTTTTTTAGTGAAAATTCTTTGCTTGTTTTTTGCAAACTGTTCATATGAAAATTTATTTTTATGTTTGAATATTTTTTGATCATAAAAAGATAAGTATTTGCTAATATCACTTTTTTGCCAACTATCTTTCCAAGCAAATAAATTTGCTAACAAAATAGCAACTTCTTCATGGTTTGTTCTTACTTTATTTTTTTCTTCTGTCATTGCATATGATTTTCTATCAGCGACTAATTTATTAAAATCTTCTAACAAGTCATTTTGTACAGCAATGCAACCTCTAGTTTTATAAGTATCTAAACGCGTTCCATCTAAAGGATACCCATGAATCCAAATTCCACCACCTGTTTTACCTAAAGTTTTATCTAAAACGTTTGGATAAGTTGTCGCAAAAGCAAATGGTCCATAATATGGATCGCCAGGATAAAATTTCTTTCCAAGTTCATAAAAACCTATAGGAGTTTTTAAATCTCCTTCTATTTCTTTATCTCCAGCCAAACCAGTTAAAACATCTTTTTGAATAAATTTCTTTTCTACCTTTCCATCATTATAATGATAAACTCTAATGATTTTATCGCTTTTATTAGTCAACACAATAGCTACATTTTCTTCATAGTAACCAAGGCTAACATTTTTATCTTTTATCTCATCAAGCCAAAAATCTTTCTTGCTTAATTCTTGCTCTAACACCTTTTCAACTGCATCAATACCTTGATTTAAATAAATTTTTGCAAGATCACTTGCATTTACAAATACAACCAGACTAAATAATACTAATATAGTTTTAAACAATTTATACCTTTCTATTAAAATTTAAAACAACAAAGAGATAATTATAATATTTTTACAATAAATATATTTTTAATTTTTTCCGTGTATAATGTTTATGATTGACTAAAAAATATAAAGGGATAATAATGAAAAAATTACTTAGTTTAGCTATATTAAGCACCTTTGCTATTGCAAATGAAATCACTATAAATGATCCTTATGTTAGACAAACTCCGCCAAATTCTAAAACAACAGCAATTTTTTTGGAACTTAAAAATAATTCTGATAAAGATATAAAACTAATAAAAGCTCAAAGCTCATTAAGCGATACAACTGAAATTCACGATCATATCATGGAAAATGGTAAAAAAATGATGGTGCAAATCCCTCAAATTACTATAAAAGCTAATTCAAGTGCTGAACTTAAACCAGGTGGCATGCATATTATGATACTAAATCTTAAAGAGAATATCACACCTCAAACCAAAGCTAATTTAACACTTTATTTTGATGATAATAGCACAATTGAACTAAAAGATATCAAGTCAAGAAGCATTAAAAAATAATGAAAAATCTACTTATTTTTGCCCTAGCTATAATCTTTGCTATATGCGGGGCTTATTTTTATACTAATTCAACAAATTCTGGAAAAAAAAGAGAGTTAATCACCACTCTAACGCCTTTAGCATGTGATCTAAACACCCAAGAGTGTGAGTATAATTTTAAAGATAAAAAAATCTTGATAAATTTAAATCCAAAGCCTATAGCTACACTAAATGAACTTGATTTAAATATCACTAATTTAGGTGAGTTTAAAAAACTAAACGCTAGAGTTTATGGACTTAATATGTATATGGGAGATATTGTTCCACAATTTAAAAAAATCAACAACACTTATCATGCTAAATTAGTTTTAAGCTCTTGTACACTAGATGTGATGCGTTTTAGAATAGAACTTTTTGATGATGAAACTCCGCTAAATTTTTATTTTGACTTTGATGTAAAAAGGTAAAGTATGAAAAAAATAAATATTTTTTTATTAATTGTGGTAATTTTTGGGGTGTTTTTTATATCAGTGCAATATTTTGAAAATAACAAATACAATTTTCACTTAAATTCTGAAAAAGGTATACTTAGTTTAAAAGATTTTATCGGTAAAAAATTAATTGTATATTTTGGATATACATATTGTCCTGATGTTTGCCCTAGTGAACTTGCCTTAATTGCTAATGTTTTAGAAAAAATGCCAAATAAAGAAAAAGCTCATGTGGTATTTATCTCACTAGATCCAGCAAGAGATAACAATCTAACTCAAACTAGTCAATGGGTAAAATATTTTTATCCAAATTCTACTGCTTTAGTTGCTAAAGATGAAAAAGAATTAGAAAAAGTTACTAAAAATTATGGTGTGGTATATGAAAAAATCAATCTTAAAGATTCTGCTATGGGATATTCTATAGCGCATAGTGGTGAATTTTATCTGATAGATGAAAATGGAAAATTTATTAAAACCATAAAAGATATTAGTTATGATAGCTTTTTTAACGAAATTCAAAAATTCTTAAACGAATAAATTGTAAAAATTTATTCGTTTCTTAAAGTATCTAAAATATCTACTTGAGTTGCTTTTTTGGCAGGATAATAAGAAGATAAACTTACAATCACAATAGCTCCAAAAAGCGTAACACAAAAATCAACTAAAGAAAGCTCTAAAGGCAATTTACTCATACCATAAACATCACTTGGTAAAGAAATAATATCAAAATTTCCAAGCACCCACAAAGCTATAGCTGCAAGAATCACACCTGCTACAATGCCACCTCCACCTATTAAAAACCCTAAAGAAAAAAAGGTTTTTTTAATCTCTAGCTTACTAGCACCTAAAGAAAGCAATAAAGCTATTTCACTGCGCCTATTCATCACTATCATCAGTAAAGAGCTTACTATGTTTAAACTTGCAACTAAAATAATTAACATTAATACTATAAACAAAGCTCTTTTTTCTAAAGCAAGAGCTGCAAAGAAATTCCCATTTTGTTCCCACCAACCTATACTAGCATATCTTGCACCCAAAAAAGCATCAATTTGTTTAATATTTTCAAAGGGTTTATTTGAATACACATGCACTCCATCATAATTTCCTTGAGGATATGATAAAATTTTAGCTAAGGCTTTAGCATCTGTATACATATAAGCTTTATCATAGGCTAATAACCCTGAAGAAAAATCAGCCTTAACATTAAATCTTTTAACCTGTGGGATAAGCGAAAGTCCACTAGCATTAAGATTAGAAAAAATTAGAGTTATTTTTTCATTATAATCTAGTCCAAATTCATCTTTTAAACTCTTGCCAATTAAAATATCAAAATTATCTAATTTTTTATTTTCTAAAGCTTGAGCTACTACCTCATTGATCTTTTTTTCATCTTCAAAATTAACCCCAAAAAGCATACCACCTTCTAATTTTAAATCATTTCTTGCTATAACTTGAGTAGCAATATAAGGACTAAATAATAAATTTGGAAATTTAACTCTTAATTCTTGTAATAATTTATCATCTACACTTGCTCCAAAACGTGGCAATATAGTGATAGGATAATTCATAGTAAAAAGCTTTCTTTCAAATTCCTTATCAAAACCATTCATAATAGCCATTGCAACTAAAAGCACGCAAAGCCCTATACTCACACCTAAAAAGGCTAAAATTTTTGAAAGCATGATAAAGGGCTGATCTTTGTCAAAACGCAAATATTTAAATAATAAATAACGAGGAATACTTTTTTGCATTTTATACTCTTAATATTTTTTTAAGTATTTTAACTTGATTTTTATAAAAGCTAGCTTTGTTTTTTATTTAAGATAATATACAAAGGCACTATTATCATGAAATTCAACTATAAATCTTAGTGGCAAAATTCTTACATAAGTTTCACTTTGCGCACTTGCTTGTTCACTTTTTACAAAATCTTTTACATCTATTTTTGAATTAAAAAAGCAATCAATTAAATCATTTTTGTGAGCATTTAAAAAATTAAATTTATCTAACTTTGTCATTTTCTCTTCATCTACCACACCAAAATCATTGCGTATTAAAGATTTCAAGTCACTTGGTGTATAAACTAACTCACAAGCATATTCTAAATTCTTTTTTTTGCTCTTGGTCATAGCCATAGAAATAGTTTCATTTTGATGAAAAAGGATTAAATTTTTATTAGAGAGTTCTGCCCAAAATATAAATTCATCTTGGGCAGCAGCATTAAAAATTATAAGGATTAATAAGCAAACAATTCTTTCCACTTGTCAGCATCGATTTTAAGTTCTACATTTACTCTATAAAGACCATCTTTAAAGTCTTGATCAACTACACTTGCATTTTTAATCAAACCATTTACTTGTGCTGTAATGGTTGAACTTTTAAGCATTGCATCTTTTACTGTATCTTTACCATTAACTCTTACACCATATAGCTTGCTAGCTAATTGTCTATAAGCATCAGTAATTGCTGCTCTTTTAGCTAAAGCCAAAGCTTGACCAACAGAAACTGTATTTAAAGGAGCGATACCCTCACCCACTGCTGTAAAAGTTAAATCGTTATCTGTGCTTGTATCATTTGCAAGCATTTTTTCTTCTCTAATGATATTACGCACATCATCTTTGTCTACTTTTTGAACTACAACATCAGAACTTGCAGCTTGAGTAGCTTGAGCTTGAGTAGGTTTCACACCTCTTTGATCTAGTGCACACGCACTAAAACCTAAAGCCAAACAAAACATAAAAATAACTTTTTTCATTTTTACACCTTCAATTTATTTGATATTATTTTAAGATAGCAAAAAGCATTCCAGAATTTTACTATTCTAAATTTAAATCCATATTAGTTTCAACATCTAATTCCTCATCTTCTTCTTTAGGACACTTAGCAATGCTTACCACTTCATCATTTTCCACATTAACAACAATTACACCACTTGTGTTTCTACCTGCTTTTCTAATACTTTGCATATCAACGCGTATCATCTTACCGCTGCTTGTTAATGCCATTAAATCCATGCTTTCATCGACTATGACTATTCCGATTAAATCTTTTGTTTTAGCAGTAAGTTTCATACATATTACACCCTTACCACCTCTACTTTGAAGTCTATATTCGCCTGCATCAGTACGCTTACCTATACCTTTTGCACTTACACTTAAAATTTCTTGAGCATCATTTTCTATAACAACAGCACCCACAACTTCATCATCTTTTTCTTTAAATTTAATCGCAGTCACCCCTCTACTTACACGGCCAATCTCTCTAACTTTAGCAAGCGGGAATTTAATACACATACCTTTTTTGGTAACTGCAAAAAGCATTTTACCACTAACAATTTCAAGCTCTTCGCTATTTTCATTTGTTTCAATGTCCAGATTATCTTCTGCTTCTAAGTTTTCGTCTGTATTTATATTTACAATTTCACTTTCATCTCTTGCTACGACAATTGCAGTAACAAGCTCATCATTTTCATCTAGATTAATCGCTTTTACACCCACGCTTCTAATATTTTGATATTCGCTTAAATTTGTGCGTTTTACGATACCATTTTTAGTAAAGAAACACAATGATTTACTCTCATCAAAATCAGTGGTTGGAATAATTGCCATGATTTTTTCATCTGCTTGTAGATTAATGAGATTAACCACAGCTTTACCTTTAGCAGTTCTACTTCCTTCAGGAATTTTATAAACCTTAAGCCAATAAAGCTGCCCACGATCAGTAACAAACATCAAAGTATCGTGTGTGTTTGCTGTAAAGAAGCTTTCTATAAAATCATCATCATAAGTTGTCACTGCAACCTTACCTTTACCACCACGTTTTTGTTTTTCATATTGCTTGCTTGGAACACGCTTAATATAGCCACGATGAGTAATAGTAACTACCATGTTTTCATTTGGTATCAAATCTTCTATATCAATATCATCATAATCATCTTCAATTTGAGTGATTCTTGGCACATCAAATTTTGTTCTGATTTCTTTCAGCTCATCTTTGATTAAATTTTCAAGCAAAGTTTCGCTTTTTAAAATTTGATCAAGTCTTTCAATTTCCGCTAATAATTCTCTTAATTCATTATCAATCTTTTCTCTCTCAAGTCCTGTTAAACGACCTAATTTCATATCTAAAATCGCATTAGATTGAAGCTCGCTTAAGCCAAATTTTTGCATTAATAAATTTTTAGCCGTTGGATTATCGGGAGAGTTTTTAATCAAAGCTATCACTTCATCAATATTATCTAGTGCAATTTTTAAACCCTCTAAAATATGCGCTCTAGCTCTGGCTTTTTGCAATTCATAAATCGTTCTTCTAATAATTACAGTTTTTCTATGATTTAAAAATAAATTTAAAAGCTCAATCAAAGAAAAAACTTTTGGCTCCTTGTTATGTATAGCAAGCATAATCACACCAAAAGTACTCTCCATAGTGGTAGATTTAAAAAGATTATTTAACACGATCTCACTCATAGCATCGCGTTTTAGCTCAATCACCACGCGAATTCCTTCTCTATCACTCTCATCTCTAACTTCAGCAATACCTTCGATTTGTTTTTCTTTGGCAAGTTCAGCAATTTGCTCTATCAATCTTGCTTTATTGGTTTGATAAGGAAGTTCATCTATGACGATAATATCTTTATTAGCTCTTTTTTCTATATGGGTTTTTGCTCTTACTTTTACCCTACCACGACCTGTGCGATAAGCCTCTATAATACCCTTTTTACCAAAGATAATACCACCAGTTGGAAAATCAGGGCCTTTGATAAATTGCATTATTTCTTCTAAGCTTGCATTTTTATTATCAATTAAATAAAGCAAACCATCAATAAGCTCATTTAAACTATGTGGAGGAATATTAGTAGCCATACCTACTGCAATACCACTTGAACCATTGAGTAATAAATTTGGCACCCTAGCAGGTAAAACATCAGGCTCACTCATAGAATCATCATAATTTGGTATAAAATCAACCGTATCTTTTTCTATATCACGCAAAAGTTCTTCAGCCAAAATCGTCATCCTAGCTTCAGTATAACGCATTGCAGCAGCGCCATCACCATCAATAGAACCAAAGTTTCCTTGCCCATCTACGCTTGGATAACGCATAGAAAAATCTTGCGCCATTCTTACTAAAGCATCATATACAGCTGTATCACCATGTGGATGGTATTTACCGATTACATCACCCACTATACGCGCTGACTTTTTGTATGCACTACGACTTCCAACACCTAAATCATTCATAGCATATAAAATTCTTCTATGAACAGGCTTAAGCCCATCTCTAGCATCAGGTAAAGCACGGCCTATAATAACACTCATAGAATAATCTAAATAACTACTCTTTATAGAACTTTCTATATCTATATTTTCAATATCTGAATCTTTAGTAAAAATATTTTCCATAAAAATCCTTAAAATTAATCTTTATATTTTAGCAAATTATTCTTTTGCATTAGCTAAAACTAAAGCAAAAAGTACTTCGATATTATTTTTTTCTAAAAGCTCTCTTGCTTCAAGCAAACTTAATCCCGTAGTTACAACATCATCTACTAAAATCACAGGATATTTTGGACGTTTTAAAAGTTTATAAGATCTTTTATTATCTTTGCGAAACTGCAAGCTTTTTCCACTATATTTAAATTCTGAATTAGCTTGCAAAGCATGATACATAGGTTTTATAAATTGAGTTTTTAAATGTTTGGTTAAAATAGCAGTATGAGAGTAGTTTTTATATGTTTTATCATCCAAGGCTATGGCATTAATTTCACAAGAGGGTTGAAAAAAATCTTTAAATTTAGCAAAACTTAATTTTGCAAGCGCATTTAAAACAAAATATCCTTGAAATTTGTGTTTAAAATAAATTAGATGTTTAATTTGTTCATATTGATAAAAATAATAAACCTTAAAACCTTTATCAAGCTCTCTTATGCCTAAAGAATATTCTAAAAGCTCTTCCTTGCAAGCTGAACAAAAGCTCGCAAAGGAAAATTCATGGCAGTTAAAACACCTCACAAAGAGCTGATAATATCTGCGGATTTATTAGCTACTTGCTTTATAAGAAGCTGAGTGAAAAAAGGTAGATCTTTAATATTATAAAAACCTTTAACTTCTTGTTTAGTTTTAATATTAATGGTTTTATTAGTGTTAATATCTTTTAATGTTAGTTGACTAGCAATAATTGAAAATAAAGAATTAGAATCGAATTTAGAATAAAAATCATTAAAACTCAAATCTACTCTTAAAATATAAGGAGAATCTTGTGTATTTTCAACCACAACTATACCTCTATTTTCTAATTCTTCTTTTAAAAACACATAAAAATAGTAGTTAAAATTTTCATTAATATAATAATTATTTCCATTAGAAGAAGAATATTTCAAATTTTCATTTAAATCATACACTCTATGAATATAAACTTTTTTCAAAGAAGCACTTTTATCAATTGTTCTTTTATTTGTACAATATTTAAGTCCTACATCACTAATATACACAAGACCTTTAATTTTTGCTTCATATGCTTTAGAATCAGAAGGATTATAACACTGTGCTTGAATTTTTATAATTTCATTAACCTTAGCTACACCTTGATTTTTAGGGTTTATAGCGCAAGCACCAAAAAACAAAGCTAAAATACATACGAATATTTTTTTAAACATTATCTTTCCTTAAAAGCAATCATCTTTTTGATTAAAGATGATTTTTAATCAGCAAAAATTATACCAAAAACAAATAAATTTTACTAAAAATTACTTTTTTTCACACAAAAATAATTTTGCAAAAAAAAATTATATAAAAATTAATATTTAAAAGAAAATTCATTTAGAATATGTTACAAAACTACAATATTTTAAAGGAGTTGTTAAATGAGTTCAAACACAAAAACACTTATAGTTATTGCTGATTTAGTGTTATTTATCGCTTTACTTTATTTCTCCCCTTTTGGCGAAACTAAGGTAAACCAAGGATTATCCCTGTTGATCTTTATCGCCATATTGTGGCTTAGCGAAGCTTTGCATGTTACTATTACAGCTATTTTAGTACCTGTTTTAGCAGCCATCTTAGGATTGCTACCTACTGCTAAGGCTTTAACAGGTTTTGCTGATTCTAACATCTTTTTGTTTTTTGGCGGTTTTGCTCTAGCAGCAGCCATGCATCATCAAAAACTAGATAAGCTAATTGCACATAAAATTTTAACCCTAGCAAAAGGACATTTGGGTTTATCAAGTTTATATATTTTTATTACTACTGCATTTTTATCCATGTGGATGAGTAATACTGCAACCGCAGCTATGATGCTTCCACTTGCTATAGGTATGTTAGCTTCACTTGATCCACAAAAAGATAGAAATACTTATGTTTTTATTCTTTTAGGTATAGCTTTTAGCGCAAGTATAGGTGGTATAGGTACTATAGTAGGAACTCCACCAAATGCTATTGTTGCTACTCAATTACACATTAGTTTTGCACAGTGGCTAAAATATGGTATTCCTATTGTTTTAATCTTTTTACCTGCAATGATTTTGATTTTGTATTTTATGTTTAAACCAAGATTTAATCTACAAGTTGATTTACACACTGAAAATATAGAACTTACAAGACCTAGAATCATCACTTTAATAATCTTTTTAGTAGTTGCACTATCTTGGATTTTTAGTGGTAATATAAGTCCTATCATTACAAGTATTTTTGGACATAAAATAGCAAATCTTGATGCGATTATTGCTTTATTGGCTGCTGTTTTAGTATGTGCTTTTAAAGTAATTGATTGGAAAAATGTACAAAAAAATACCGATTGGGGTGTGTTAATGCTCTTTGGTGGAGGTATCACTCTAAGTGTAGTGTTAAAAGATTCGGGTGCTAGCAAAGTTATGGCTGATACCATTATTTCATTTATAGAAAATGGACATTTATTTATTATAGGCTTAATCATAGCATTTTTTATAGTATTTTTAACAGAATTTACCTCAAATACTGCTTCAGCAGCCTTACTTGTACCTTTGTTTATCTCTATAGCAGATACTTTAGGTGTTCCTGCTTTAGGACTTGCTTTAATTATTGCTATTGGTGCTTCTTGTGCTTTTATGCTACCAGTTGCTACACCACCAAATGCTATAGTTTTTGGTACCGGCCATATAAAACAACAAGAAATGGTAAGAGTAGGAATTATACTAAATATATTCTGCTCAATTAGCCTTGCAATAATTGCATATTTCTTCTGGCTATAATCTTTTAGTCCTTTTGGACTAAAAGATCTTTACATCTTAAAATATATTTTTTTATATTTTCACTTTTATACAAAGCTTCTCTTATACACACACCTGCTAAATTTAAATCTTTTAAGTGGATTATAGTTTGAGTATTTATACCACCTATGGCATAAATGGGTATTTTTGAAACTTCTAACAAATCTTTTAAATTCTTAATACCTTTTGGAACTAAATCAGCCTTACAAGAACTTTCAAATACATGACCAAAAAAAGCATGATTTACTTTAAGCTTATAAGCTAAATCTAATTCTTCTTTGGAATGGATAGAAGTACCCAAAAGCTCAAATTTTGTATAGCTTTGTGGGTAATTTTGTAAAACAAACAAAGGAGCATGAAAAAATTGATGATTTAACTTTAAACAAACTTCATAATGATAATGCAAAAAGCAAATCTTTTGAGTTTTATTAAAAATTTTTAATACTTCTTTGGCTAATTTAGCGTATTCTAACTCATCTAAATGTTTTTCTCTAAGCACTAAAGCATCAATACTACTTTGGCTTAGTTTTTCAATAAAATTTAAAAAATCTCCTTGGGTATTTTGACTATCGCTAATAGCAATGATTTTTTTATCCCACATAAATACTATCGCTCATTATAGCTTGTAAATTTGCATTTTTTAGCATAGCTAAAACCTCATCAACACTACGCATATCACTAATTTGAAACTGATCATCACCTTTTTTATCACCTTGATGCTCACCCACACCCACACTCACTCCAGCGCTCATTTTAGTAGCTCCAAGTTTAATAACCCCATCTCTAAATCCTGCTCTTTCACGTGTAGAAATAGTAATACTTGCAAAAGGCAAAAACAATCTATAAGCACATAAAACTTGCAAAAGTCTTGTTTCGCTTACATCTTTTGGATGAATTTTTTTATTATTGATAATAGGTCTTAGTCTAGGGATAGACAAAGCTATTTCAGCATGAGGGTATTTTTGCTGTAAAAAATACGCATGTAAAGCCGTGGCAAAAGCATCTTTTCTAAAATCATCTATACCAAGTAAAGCTCCAAAAGCAACCCCTCTCATACGCGCTTTTAACGCTCGCTCTTGTGCATGAAAGCGGTACTCAAATACACTTTTTTCACCTTCAATATGAATTTTAGAATAAGTTTTTTGATTATAAGTTTCTTGATAAACACTCACATATTCACAACCCTTTTCATGAAGCAGTGCATACTCATCTACATTCATAGGATAAACTTCAATCCCAACGACTTTAAAATACTCTTTTGCTATCTTACAAGCTTTGGCAAGATATTCTACGCTAGCATACTCCCTGCCCTCACCTGTTAAGAGTAAAATTTCTTCTAAGCCACTTTTTTTAATCTCTTGCATTTCTTTGTGAATTTCAGTCTCATTTAGCTTAGCTCTTTTAATGTTGTTTCCTTTTTGAAATCCACAATAGGTACATTTGCTATTGCAAAAATTAGAAAGATATAAAGGTGTAAAAAGTGAAATGGAATTTCCAAAATATTTTTGAGTAATCTTGCTTGATTTTTGTGCCAAATCTTCTATAAAATCTTCTGCTGTGCTTGAAAGCAAAGCTTTTAAATCATCTATGTTAAGATAATCTTTAACTAAAGCTTGTTTTACATCAAAAGCGCTAAAATTATTTTCATCAAAATTTTCAACTTCTTTTAAAACCTTAGTTAAAATTTCACTTTCGATATTTTGCATATGAGGATATTTTTGCATTTTAATCTCTTAAAAAACCACTCAAAGGCGAGCTTGCACTTGGCACGCTTTCATTTGCTATGCCTGCTAAATACGCATTATGCCCTGCATCTATAGCCAAAGCAAAAGCCTTTGCCATTTTTGCTACATCTTTGGCTTGAGCTATGGCAGTATTTGCCATCACTGCACTTACTCCCATCTGCATGGCTTCGCAAGCTTGCGCGGAATTTCCTATGCCCGCATCCACTATAATAGGCAAGCTAATTTCATTAAGCAAAATTTGTATAAATTCTTTAGTTTTTAAGCCTTTATTGCTTCCTATAGGCGCCCCAAGAGGCATTATAGCAGCAGCTCCTACACTAGCCATAGCACGTGCTACATATAAATCAGGATACATATAAACCAAAGGCGTAAAACCCTCATTTGCTAAAAGCTCCACTGCTTTTATACTTTCATAATTATCCGGTAATAAATATTTACTATCGCTAATTACTTCAACCTTAATCATATCTCCACAACCAAGCTCTCTTGCAAGTCTTGCTATACGCAATGCCTCATTAGCATTTCTTGCACCTGAAGTATTTGGCAAAAGCTTAATATGTTTTGGAATAAAATCAAGTATATTTTCTATACCTTTATCATTCACCCTACGCAAAGCTAAGGTGATAATCTCAACTTTTGCTTCTTCAATGGCTGATTTTATAAGCTCAAAAGAAAATTTCCCAGAACCTAGAATAAACCTAGAATTAAACTCATATTTTCCTATTTTTAATTTTTCCATTACTCACTCACTAAAAGTTCTAAAACTAAATTTGCTTGATGTCCTGCACAAATATTTACACGCGGTGCCATAAGTCCATTGCCTACTTTTGCCTCGTTTTTTAAATCACCACAAACATAAAAGTTTTTTGCAATTTTTCTTGTTTGTATGCTATTACTATCGCCATATCCTGCTAAACCAGAAGCACAAATTAATATTTTTTGAGGATAGTGTTGGTGAAAATTTTGTGCTAAAAGAGCTTTATATTTTGCACTATCAAAGGCTTCACAAACTATATCATCATTTATAAAAAGCGCAGCTATATTTTCTTTTTCTATCTTTAAAACTTGTGCAAATACTTCTATAAAAGGATTGATTTTAGCGATTTGATCTTTTAAAGCTTCGGCCTTAAATTTACCTAAATCTTCTACCATATAAGCTTGGCGGTTAAGATTACTTGGTTCCACCACATCAAAATCAATCAAATGAAGCCTACCAACCCCACTTCTTGCTAAATTTATAGCTATATGCGAACCAAGCCCACCAAGCCCACACACTGCTACACTTGCCTTTTTAAGTTTATCATGAAGCTTTGGAGTGTGTCTTGCCCTCATCATCGCATCAAGAGCTTCATATGGTGGTAAAGTATTTTTTTCTATACAAAAAAGCTCATCATTTTCTTTTAGCTCCAAACTTTCTTTTGTCGCAAAACCATTGACTATCCATACATCATTTTCATTTTTACTCACATTTTGAAAAAAATCCAAAGTATTTTTAAAATGTGTGTCTATCATACTACCATTAAATTTAATTCTCATCAACCACCACCTACAAAAGTAACAATCTCTACTTTATCATTTTCTTTTAAAATCAAATTTTCAAATTTATCCCTTGGGATAATTTCTCCGTTTAATTCTAAAGCAATAAATTCTATTTTTAATTGCTTTTCTTTAACATAATCCATAAATTTAAGCTCTTTTAGCTCAAGCTTTTGCCCATTGATAATCATGTTTTTCCTTGTATTTGCTCTTCTACTTTAATTTTTGCATTATCTAATAATTGTTTAGATTTTTTCCTTAAATTAAAGCTTTCTTGTATATATTTTGCAATTTTTTCTTGAGTTGTAGGATCTATTTTAGGGATAAGGATTTTAGACAACTCTTCTTTATTTATTGCACAAAGTATTGTTCCACTTGGAAATTTCTTTAAATATTCTTGAAATATTTGACTTTTAAACATTACAAGCAAAGTTTCACCATTTAATAATTTTGATTTTAATACAAAGAATCCTGTTGAAACTAAATGCTTGTCAAATTCTTGGGTAATTAAAGCACAGCTTGACAGACTGCCTTCGATACTTGAAATAATTACATCTCCCTTGCTCACTATTCTTCTTGCTCTTGTAGGTAAATTTTTTCCCAAATCACTAATTGGTTCGTTAATATTGCCATTATTGCTTATATTTGCAAGCTCTATATAACTGTAATTTTCATTATTTTTAGGGGTAAAATTTGTGTCTTTGTTGTTTATAATGTTTAAAAAGCTATCATATCCATTTGGATAAGATTTTATAAATTTTTCTATGTCTTCAAATTTACTTTGATAATATTCAGAATCCAATCGTCCTGTTTTTAGAAAAGATTCTTTTAATGTGTGTATAGAGATATTTGGTGATTTTATAGGTTTATTTGTTTTAGAATCTAGCAAACTTTGTAATGGATTTTTCGGATCAAGCCCTAACTCAAGGCATAGAGTTTCCTCTGCTTTTTTATATAATTCCTTACTTTCTTCTAATGTTTTATGAGAATCTTTTACCATTTTTTCAATTTCTTGCTGAAATTCTATAGGGAGAATGGGGATTGGTAATTTCTCATAAAATGCCGTTGGTACTCTTTGTCTTCCGCTAGTACCTACCATATTATCAGCAGCCATCCTTCTTATAGAATCTCTATTTAAGTAACAAAATACAAATGTGGTCAGAAATCTAGAATCTCGAATTCTAAATACATTAAATTCTGTGCTACCAAAGCCAATCCCATTACCTAAGTCTGTAGCAATTGCACATTTTCCATGCTCCATGCAAGGTGTTATTTTAGCAATTAAGATATCATTTTCTGCAAAATAAGTATATCCATTTTCAAATTGTAAAATTTGCCCTTGTTCTCTATGATGTATAAAACCATTACCCAAATTCTGCATTGATAAAAAAGTAATAATCGCATCTTTTGAAAAATTATTTATTTCAGCTTTTGAAGGATTTATAACTGCAATATTTGATAATTTTTCATATAACAAATTAGTGTTTATATGTAAATTTGATTTTTTGAATGGTTCAGAATCGATTCTAAAACTCTCATTATCTTTTTGCACTTCACTAAGCTTTAATATACTTACTTCTAAATGCGGATATCTTTCCTGCAAAGTTTGACTAGGATTATTTTCCATTTTTTTTCCAAATATTGTGTTTTTTACAAAGTTCTTTTATATCATCATCTGATAATTTTTTTTGATTCAAGAAATCGAAACAAAATTTACTATAATATTTTTGATTTTTCTTTTGTTGAAAATATTTAGCATCTTGCTGTATGATAGGATATTCAGCTAGAATACCTCTAAAATAATGATGAGTTATGTTTAAACCTAATCTTTCTAGCAATTCTTTCGTAGTATAAAAATCTTTTTCAAGATTTAAATTTGGCGCCATAATTTCTCCATTCTCTATAGTTCCTATAAGTTTAAGCGCTGGAGCGCCTTCTTTTTCTACAAACTTGCCTTCAACAACTAAATTTAGATTCTCCAATAACTTTTTATCTATGACTATTTTTTTTCCATTGCCACTATCTATTTCTCCACGAAGCAAATCTAGCATTTTAACATTCTTTGGACCTATCTTGGCTATGTTCTCTATATGTTCCATCCACTTTTGGCGCTCTATTTCTAAATTTTTATCTAAAATATTTCTTAGTTCGGGATATTTAATTTTTTCGCTTCTTCCACTATATCTATAATATATTTCTCCTTCTAAAATTTCTTGTTTTTTTCCATTGTTTTTAATGCAAATAAATGGCTTGTTTAATCCTTCTTTAACCTCTATTATTCCAAAAGTTTTATTATCTGCATTAAAAGTTTGTATATTGAAAATAATTTCTGGTGCAAAACTTTCATTTAAAAAATTTGAGAAATCCTTGTTATCCAAATTTTCAAGATTATTATTTGTCATGCCTATTGCCTCCCTTGGTTTATCTTTAACGCCAAATACAATAATGCCACCTTGATTATTTGAAAAAGCTGCTAATGTTTTAGCATATAGTGCAAAATCTGCCTTATTAAAATTTGCCTTAAATTCAAGTTGTGAATTTTCTCTATGTTTAAGCCTCTTTGTACTTTCATCAGTTGCAATTAATTCTAAAAATTTTCGCTCTGTCATATTTATTCTTTCCAAAAACTCAAATTTTCACTCTTTGCAAATTCAATAAAAGCTTCCGCTATGCCATCTTTTTGCAAGTCTTTGTATTTTTCTAAATTTAACCTATATTCTTGCATTCTTTTATCAAAATCTTCTTGGCTTTCATCTTTTTGTTTTATAGGCTCATCTCCTTCTAAATGCGGATGAAATAAATCATGTTTTACTACTAAATGATCATGAGAATCTAAAAGTGGATAATAAATCTTTTCACCTGAATTATCTTTGCTAGGCTCACTCATAGTAGCAAAGAAGATATTATAGTCCTCGCACTTTGGACATAATTTATCATCCCATTTTTGTAAAAATAAAACACTTGTTTTTGTCCCTGTGTGTGGCTTAAAGACATTTCCATGAAGTCCTACAACTGCTAAGATTCTAGCTTTTTGTGCAATAAATTCTCTTATATATTTATCACTTGAATTATTAAAACGCCCTTGTGGTAATACAATAGCCATTCTGCCACCAGGCTTTAACATATCTAAATTTCGTTCAATAAATAAAATATCTCTTCCTACTTTACTTTGAGGTTTGCCATTTTCTTTTTTGCCTAACTCATATCTAGCTAAAATTCTACTTTCTTTTATATCTCCGGCAAAAGGTGGATTTGCCATTAAAATATCAAAATTAAAATCCCTATTTTGGTTTTTAGTAGCTCTTAATTTTTTTAAGCGTTTAAATCCCTCAAAATACACATCTTGCCAATCTTCATCATCTCTTACCCATTCATCCCATCTATCAAAGTCAATGGAATTTAAATACAAGACATTCGTATGCCCATCGCCTGCGATTAGATTAAGCATTTTTGATACGCGCACGCTTTTTTCATCAAAATCTATACCAAACACTTTTTCTTTTACATAGTCTTGACACTCAGAAATCTTTTCTTCAGCTGTAAAGAGATGACTTGCTTCTATACCTCTTTCTTTATAAATTGAACGCCACACATAAAAACAAGTATGTATCGGAAATCCACAACTTCCACTTGCAGTATCTATCATACTTTCATCTTTTTTAGGGTTTAGCATTTTTACGCACATATCTATTACATAACGCGGAGTAAAATATTGCCCTTTTTCACCTTTTGAGGATTTATTCACTAGATATTCAAAAGCATCATCAATTACTTCTAAATTTGAGTTAAATAACTTTACATTTTGCAATGATGATACACATACGCTTAGGTGCGAAGGAGAAAGTTTAATTTTCTCATCATTATTAAATACACCTTCCCATTTTTTCTTTGCTTTATCAAAGAGTTTTTCTATTTTTTGCTTAAGTTCAGAATCAGATTCTCCATAATTTCTAAACTCTAAACTCTTTGTTCTATCTCTTGCGCCATCTAATTCATCAAAAAGTTTTATAAATATAAGTTTAAAACATTCTTCAAATACATCAACTCCGGCATTTGCCAACACCTCATCTTCCATTTCTGTGACTAAATTCTTTAAACTTCGCTTTTGACTTTTTAAAATATCTTCTTTGATCAAATCATCAAAGGTAAATTTTACTTTCAACAGATCTGGTAATGTCTGGTTTGATGCAGGAATATTTGGAATAGATTCAAAATAATTTGGATCTTTTCTATGATAATAACTAATTTCTTTACCATTACACCACACAGCCATAGTTGCACCTGTAGCATTACAATAACTTTTTAACTGCTCTTTGCCATCTTTCAACTTTGGCTTTTTTACTTCTATAATGATGTATGGGGTTGTAATTTGGATTTTATCCATTATCACAATATCAGCTCTTTTTACTTCGCGTCCAAAATGCACACCAAATTCAATTTTTATCATATCCTTAGGATAGTTATATTCACTTAAAAGCTTATCGATATAAAGTTGACGCACAATTTCTTCTGGCGTGAGTTTAATTTCTTTATCGCGGACAAGGCAATTAGTATAGTATATAATTTGATTATTTTTGTTTGTTTTAACTATAATTTTAGTTTCCAATTCAGCAATAGCTTTTTTACTAAATAGATCTAGTTTGTAATCACTATCTTTTAAAATTTCCTCAATCATTCTAAACCTTTAAAAATTTTCTATCAAGTCTTTAAAAATCAAATACAATTTTTCAAGCTCTTCTACACTCACTCTCTCATCAATAGCATGAATTCTATCATTACACACGCCAAATTCTACTACCTTTACGCCAAACTCAGCAAAATACCTTGCATCACTTGTACCGCCTTTGGTGTTAAGTTCTGGCACTATTTGGGTGATTTTTTGCACGCTCTCGTTTAGCCTTTGTACGATTTTAGAATCACTTTGTGTTAAAAAAGGTTTTGAGCTTTGATTTATACTTAATTCATAATCAAGTCCTTCACAAGTTTTTTCCACATAAGCTTTTACATCTTCTAAGCTAGTTTGCGGAGAATTTCTTACATTAAACATCAATTTTAAATCATTTGGAGTTACATTACACACTTCCATACCACCACGTATATCAGTAATGACAATTTTAGATGGAGCAAAAACCTCATCACCTGGATCAAGATCAAATCCTGCTAAAAATTTCAAAGCCGAAGCAAAATTATGCACAGGATTAATGCATTTTTGCGGGTATGCCACATGACCTTGCTTGCCTTTAATGAGTAATTTTGCATTGATAGAACCACGACGCCCTATTTTAATACTATCTCCAAATTTTTTATCACAAGTTGGCTCAGCAACTACAGCAAAATCAGGTAACATATCTTTTTCTTGCATAAATTTAAGCACTTCAAGCGTGCCAAATTTAGCCTCACCTTCTTCATCGCTTGTTAAAATCAACGAAATTCTTCCTTTGAAATTTTCTACTTCCTTGACCGCACATATAAAAGCAGCCACGCCACTTTTCATATCTTGCGCACCTCTTGCATAAATAAACCCATCTTTTTCTAAAGGCTCAAAAGGATCGCTGCTCCAACCCTCTCCCGCAGGCACTACATCTACATGCCCACCAAAAGCTAAATGCTCCCCATCATCACTAAATTTTTTAGTCAGTAAAAGATTTTTCACACCTTCTTTTTCTATAAAAAAAGCTTCAAAATCACTTAACTCCACTGCAATATAATTTAACGCCCCATCATCATCTGGAGTGATAGATTTAAATTTGCTTAATTCCTTAAAAATTTCAACTACTTGCATGTTTTATCCTATAAAAGCTTTATACAGCATAGAAAGAGCAAAATACTCTAAAATAAACGCTGAAAAAAGATTAATGTAAAATATATGTTTGTTTTTTACAAGGGCTTTAAATTTAGACACAAAAAACGATAAAGTAAAAATCCAAAACACAATAAAACCCACCAAACCAAAAAGCAAAGCAAAAGAGTTTTTACTCTGCATACTAAGTCCTGCCACACTCACCCAAAAGCCTATCACATAAGGATTTGTAACATTTAAGAAAAATCCTTTACTAAAACCCTTGAAAGGATGAGTTTTATTTACCTTGTTAAGATCGACTTTTCTTGTTTTTCTTAGCATTAAAAACACCATAAAACTCAAAAAGAAAAAGCCAAAAACTGCTAATATTTTATAAAAAAAATCATTATTTGCAAAGCTTAAAAGCCCAAGATTAATCAAAATCAAAAAAAGTATATCAGCACTTAAAGCACCAAGCCCAATGCAAAAAGCATTTTTAAAAGAAGACAAAGCAGTATTTAAGATTAAAATATTTACGGGTCCAAAAGGCACAGACACACCCATACCTAAAACTATACCTTGTAAGATTACTTCTAGCATTTTGCTTCCAAAAAATTTTCTATATCGATTTTGATTTTATCAATAGCTGTGCAAACATCTTCTATATAAACTTTAGTAAAATTGCTTTCTAAATATCTATCTTTATCAAGATTGTTTAATATACTTTGCTTGCACACTCTTGCATATTCTCCCACAGGCAAAACCTGCCCACTTGTGCCTATACATACAAATAAATCACAATTTTGTAATTTTTCATATAAAATTTTATAATTTGGCGCCATTTCTTCAAACATTACGATATTATGTCTTACATTTTTACTTTGACAACTTGGACAAATTTTATCATCACTACTTTCATAACCTATGTTAAAAATACTTTCACATTCTAAGCACCTAAGCTCAGGTAAAAAGCCATGCAAATGCACCACTTCTTCACACCCTGCTCGCTCTAATAAATCATCTACATTTTGTGTTAAAATGCTAATTTGTTTTGGAAATTTTTGTTTTAATAAAGCGATGATTTTATGTGCATGATTTGGCTTAACACTAGCTAGTTCTTTTCTTCTTTTATTATAAAATTCCAAAACTTTTTTAGGATTTTTTCTAAAGCCAGTTGCAGAGCAAACTTCCATCACATCATGCTCTTCCCAAAGCCCACCACCAACTCTAAAAGTCTTTATACCACTTGGAGCAGACAAACCTGCTCCACTTAAAATCATCACTTGTTTCATTTGATAAACCTCATTATTGTTTTAAAGGTTTTACTATAATTTTACTTAAAGCTTAACCACCTTAGCACCAAAACCACCTTGATTAATCGGTGCATCATTAAAGCTTTTTACACTCTTGTGGGCTTTTAAAAACTCTTTTACCGCAAAAGCTAATTTTCCTGTACCTATACCATGATAAACTATCACCTCATCAAAACCTACTATCAAAGCATCAGAGATAAATTTATCTAATCTTTCAAGCGCCTCATCACTTTTTAAGCCGTGTAAATCTAAAGTCATATTTAAAGCACTTGGACGGGTTATATTAACACTTGATTTTGCCTTTTGTGTAGGGGTTTGATTGCTTTTTTTAAGAAGATTTAAAGGCACACGCAAACTTAAACCATCACTTTGAATCATCGCATCATTTTTTGAAATAGCTGTGATTTTACCTTTGATTTTTTCATATTTTACAAAATCTCCAACTCTAAGTTCTTCATTTTGCTCCATGCTTGGCAAAACAATGCTTTTTTTAAGCTCATTGGCTTTGTTTAAACTTCTTTGTTTTTCTTTAATATCTTTTAGATTTATCGTTTTTTTAGCTTCTTCTATGGCTTTGTGATATTTAAACTCTAAATTAGAAATAAGCTTTTTAAATTCTTGCTCATTTTTTTCTTTTTGATCTTTGAGTGAAAGTAAAATTTCATCTACCTTAGCTTCTTTTTCCTCAAGTTCTTCATTTTTCTTGCGTAAAGAAAGTTCAAGATTGATATTTTTACTTACCATCTCTTCTAAATTTTCTTTATCTTCACCATAAAGCTTTTTAGCATTTTGTACTAAATTTGCACTTATGCCATATCTTAAAGCCGTTTCAAATGCATAAGATTTACCTATAGTACCTTTTAAAAACTCATATTTTGGGCGTGATAATTCCTCATCATACAAAGCAGCGATGAGTTCTACTTGTGAATTTTTAGCCAAAAGCATAGCAAGGCGTTTATGGTGAGTTGTGATAATGATTTTATTATCTTGTTCTAAAAGCTTAGAAATAAGCTCAGTATATAAACACGCAGCTTCTTCAAAATCTGTCCCAAGCTCTATCTCATCAACCCCTAATAAAACATTTTTCTTGCCCAAAAGCTTAGAAAAATGTAACATTCTTCCTGCAAAAGTAGAAATATCGTTTTTTACATTTTGTGGATCTTCTAAAATCGCATCAAATTCTTTGAAGTTGCCTATTTGGCTTTTTTGCGCATTAATTCTCATAGGAAGTAAATGCTTTGCAAGTAAAGCTGCGCTTAAAATTCCTTTTAAAAGCATAGACTTACCACCTGCATTTACACCTGTGATGATTAAAACTTTTTTATTAAACTCTATATTAACACTTTTTGCATTTTTTAAAGCCGGATGTGCGAAGTTATATAAACTTAAATTATTAGAACTATCAGCTAAAACAAACTCATAATCATGCTTTTTAGCCATCAAAACTCTAGCGCTATAATGATCAAACAAATCAAATGCATTATTAATAAATTTCAAAAACATCAAATTTTTATAAAAAACCAAACTAATTTTTTTAGCATATTCATAAAAAATTTCTTCTTTGGCGTCTTTGATTTCATCAATTTGACTTTGAATTTTTTCTACACTTAAAGGCACCACATAAAATCCACCGCCGCTACTTCTACCTATGATTTTTGCTTTTAAGACATGATTAAATCCACCGCGTAAAAGCAAGGCTTCCATACCATTGATAAGATGAATTTGCGTATCGATCAAGTATGCATTAAGACTTTTAGTATAGGTAAGTTTTTTAAACTCAGCCACCAAGCTTTCTTTCTTCATTTTTAGAGCTAAATTTAAATTAACAAGTCTTTCATCAATACTTTCTTTAATCTCACCCTTTTCATCAAAATACTCAAAAAGCTCTAAAATAGCTTGTGGAATTTCTATTTTTAAAAGCCATTCTTTTAAACTTTCTTCAAATTTTAAACCCTTCAAGTATCTAAAATACATGCAGATTTTAATAACTTCAAAGCTTTGACTTAAATGCAAAATTCCTTGCTTGCTAAGATGAGTTAAAGCACTATTTAGCTCTTCTATCATGGGCGGGGGATTAAAATCAATCAGCGAAAGCTCATTAATCCTTTTATAATGAAGTTTGCTATCACCTTGTAAAAAAATTTCTTTATCTCTTGCAAAAAACCCCCTAAAGTCTTCTATATAACCATCTAAATCCAGCTTTTTAAAAAATTGCTCTTGCATTATTTATCTACCTTGCAATCTTTTATATCAAAAACATAGGCTTTAAATTGTTTATTTTTACCATTTGAAATAAAACTTTGCGTTCCATACTCAAAGTTAAAATACTCTTTAGTGACATTAATATCTTTACAAATTAGACTTTGTCCTTGTAAAAACGCATTGAGTGTTTCTTTTTTTAAAACTCCACTTCTTGTGGCACTTAACTCAAATTTAATCGCAAAAGCAATCATTAAAATCAATACTAAAATCAAAAGATAATTACTAATCTTGCCTATTTTTTTACGTAAAAAAACAAAAAAAAGCAAAATCGCAAAAAAAGCTAAGATATATAAAAAAATCTTAAACATATTTTCCCCTGAGCTTTGTGCTTATATCTCCTGCACCAAAGCCTATTACCAAACCATTTTCAATCAACTCATCATCAAGACAAATAGTGTTTTCTTCTCTTTTGATTTCTTTTATAAATTTAGCTTTTGGAAAGTATTTTTGCATATTAATTTCTATTTTAGCTTCCCCTGCTGCATACACAGGTAAAATATAAAGCTCATCAACATTTGCTAAAACCTCGCTAAAATACGATATATTTGCACTTAAACGCGTATAACGATGAGGCTCAAAAATCGCTATGATTTTTTTATATCCAGCTAGCCTTGCATACTCATTTGCTGCTTTAAGCGTGGTTTTGATTTCTGTTGGATGATGTCCATAATCATCAATCAAAGCCATATTTTCATCTGCAAACAAAATATCAAATCTTTTTTTAATGCCTTGGTATTTTAAAAGTTTAGTTTTTAGCTCTTCTATGTTTATAAATTCACTCGCAGCCAAAATAGCCAAAGCAGCATCCATCGCTACATGTTCACCCATACCAAAAATACTAAATTCACCTAAATCTTTAAGTGTAAAATAGGTTTTTGGCTTAAAATTTTCTACTTTCATATGAATATTTGTGATATCTTTACTTGGGTAAAGTTTTTTTGCGTTATTTAAATTTAAACTTGATAAAAACTCATCTTCAGCATTAATCACTTGGATTTTAGACAAGCACAAAAAGTCCTCATAAGCTTTATGTAATCTTGCAAGATCGTTTCCATAATGATCTAAATGTTCTGCTTCAACATTAGTCACTATAGCTAAATAAGGATTTGAATTTAAAAAAGAACTATCACTCTCATCGGCTTCAAAAATGAGATTTTCACTTTCTTTATAAAGCATATTAGTGCCGCTTTCTTTTAACACTGCACCAATAATCACAGAAGCTTCTATCAAGCTTGCTAAAATACTTGAAGTTGTGCTTTTACCATGAGCTCCTGCAACTGCAAAAACTCTTTTATCTTTTAAAATCATAGGCAAGGCTTCTTTTCTTGAAAGAGTTGTGATGTTTTGTTTTTTTGCACTAATTAATTCTTCATTGTCTTCTTTAATAGCAGCTGAATACACCACTAAATCCACATCTTTGACATTATCTTTATGATGAGGAATTTTTATATCTATGCCTTCTTTTTCTAATTCTTTTGTGATTTTACTTTCTTTGATATCAGAGCCACTAATCTTAAAGCCTTGCTCTTTTAAAAATCTCGCCAAAGCTGAAATTCCAATACCACCTATACCTATAAAATGAATTTTTTGCATTCTTGCCTCAAATTTTTTAAAAATTTAAGGCAAAATTTTATCATTTATTTACTAAAAATAAAATATAAAAAGTCCTTAGAGATAAAATCTACTCATCATTGTTTGATGTTTTAAGATTAACCAGTCTATAATTTAATTGCTTTTGAAATAATTCTTTATATTTTTTTGAAAAATTTTTATGATATAAATCTAACTCAAAAGCCTTATTTGTATCTTTTATACTAGTATTATTTTCAAAATAATAACCACTGTTTCCATCATACACTCCATTTTGATCTATCCAAACAAGCTCATTAAAACCAAATTCTAATTTTTCATTTTTTACAGGTGCTAACATATTTCTTCCACCTAGGCTTAAATACTTTGTGTTGCTAAGAGTAAGATTATAAAGTGTTGGAAAAATATCTTTATGTGAACCCACACGATTTTTATCATAATAAATATCATTTTTCAAAGACTTTGGAAGATATAAATAAAAAGGCACACTATAGGCAAAAGCTTTTTGGGATTTTATATCCATCTTAATATCTCTAAATCTATGATCACCTGTAGTAGCAATAATAATATTTTCTCTCAAACTACTATCTTTTATGCGATCTAAAAATTTTCCAAATTCATCATTTGCATACGCATAAGCATTTAAAGCACCTATAGAATCACTGATAATAAATTGATTTAATATTTTTTCATCTAAAGCATTCTCATCAATAAGTTGTGTTTTGCTTTTGTGTATATAAGGTCTATGAGTAGAAATACTAAGAGAAATAACAAGCGTAGGATTTGTAGCATTTTCAAAAATAGAATATATTTTTTTATACATAAACTCATCGGCTATACCGTATTTGTGTTTTGTTTTTCTAGCTTGTGGAAAATCTTGCATCAGTGTATTTTCATCTATGATTTCATCTACACCTTGATTTTTAAAATAATTGCCAAGATTATACCAAGAAGCATTACCACTATAAATAAAAACTATTTTATACCCTACATTCTTGTAAATTTGCAAAGGCGTAAAGGCTAATTTTTCTTTTTGATACAATCCATTTGAAATAATATTTGGACTTAAAAAAACCAAACGATTGAAACTTTCTATGGTATTGTTTGCACTAGATAAAAATCTAGTAAAAATAATATCTTGCTCAAAATGTTTTTTTAAATTTCCCAAAAGATTAATGTTTTTAGTGCTAAGATCAGCTAAATTTAAACCAAAACTTTCCATGATGTTAATATAAATATGATTTTTAGCATGATTTTGATGTGTCAAAGTAGTATCAAACATAGGAAAAAGTTTTTCTTCTAGTTGATTAAGCTGTTTTATATCTACACTTTTAAACTTCTGCTGATTTTTATACTCTTTATATGCCCATGAAAAAGCCATCAAAGGATTTGTAGAAATTTCATTAAAAGCTTTTATAGTGCTAAATTCATAACTTGAAGCTCTTAATGCATTATAAGCAAAATGTCCTCTTAACGCTACAATATAAGCATAAATTAGTAAAATGTTTAATAAAACAAAAAATACTAGTTTTATTTTAATAATCTCTAATTTTAAGCTAAGAATTTTAATATTAAGATAAAAACAAAATATACTAAAAATTACAGCTAATAACAATGCTTTTATAATAGGATAATCAGAAAAAACTATAGATAATATTGCCTTAGTATTATCATCTTTTAAACCAAAAATAAAAATATCAATTTTGCTTGTATAAAGTTGAAAGTAATAATAATGTATAAACGCAGAAATTAAAACAACAAAAGCTATAAAAGCTATATAAAAACTAGAAAGGTAAAAATAAAATTTAGCGATTACCCCCCCCCGTAACGTAATATTTTCTATCTTTAAAAACCAAACTTATATAAGAAAATAAACCACACAAAAATAAAGGTAAAAAAATAGCACTAAAGGTTCTCATATCATGACCTAATCCATATACATATACCATTAAGCTATTTTCACTTTCACTGGTTAAATTTTTTATCATCAAAAACCTAACTAAAGCAAAAATTCCCATAAAAATAAAACTAAAAGAAAGAATTTGTAATAAAATTTTTCTCATTATATTCCTTTGATAATATTTTCTTGTTAAAAAGATTATTCTTCGTAATTTTTTATAAGCTTATCAAAGCCCCATAAATTTCTAGCTTCATTTGCCTTGCCAACTTCTACCACAAGCATTTCTTCTTGATCACCAAGTTGCTCTTGCACTTCCCCAAAAGCGTTGATAAAAAAGCTATCTCCATAAAATTTCCAATCATTTTCTTGCTTTAAATTGCCTATGCGATTAACCCTTAAAATACTTGTTGAGTTTAAAAAAGCTCTTGTTTTTAAAAGCTCTAGCCATCTTTGGTTACTCTCAAAAGTACTAGCTGTAGGAATGATGACTAAGTCTATCTTTTTTTTCATAATCATTTGCCAAAAGATATCAAAATGTGCTTCAAATCCAAAAAGCAAAGCACATTTTAAGCCCTCATGCGGGAAAGCAAAAAGTTTAAGCTTATCAGTTTTTTTATTGCTAAAAAATTTTTCTTCATTCCAGTGTGTATAAGGCATTAAAATTTGTTGCTCATACACTTTTACATTTTGTGGGCTTACTTTTAAGCATAATTTTTTTAAGCCATCATTTTCTACACTTATGAATGGTGCAATGATGTTTAAATCATATTTTTTAGCAAATTTTATCAAGCTTGCTTTTTTGCTTTGACTTTGTTCTTTAATCATACTTTTTGGCATAGTTTTTAGCTCACTAAAAAAGCTATTTAAAACATACTCGCCCAAAACCACCAAATTTGCACCACTTTCCTTAGCAGCTTTTAGATAATAATCAAGCCTTGATTCACTCAAAGCCAAAGTTGGAAATTGTAAAGCTACAACACTACTCATCTACTTGCTCAATTTCTAATTTAGCATTTTCAAGCATAGTTCTTGCTTGCTTGATACTTTTTAGACCTTCTTTATAAATTTCTACACAAGTTTTAAGGTCTAAATCTTTATCATTAAGTTTTTCTAAAGAAAGCTCAGCTTGTTTGATGTGATCTTCAAATTCCATTAATTACTTACCTTATAATTTGGTGCTTCAGCAGTGATAGTTACATCATGCACATGACTTTCTTTTAATCCTGCTGCGGTGATTTCTACAAATTCAGCTCTTTCTTGGAAAGCTTTGATATCTACTGCACCTACATAACCCATAGAAGATCTAAGCCCACCTAAAAGTTGATGTACTACACTTTTTATACTTCCTACATAAGGCACCCTACCTTCAATTCCCTCGGGCACAAGTTTATCTTGAGCGGTACCTTCTTGGAAATATCTATCTGAACTTCCTTTTTGCATAGCACCTAAACTTCCCATACCACGGTAACTCTTATACTGTCTTCCTTGATAAGTAAATAACTCACCTGGACTCTCATCTGTTCCTGCTAAAAGCGAACCTATCATCACACTACTTGCACCTGCTGCGATAGCTTTTGCTATATCACCTGAGTATTTTATACCCCCATCAGCAATTACTGGCACACCATATTTACTTGCTTCTATCGCACATTCATCTATAGCTGAAATTTGAGGCACACCCACACCTGAAACAATGCGTGTAGTACAAATACTTCCAGGCCCTATACCTATCTTAACAGCGTCCGCACCTGCTTCACATAGATCTTTAACTGCTTTAGCACTTGCAACATTTCCTACTATCACATCTACATTAAACTCAGCCTTAATTGCTTTTAATGTATCAATAATCCCTTTAGAATGCCCATGCGCACTATCCATGACTATAACATCAACTTCAGCTTCCACTAAAGCTTTTACGCGATCAAGCTGACCTACACCCACAGCTGCGGCCACTCTTAATCTTCCATAGGCATCTTTATTTGAATTTGGGTATTCTTTACGTTTTTTTAAATCTTTTATAGTAATCAAACCTTCTAAACGATTATTTTCATCTACGATCGGAAGTTTTTCTACCTTATTGGTAGAAAAAATCCTTTCTGCATCATCTAAAGTAGAACCTTTTTTAGCAGTGATTAAAGGCATTTTTGTCATTACATTTTCTACTAAATTATCAAAATTAGTTTCAAATCTCAAATCGCGATTAGTTAAAATTCCTATTAGAGTTTTATTCTCATCTACCACAGGAACTCCTGAAATTCTATATTCAGCCATGAGTTCTAGCGCTTCTTTAACGCTTGCTTTAGCCCCTATGTAAATAGGATCCATAATTACGCCACTTTCGCTTTTTTTAACTCTTTTTATCTCTCTAACTTGTGAAGCTATATCCATATTTTTATGGATTACCCCTATACCACCAAGTCTTGCCATCATGATAGCTGCTCTATGCTCAGTAACCGTATCCATAGCAGCTGAAATTAAAGGCATGTTTAATGTGATATTTTTTGTAAGTCTTGTTTTAATATCCACTTCTTTGGGTAAAACCTCAGAATATTGAGGAACTAGTAAAACATCTTCAAAAGTCAAAGCGCGTTTGATGATTTTCATAATTTTCCTTTATTTATTTTTAATAATTTCTTCTAAGCTTAAAGCACCATCTAGCAAAGTTTGTTCATCGTAAGCTTTACAGATAAGCTGCGCAGAGACATTAAGTCCATTTTCATTTTTTCCTACTGGCACGCTAATGCCACCAAGTCCTGCTAAATTCACTGAAATAGTAAATACATCTTCTAAATACATTTGAATAGGAGTTTTAACATCATTAAAGCCAAAAGCAACGCTTGGGGCAACTGGCATAAAAATCAAATCACAATCGTTTAAAATTTCCTCATATTTTTGCTTGATAAATCTTCTAGCCTTTTGTGCTTTGATATAGTATGCATCATAATACCCACTACTTAAAACAAAGGTTCCTAGTAAAATTCTTCTTTTTACTTCCTCGCCAAAGCCTTCACTTCTGCTATTTACATACATTTGGCTAAGATTATCACATTTTTCACTTCTTCTACCATATCTTACACCATCATAACGACTCAAATTTGCACTTGCTTCAGCTGCTGCTATGATATAATAAGCTGCAACATCAAATGTAGAATCCATTAAGTCCTTATAAACAATCTCATGTCCATTTGCTTTTAGCATATCTATGGTTTTTAATAAGGCTTGTTTTACATCATCATTGGTTTGTTCTATATAATTTTTAATCACAGCTATTTTTAGCTTTTTATTTGCATTTAGTTTTGGCGCGGTTGGTTCAAAAGCTGTGTTTGTACTTGTACTATCTTTTTCATCATAACCTGCAATAGCATCATACAAGATCGCAGCATCTTCAACATTTTGTGTTAAAACTCCGATTTGATCAAGACTTGAAGAATATGCTGCTAAACCATACCTACTAACTCTTCCATAACTTGGCTTAAATCCAACACAACCACAAAATGCAGCAGGCTGTCTTACCGAACCACCCGTATCTGAACCCAAACTTGCTAAGGCTATCCCTGCAGCAACTGCCGCAGCGCTCCCTCCACTACTTCCACCTGGGACTTTAGTATTATCAAGCGGGTTTAAAGTCTTGCCATAAAAAGAAGTCGCGCTCGTACTTCCCATAGCAAACTCATCCATATTACATCTTCCAAATGGAACAAAATTATTTTTACGTAAATTTACAATGGCACTTGCATCATAAGGAGCTACATAGCCTTGTAAAATTTTAGAACCGCAAGTTAATTCCCAATCTTTTACGCTAATATTATCTTTTATAGCTACTGGCACACCGACACCTGAAATACTTAAGTCTTTATTTAAAAACTGCTCTATATAAGCACCTAAATGCTTTTGCTGATATGCTTTTTCATTTAATTCTTTTTTTAGATTTTCTAATTCTTCATTTGAAAATTTCAAAGCTTCTTTTAAAGTTACCATTATTTATCCTTAAATTTTTTAACCAAATAAAACAAAAAAAGCGTGATAAATAAAAAGCCTAATAAAGTAATCACTACCACGCTAAAAGGTAAAGCTTGTTCAAACATTTTTTGCTTTTTCTACACTATTACATCTTGGACATAAACATTCTTCTTCTTTTGCTAAAAACTTCCAACATCTTGGACACTTGTGTAACGAAGAACGCACAATTTTAAAACTATGATCATTTATTTTAAACTCACTCAAAGCTTCTTTATCATCTAAGCTTTCTACTGAGCTTACCATAAACCAATCAGCTACTTCTTCAATATCTTCGCTCAAAAGCTCATTTGCACTTGTTTGCAAACTTAACTCTAAAGTTGATTTGATGATTTTGTCTTTTTTTAATATATCAACAAGTTCAAAGAATTTTTCTCTTGATTTTATAAATAATTCATCTTCGATTTTATACTCATAATCAAAGCCATTTTTTAACACCAAATCAAACACATCTTTAGCATTTTCTTTAATAGCTACATTTGCATGCTCTAGCGCTTCGTCTATCGTGTAAGTAAGACTTGGGGCTAAAAGCGCAAAAATCTTTCTAGCTATTAGTACCATAGCACTTTGCGCGCTTACTCTCTTTGTGTCATCTTTTGCATTACAATATAATCTATCTTTACACACATCTAAATAAATTCCACTTAAATCCGCACTTAAGAAATTTAAAAGAACGCTAAAACCTTTTGCAAATTCATATTTTTCAAAAGCAGCTTCACACGCTTCAAAAGCAACTTTTGCACGCATTAAAATCCACTTATCTAAAAGTGTGAAATTTTTTGTTTCTAAAAATTCCATATCATTAGTGTTTGCAAGTAAAAATCTTATAGTGTTTCTTATCTTTCTATACTGCTCGCTTACTTGTTTTAAAATATTGTCTGAAATTTTTAAGTCCGTTGAATAATCACTAAGCATTATCCAAAGTCTTAAAATTTCTACCCCATAATTTTTAGCTACATTTTGAGGCAAGATGACATTACCCTTAGATTTACTCATTTTTTGACCCTTTTCATCTACGGTAAAGCCATGAGTAAGTATGTTTTTATATGGGGTTTTGTGATTGATCGCAGTAGAAATTAAAAGTGAGCTTTGAAACCACCCACGGTGCTGGTCACTTCCTTCAAGATACATTGAAGCTTGGTATTCCCCTGCATCGTATCTAGCCGAGTTTAATACTGCTTCCCAAGTACTACCACTATCAAACCAAACATCTAAAATATCATAAACTTTTTCTAAATTATTTGGATCATATTTGCTATTTTGCGGTAATAAATCTTTTATTTCTAAATCCCACCACGCATCAGCTCCATTTGCTTCAAAAATTCCCACTAAATGATCTAAAACATCATCATCAAAAATCACTTCTTTGGTGCTTTTATCTCTAAAAAATGCTATAGGCACACCCCAATCTCTTTGTCTTGATATACACCAATCGGGACGATTTTCTATCATAGAACTAAGTCTTTTTACTCCACTTTCTGGGTAAAATTTCACATTATTTAATTGTTCTAGCGCTAGCTCTCTTAAAGATTTTCCATCTAGCTTTTTCTCATCCATTAAGATAAACCATTGTTTTGTAGCTCTATAAATAACCGGTTTATGTGTTCTCCAGCAAAATGGATAAGAATGTGTAAATTTGGAACTCTCAAGCAAAGCTTCGCCAAGTAATTCTAAAATACGCTCATTTGCTTTAAAAATATGAAGTCCTATAAACTCATTTAACAAATGTTCTGGTAAAAGTCCTTTAGCTCTTAGCGTTTCATCATAACACCCACCATCATCTACCGGCATAATCACTTCAATGCCATATTTTAAGCACACATAATAATCATCCTCACCATGGCCTGGTGCAGTATGTACAAGCCCTGTCCCGCCTTCCATTAAAACATGATCACCCAAAATAAGAGTGGATTTTCTTTGATTGAGTGGATTAATAGCGCTTAGATTTTCAAATTCAGAACCTAAAAGTTCTTTTTGAATTTTTCCTTGAGTAAAGTTTTTATTGATCATATTTTCAAGTAAGGCTTTAGCAAAAATATAACCCTCTTCAGTGATAACATATTTTTCATTTGGATTTAAAGATATAGCTTGATTTGCTGGTAAAGTCCAAGGTGTAGTAGTCCAAATTACCGCTTTTGCTTTTTCAACTCCTAATTTTTCAACCGAAGTTTTATCAAGCTCAAATGCTACAAAAATAGAATAATCTTCTTTGTCTTCATACTCTACTTCAGCTTCTGCTAATGCACTCTTAGCAGCCCAGCTCCAAAAAACAGGTTTACTTCTTTCTAACAAAAGTCCTTTTTTGGCGATTTTACATAAAGCTTTGTAAATATCTGCCTCAAAAGCATTTTTCATAGTCAAATATGGCTCATCCCAATCAGCAATCACACCCAAAGACTTAAATTCATCTCTTTGGATATTTACAAATTCTCTCGCATGCTCTCTACAAAACTCACGAATTTCTTTTTTGCTTAAACTTTGCTTTTTATCTTTAAGTTTAACTTCAACTTGTTGTTCTATCGGTAAACCATGGCAATCCCAACCAGGAGTAAAACGCACTTTTTTACCTTGAAAATAATGCATTTTTATGATGATATCTTTTAAAATTTTATTTAAAGCATGGCCAATATGCAAATGTCCATTAGCATAAGGAGGGCCATCATGTAAAGTAAAACTCTCACTTACCTCTTGTCTTTTTTGTTTCATTTTCTCATAAGCATAGTTGTTTTCAAACCACTTGCTAAAACGCTTAGGCTCAAGCTCTGCTAAATTTGCACGCATTGCAAAAGTCGTATTTGGAAGCAATAGCGTATCTTTATAATCCATATAATCCACCTTGAAAAATTTAAAAATAGTAAATTCTACTTAAAATACTTTTAATTTGCACTTATTTTTTTGTTATAATCGCAAGAAAAAAAGGAAAATCATGAAACATCTTATCATCATCATAGGTAGTGAAATTATTATCAATGAAAATTATATGCATTATATACAAGAAGAATACAAAAAGCAGTTTTTAGAACTTCATGAGCTAAAATTTATAAACAAACCTGACAAAGAGCTTCCTTTTTTACTTGAAAAACTTTCTAAAGAATATGATTATATAACCATTTTTAGCATTAGCGAATACTATACAACCATAGCTAAAATCATAGCAACCCTAAATGATGATGTTTTAATCTTAGAAAATGATACCCTAGTACCCTCAAAAGCTTTGCGTGAAAAAAATTCCTTTTTAAGCTCTTTTGAACAATGCCATATTAATTTATTAAACATAAATATAGAACAAAAATTACCTTCGGTTTTACAAAATCCTGAACTTGATTATGCCTATTTTTGTCTTTTAGATATAGATGAAATGAGTGCGAATATCCTACTTAGTACGCTTACTGCGTCTTTTGAAATTCAAACTAGCTCAAGCGCATTATTAGATAATCTCATTTGTATTAGAGCAAGCACTAGTCAGTATGGAAAACTAGAAGGCTTTTTAAAAGGTGTTTTTAAACTTTTTACTGGAAAAGTATTCTTAGGAAATGATCCTATTAAATTTATAGCTAAAAAACTTTTAGAAAAAAACTTAAAAATTTCTTTTGCAGAAAGCTGCACCGCAGGACTTTGTGCTTCAAAATTTGCTGAAAATTCAGGAATTTCTAGCATATTTGAAGGTTCTTTGATCACTTATTCTAATCGTTTAAAAAATTCTTGGCTTGGTGTGAGTAATGATACCTTAGAAAGTGTTGGAGAATACTCTGATCGTTGTATTTATTTTATGTTAAAAGGGATTTTTAAAACCACAAATTGTGATTTTGCTTTAGCACTTAGTGGGGTAGCCGGGGAAGAAAATGATAAAAACACCAAAGCAGGTACCATCTACATAGGAGCTATGTATAAAGATGGAACATTTTTACAAGAATGCATTCACATACAAGGTAACAGAAATTACACAAGAGAACAAGCTAGTTTGGCCGCATATTGTTTAATGCTTAGATTAAAACCTGAAATTTTCTTTGGTGTTTAAAACCATAAAAGCGGTGGTAACTAAAAATACACCCCACCACTTAAATACAATTTCATTCTATAATCATCATCATATTTATATTGATGTAACGCTCTTGCCCCATCAAGCTTTATGTAATATTCATTAGTTTTATTATAAAGTATTTGTAAACCCACTGCATCTAAAAAATGTTCATCTGCTAATCTATCCCCTGAGTCTTTTTCATACCAAGCATACCCTATATCATAAAAAGGTGTAAAATAAAAATTAGTATTTGGTATATTTATTCTTATACCAAAGTTGGCCACTATGGTATTATCTCCATCACCCTCACCATTATCATAAGCTCTTACTCCATAAGCACCACCTAAAGATGAACTCTCAGAAGAATCTAATTCAAAATTTCCTAATACCTTTTGATAGTTTATATTTAAAGTATGAGTAATATACTCATTAATACTATAATAATTATTCACACTAGCATTGAGTTTTCTAAACCAGCCAAAGCCTTTACTATTTGTATCAAGAATTAAACCACCTATTTTAGTGCCATCATCGCTTACCTTACCTATACTAACCTTAACACTATAACTTAAGGTATTATTTTCAAATCCTCTAAATAAACCTTCTAAACCCATACTTCCAACATTAGAACTTTTATCAAATGTTAAAAAACCTCCACTTGTATCACTAAGTTCTTTATGATATATACTAGAAGTAAAGTATAAAGATGAATAAGTATTAATCCATACAGGATAAGAAAAATCTATACCGAAATTTTTAGAAGTACCATAAAACCCAGCATCCTTATATTTATCACCTAAAGAATAAGATCCTTGAGATATACTTGGAGTAACTTTTAAATTACCTAAAAAGAAAGTATAATTAGCTCCATAGTTAACTTGTTTTTCATTACTTGATTGTAGGTAAAAATTATAATAATCACCCATATTAAATATAGAATTAAATCCCATACTAATACCAGCTCTTATATTACCCGCACTTTCAATGCCATAATTATCAGCATATAATAATACATTAGCTTTAGTATCAGGTTCTACTTCTATTACTACATCAGTTTCTCCCACATTCTCTCCTGCTTGTAAACCTGCTAGGGTTTGTACTCCATACATTTCATTGACTTTATATACACTATCTTCTATTAATTTAGTAGAGATAATCTTACCTTTAATTCTTTCATTAAGTTTACTTTCTATAAAATGATCTTTTATAGTAGTTTTATTTTTTATTATATACTTACCTAATGTTCCTAAGGCTATATTTATTTGCACACTATCTTCAAATTCTTGTTGTGGCACATAAGCTGTTGCAGCAGGATAGCCATTAACTTGGAAATAATATGCAATAATATTGGATATATCTTGTAAATCTTGTAAGCTAAATTTTCTAGCACTAAAATCACTAACTAGGTTTTGTAAATCTTGCTCATTAATACCTAGTTTTCCAAAGCTAGTATCTTTATTAACAATAACAAATTTATACTTAGTTATAATCTTTTTAGTATCATTTGTGTTGATATTGGTTTGATTGTTTGAGTTGGTAAGATTATTGCTAGTTGCATTAGAGTTGGCTTTATCTTCTTGTTTGAATTTTTCTTTTAGAGCTTTCTTTTTTTCTTCAAAGTCTTTTTTAGCTTCCTTTGTTTTTTCATAATCTTGTTTAGTTTTTAGATTTTCTTTAATGGCTTTGTTTTGTGGAATATTTCTATCAGGAGATAATTCTATAATCTTTTCCATATCATTTTTAGTTATAGTAATACTTCCTTCATTAGCATAGATTAAAGAACTAATTGCTATGGTACTAAGTAAGAATTTTTTCATGATGATTAATCCTTTTTGTATTTATAGTTTTTATTAATTTGTTTTGTTATTAAATGATGAAATATTGTTTGATATAAACTTTTTTATTTTGCTAGGATATAGCTATCCTAGCAAAGTATTTTATAATCCTCCAACAGCACAAGGATTCATAGTTTTAAAATTATCACTTACTATACAAGTTCTATTTTTTTGCATCATTGCTGTTTCTTCTACTTCTTTTTCTTCTTTTTCTTCTTCTACAGTTTCATCACCTATTAAGTTGAAAGAAGCAGTTTGCTCAAATTCTAAATCATTATCAGGAAGTTCTGGTTTATTTGGATCTTCTCCGCCCCCACCTTCTTCTGTGATTTGATCTAGTTTTGGGTTAGTGTTTAAAATAACATTTGCAAAAGCACCAATAATTTTAAAGTGACCATTAGAATCTTTACTAGCTTTATCTTGCCATAATTTTAAAGTGTTTTGATTTAATCCTATTTCACTAGCTAATACATCACTTTCACTCATTAAAGTATTGATTTGATTTTTTAGTGTAATAAATTCTGGATCGCTTTCATTTGCCAATCCCTTATTAATCAATGCTACATAGTTATTGTAAGCTTTAATAAGTGTATCAAGTTCTTTTTGTTTAGCAAGCAATATATTTAATTTATCATTTGTAGCATTAACTAAATCTTTTAATTGGGTATTGATAAATAGTAAAAGCTCTGTCTTATTTTTATTGAAAGTATTAAATTTATCACTAGCTTTTTTATAATCTGTACTAAATTTTTCCAATATATCTTGCATACCGCTTTGTCCATATAAAGCTTCTAAAAAGGCAATGCTTTGTTGTATTTCTTCTGAAACACCTTGTAATTTAAGATCTTTAATATCTATCCAATATGTTCCATTGTATATTTCATCAAGCCATTTATTTAAATCATTTGCACTAATTACATCATCACTTTCTAAAACAACATCAGGGTCGGTAGGATCGATAGGTTTAAATGGTTTTTGTATAGTATCTGCTTTAGATAAAAAATCTTTGTAAGTATCATTTTGAGTAGAATCATCATAAGTATGAATATTTATTTTATCTGAAATATAACCGTTTTGATTAAAATCATTCACAAGAAATGAATCATTGTTTATGTTTGACAAAGTGTTATCGTTAGAATATATATGAATATTATCCAAGTTAGCATTTAAAATCCCTGCAAATTTCCCTAGATAATATCCTCTAAAATATCTATTATATGATATTTGAGAATTCTTACCTATAAATATATAAATATTTTGTATGGTATCTTTTTGACTTCCATACAATGCTCCAGCAAAAGAACCAATATATAGATCATAATTTCCCCAAGCCCCATTAACAGATATATTGCCAACATTATCAATTGCAATATTTTTAAAACTATTAGCATTACCAGAAGATGAAAGTTGATCGGATCTACCAACAAACCAACCAATATAAGATGTAAACACATTTCCTATTTTATTTGTCAATGAAATATCACCAATATTATTTAAAATAATATTATCATAGGTTGTAGATGAATTCATTCCTGTAAATCCACCCACACCAACAGCATTGCCTGCAGATTGTCCTTCATTTAAAGCACTGATACTTTCTATTTGATTAATTGTTACATTGGATATGTAAGAATCGCTTATATTGCCACTAAAACCACCTACAATTCTTACCCCATTAATGGCACCAATATTATTCAGTGTTATATTTGAAATATTACTATTTCCTATATATCCTGCAAACCCACCTATTCTAAATGGTAAATCTTTATCATATTTAAAATTTATAGCATCAATAACAATATTAGAAATTTCAGCATTATTGATTACACCAAATAAACCAACATTATAATCTTTATTAGCATTAATGGTAATATTTTTTAATGTGTATCCATTGCCATTGAACATTTTATCAAAAGCGTTTTTATAGTCATAAGCAATTGGATCTACTGTTGTACCACTAAAATCAATATCATCTACTAATCTAAATTCATCAATATTTTTAGTATCACCTAGACCTTCATTCCACCCTTTTGAAAAATGCCACCATTCTATAGCATTAGCTTTTTCATCTCCCATATTTCCTATGGTTAAGGCTTTTTTGAAATTAAAATTTCCCTTATGTGTTTGTCCATTAGTTTCTGTATAATCTGCATTATTTATGTTTACATTTTTTGTAAAACTATAATTATCATTAGCAAAATTTATCATTTGTCTTTGTATATAACCACCTTTTAAGGCTGTTACATTAATGGTAGAGCTTAATTTTACACTATCTGCATCCACAAAAACTTTATTCCCCACTAAATGCGTAGTTGAGTTTTTATTTCCTAACTTGCCACCTTGTATATCTACCTTATTTCCTATAAGCAACACATCATTTGTATTAATATTACCCATATTAACTACATTACCTGCTTTGTGTGGTTTAAATACAGGGGAAAAGCTTAAACCCTCATCAAAGCTTTTTAAGTTAGCAAATGCTTTCATATCTCCATCACTCATAGAAGAAGTTGAAGCTACAAAGCGATTAGCGTTAATGGTTCCTGTTTTAGTAATGATTACTCCATTAGGATTAATTAAAAACACATTGTTGCCACTTGCATTTAATATACCTTCTATAGTAGATTTACTAGTACCATGAGCAATATTTAAGTAGTTTTTATTCGAGCCATTGAAGTTTACTTGCTCATTCTTGCCTATATTAAATCCTCCACCCCATTGTATGACGGAGTTTGTTCCATTGCCCATAATATTCATATTATTACCACTAGTACTTATACTTCCACTAGTTCCATGAGTAAATTTACCTCCACTAGGTAAAGCCATTAGTGGAGAAAAAAGCATTGATACTGTTATACCTGAAAGTATTATATGATTTGAGAGTTTGTATGTTTTCATCATTAATCCTTTTAGTTTTTATTTAAATTTACTACTATGCTTTTTGCATCATTACTTACACTTAGAGTGTATTTAGCTTTTTGTACTTTTGCTTTGATATTTTTGTGTAAGCTTTTATTGTTTTTTACTAAGACATTTAATAAGCTTTGTAAATCTTCTTGATTTAAATGCTTATTATTTTCATCTACAAAGCCTTTTTCACTTTGCATTAAGATAAAACTTTTGTTTTTTACATTGTTATTAGTGTAGATATTAATAGAACTTTCTTTGCTTATATTTATTTCTTCTTTAGTACTTAGATAAGTTTTAACATTATCTTTTAAGATAAAACTATAATGATCAAAGTTATTTACCATATTAGCTTTTATGTTTGTATTTAATATTAAATGATTATTGGTGTTGTTTTTATGATCTAAAGCTTTATAGCTAAAAGAATTTTCATTTTTTAAAGATAAAATATTTCCTGCTAATACATCAATATTTGTATTTTTAAAGATATTAGTATCACCACTTAAATATAAGGTATTATTATAGCTTTTATCATTGATATTATAAGTAGCCGAAGGAGCTATAAATATAGCTTCTTGATTTTTATACTCATCTATATTTAAATTATTTATATGGATATAATTATCATGGGTGTTTTTAGAAATACCAGCAACAATAATTACACTACCTTCTCTTTTATCAGAAGCTGTTCCAAGTGTTACATTATCAAATATAAAATCATTATTAGAGCTTTCTTCTTCAGCTTTAATAATATAAACATTATCATGTGCTGCAGAAGAATAATCTTTGATATTTAAAATATTATCATTTGCGCTTTGATTAGCTCTTAGAATAATTTTAGAACCTTTATCAATATTAGAGGCATTTGATAAAGATTGCACCATGTTATATTTAATAGTATTTTTTTCTAAATTATCAGCTTCTATAATAGTGGTTAGATTTCTACCTGATTTTACATTATCTAAAACTATACTATTAGCATTGGCACTACTTGCATAATAATCTTTATTATCTAAAGTAGCTTTGCTTACTCCATATAAATATAAAGGCATAGCAATATTTGAGTTTTTAATAACAATGCTATTATTATTTGCTTTAGAGCTTAGAGTTTTTGCTGCTGTAATTTGAATTTTATCTTGATAGTTTTCAACAATAAGATCTTGAGTTAAATCACCTTTAATAATAATATTATTTCTATTAGCACCTTTTGTTGCTACTCCACCATAAAGATTAAATTCATTTTTACCAGTTGGATTAGAATTGATTTCAAATGGAGCCTGAAGGTTAATATTAATATTATTATCATTAGCTACACCATTACTAGTAGCTCCCCCATATAAATCCAATAAAGCTCTTACTTCAATATTAGCATTTAAGTTGAGCAAGGTTTGGAGATTTTTTATATCTATATTATTTTTATAAGCATTTCCTTGTATGATTTTAGCACCATAAATTTCTCCTTGTAAAATAGCATTATAAGCTAATGGGGTATTTTTAGTATCTACTCTTAAATCTAGTTTTAAATCATTAATCAATACACTATTATTACTTACTTCATAACTTTGATTGTTATTTACATCTACAAAAGTTCCAGCTAAGTGAGTAGCAGCTGAAGTAGAATAAGCTCCACTTGGACCATGTACTAATAAAGAAGCTCCATCAATGATCACTTTATTATTTTTAGCATTACCATTATATACCATAGCACCGACAATATGTGTCATTCTTTCATCAAATATATTAGCACCTAAAGAGCTTTGTTTATAAGGAGTAGTATGAAAATCTATTCTTACTCCCTTATTTAATATCACACTATTATTATTAGCATTAGCATCAATTCCAAAAGCACCTACAATATAAGGAGCACCATTTAAAGGCAAGGTATAAGTATTTTCAACACCCATATTTACATAGGCATCTTTTAAGAAATTTAATGTATTGTTATTTACTTCACCCTTTCTTGCTATAGCTGGAGTGATTAAAAAATTATATTTATTATCCAAACCACTAGCTTGAGGATTAGCTACTTCTTTATCCGTAGGTTTTAAATAATATACTGAAGATAATTCTCCTGCTTTTAATATCAAAGTATTATTATTAGCTTTAGCATTGAAAGTATAAGCAGAAACTAAAAAAGGTATATAACTTATTTGAGAGGCATTGATATTATTAGCTGCATAAGAATTATGATAACCATTAACTACAAAAATATCTTCTTTAATACTTGGTGTAAGTATGTCTTGTTTAAAATACATATCATTCATTTTAGAATGAGCTTTATCTTTAGGATTATCATAAATTAAAGTGATATTTGAAAGGTTTTTATTGCTAGCCATTTGGCCATAAAAATTTTTACCACTTAAGAGTTTGTAAGTATTAAGATTATAATCATATACATCATTATTACTAAATTTATGTTCTTTGATTATATAAGTATTAGAAGTTTTATCATAATCTGCTTCAGTAGCAGCTTCTAAAGAACTTAGTGAAAAAATAGCAAATAAGGAAAGTTTTAAAAGATTAGAGGATTTATAGTTTTTTAAAGAAGTCAAAAAACGAAAATTATCGTTCCCCCCCCCCAGTGGAGTGTTTTTTATACATATTTTTATCCATTGAAACAAGTCCTTTCAAAAAAATATTTAATATGTTGATTGATTATTTATCTCATTAGAATTAGTAATAATAATTACTAACAAACTATTAATATATTAAGAATATTATTATTTTATTTATAAATTTAAGCTTAAGTATAATTTAAGAGAAAAAGTATCTTAAATACCGCAAACACAGTAATGTTAATATTTTTAATAAAAATTATTGTAAAAATTTAATTTTATTTTCTAAAATACTTTTTGGGGTAAGCCCAATGAATTTTTCGTTTACTTTGCCCTTTTCATCATAAAAAACTATTACAGGCACACCATAAATTCCACCCACAGCTTTAGACAAAAATGAACTTGCTTTGGCTTCATATAAAAGTGGCAAACCTAGCTTTTTTTCTAAAAGAATTTTTTGAGCTTCTTCTTTTGACTTAGCTCCATTTAACACTGCTAAAATAGGAAAATTTCTTTCTTTATAAAGCTCGTTTAATATAGGAATTTGTGCATTACATGCACCACAATCTTGTGTGAAAAAAAATAAAGCGTAAGCTTGATTTGTATTTTGTGTTTTTAAGGTTTTTTCAAAACCATCGTATTTGAAAGTATAGTTTTGACTTGAATTTAAGGTTTGAAATTCATTATTTGAGCATGCACTAAAGAAAAAAACACTTATTAAAGCCAAGAAGCAATAGAAGCTTTTAGTTGCGACCATGGTTTTTCTCCTATGATTTTATCTTGTACAACACCATCTTTAATGACAAAAGTAGTCGGCACTGCAAAAACGCTAAATCTTTGCCATGAGATATCTAAATCATCTTGCAAAAATGTGATATTTTTGTAATCATATTTTGTAGCAAATTCTTCAAAATCCCTACCCTTATCTATAGAATCAAGTGCTAAAATAGTCATTTTTTTAGGATATTCGTTAGCTAATTTTTCTAAAAGTGGTAAGTCTTTTAAACAAGATGCACAACCTTGCTCCACAAAAGTTAAAACGATAAGATTATCAAAATCAGCTAGTTTGATTTTCTCGCCTTGTAAATTTTTAGCTGCGATTTCTGGTGCTTTTAGGCCTATTTTGCCACCATTTTTATTGTTGTTTTCAAAACACGCACTTAAAAAAACTAAACATAAACAAGCTAAAATTATACTTTTAATTTTCACTTTTCATTACTCCATGGCTTAAAATGATAGTTCTATCAGCAAAGGTAGCTAGATCTGGATTATGGGTGATTAAAACTATGGTTTTGCCATCTTGTTTTAATTTACAAAAAAGCTCTAGAATGTTTTTTTCATTTGCCTCATCTAAATTTCCAGTTGGCTCATCTGCTAATAAAATTTCAGGATCATTCACTAAAGCTCTTGCTATACATAGCCTTTGTTGCTCCCCGCCACTTAGCTGACTAGGCAAATGCGTAAATCTGTGTGAAAGTCCTACTTTTTCTAGCGCCATTATAGCGTCTTTTTGCTCTATACTTGAGTGATAAAATTGTGCTAACATAACATTTTCTAAGGCATTTAAATAAGGTATTAAATGAAATTGTTGAAAAATTAAGCCTATTTTTTCTCTTCTAATTACGCTTTTTTCTTCTTCACTTAAATTTCCAACTTCTTTATCATCTAAAAAATACTCTCCGCTACTTTGAGTATCCATCAAAGAAAGTATATTTAAAAGTGTTGATTTGCCTGAACCTGATGGACCCATGATGGCTAGCCATTCGCCTTGCTTTACTTCTAAGTTGATATTTTGTAAAGCTTTAACTTCGTTAAAATTACGATTTAAATTTGAAATTTTTATAATATTTTTCATCACTCACCCTTTAAATTTTCACAAACATTGATTTTTAAAGCTTTTTTTAGCGGTAAAATACTTGCAAAAAAAGCAAATACTAAAGAAATAAGTACTGCAAAAAATACTGAAAGCAACCTAAAATCTATACTTGCATTAAAAATCAAATACCCAAAAATATTTGCCAAAAAATACCCACAAAAAGCACCAAGCAAACTTGCGCTTAAACTTAAAATAAACACTTCAGCTCCAAAGAGCTTGATAACTTCTTTATGCTTAGCTCCTAGTGCAAGGTGCAAGGCTATTTCTTTTTTTCTTGAAAAAATTACCGCACTAAGAGTGGTATTTACACTCAAAGAACTAATGAGTAAAATCGTTAAGCTAATCAAAGCCATTAAAGCTTTAATCTTTTCCAAAATAACACCTTCGCTAATGGATACTGAAGCTATGACTTTAGCTTCTACATTGCCCTTACTAAGTTCTTTTGCTTTTTGATCTAAGCTTTCATAATCGCCTAGCAAAATAGCTTGAGCATAGTTTATCACTTCTTTAGCTGCTAGTTCTTGCGCTTTTTTCAAAGAAATAATTAAAACCCCATCTTGCTCATCATTACTTCTTAAAATAGCTTTGATTTTTACTTTGACTATTTTAGATATACTTGGGTTATAAATTTGCAATTCTTGTCCTATTTTAAGTTCAAGTTGTTTCGCTAAATCAGCTCCCACAAAGGCACTATCTTCACTAAAATCACTCAAAGAAAAGCTTCCTTTTAAAACCTCCATAAAAGGCTTGGTAAGCTTTAAATTTGCAAAATCAACCCCAACTACTACCGCACTTGAACTTTCAAGATTATAAAAACCATATAAAAATGGAGTTAAGGCCTTTGCTTTCAAGCTTTCTTTAGCTTGATTAAATTCATCCATACTTAAAAACTCACCATCTTTTGGTGTGATGATAAAATTAGCCCCATAGGCCTTTAATTCTTTAGATAATTTTGTGTCAATATCAAAATAAATATTAAAAAATGAAGCACTAACCATAGCACCCATAAACACAGCTATAAAAATAATACAAACTCTTTTATAAGAAAAAATAAGAGATTTAAAAACCTCTTGTATAAAAAAATTATTTGCCATATAAAACCTCTGAAGTAGAAAGTTTAGAAATTCCTTTGACAGAAAACAAACATCCTAAAAATACTATAAGCACTGCAAAAAATAAGCAAATTGGTAAAATAATCCAAGATATAGCAATAGCATGATCAAATATACTTAGAGCAATAACTTCTGAAACTCCCACGCCAAAAGCAAAACCAAAAATAGCTCCAACCAAAGCTACCATAACCCCTTCTAGCGCAAAAATCATATAAATTTGCAAAGTACTAGCACCCAAAGCTTTTAAAAGTCCTATTTCGCTTTTTCTTCTAAAAATATCTGCACTCATTAAAGATGATATAGCTATGGAAGCTACGATTAAACATATAATGCTAACCACTGCCATTAAAGATTGAATTTTAGACACTATTAAACTTTCTGCATCTGAAATCGCACTCACTACTTTTGTGCTAGCACCTTTAAAATCTTCTGCGATTTGATAAGCAATAGAACTTACATAAGCAGTACAATACCACTGATCATATTCAAGCTGATCAAGGCTATCTACATCGCGTCTTGCTTTTTGTGCTAAATCATTTTCAGGTATAGTCAAAGCTGAAACTTCTGCTTTGGCAAATAAACCTTCTTTTTTAGAAAGCTTTTGTGCTAAAAGTAAAGAAGTAATGATTTTATTTGAAAAGGATTGAGTTAAGTCTATAATACCAACAATTTTTACTTTAAAAATTTGATCATTTTGCACCAGGGTGATTTCATCATCTATTTTTAAATCATACTTTTGTGCTAAGTCTTTTCCTAGCATTATTTCATCTAAACTATCATCTTTTGGATAATTTCCTTTGATATGACTATATTTGTATAATTCTTTAATACCTGCATAAAAATCATCATCATCTTGAACCTTTATAGCCTTATCAAAATAAGTTCCCACTAAAGAGATATTTTCATAATTTGCATTTGGGGTTTGGATTTTTACTTGGGTATCTAAAAATGGTGCAAAGGCATTGATATTATTTCTCCAAAAAATTTCTTTTATAGTATGGAGTTTATTTTCTTCTAAAAAATTTTGATTTTTCAAAGGCTCATAGATTTTACTACCCACTTCTACACTCAAACTTGCACCTTTAGGTAAAACTAAAATATTTGATCCATAACTTCTTAGTTCTTTTGTGATTTCATTACCTATACCCAAAGTAAGATTTAACATAGTAGCCATAAGCAAAGTAGCCAGAAAAATCGTTAGCAAAGCTAGGGATTTTTGAATTTTATTTTGAGAGATAGAATTTTTTACAATCTTAACTTGCATAGTCATTTCCTAATAAATTATGAATTCTATATTTTGAAGTCTTATTTATATCAATGTATTTTAAAGGATCATTTTTAAACTCTTCATAATTTTTTTCATTGGCAAAAAAATATGTTCTACCTTTATAAACATAAGATCTTGGTGCTTTTAAATTAATTAATTCGGTATGATCAATAGGATCATAGACTTTCTTTTCTACTACTTGAGTGAAAAAATTTACCCCATCTAAAATTTCTGAAAAAGGTATGATAACCTTACCATTTTCAAATTTATATTTCATAGGGATAGGATTACATCCGCCTGCCTTACCCACACTTGGTAAGAAAATTCTAACATTACATGAGATACAAATTAACTCTCCACCTTTTTTAACATACCCCATATCTCCACATATACTACAAGCATCAAAAACCGCTACTGGCGAGTCTTTATCTTCTCTTTTGTTAATTAGGAAAAACCTCACTACCTTACCCTCATCACTAATATAAGCAAAGCGGTGCAAGTTATTATCCCTTAAAATCGCTACATCAAAGACAAATTCATCATTTTCATTTGGTTCTACATAGGTTGGCTCATCTATGGTTATAGGTCTTGAAGCATGCAAGTCATAAAAAAGAAAAATACAAAGACTTAAAATCATAGCACTAAAAACACTTGCACTAAAGTTAGTTATAATTGAATTTTTTGCTTGATTTTTTCTAAATTCTATATCAAAATCTTTTTTCTTGATGTTTTCTCCCACTCTTTGCTTTAGAGCTAAAACGACACAAAGTCCTAACAACACAAACCATACATAAGTATAAAATTTAGCATAATACACACTTTTTGCCACATAGCTTAAATACAAGCTTTCTGTTTCTACCACGCCTTCTCTCATAAGGTGTAATAAAATTTGAGCTAAAGCTTCATTTAGATAAAAAATCACGATAATAAATAAAAATAAATTTAAAAGCTTAAATTTAAATTCTCTTAGCCATCTTGTAAAAAGATAAACCCCAAAACACATAATAAAAGCAAGTAAAATAAGCCCAAAAGAGCTAATAGCCAAAGAATCTAAAAAATTAGTGCTTAATATAGGAAAATCTATAGAAATATGTAAGTATTTTATACCAAAAGCAAAAGATAATAAAAAAAGCAATATTGCTTGAATTTTTTCTTTTAAAAAATTATTTTTTATAAAAGAAAAAATGATAATACCCAAAAACAATAAAACAAATAAAATATCATTAGAAAAAAATAACAAATCATAACTTAGTGTTTTAGCGCTAATAAAAAAAGCAAAATAAGAAAAAACAAAACCCACAAAAGCAAGTTTAAACACTAAAGAATTTTTTAGATTATAAAAAAATAAAGCACTCAAAAGCGCATAAGAAAAAAATGCTCCAAAAAAATGTACAAAATAAATCGACATAGGCTCTTCTTTGATAGAATTTATTTATAAAATCAATAATTTCATAAATAAACCCTAGCAAAAAGCTAGGGGAAAAATCACTTAGGTTTTCCTGTGTATTTGAAGTTGTATTTAACTGAAAATGGCTCAAACCACTTACCAACACCTGTTTCTTTATCAACATGGCGTCCAAAACCTTGTTTTTCGGGACTTTCTATTAAAAATACCAACTCGTAATTTCCAATACCTGTATCCATTTTTAAATTCGCCCCATAGTGAGGGCCATCATCTGCAACCATAGGCATAAGAGTTCCTGTTTTTACTTTACCATTATCAAGATTAGTTAGCTTATAAGCTATAGTTAAATAAGGGATCCAAAAGCCTTCTGGAAAGCCGTTTTTATTGCCCTTTAATGCATGAATATCTGCTTCAAGGTGAATATCTGCTAAACTTGCTGCAAGATCAATCCCTCTTGGCTCCATTTCAATTGGCTGTAAATAAACCGCTGCTATTTCCATACCATTTAACTCATAAGGATCGCCAATTGGCACCTCTGCTGCAAAAACTGAACTAGCTAAAATACTAGCTGCTGCACCTAAACTCAATAAAGTTTTTTTCATATTTTTTCCCTTTTATTTGAAATTTGCTTTGTTATAAAAATACCCATAATGAGTAAGATTAAAACCATAAACTGAGGTATGATGCTCTCATAGTAAGGATAAATTCCAAGCCATAAAATTCCTTCAAAATCAAAAGGAAGTAAGCTTGGTGTAATAACCTTAGCTTCTATGAGCTCACCAATGCCTTTGCCTGTAAAAACAAAGACCATATAAAAAATAATGTATGAAGTTATATAGAAAAATTGTTTTACTGGTATTTTTAAAGCACCAGCTTTTAATAAATAATAAAGTATGACAAGTATAATCAATCCACTAGCTAATCCTATAAATATAAAACTATAATCCGTACTTGTTTTTGCATCAAACAATAAAGCCTGATAAAAAAGAATAGTTTCAGCACCTTCTCTATATACAGCTAAAAACACACTAAACCATAAGGTTTTTGCCGAATTATTTGATATAGCTTCAACTGCTTGAGTTTTTATGTGATTTGCCCATTTTTTATTTTGCGCATTTGATAAAAGCCAAAAACCCACATAAAATAATAATGCAACAGCCACAAGCATAGTAATACCTTCTAGTAACTCCCTGCTTTGCCCTGCTTGTTCTTTAAAAATCCATGAAATAAAAAATGCCGTTACAAAACTTAAAAACACCCCGCTCCAAAGTGCTGAATATACTATATTTAAACGCTTTTTATTGCCACTTTGAACTAGGTATGAAACTATAGCTACAATGATAATTAAAGCTTCCAAACCCTCTCTTAAAATAATGCCCAAAGCCCATATAAATAAAGACATAGGTGAGGATTCTTGAATTTTATCTAAAGAGCCCTCCACTAAGGCACTAAGCTCATCAAAATTTTGTTTTAATTCTTCTTTAGAAGCACTTGCTTTAATAAGTGCAACGCCTTTTGAAAAATAACTTTCTATTTTTAATTTTAAAGCACTATCAATAGCACCAATTTTACTTTCCATACCACTTGCTTCAAAAATATCCAAATACACATTTTGTAAAGCATCTATACTATTTAAACTAAATCCCTCATAATTTTGCAAAATATCATTAAGAGCAATTTTCATATCATCATATACTTTAGTATAGTTTTTAGCATTCATAACACTCTCATCAAGACCTTTAACTTGAAGCAAGGCTAATTCTTCTTTAGGCAAAGCTAAAAACGCTTCATATAATAAATCTGATATGTTTGAAATTTCATCTCTAATAGTTTTTTCATCTAAAGTATTAGCATTGATTTTTCTTATAATAGTTCTAAGTTTAGTTTGAATTTTTTTATCCACTCCTGCCTTAGTATATCTTGCCACTAAAACTTCTACTTTTGAGTTTCTATAGTCTTCAAATAATGCTGATTGAATCAAATCTTTAGCTTTTTGATAGTCTTTATTTACAAAAGCTAATGCAGCTTGATCAAGCTTTGAAATCATTGAATCCATTAAAAATTGCAACCTTGCATCCAAAGCCGATGCTTCTTGCAAAGCTAACAATGCTTCATCTTTTTGAGCGTCTTGCTCTTGAGTAGCCAAACTTTGAGTTGAATTTTGTGAAGTTTGCTCTTTAACATTCTCTCCAAGTAAAGCTACAAACATCGCTTCAGCTTGTGCTTGACGCTCTTTTTCTGCTTTTAAAGATGAGTTTTCAGCTGCCTTTTTATCATAATTTACATCACTAGCTTCAGCTTTAAGCTGGAAGCCTTTTTCTAAAATAGGAACTATTTCATCTAAATCAAAATATAAACTGCTAACTAAAGCTTCTATTTTAGAAAAATCTTCTTTATCTTTATATAACTTTCTTAAATGAACAAATTTACGCTCCATAACAATAGCTTTTCTACCAACATTACGTCCAATAGAGCCTTCCATGGTTTCAAAATGCTGAAAATATGCATCTTCTGCTTTTTTCTTTGCTTCTAAATTTTTATTTTCTTTGTATAAAATCATACTTTCATTTAAAATTTGTTTGATTGCTTGGGCTTCTTTTTGATAATCAATCTCTCTAGCATAAACAATAGTACAAAATAAAAAAATTATCAACAAGCTTATTTTTTTAAACACTATTTTACTCCGAAATGATATTCATTTTTAAAATCATAGTCGCAAGTATAGTACTAGCTTTCTTAAATTTAGATAAACATTATCATTATTTATTTCATAATAAATCAGATAAAAATACTACAAAATGCTACTTTTATCTACAAAATAAGCTAAAAAATTATTATTTTTAAGAGTATTGTTTATTTTTTATTTGTTTTAGTCATAAAAATAAGTTTTTATTTGCTAATATGTAGTGGTTTTAAAAATTCAAGGAGTTTTTGTGCTAGTAATTGCCCATGAAAAACCAAGCAAATTTAAAAAAATGTTAAAAAATTTAGGTTTTTGGGTGATTATAGGAATAATAGCTGGTATTAGCCTTGGTTTATTAGATAAAGAACTTGCGCTAGCTAGTAAAATCGGAGTGGATTATTTTATACAAGCTTTAAAATTTTTAATAGGGCCTATTATATTTTTAACTATTGTTTTAGGAGTTGTTAGCCTTGAAAGTCTAAAGCAAGTTGGAAGTATAGGTGCTAAAGCTTTATTATACTTTGAAGTAGTGAGTACTTTTGCTTTAGCTATTGGTATTTTTATGGCAAATATTATGGGACCTGGTAAAGGAATGAACCTTGATCCAAGTACCCTAGATCAAGAAAGTGTAGCTCAATTTGTTAATAAAAATATAGAAATAAGTGCACAAAATGAAATTTTGCATATTTTAAAAGACGCCATACCTACTGACATTATCGCTGCTTTTAGCGAGGGAAAAACCTTGCAAATCTTAGTTATAGCCCTAGCTTGTGCTTTTATTATTTCACTTATGAGAATTGATGAGAGAAAAGCTATACAAAAAACCTTAGAAATAATGCAAAGTTTTGTTTTTAAAATCTTAGAAATCATTATGTATTTTTCTCCTATTGCTGCTTTTTCTGCGATGGCATTTTTAGTAGCAAAATACGGACTTGACTCTTTATTAAATTTAGGATATTTGCTTGTTGTTATGTTACTTGCTTCTTTGCTTTTTATCTTTGGAGTTTTAGGACTTATTTGTTTTATTGCCAAAGTTAATATTTTTAAATTTATGCGTTTTATTTCAAGAGAAGTTTTGATAGTTTTTGCTACAAGCTCTAGCGAATCAGCATTAGCTCCACTGATGAAAAAACTTGAAAAGGCAGGAATTTCAAAAGCCACCGTAGGCTTGGTATTACCAACTGGATATAGTTTTAATCTTGATTGTACTAATATTTATTTAGCTATGAGTTTGATTTTCCTTGCACAAGCTTTTAATGTGGAGCTTTCTTTAACACATGAAATTAGCATTTTAATCGTACTGATGATAGCTTCAAAAGGTGCTGTTGGTGTAACTGGTTCAGGTTTTATTATACTAGGAAGTACGCTAGCAGCTTTATCTAATATGCATATTGCAGAGGCTAACAATGGCTTAGGAGCAAGCTTAGGAGAGGTTTTACCCGTAGCTGCTATTTCTATACTTTTGGGCGTGGATAAATTTATGTCTGAAATTCGTGCGGTAGGAAATTTATGTGGTAATAGCGTAGCAGCTTTAATCGTAGCTATCTGGGATAAACAAATAGACTGGGAAAAATTCCACTACGCTCTTGATAATCCTAAAGAATTTACAAACGCAGGTTTTGATTAAAAAACCTCTTTTTGAATTTTTTCTACATATTTTTCTCTTAGCTTTTGGGTATAAAAGCCTACTTTACCATCATTAATTACCTTGCTATCTGCTTTTATAACACCCAAAATCAAAAAAGTAGCTGCAGAAATAAATACCTCATCAGCCTCATATACTTCTTTCATACTAAAAGCCCTTTGATCTACTTTAAGATCAAGTTCTTTGGCAAATTTCAAGATATTTTTACGGCGAATTCCCGGTAAGATTTCATTAGAAAATGGCTTAGTGATTAAAGTTTTATCTTTTATAATAAAAGCTGAACTACTAGAAGCTTCTGTCACCAAAGCATTTTCTACCATAAAAGCTTCAAAAACCTTAGCTTTTATAGCTTCTTCTTTTGCAAGACATTGAGCTAATAAAGAAATTGATTTTATATCCCTTCTTTTCCACCTTAAATCAGCTGTTGAAATAATACTTACCCCGTTTTTAGCATACTCATGCTCAATCACCTTACACTCAAAAGCAAAAGCCATAATAGTAGGTTTTAATCCTTTTAAAAGAGCAAAATTTCTACTAGCAACCCCTCTAGTAACTTGCATATAAAGCCCGCCCTCTTTAAGAGAGTTTTTAATGATTAATTGCTCTAAAATATTTTCAAATTCTTCTTTTGTATAAGGAATTTGCAGTTCAATTTGAGCCAAACTACGCTCAAAGCGCTCCCAAAATTCTTCTTTATCAGCTATTTTTGCATTTACTACAGGAACTACTTCATAAATTCCATCCCCAAAGATAAAACCTCTATCAAAAATACTCACTTTAGCTTCACTAGCTTTTACAAACTCATCATTTAAAAATACCACTTCCATTTCTTGCATAAATCCTCCTTTTAATCAAATAAATCAACAATATCTTTTGGCAAATCAAGCTGATTAGAATAATAAAAATACTTAGCTAAAACTAAAATTCCTATATAAAATTCTATCTTTTCATCCAAAAATTGCTCTATATAAGCATGAGCATTTTGTATGATTTCTTTTGCTCTATGTGGGTTAGCCAAATAATAATCAAGCAAAGCTTCTACGTTTTCATAATCATCATCAATCAAAGCAAAATGCTCATTTGGAACTAGCTTTCCTTCCATAAACCAAGTTTCATAACGCATTTTTGGTGCCAAAACTAAAGAATTTGTTTTCATCGCCCACTTTAAGTTGCTTGCTACGTCATTGCCTTCTAATGAAAGTAAAAATTTAAACTGAGTTTGATAGACTCTACTGATTTTAAAATTTAATTTTTTAATCCATTTTTCAGCTTGAATTTTTCTACCACCAACATGGGCAATATCGCAACGAGGATTATCAAAATACTTTTCAAAAAATTTAATACGATGAGGCTGATAAATCGCACCTCTAAAAAAAAGTAAGTCTTTTTTATCTTCAAATTGATTTTTATCCTGTATAAAATCAAAATGTCTGTTTTTATCTAATTTTAAAATGATGTTATTAAAACCATTTTCAATCGGTCTTGATTTAGCTATGCTTGGATATTTAAGATTATAACTAATATCCCCAAAACCTTTAACCCACAAAAAATCATCATTAAAGTACTTACTGATTGCATAGGCATCATAAGCATAAGAAGTTTTTTTAAAAGGAAATTTTCCTATTTTTTCATAATTTTCAAATTTCTTTATATCAAAAAAATCATTTTGCAGATTATAATAATTCAAACGAGTAATAATATTATCTATATTTTTTAGTTTTAAAATTTCTTTTAAAATATTTTGTAATTGATTTTGATAAATTTTTCTAGGTATAAAACTTTTAGCTATGCCTTTTACATTCATCATAAATCTAGAATCTGCCATTTTTCTTCCATTTTGATACTAAAATAATATAAATTTTAACACAAGATTTCATTTACAAGACTTAAAATTTAGTTTAATTAAAAACAAAAATGTTAAAATCACAAAAATCACATACTAATTGGGTAAAAAATGAAAATACAAGAATTTATTTTAAACTTTATTTTTAAAGTTTCAAACCAACCTGTTAATTTAAAAGATTTACTAGAAGCAAACACCTTACTTAATGAAGGTATGATGGTAGATCCTGCGAAATTAAATTTTAAATTTAAAGTGTTTAATTCTTATCTTATTTATGCATTTTTTTGCATAGCTATTTTAGTTCCTATGCTTATCATTAGTCATTATTTTTTGACAATTATTGATTTTCATATTAGTATTTTAAGTGCTGTTTTTGTAACCGCTTGTGTTTTTATTGGTTATGATATTTTTAAAATTTACACTAGAAAAGTAATAAGCAAAAGATTATTAAAAAAAGCTTGGGCTTTGCATTTTCCATATTTTGCTTATGAAAAATATTCAAAAATAGCAGAAAATATTTACAACCAAGCCATTAAAGAAGAAATCCCAAAAAATCAACTCGAGCAATATGTTTTAGAAAAAATCATTCAAACACAAGATTAATCTAAAAAGTCTAAAACTTGATTTTGAAAATATAGCGCCTCAAGCTGTCTTTGAAGCTCTTTGTTTTCTTCATCTAAAACAAGTTCTTGCGATCTTAGATCTGCTATATCTCTACTTACATAGTAAATTTGATTTCTAATATAAATTTGCGGGAAAAATATCAATAAAGCAAATACTATCATCAAACCCGCATATATTAAATTTTTAGGGGTTAAATTTTTATTTTCCTCACTTACTATGCTATCTAAAAGTTCGTATTTATCTTCTTGGTTATACTCTTGGTTTTCTTCAAGTCTTACTTTTTCTTCTAAAATTTTTTGTTCTTGTTTGGCTAGTTTTTCTTTTTCTTTTAATTCCTCTTGAGCTTTTCTTAATTTTTCTTGTTCGATTTTTTTTTGCTCTTTTAATTCTTGTTTGAGTTTAGCTTTTTCTTTTCTTTTTTCTTTTAAATCTTGAAATTTTGAAGCGACAAAAACATTGCTTTGAGTAAGAATTTTAGATATTTGAATAGAATCTTTATTTTCTTGCTTTTTTTCTATTTTTCTTACTTCTTGTGTTGACTTGTTACTTTTAAGCGTTTTAGAATTTGCAATATTTTTTTTATCGAATTTTTCTTTTTGCTTTTTGAAAAAATTAAGTTGTAATTTAAAAGGCTTTTTTTCTTCTAATTTAACATTAATCAAATCTTCTTTTAAATAAATAGCAGATTGCTTCTTAGGTTTTTCTTCATATTCTTCATCAAAATCTGTAAATTTAGGTCTTTTTTTACGTTGTATTCTATTTTTTAGTATACGGTCGCTTTCATTAAAATTTTGCTCATATTCTTCATAAGGCCTACCTTCTTTAATAGCCCTAGAATATTTCAACATTTTTTCGCGTATATTTTGTTTTTCTTTTAAAAAATCATCTTCAACCATTATTTACCTAAAATAAAAAATTCTCATTTTTGCACAACTTGATCTGCTATTATAGCTTATTTCTTCTTTGGAGGCACTTATGGCTTTTTTACTTAAAATTTTACCAAGACTATGTCCTTTATCACATTCACATTTTATAGCTCTTTCATCACAAATACAGTCTTTTTCCCATCTTTTAAAAGTATTTTTTACTATCCTATCTTCTAAAGAATGAAAACTAATAATAGCTAATTTACAATCTTTTAATTTTGCTTTTTCTATATTTTCAAGCAAGGATTTTAATTCGCCAAGTTCATTATTTACTTCTATGCGTAAAGCCTGAAATACAAGTAAAGCTAAAGACACATTGCGTCCTTTTAGCTTAGCATTTCCTATGATCTGACTTAATTCTTTTGCACTTGTAATCTCTTTTTGACTTCTTGCATTGATGATTTTTTGAGCAAGCATTGAAGCAACCGGTGTTAAATCTCCATAGTCTTTAAAAATTTGCTCCAAGGCTTCCTTACTGTAAGAATTTACTACTTCTTTGGCGCTTAAAGGGTTATTTTGATCCATTCTCATATCTAAAAAATCAGAATTTAGTGAAAAACCTCTATCGTTTTTGTCAAGCTGCAAAGAAGATACACCTATATCAGCTAAAATTCCTCTTAAGTTTTGCGTTGGAATTTGAGTTAAAATATCTTTAAAACCTATATGATTAAAACTTATCCTATCTTGAAATTTTTTTAAAAATTCTTTAGAAAAATTTAAAGCTTCTAAATCTTTATCACAAGCAATTAATCTTAGTTTCTCATGAGCTTGCAATAATGCCTTAGAATGCCCTCCATAACCCAAAGTACAATCTAAAAAATCTCCACTATCAAAATCACCAAAAACATCTAAAACTTCTTGCAGTAAAACAGGAATATGTGGACTTTGCAAAATAAACCTTTAAAATATTTTTTAGTATAATATCTTAGTTAAGTTTAAAACAAGGTTTTTAATGAATAAAGAAAATATCATTTCTCAAATCAAAATACTTTCTACTTCAATGTTTAAAAAAAATTTTTTTGGAATTTGCCACGGATCAGTTTCAGCAAAACTATCTCAAAGTTCTTTTATTATAAATAAAAATGACACTTTTTTAAATCAGCTAGATGAAAAAAGTTTAAGTATTTTAAAATTTGCAAAAGATTATAGCTGGGATGAGGCAAGTAGCGATAGTGAAATCCATAAAAGTATATATGAGAATATACCTGAAGCTAAATTTATATGTTTTGCCTGTCCAACTTACACCTTATCTATGAGTTTAAATCATGACTTTATAACACCTCAAGATTATTTTGGTGAAATTTTTCTAAAAGAAATTCAAGTTTATAATCCTAAAAATTATGAAGATTGGGAGGATAGATCACAAACTGAAATTTATCGTTATATGTTAGAACAAAAACAAAATTTTGTTGTTGTAAAGGGTTATGGCATATTTGCCTATGGTAGAACAAGTTATGAATTAGGTAAAATTATAGATTTAATTGAAAATTCTTGCAAAATTATCCATTTAGCGGAAACAAATTTATCATAATAATTTAAAATTAATCTTTTATTAATCACAAATTATTTATAATTTATAGTTTAATTTATTTAATCAGATTGGGGTAAAAATGCTCACTTGGATGCAGCATCATAAAAAATATTTAGTTGTAACTATTTGGATTAGTGTTATTGCTTTTGTTGGAGCAGGTTTTGTTGGTTGGGGGAGTTATGATTTTAACACCGATAGGTCAAATTCTGTTGCAAAAGTAGGCGATGAAAAAATAAGCTATGATGAGTTTAATCTTAAATATTCTCAATTATTTAGCTATTATTCTCAGCTAAACAATGGCAATTATACACAAGAACAAGCACAAAAAGATGGCTTAGATACCCAAGCTATTAATGAACTTATACAAGAAAAACTACTACTTTCTTATGCTAAAACTTTGGGTTTAAATGTGAGCGAGGAAGAAATCGCTTATGATTTAGCACATCAAAAAATCTTTCATAATACTTCAGGTGTTTTTGACAAAAATTTATACTATAATCTGCTTGCAAGAAACAACTATACACCAAAAACTTATGAAAAAATCATTCACGATGAATTATTACTTAAAAAAATCAATACTATTTTAAATTTACAAATCAAACCAAATGAACTTGATATGTTTGGCGCAAGTTTTTTAATGCAAGATAGTTTAAAAGTTCAAGCTATAAAACTTTATAACAAAAACATAACAATTGATGAAAAAGAGTTAAAACAAACTTGGGAGAAAAATAAAGAACTTTATAGAACGCAAAAAAGTTACGAGCTTGCAACTTATTTTTTAAACCCCGATATAATCAAAGTTAACGACAAAGAAATCCAAACTTACTATGCAGAAAATAAAAATGATTATAAAGATTTTGCGGGGAAAATTCTGAATCTAGAACAAAGTAAAGATAAAGTTATAAAAGATTTAAAACTTTCTAAACTTAAACTTAAAGCCAATGAAAGCTATGTGACTTTGAGAAAAAACGAGCTTAGTTTTGATAAAAATATCACAATCAGCGATGCTGATATTTATTATCCTTTAGAAAATATACAAAAAGCTAAAGAAAATGATTTTATTAAGCCTTTTAAATTTGAAAATGGCTATATGATTGCAAAGCTTATAAAAATAAATCCTATACAAACTATGACTTTTGAGCAAGCTAAAAATGAAGTAAGTAAACTTTACATTAAAGAAAAAACTAAAGCTTTATTAGAAGAAAAAGCAAAAATCGCCCTAGATAATTTCCAAGGCGTAGACATAGGTACTTATAGTCGTGACTCAAGTAAAAATGCAAAAGTGGGCAATATGATGGATGATACTGAATTTAGTGAGTTTTTAATGCATGTATTTGACTCAAATAAAGCTAAATCTTATATATTGTTTGATGATAAAGTAATAGTTTATGAGATCACAAAGCAAACTTTAGAAAATAAAAACAAAGAAGAAATTTATAAATTTATCATAGAACAAAGTGCTAAACAAACTAAACAAGCTTTACTTAAGGAAGAATTATTAAAAAAACTTATAGAATTATATCCAATTCAACGCTATTATAAAGGAAATACAAATTGAATATTTTAGGAATTGATTTAGGCTCAATACAAACTTGCGCCATATTAGCACAAAAAAGCGAAGAAGGACTTAAAGTCATTGGTTTTGGAAAATCAAAATCAAATGGTATAAAAAAAGGAGCAATTACCAATATAGAACTTGCTTCAAAATCCATAGAAGAAGCAGTAGCTGATGCACAAATGATGTCAGGTGTGCACTATGATAAGGTAATTGTATCTATTTCAGGTGCTTATGCAAAAAGCGTAGATAGTATAGGCGTAGTTAATATACCAAACCATGAAATAGGCATTAAAGAAATTCATAGAGCAGTAAGCACAGCAAAGCATACTGCAAATATACCTAGTGGATATGAAATCATTCATGTATTACCTTATAATTTTAAAGTAAATGATCTTGAACATGTAGAAGATCCTTTAGGAATGAGTGGAAATCGCCTTGAAGTTTCTACACATATTGTAATCTCACAAGAGGTGCATATTAAAAATCTAAAAAAAGCCGTGGAGCTTGCTGATCTTAGAGTAGACAACATCGTTCTTTCAGGCTATGCTTCTTCTATTGCTTGTTTTGATGATAGTGAAAAAGAGTTGGGTGCTATTTTAATCGATATGGGTGGAGCAGTTTGCGATATGGTCATTCATGCGGGCAATTCTATACGCTATAACGAATGCTTACAAATTGGCTCTGTAAATATCACCAATGATTTATCTATAGCTTTACATACTCCACCAAAAGAAGCAGAAAAACTAAAATTAAATTATGCATCTTTAGTGCAGAATGAAAACTCAATTATACAAATTCCATACATGGGCGATGAAAAAAGAAAAAATGAAGTTTCAGTAGAAGTCATATCTAATGTAATTTATGCAAGAATTGAAGAAACTATTATTATTTTAGCTAAAATGTTAAGTGATAATGCTTGTGCAAATCAAGCAGGAGCAGGCATAGTATTAACAGGCGGAATGACAAAATTTGCAGGACTTGACAAGCTTGCTTCAGCTTATTTTGATAATAAAGCTGTTAGAATAGCGACTGCAAAAAAAGATACTATGGATGGTTTTAAAGAAATTTTTGAAGATGCAGAAAATAGTTGTGCTATAGGTCTTTGTTTGTATGGTGGAGGACATTTTACTCCTTATGAATTAGATTCTAATGAGAAACTAAGATACAAAGGAGAGCCTGAGTTTATCAATAAACAGATCAAACAAAATCTTGCCATAGATGAACATGAAGAAGAAAATAAGGATTTTGAAGAAATTTTTCAAGATCAAAAAGAATTTGAAAATGAAAAAACAGAATTAATAAAAATAGAAACAAAGAAAGATAAAAAAACGAATTTAATGCATAAATTTTGGAATAAACTAATAAACCAGTTCTAATAGGAGACACAATGAGCGAATATCTAGTGGAAGAAATGCAACACGCAAAAGGTGCAAAAATAAAAGTCATAGGCTGCGGTGGCGGTGGCGGTAACATGATAGATCATATGGTAAATATGGGTTTACATGATCTTGATCTTATTTCAGCTAATACTGATGCACAAGCCATAGCTAAATCTTTAGCAAAAACCAGAATTCAACTAGGTGAGAAAAAAACCAAAGGTTTGGGTGCTGGAATGCAACCAGAAATTGGAGCAGAAAGCGCAAGAGAAAGTTTTGAAGAAGTAAAAGCTGCTTTAAGTCAAAGTGACATAGTATTTATTTCAGCAGGACTTGGTGGTGGAACTGGTACAGGTGCAGCTCCTGTTGTAGCACAAGCTGCTAAAGAAGTAGGTGCGCTAACTGTTTCAGTTGTAACTATGCCTTTTGCATTTGAAGGGAAACAAAGAAAAAAATTAGCAGAAGCTGGTTTAGCTGAATTAAAAAAAGAAAGTGATTCTATTATTGTAATCCAAAACGAAAAACTTCTTAGTATACTCCCAAAAAAAGCAGGTATAAAAGAAGCATTTAAACTGGTTGATGATATTTTAGCTAGAGCTGTTAGGGGTATGGTGTCTATCCTTTTAGAAGATGGCGATATTAATGTTGACTTTGCTGATGTTAGAACTGTTATGAGCCACAGAGGTTTAGCTTTAATGGGTGTGGGTCATGGAGAAGGTGAAAATGCCATTATGGATGCATTATCAAGCGCTATAGAATCTCCATTATTAGACGGTATGACTATGAAAGGCGTTAAAGGTGTAATCATCCACTATAAAATTGGACCTGAATGCTCACTGATAGAAATTTCACAAGCCACTCAAAGCATTAGCGATATAGCAGATGAGAATGCAAAAGTAATCTTTGGTGCAACTACTGATGAGAGCATGGGTGATCGTGTTGAAGTTACTATCATTGCTACAGGTTTTGAAGATAAAGCTGAAATAGAAAGTGCTAAAGAACAAGAAGAAAATAAAAAAAATAGCTATATGAATTTACGCAAAGCTAGCGGTGGATTTGATGAGGAAGTAATTTCTCAGCTTGATGTTCCTGCTTTCTTGCGTCGCCAAATGGATTAATTTTTTAGTAAAAATCCTTATATGAATTCTTCATTATTATGTGATTTTTACGAACTAAGTATGGCTTATGCTTATTTTAAACAAAATATGTATAAGCAAATTGTTTATTTTGAAGTTTTTTTTAGAAAAACTCCTGATAATGCTTCTTATGCTGTTTTTTGTGGATTAGAACAAATCATAAATCATATTAATCATTTTTCTTTCTCTAAAGATGACATAGATTTTTTAAAAAATACTAAAAAATTTGATGGTGATTTTTTAAACTACCTTTCAACTTTAAAATTTAGTGGTGATATACTATGCGTTAAAGAAGGTGAATGTGTTTTTGCTAATACTCCTTTAATGATCATTAAAGCACCTATAGTAGAAGCTTTATTGTTAGAAACTTTTATACTTTTAACCCTAAATCATCAATGTCTAATTGCCACTAAAGCCAGTAGAATTACTCAAATTGCAAAAGAAAAATTGCTTTTAGAATTTGGCTCTCGCAGAGCCCATGGAGAAAGTGCGGCTTTAAATGGTGCTAGAGCTGCTTTTATAGGTGGTTTTCATGCAAGCGCTTGTACTTTAGCTGGGAAAAAATTTAACATTCCTATTAGTGGGACCATGTCTCATGCTTGGGTGCAAATATTTGATGATGAGTTAAGTGCTTTTAAAGCATATTGTCAAATTTATAAAGATAGTATAAGTCTTTTGATTGACACTTATGATTATAAAAAAGGTATTGAAAATGCTATTTTAGTTTTTAATGAGTTAAATGCGCAAGATTCTATGCGAAATTATTCTATCCGTATTGATTCAGGAGACTTACTTAAAATCTCTAAATATATTAGAAAAAAACTAGATCTTGCTGGCTTAACAAAATGCAAAATCATAGCTAGTAATGCTTTAGATGAATTTATCATAGAAAAATTACTAAAAAACAAAGCCCCAATCGATGCTTTTGGTATTGGAGAAAAGCTTATTACTTCAGCAAGTTCACCTATTTTTGGAGCTGTTTATAAGCTTGTTGCATTAGAAAAAAACAATCAAATCATCCCTAAAATCAAAATCAGTGCAAGCTCAAGCAAGACAACCTTGCCACATTTTAAAAAACTTATAAGGTATTATAAAAACAATAAAGCAAGTTTTGATATCTTATATACACATGATGAAAATATCAAAAATTACCAAGGTTATACATATAAAAATTTACATGAACTTATTTTTAAAGATGGAAAATTAATCTACGAGCTTCCTAACTTAAAAAATATTCGAGAGTATCATAAAAAAAGTGTTGATAGTTTGGATCTTAAACTAAAAAAACTTCAAAATCCAAGTATTTATAAAGTAAAAATTTCTAAAAAATTACAAAATATGCAAAAAACTTACTTAGAAAAAAATTAATCTTTTTCTCTAAGTTTTACCTCATCTTCTACTTCAAGTAAAAATCTATCTACAAGCTCATCTTCTTTTAATTTGGCCACTACTTCGCCATGTCTTATAACTAAACCTTGATTTTTTCCAAAAGCAATCGCCACATCAGCACCCTTAGCCTCACCCAAAGCATTTACAACACAACCCATAACACTTATATTTAATGGTTCTTTTATATGTTTAGTTTTTTCTTCTACTATTTTAATCGCTTTAATCAAATCACTTTGAATTCTTCCACAAGTTGGGCATGAGATGATATTTACTCCACTTTTTTGCACTCCACTATCTTGCAAAATAGCCCTTGCTACTTTAATCTCTTCTTCAAGCTCCCCTGTCATAGAAACTCTCATTGTATCGCCTATACCTTTTAAAAGCAAATTTCCCAAAGCAATCGAGCTTTTAACCGTGCTATGAAATTTAGTTCCTGCTTCAGTAACTCCTAAATGAAACGGATAATCACAAAGTGGTCTTAGAGCTTCATAAGCTTTTATGGTATTTTGCACATCTGAAGTTTTCATAGAAATTTTAATATCAAAAAAGTCTAAATCTTCTAGTAATTTTATATTATATAAAGCACTCTCAAGCATAGCCTCTATATTATAACCATATTTATCGCTAAATTGCTTTTCTATAGAACCATGATTTACCCCTATTCTAATAGGAATTTTTCTTTGTTTACAAGCTTGCACCACTTCTTTTATATTTTCTTTTGAGCCTATATTTCCTGGGTTAATTCTCACCCCATCGATAAATTCAGCACAAAAGACTGCTAGCTTGTGATTAAAATGTATATCCACTATTAAAGGTAAGGGGCTTTTTGCTTTAATTTCTTTTAAAGCTCTTGCATCTGCCATATCCAAACAAGCTAAACGCACTATATTTGCACCAGCAAAATAAAGTCTATTAAGCTGCTCTAAACAACCTTCAATATCTCTTGTTTTAGTAAAAAGCATGGATTGCACTGAAATAGGAGCATCACTACCTATTAAAACATCGCCCACTTTTATTTGTCTTGTTTTGTATCTTGTCATTAAAATCACTCTAAAAATATTTTTATATAATTTTAATAATTTAATCTAAAAATATCAAGGATTTAATATGGAAAATTTAATTAATTTTTATCAGCTCATTTAGATAGTAGAAAAGCAAATTTTTTATTAAATTCACTCAAAACTAATCAAGATTATTTTTTTCAAAAATTTATCCTAGATAATATAAATCATATTACAACTTGGCTTAATAGTGACGATTTTAAGCAATATGAAAATAATACTTATCCACCATTAGTAAATCCAAAAAATATCGATATAGAACCTAGTGATTATTGTGCGGAACTTGCTTGGAAATTAAACATACCTCTAGAAAATGCTAAATTTATCTATATTTCCCCTCATGGTGTTGGTGCCGCTGCTTTTTTAACATTACTCAATGAAGCATGCAATGTTTATTGCCCTGCTTCTTGGATACTTCCAAACAACGGATATTGCAGATATAATTTAAACTTTAAATCACTTCTTCAATACTCTCAAACAGCTATTAATATATCTGAGACAAATATTTTAGATTTGGATAAATATTTAAATTTAATTGATTGTAATATACCCATACTAATTCAAACACGAGATCCTATATCTTTATTAAAACATTCGTATGGAAGAGATTGGAGTAAAGTTCAAAGAAATTATAATCAAAATTTTAACTTAAATTTTAACTACCAAGAATATATCAATTTTTTAAAACCAAACAAAACTTATATGAAAGATGATTTTGAAAATTTATTAGAAAATACTTTTATAATGCATACTCTACTTAATAAAATTAATGCAAACAATATTACTTATATAGATATGTGCGATTTAGACAAAAAAAAGCTTATGATACTTTTATTAACTTGGCAAATAAATTTGATTTTACCCCCCCCCATAATGATGAAAATCTTTTTAAAAGAAAAGAATTTAGAGGTTATATAAAATATTTACTTCCTTTAATTTTTCAAGTAGATTATGAAATAAAATTAATTATCAATAGATATCATATAAACAACGAACAAATAAATATTTTTCCTATATTAGCAATAATGATCTTAAAAACAATACTGGCTTTTATATCGATAAAAATAAAATATCTAAATTTTTAAATCATAAAAATTATGCAAAAATCAAACAATATTTATCTAATTTTTTAGATGCAATCAAAGATATTGTTGACTACACAGAAGCAAATCTTATGAAAGAAGATGAAGTATTAGACTATCTCAAGAAAAACAAAACAGCAAGGTTGAAACTCAAAGATATATTGATAAAGAACTGATACATATTAAAAATTTCCGCCCTGATATTGTGAAATCATGGAAATATTATCAAGAATTTGAAAAATTCTTTAGCTAAAATCAACCGGATCTATATCGCAAGTAATATTTTTAAAATTTAAAGCAAAATGCTCAAATTTTACAAGCTCTTGATGGGTTTTAGCACGTAACAATACATAAAAACGCCATTTTTTATTTAGCATTTCAATGCCACAAGCACCATGACCTACTAATTGCACTTGTTTTAATTCTTGAACTTTATTAGCTATAAATTCACACAAATTTAAAGCTTTATTTTTATCTTCATCTTCAATAATCAGCCTTAAAAGTCTTTTAAATGGAGGATAAAGCTCATTTCTAGCATTTAATTCATCTTTTAAAAAGCTATCATAATCTTGTATATATTTTTCAAAAAAAGATCTATTCTTAGTTTGTAAAAGCACCCTACCCTCGCCCTTACGACCTGCACGACCTGCTACTTGCATAGCAAGAGCTAAAGTCTCTTCCAAAGCTTTAAAATTAGGTCTAAATAAATACTCATCAAGCCCCAAAATCACACTCAAATCCACATTGTGATAATCATGTCCTTTAGCAAGCATAGAAGTACCTACTAAGATATCAATTTTTTCTTGATTAAAATCTTTTAAAATCATATCAAGCTTTTTTACACTGCTAACCTCATCGCTATCGAATCTTTTTATGATAGGATTAAACTCGGCTAATTCTTTTTCTAAAAGTTCACAAAGCTCTGCTGTACCTATTTTTTTAGCTTCGAGCATAGCTCCATTACATGTTGGGCAAGTTTGATCAATTTCTTTAGTGAAATTACAATAATGGCATTTTAATGCATTTTTGTTTTTGTGTAAACTCAAAGCAATAGAACAAAAAGGACATTTAATAGTATTAGCACATTCTTTGCATAAAATTTGTCTAAAATTTGCCCTTGTAGGTAAAAACACCACGACTTGCTTTTTATTTCTTAAGCTAATTTTTAATTCTAAAAGTAATTTTGGCGAAATACTAAGCTCACTCTCATCGTACAAAAACTGCTTTTTACTTTCAAAGAAAGTTCCTTTAAGCCTAAAACAAGGATGCTTATAAAAACTCACAACACTTGGAGTAGCCGAGCCTAAAAGAACTTTTATATGCATTTTTTTTGCTACAAATAAAGCCAAATCTCTTGCATTGATTTTTGGATTATTAGAAGCTTTATAAGAATTATCATGCTCTTCATCAATAATAATCAAACCTAAATTCTTAAAAGGTAAAAACAAAGCCGACCTAGCTCCCACCACTAAAAGAGCTTTTGAATTTACCAAATCTTGCAAATATTCTTGCTTTTTTTTCTTAGTAATTTTAGAATGCCACAAAAAAAAATGCTCACCAAAATACACTTTTAATCTTTTTTGCATTTGCGGAGTTAGAGCGATTTCTGGCATTAAAAGCAAAACCTGCTTTCCTTGCTCTAGATATTCTTTTATCAAGCTAATATAAATTTCAGTTTTACCACTTCCTGTATCACCAAATAGCAAACTAGTTTGTTTGGTTTTTATAAATTCCAAAGCCTCTTGTTGATTTTTACTTAAGCTAGGTACTTTTTCTATATGAATCTTTTCATTTTTATACTCTTTAATACTTTCAAACTTACCCAAAACAAAAGCTATTTTACTAGCATAATAATAAGCAATAAATTGAGCAAGTTCGTATTGGTATTGCGTTAGTTTAAAACCTGTTTTTTTCTTTATAGCTTGGGTTTTAAAATCAGGTTTTAAACATTTTTGTAAAATTATAGCTTTGAGATTTTTTTTCCTTGCAAGATCAACTACCACCTCATCTAAAATTTCAAATTCTTCCTCACTTTCATAAGTTAAGATATCTAAATAATATCCTTTAATAGCAAGTTGATAAAAATTCAAAACCCATAATCCTTACAATTTAAACTCACACATTCTAAAAAAACTTTTTCACTATTATAAGAAAAATCTATGTAATTTTTAGTATTTATGAAAAATCTATATTGAGTATTTGCTATTTTCATCCACGATTTTTTAGATGAAATGATTGGTTTTTCTAAAACACTATAGGTGCATTGTTCTGTATTTTTATGATTTTGAGAATGAGAACATACAAATAATTTTTGATTTTCGCTATTTATTAAAGCCTCATCTAAAATAGTCGGAAAATCTTTACTTTCTTTAAATAAAAACTGATTTCTAAGTAAAGACAAAGAAGCATTGATAAGTTCCACCTCACTTTTTACTTGAATGAGTTTAGCATCGTTTTTTCCAAAAGAAAAATACGGATAAGCAATTACGCTAAGAATAGCAATAATCATCATACAAAAAACAAGCTCTATCAAAGTAAAAGCTTTTTTTATTTGCATTTATTTTATTTCTTTATCGATAGTATTGATAAGTTTATTGAGTTCTTTTTTTAAGATATAGTTTTCGTAGCTAAGTTTTACAAAAGCATTAATGAAATTTGCAAGCTCTATCTTGCCTGTACCTCCAGAAATTAAAGCAATTTCATCTTCAAGATGATTTGCAAATTCATTACTGCATGTTACAACAAAGTCTTTTGCATAGACATTAATTGTAACTTTTCTTTGGTTATTGTTTGCCAAGAACTGCCTCTATTTTTTTGATCACATCTTCGCTTTCAATATTTTTATTTTTAAGTTCTTCTTCTAAACGTGCGATTTGATTATTTTTAGCTTCATTTTGTGCTTTTACACTCACTAATTCATTTCTTAAATTTTCATTTATTTCACATACTTCATTATATTTAGCCAAAAGCTCATTTACTTTATCTGTCATTGTGTTGATTATTCTTTCATCATACATATTTTCTTGCCTTTATTGATTTTATATTTAGAATATTTTAAACACATAATTGTAACAAAAAAAAATTTAATTTTGCATAGCTTTTTATTTTAAAATTTAAATTTTTACAAAAAATTTTGTGTAAAATTAACAAAAATACAAGTTAGGAAAATTTATGTTTGAACTTACTAGTGATTTTAAGCCAAGTCCTGATCAAAAACAAGCCATTGATGGTATAGTAAAAAGCATTCAAGCAGGCAATAAATACCAAACCTTGCTAGGTGTTACAGGCAGTGGAAAAACTTTCACTATGGCAAATATCATTAAAAACTTAAACATACCCACTCTTATCATGAGTCACAATAAAAGCTTATGTGCACAACTTTATAGTGAATTTAAAGGCTTTTTTGCAAATAATCATGTGGAGTATTTTATAAGCTATTATGATTATTATCAACCCGAGGCTTATATACCAAGAACGGATGTTTTTATAGAAAAAGATAGCTCTACTAATGAAGATTTAGAAAGATTAAGACTAAGCGCAAGTGCTTCGCTTTTAAGTTATGAAGATGTTATTTGTATAGCTAGTGTTTCAGCAAATTATGGTTTAGGAAATCCAAGTGAGTATGTGGGTATGGTTTTAATTTTAGAACTAAATATGCAAATTTCACAAAAAGAACTTTTAAAAAAACTTGTAGATATGGGCTATAAACGCAATGATAATTTCTTTGATAGGGCTGATTTTAGAGTAAATGGAGATATAGTAGATATATATCCGGCTTATTATGAGGATGAAGCTATTAGACTTGAGTTTTTTGGAGACGAGCTTGAGGCGATGTATCATTATAATGTCTTAGAAAATAAAAAAGGTAAAGATTTAAAAAAATTTATACTTTACCCAACTAGTCAATTTAGCGTAGGTGAGGTTAGGCTTAAAGAGGCTATAAAAGGCATAAAAGCTGAATTAAATGAACGCCTTGCTTATTTTGAAAATGAAAATAAACTCGTAGAAGCACAAAGGCTAAAACAAAGAGTAGAATTTGACCTTGAAATGCTTCAAAGCACTGGCATGTGTAAAGGAGTTGAAAATTATGCTTTGCATTTAACAGGGCTTAAAAGTGGCGATACACCTTATACACTTTTTGATTATTTTGCCATTAAAAACCAAGATTTTTTAGTCATTGTAGATGAATCCCATGTATCTTTACCACAATTTCGTGGGATGTTTGCAGGGGATAGAAGCAGAAAACAAACTTTGGTTGATTATGGTTTTCGTTTGCCAAGCGCCTTAGATAATAGACCTTTGATGTTTGATGAATTTATTAATAAAAATTGTAAATTTTTATTTGTTTCAGCTACACCTGCACCTTTAGAACTAGAATTAAGTAAAGAAAATATTTTTTATCAAATCATGCGTCCAACAGGGCTTTTAGATCCTAAAATAGAAATCAAAGATAGTGAAAATCAAGTAGAAATTTTATACGATGAAGCTAAAAAAGTTATAGAGCGCAATGAAAGAGTTTTAATAACCGTTTTAACTAAAAAAATGGCCGAAGAGCTTAGTAAATACTACTTAGAACTTGGCTTAAAAGTAAAATACATGCATTCAGAAATTGACGCAATAGAACGTAATGAAATCATCCGTGGTTTAAGAAGTGGTGCTTTTGATATTTTAATCGGGATTAATCTTTTAAGAGAAGGGCTTGACTTGCCTGAAGTTTCTCTTATAGCTATTATGGATGCAGATAAAGAAGGCTTTTTAAGAAGTACCACTGCGCTCATTCAAACCATGGGACGTGCTGCTAGAAATGTCAACGGAAAAGTTTTACTTTTTGCCAAAAAAATCACAAAATCTATGCAAGAAGCTATCGATACTACCAATGAAAGAAGGGCTTTGCAAGAAGCTTATAATAAAAAACACAACATTACACCAACCTCAGTAAAAAGAAATATAGAAGAAAGTTTAAAACATGAACTTGAGCAAGGAGAAATTTATCGTAAAGGCAAAGAACTTGAAAAAATGCCCGCAAAAGAACGCGCCAAAATAGTAAAAGAATTAAGAAAACAAATGTTAGAAGCTGCTAAAAATCTTGAATTTGAAAAAGCGGCAATGCTTAGAGATGAGATTAATAAATTAAGAACTTTATAATCCCTTAAAATAAGGGATTATTTATTTGCTCTTTCTATATACTCTCCACGCACAGTATCAACGCGAATCACTTCCCCTTCTAGCACATGGAAAGGAATTTGCACCACCGCACCTGTTTCTAAAGTAGCTGGCTTTTTGTTTGAGCCTTGAGTATCACCTTTGAAATTTGGTGCTGTTTCGATAATTTTAAGTTCCATTACTTGAGGCACTTCCACACCAATTGCTTTTCCATTGTGGAATAAAACATCCACCATGGTTCCATCAAGCATCCATTTTTTAGCTTCGCCCACATCTTCATCGCTAATTGCAACTTGCTCATAAGTTTGAGTATCCATAAATTGACAATTTTCACCATCATCATATAGATATTGCATTTGTTTTTCTTCTAAATTTGGAGATTCGCATTTATCTCCTGCATGGAAAGTTTTTTCTAAAACCTTACCATCGATAAAAGATTTAATTTTAATACGTACAAAAGCAGGACCTTTTCCTGGTTTTACGTGTTGATATTCTACGATTTTAAAAGGAATACCATCAATTTCTATTTTTAAACCTTTTTTTAAATCTCCCATTCCATAAGAAGCCATATATTTTCCTTAATTTTAAAATTAAAAAATAATTGTAACAATTAAGGCTTATAAAAAGCCTTAAATTTCTGCATATTCTGCAAAAATACAAGCATCAACTGCTCTTAATTCCTCAAGTAAAGCTTTTGAAATTTTTGCATCAAGCAAAATCACAGCTAAAGCTTTTCCAAAGCCATTTCTACCAAGTCTAAAATCAGCTATATTGACATTATTTTTAGCTAAAATTCCGCTAACATTAGCAATAACTCCTGGTATATCATTATTATTTAAAATTATCATTTTCCCTTTTGGTTTAAAATCTACATCAAAACCATTTAACTCTACTATCCTTTGTTCATTTTCACCAAAAATAGTCCCCGAGATAGAAAGGTTAGAATTATCTGTAATTACCTTTATGGTGATTTTATTACTATAACCACTACTTGGTAAAATACAAGAAGAAAGCTCCACACCCTTATCTTTAGCTACAAAATGTGCGTTAATATAATTAATATTTTCACCTAAAATTCCTCTTAAAACACTCACTGTCGCAAAAGTTAGCAAAGACTCATTATATTCACTAATTTGTCCTTCACTTTCAAGTTTAATAGCCTTAATAGGAGTTTTATCAAGCTGAGCAGCCAAAAAGCCCATTTTTGAAATAAGCTCAATATAAGGCGCTACAAAACTTGGTAAATCTTCAGTTTTAATTGGTAAATTTAAAGCATTAGGATAAGAAATTCCTCTTGCAGCATTTAAAGCTTGCTCACATGCTTGGATAGCTATATTTTCTTGACTTTCTAAGGTATTTGCGCCAAGATGAGAAGTGACAGAAACATTTTCAAAGTCTAAAAACGGATGATTAGTTGCGGGTTCTTTATTAAATACATCTATACCAAGCCAAGCTATCTTACCACTTTTTAACCCCTCGCATAATGCATCTTCATTATAAAGACCACCTCTGGCACAATTTATCAATCTTACGCCATCTTTCATTTTAGAAATTTCTTCAAAAGAAATCATATCTGTTGTTTCTTTTGTTTTTGGTGTGTGTATGGTAATAAAATCACTTTGAGTTAAAATTATATCTAAAGAATTCACGCACTCAATACCCAAATCAGTCATTTTAGAAGCTACCACATAAGGATCATAAGCTATAACTTTCATACCAAAAGCTTTTGCGCGTACAGCTACTCTTGAACCTATATTACCAAAACCTATAACCCCTAAAGTTTTGTTCATAAGTTCAACACCATACCACTTTTCTCTTTCCCATCTTCTTTGTATTTTTAAAAAATTATGAGCATTTACAAAAGATCTTGCAGAGCATAATAGATGATTCATAGTAAGTTCAACCGCTGCTATGGTATTAGCCGTTGGCACATTCATAACTATAATGCCTTTTTTAGAACATTCATCTATATCAACATTATCAACCCCAACACCTGCTCTAACTAAGGCTTTTAAATTAGAACATGCATTGATAAATTTCAAATCCACATCTGTTGAACTTCTAGTAATAGCTACATCTACATCACTTAATTTTGTTAAAAGCTCATCTTTAGGTAAATGCGCTGCTTCAATAAGTTCTACATCATCAGCTTTTCTTAAAAGCTCCACACCTTTGTCTAATATTGCATCACATACAATAATTTTTTTCATAACCAAACCTCCTTTAATTTTGCATTTATGTTGTAAATTTTTAATTTGTCGATCAGTGCGTTTAGAACTTTTTCATTATTTGTATCTAAATAAATTGCCACTTCATCTTTACTTTGTGTTAAAGTGTATTTGATAAAAAAAGAATGCAAAGTTTGCTTTAAACAAAACATAGAATAAACATCGTTTTTATTTACATCGAGCATATAAAATTTTTGTTTTGGTTTTACTACAGAATCATCCATATTAAAACTCATATAAAATTCATTCACTGCTGGAGAAAAATCATTAACTTTAAGATTTGAAAGTTTATCTTGCCAAGTTTGTGGCAACTCTTTTTTTATCTCATCAAAAGAATATTTAACATTTTGTGAGATAGGTAAATTTCCAACACTTACATATCTCACCATAAAAACAAAAGCAACAATCAAAACTAGGCTTAAAAAGCCTAAAATACCATAAAGGGTATATTTTTTCATTTGTTATTATGAAAGTTGATCTTTGATAATATCACCTAAAGTTACTTTATCATTATCATTGATTTCGCTTAACGCTTCTCTTTCTTTCATTCTTGCAAGACTTTTTACGCTTAAACGAATTCTATTTTTCTTTTCATCAATGAAAACAATTAAAGCTTCTATTGTATCACCTACTTTTAAACTTGAAAAATCAATATTACCTAAATCTTCTTTGTGAATTAGTGCATCAACACCCTCTTCAAGCTCTACAAAAACTCCAAAATCCTTAATATCTCTAATTTTTCCTGAGATAATATCATTTACTTGGTGTTTTTGTGCATAAACTTGCACAGGACTTTTTTGCAATTCTTTAGTACTTAAAGATATTTTTTGGTTTTCTTTGTCAAGTTTGATGATTTTAACTTCTACAACATCACCAACTTTATACATATCTTTGCATTTATCATTTCTATTCCATGAAGCATCTTCATTATGCAACAAACCTTCTAAGTTTGCAATTTTTACAAAGGCACCAAAATTAGTTACAGAAGTAACACTACCTTTTACCACATCGCCTACTTTGTGTGATTTTAAAAACTCATCAAAAGGTTTTGCTAGTAAATTTTTTAAAGAGACTCTAAGTCTTCTTTCTTTAGCATTAATCTCAATCACTTCTACATCAAGCTCTTGGCCTTCGCTAATATAATCTTTTGGATTTTTTGCATTTTTATCCCAAGAAATTTCACTTATATGTAAAAATCCTTCTATATCATTTCCCAAATCAACAAAAGCACCATATGGTTCTATATTTGAAACCGTAACCTTAATAGTATCACCAACCTCTAAACCATCTTTAATTTCATTCCAAGGATCAGGCATGGCAAGCTTGATAGATAAAGAAAGATGTTTTTTATCTTTATCATATTTGATCACTTTTACAGGAACCTTATCACCCTCATTATACAATGAACTAGGATTTACTGGTCCTTTATAAGAAATTTCACTATAGTGAACCAAACCATCAACACCACCTACATCAACAAACATGCCATAGGTAGTGATTTTTTTAACAATACCTTCTATGATTTCTTCTTGATTTAACACATTTGAGATAATCTCTTTGCGTTTTTTTCTTTCTTCATCTACTATTTTTTTTCTAGAAACTACTATACTTTGAGCTTCTTTATCAATTTTGATGATTTTAACTTTAAAAGTTTTATTGATGATGTTGTTTGAATCTTTAAAGCTGCTTTGTGATTTTGGCAAGAAAAATTCTACTCCATTTTCATCCACAGCTACAAAGCCACCTCTATTTTTACCAATGATTTTTACATCAAACATACTTTCATCATCTTTATAATTATCAATAAATTCTTTAACTTTTTGCTTTCTTAAAGCTTTTTTATGAGAAAGCAAAGATCTGCCACCGCGAGAACCCACTATAGCAACTTCTAATGTATCGCCTTCTTTGAAGATAAATTCGCCTTTGTCGTTTTGAATTTCTTCTATTGCTAAAATACCTTCTGATTTTTGCCCTACATTTACAAACACTTCTTCGCCTTTAATTGCGACAATTATACCCTGTGTAGTTGCCTCCTCATCAGACTTGAAAGATTCCTCAAGCATTTGCTCAAAATCTTCTTCTATGATAATATCCTCTAGTCTGTTTTGAACTTTTTTGTTCACCTCGCTCATCGTGGTCCTTTGTTTTAAATTTTAATTCTTGATTATAGTATTGTTTTCTTTAAACTTAGTTAATTTTGGTGTATTCTTTGATTTTTTCCAAAACCAAGTCAATCACCCAATCAGGTGTAGAAGCACCTGCACTAATACCGCATTTTTCTTTACCACTAAACCATTCTTTTTGAATTTCTTTTTCGTTTTCGATTAAGTAGCTATCCTCGCAGTAATTTTTTGCTATTAAAAAAAGTTGCTTAGTATTAGCTGAATTTTTTCCTCCAACTATTATCATTACATCACTTTTTTTAGCAAGCTCATTGATTGCTTCTTGATTTTTAAAAGTCGCATCACATATAGTATTAAAAACACGCACTTCTTTAACCCTAAGCATTAAATAATTTACAATTTCCATAAATTTTTCTATTTTTTTTGTAGTTTGTGATACCACTGCAATTTTAGAAGGCAATTTAATATCAAATAATTCTTTTTCATCAAGAACCACATAAGCTTTAGTGCTTACATAACTTCTAACCCCTTTTACTTCAGGATGATTTTCATCTCCAAAAATCACAACTTCATAGCCTTCTTTGCTCATTTGCTCACAAATTTTTTGAGGTTTAGTCACAAAAGGACAAGTTGCATCAAAAATTTCTATATCTTTTTGCTTTAATTTTTCCAAATCTTGCTTTGTAATACCATGGGTTCTAATGATAGCTTTTTTTTCTGTGCTTAATTCATTGATATCATTTAATGTTTTAACATTATAATTTTTCCAAAGTCTTGTGATTTCTTCATTATTATGAATTAAAGGGCCTATGGTAGCTGCATCTTTAATCTGTTCAGCTTTTTTAATAGCTCTTTTTACCCCAAAACAAAATCCATAGCTTTTTGCTAGTTCAATCTCCAATTTTAGCTCCTATTTGCTTTAAAATCTCAATAAAATTTGGAAAAGAAGTTTTAATACATTCACTATCATCTACTTCTATTCCGCATCTTAAACCTAAAATTAAAAAACTCATCGCAATTCTATGATCCCCAAAGCTTTCTATTTTAGCACTTTTAGCTTCGCCACCTTCTACTTCAAAACCATCTTCCAATTCTTTTACCTTTATGCCACATTTTTGCAAATTTAATACAATTGATTTGATTCTATCACTTTCTTTTACGCGCAATTCTTTAGCATTTTTTATAACGCTTTTTCCCTTTGCACAAGCAAAAGCGATGGCCAAAGCTGGAATTTCATCAATCAACCATGCGATATTTTCACTCACATTTACCGCCTTTAAAGGCGCACTTTCAACACAAATTTCTCCAATACTTTCAAAATCTTCATTGGTAATATTATAAGTGATTTTTACACCCATTTTTTCTAAAATTTTAAAGGCTTCAATGCGTGTTTTATTTAACAAAACATTTTTTAAAACTACTTTTGAATGAGGTAAAACACAAACAGCTAAGGCAAAATAAAAGGCCGATGATGGATCATTTGGCACACATACTTCAAATGCTTTTAATTTTTCTTTTAAAGGATTGATTTTGATAAAAGTTTTTTCCTCATTTAAATATTCAATACAAGCTCCCATTTTATTAAGTATAATCTCACTATGATCTCTTGAAAGCTCAATTTCTTTAAAATAGCTTTCTTTTTTGGCAAATAAAGCTGCTAAGATTAGAGCTGATTTTACCTGAGCTGAAGCAATATTACTACTAAAATCAAAACCATCCAACTTAGCTCCTTGTATACAAATAGGTGCTAAATTTGCATTAGCTCTTCCATAAATTTTAGCTCCTAAACTCATCAAAGGCTCGCTTACACGTCTCATCGGCCTAGCATTTAAATAACAATCTCCACTGAGTACAAAAATTTCATCTTCAATAGCGCTTAAAAGACCTATTAAAAGCCTCATAGCTGTACCTGAATTTCCACAATCTAAAACACAATTTGGAGATTTTATATATTTTGGAGCTTTAATGTAAATCAATCCATCAATTTCTTCAACCTCAGCTCCTAAAGCTTGAATGATTGCTAAAGTATGTAAAGTATCTTGTGCTTTTAAATAATTTTTAATTTTGCAAGTTCCTTGGGTAAGCAAAGAAAAGATAGCAAAGCGATGAGATATAGATTTATCAGAAGCTATATCTTCAAGTTCTACTTTAAAAGAATCAATAGGACAGATTTTCATCGAAGTTTTAAACCATGCTCATCATCTAAAGCTTTGATGATTTTATCAATATATTCAAGAATAATGTTATCTTCTAAGGTTTTTTCAAAATCTCTAAATACTAAATTAATAGTCAAGCTATAAAAATCGCCTAAATTCTTATCTGTGTATAAATCTACCACTCTAAAACTTTCTAATCTTTCAACATCTAATTTAGCAATAGTATGTTTGATTTTTTCATATTCAAAACCCTTAGGTATAACTATACTTAAATCCCTGCTCATAGATGGAAATTTAGAATAAGCTTTAGCAGTTTTAAAGTCTTGTTTTAAGCCTTTTAAATCAAGCTCACAAATATAAGTTTTAACCAGATCTCTTTTATTTTCTATACTTAAATGCACTCTACCTATAAACCCTATACGCTTACCGTTTTTATATACATTTGCTTGCTCATATGGGCTTAAAAATGTATGTTCTGATTTTTGCAAACTAAACTCACCTATAATGCTTTTTAATTCTGCTAAAAAAGTATAAAAATCTACCAAAACAGGCTTAGCCTTATTTGTGATTTTAGCTTCTTCTTTGTAGCCGCTAAAGATCATTGCAAATTTAGCATGCTCATTTGAAAACTCATCAAAAACACTACCACATTCAAAAAGTTTGATTTTCTTTTTTGAATTTCTTAGATTAAAGCTTGCTGCATTTAAAAGATGATTTATCAAAGTACTTCTTAAAGTATTAAGCTCATTGGTGATAGGATTAATAAGCTTATTTTTAACACATTTAAATCCTAATTGACTTAATTCTTCTTCATTATCTAAAACATAATGCACACTTTCAAAATATCCATTACTACTTGCTTTTAGTCTTAAATTTTTAAGCTCTTGATAATCAAAATATACTTTATTTAAGCGATTTTTTTCTTTAAATTCTAATGCTTTTGATGGGATATTATCAATGCCAATAATTCTTACTATCTCTTCACTAATATCAGCTATATTTGTTATATCGCTGCGATGAAATGGGATTTTGATATTAAATTGCTCATCATTTACTACACTTATTTCAAAACCTAATTTTTTAAGAATTTTTACTAAATTATTTTTATCTATAGACATACCAATGATTTTATCAATCTCTGCACCAAAAATACCAATAATATTTGCTTCATTTTCCTTAAAAACTTGTTGGCTTCCTGAAAAAACACTCATTGCGCTAATTTTTAAACACTCATTAAATAAATACTCCATTCCCAAAGAAAGCTTAGGCTCACTACCTCTTAAAGAACGATATATAGTGTCATTTTTCTTTTTATAAAAGGCTATTGCACTTGCTATAGTTTGAGGATGAGTATAGCTTGCTTCTATAATGATGATTTTACTCTCATCATTGATTTTAAATTTATCTTCTTGCTCTATACCTGCTAAAGCTATTAACTCATCTTTATAATAAACTCCATATTCTCCATGTTCTTGAGTTTTAATTTCTAAAACAATCTTTTCATCGATTTGACAATCTTGACAAAGCTTATGAAAATCATAAGCACAAAAAATCACCCCACTTGCATGAGTTGCATATGTTAAAAGATTTTCTATGTTGTTATTTTTATATGCTTCAATCAAAGCAAGACGAATTTGCATCGTAATATTTAGTCTAAATTCTTCTTTAATCTCTAACGCTTTATAAGTAAAAAACCCTTCAACATCACTTTGATTTTTAACACTTAGTATTCTTCCTATACCTACGCTATTTTCGCTTTCTTTTAAAGGATTTAATTCTTTTAAATTTAAATCAAGTGCTGCGCTTAAATCTCTAGCAACACCATATAAACTCAAACAATCCCCGCGATTTGGAGTAAGTTCTATTTCAATTAATTCATCATTAAAAAGTTCATAATCATTTAAAGCTTTTCCTAGAACTAATTCCCCCATACTTTCATCTAAAACCATAATACCTTCATTGCTTTTTCCAAAACCAAGCTCACTAGAAGAGCAAATCATACCCATAGATTCAACCCCTCTAAGTTTGGCAGGTTTTATCTCAAGTCCATTTGGAAGCACTGCACCCACTAAAGATACGGCTACAAATTGATCTTTATCAACATTTTTTGCACCACAAACAATTTGTAAAATTTCATTCCCAACATCTACTTTACAAATATTCAATTTATCTGAATTTTCATGCTTAACTTTTTCTAAAACCTTACCTATTACAACTTTTTGGGGAGCTTTAACACTTTTGAAACTATCAACTTCTAATCCTATAGAATTTAAAGTATTTACTATAGTTTGTGTTGATATTTCACTTAAATCAATCCATTCATTTAACCAATTTCTACTAATAATCATCTAAATTGCTCCAATAATCTTAAATCACCTTCAAACATAGAACGCAAATCAGGAATTTTATGCAAAAGCATAGCAAAACGCTCCACACCCAAACCAAAAGCATAGCCACTTACATTTTTATAACCAACAAATTTATAAACATTAGGATCAACAACACCACACCCTAAAACTTCAAGCCATCCTGTTTGCTTACAAACCCTACATCCACAACCTTTACAAAACACACAAGAAATATCTACTTCAGCAGATGGCTCTGTAAAAGGAAAAAAGCTAGGTCTAAAACGCACTTTTACATCACCAAACATATGTTTTAAAAAATGTTCTAGCATATCTTTTAAATTTGCAAAATTTACCTTATCACCCTCTTCTACCACAAGTCCTTCCACTTGATGAAACATAGGCGTATGGGTAATATCAAAGTCTCTTCTAAAAACTGCACCTGGTGCTATCATTCTAATAGGTGGTTTTTGAGATAGCATAGTTCTAATTTGAACTGGAGAAGTTTGGGATCTAAGCAAGGTTTTATCTTCAAAATAAAAAGTATCTTGCATATCTCTTGCAGGATGATTTTGTGGTAAATTCAATGCTTCAAAATTATGAAAATCATCCTCAATCAAAGGTCCTTTTTCTATGCTGAAATTTAAAGCTGTAAAGTATTCTATGATTTTATCCATAGTTTGCATGATTGGGTGCAAAGCACCTGCATTTGAAGTTTCATCAAAAAAGCTAAAATCTTGCACATCTTGTTTCATTTTTTCATTTAAAGCTTTTTCTTCTAATTCTTTTAATTTTATTTGATAAGCTTCATTAAATTCATCTCTTGCTTTATTTAAATCATTAGCAAATTCTTTTTTTTCTTCACCTTGCAAATCTTTTAACTTTGCAAATTCCAAAGTCAAAATACCTTTTTTTCCTAAAACACTTACTTTTATATTTTCAAGTTCTGCTAAAGTACTTGCAGAAGCAATTTTTTCTATCATATCTTGCAATTTTAGCTCCAACTAAATTTTTTTTAAACATTCTAATGTAAAATTATTTAAAATTAGCAAAAATAATAAAAAAAGGACTATTAAATGAGAGAAAAAACCGTATTTGAACTAATCGTAGAAGGAAAAATCCCTGCTAATAAAGTTTTAGAAAGTGAAAAATTTTTAGCTTTTCATGATATTAATCCTAAAGCACCTATTCATATTTTAATCATTCCAAAAGAGCATTTTGAAAACTTTCAAGAATTAAGACCTGAATTAATGAGCGAAATGACACAATTCATTCAAGAACTAGCTATTCTTTTAGGGCTTGATAAAAGTGGGTATAGATTAATCACAAATTGTGGAAAAAATAGCGGACAAGAAGTCTTTCATTTACATTTTCATATGTTAGGTGGATTTGAGCTTCCAAAAAATAAAGAAACCCAAATCAATCCTGAATCACTATTCTAAAAAGAGCTTAACTCTTTTTAGATAGCAGGACCAGCTAATTTAAATTCTGCTCCTTCTTTTACATCTTCATAGCGTTTAAAATTTTCTATAAACATTTTTGCAAGCTTTAATTTGGTTTCCTCATAAGCTTTTTTATCTTCCCAAGTATTAATAGGATTTAATAGCTTACTTTCTACACCCGCTAATTCTTTTGGAACTGCAAGATTAAATAAATCATAGTTTTCAAACTCACAATTTTGTATACTACCATCTAAAATCGCATTAATGCAAGCTCTAGTAGCTTTAATACTCATTCTTTTGCCTACGCCATAAGCTCCACCGCTCCAACCGGTATTTACTAGATAAACATTCACTTTATGCTTGCTGATTTTTTCACCTAAAAGTTTTGCATAAACAGTTGGGTGTAATGGCAAAAACACTTCACCAAAACAAGCTGAAAAAGTCGCAACAGGCTCAGTAATACCTCTTTCGGTTCCTGCTACTTTAGCAGTATAACCACTTAGAAAATAATACATTGCTTGTTCTTTACTAAGTTTACTAACCGGAGGTAAAACACCAAAAGCATCTGCCGAAAGGAAAATAATATTACTAGGATGACCCGCGCTAAGACTTGGCTCATGATTTAAAATATGTTCTATCGGATAAGAAACTCTAGTATTTTCAGTTTTAGAACCATCATTAAAATCAACGCTTAAATCATCTTTTAAAACTACATTTTCTAAAAGTGCATTTTGCTTTATAGCTCCATAAATTTCTGGCTCACTTTGAGGGTCAAGGTTAATACATTTTGCATAACAACCTCCTTCAAAATTAAACACACCCTCATCATCCCAACCATGCTCATCATCGCCTATTAATTTTCTTTTTGGATCGGTTGAAAGAGTGGTTTTACCTGTACCGCTAAGTCCAAAGAAAAGCGCCACATCACCTTTTTCTCCAACATTAGCACTACAATGCATAGGAAGTTTATTTTCTAGCGGGAGCCAGTAATTCATCATAGAAAAAATTCCTTTTTTCATTTCTCCACCATACCAAGTCCCACCAATTACTGCTATATTTTTTTCTATATTAAATATAACAAAAACCTCTGAATTTAAACCATCTTTTTCATAGTCTTCATTCGCACATTTGCATGCATTATATACTACAAAATCAGGTTTAAACTCACCAAGATCTTCTTCTTTTGGACGAATAAACATATTTTTTACAAAATGCGCTTGCCAAGCAATTTGTGTTACAAAACGCACAGCTTTACGACTTTTTAACGAAGCACCACAATATGCGTCTTGGATATAAATATCGCTATTACTAAGCTGCTTTTTAGCTTTTGCTAAAAGTTTTTCAAATAATTCCTCGCTAATAGGTTGGTTAATCTTACCCCAAGCAATATATTTTTGCGAAGGATCTTGTTTTACAAAATATTTATCCTTAGGGCTTCTTCCGGTAAAAATTCCCGTATCTACACTAAAGGTACCATTTTTAGTACATACACCTTCATTGTTATTTTTTTCATGTTTTAAAAGCTCATCATAACTAAGATTATGAAAAACTTGTCCGATATTTTCTAAACCCAAATTTTCTAAACCCATCATTTTTACCTCCTTATTTATAAGTCATTAAAACCTGGCCTTCACTTACACTCTCACCAGTATTTACTAAAAGTTCTGCAATTTCTCCATCTTTACTTGCACTAACTTCAATCTCCATTTTCATAGCTTCAAGTACAGCTACAACTTGTCCTGCTTTAACGCTATCATTTTCTTTTACTAAAATTTTAAATACATTTGCATTCATACTCGCAACGATAACATTAGCACTATCATCTACTTGTACTTTTTTCACTTCTGTTTTATCTGAATTTACCTTGACAGCACTTTTAACATTAACATCTCTATCAAAACCTGCACTTACTTCCACATGGTATTTATTACCATTAACTGAAACGGTAAATTGATTTTCATTGATAAAACTTGGTTTTAATTTGCTATTTTTTCTAACATTAACCTTAGCTTCACCTTTTAAGAAAGCTATACCTTTTTCTTTACAAGCTGCAACGATAAAAATATTTTCTTCACTTGTTTCTAAATTTTCTTTTTCCAATAAGTTTTTAATATAAGCTATACTTTTACTCTCATCTGCATCAGCGATATCTGTGGCTAATTTTGTAGTTGGTTCTAATTTTAATTGCTCGCTTGCAAGTTTAATTACTTCAGGATCTGGAGCAACGGGAGTTTTTCCAAAATATCCTAAAACCATCTTACCATACCCATCTGCTATTTTTTTCCAAGGTCCAAACATTACATTATTAAAAGCTTGCTGAAAATAAAATTGCGATACAGGAGTAACCGAAGTACCATAACCACCTTTTTCTACCACTTCTTGCATGGCTTTTATAACTTGAGGAAATTTATCTAAAATATTATTATCTCTCATCATTTGTGTATTAGCAGTTAATGCTCCACCTGGCATAGGTGAAAAAGGTATTAAAGGATTTACTGCTGTTGCTTCAGGTGGTAGAAAATAATCTTTTAAACAATCTTTTAACACTTCTTCGTATTTTAAAATTTTTTCTTCATCCAAACCAAGATCGAAATTGCTTCCCTTTAGAGCATGAAGCATGGTTAAAATATCAGGCTGAGAAGTACCACCACTAACAGGAGCAGCTGCCAAATCTATACCATCAACACCTGCTTCTAAAGCTGCTAAATAGCATGCTATACTTACCCCTGCAGTTTCATGCGTATGCAACCTTATATGCATATTTTCAGGCAAGTTTTTTCTAGCCATTTTAATAACTTCATAAATTTTATTTGGGTTTGAAGTTCCGCTTGCATCTTTAAAACAAATACTATCAAAAGGAATTTGTGCTTGTAGGATTTCTTTTAAAATTCTTTCATAAAAAGGCACATCATGCGCACCTTTACATTTTGGAGGTAAATCCATTAAAGTAATAGTAATTTCATGTTTTAAACCATGCTTAACTATACATTCTCCACTAAATTTCAAATTATTTACATCATTTAATGCATCAAAATTTCTTATGGTAGTTGTACCATGTTTTGCAAACATTTTTGCATGTAAATCAATAATTTCTTTACTACCTGTATCAAGCGCTACAGTATTAACCCCTCTTGCAAGGGTTTGTAAATTTGCTTCTTTTCCAACGATGGTTCTAAATTTATCCATCATTTCAAAGGCATTTTCATTTAAATAAAAAAATAAGCTTTGAAACCTAGCTCCACCGCCAAATTCAAAATGCCTAATATCTGCTTCTTTAGCTGCTTCTAGGGCAGGAAAAAAGTCATTCATCAAAACTCTAGCACCATAAACAGATTGAAAACCATCTCTAAATGTGGTATCCATCACATCAATTAATTTTTTAGCCATAATTTTTCCTTATTTTTGCATCTTTGCAATTATAACCTTACTTTCTTAAAAAATAAATTTATAAAATTTGATTTAACATAATGACAATAATCGCAACAGGCGCAACAAATCTGAGTAAAAAATACCATATTTCAAAAATACTTTTACTCATAAATTTAGAAAACAAATTATAGATTTTCATTTTATCTACAAAAAATCCTGCAAAAATAGCACTAGTAATAGCTCCAAGTGGGAGCATAAAATTAGAAGTTAATTTATCCAAAATATCAAAAAAACTTAGACCAAAAAAGCTAAAACTAGCCCCATAACTAGCACTAAAAGATAAAATACAACTCATCCCTAAAAGAAAAACTACAAAACCTATAAAAACCAAAGCTTTTTTTCTTGAAATTTTATATTCATTCACAAGATAAAAAGTAAAAGGTTCTATCATAGAAACCGCTGAAGTAATTCCTGCAAAAAATAAAGCCAAGAAAAAATAAAAGGCTAAAAAATGCCCAAAAATAGCACCTAAGTTAGAAAATAAAGTCGTTAAAGATATAAATACAAGTCCAGCACCTTCTGCGGGATTGGCATTAAATTTAAATATAAAAGTAAATACAATAAGCCCCATCATTAAGCCTATACTGATATTTAAAAGCACAATTATGGCTGAACTTGTGATTAAATTTGTATCATCTTTTAATGAAGCTGCGTAAGTAGTAATACAACCTATACCTAAACATAAGGTAAAAAAAGCAAGACCTAAAGCTGTTAAAACCGAGTTTAGATTAAGTTTAGTAAAATCAGGATAAAACAAATAAACGAAAGCTTCTTTAAAACCATCTTGAAAAAAACAATACACTAGCATTAAAACAAGCATGATAAATAAACTTGGCATGATCCAAACATTAAGTTTTTCTATACCACTTTTAACCCCTCTTGAGACAACAAACAAGGTAAGAAAAAAAGCAATTAAAAAATACAAACTACTTTCTAAAATACTATTTTGTATTAAATTTCCAAATAAAGCTCCTGCCTCTTGGGTATTGCTAGGCAGATAATAAATAGAAGTTATCATGTATTTTAAAACCCAACCCATAATAACAAGATAAAAAGATAATACAAAAATTCCACCAAGCATAAAAAATCCTGCAAATTTCCATTTTTGAGCATATTTAGTTGCTAAGCTTTTATAAGCATTTACAGGATCACTTTGACTTAATCTTCCCATAGCAATTTCAGCCAAAAATACACAAAATCCCACACTAATAGTCAAAAGCAAATACAAAAGCACAAAAGCAAAACCACCATTTTGCCCTACTAAGGTTGGAAACTTCCAAGCATTTCCAAGCCCTATAGCCCCACCTGCAACAGCTAATACAAAGCCTATTTTAGAAAATTTATCATTCATTTTAATGCCTTAGAAAAAAAGTTGTCTAGCCATGATTAAAATCACTGCTAATGGAGAAATATATCTTAAAAAGATATACCAAATTTCAAAATATACCCCACGCATAAATGGCTGAAATAAAATTTGCAAAGCTTCTTTTTTAAGTACAAAACCCACAAAAAATGCTGTAATTAAAGCAGAAATTGGCATTAATAAATTTTGTATGAAAAAGTCTAAAATATCAAAAAAACTTTTTCCAAAGAAATTTAAGCTTGGCGCGCTTACATGATAAAAAGAAAGTATAGATAAACTTCCAAGAAAATAAACAATCACACCTACAAAAACCAAAGCTTTTTTTCTTGAAATTTGATAACGATTTATAAGATAAAAAGTAAAAGGTTCTATCATGGAAATAGCTGAAGTAATCCCTGCAAAAAACAAAGCTATAAAAAAAGCTATAGCTAAAACATTTCCTAAAAATCCTAATTTTGCAAAAAGTGTTGTTAATGATATAAATATAAGCCCTGGACCTTGTTGGGTAGGATCAGCCCCAAATTCAAATATAAAAGTAAACACAATAAGTCCCATCATTAAGCCAATGATAGTATTAATGATGATAATATTTAAAGCACTACTTATAAAATTTGTTTTTTCAGGCAAGCTTGCTGCGTAAGTTAAAATCACACAAACACCCAAAGACATACTAAAAAATGCAAGCCCTAGTGCATCTAATATAGAATTAACACTTAATTTTGAAAAATCAGGTACAAACAAAAACTCACTTGCCTTGGAAAAACCATCCATACTAAAAGAATATCCAAGCATTAAAATAAGTAATATAAATAAGCTTGGCATCATCCAAACATTAAGCTTTTCTATACCGCTTTTAATACCTTTTGATACTACATAAAAAATCACTATAAACACAAAAGTAAAGCATACAAATTGAGATAAAACATCATTAGAAAGTAAATTTCCAAAAATAGCACCTGCTTCATTTGTATCTTTAGGTAGTTCAAAAAACCCAAAATAAGCATATTTTGCTATCCAACCTATAACAACACTATAAAAAGACACTAAAATAATAGCACCAAGCATAAAAAATCCCGCAAGTGACCATGCTTTTTTATTTTTTGGTGCTAAAGTATAATAAGCATTTACAGGATCTTTTTCGCTGAGTTTTCCTATGCTAAGTTCTGCTAAAAATATCACAAAAGCCACACCCAAAGTTAAAAGTAAATACACCACTACAAAAGCTGAACCGCCATTATTACCCACTAAAGTTGGAAATTTCCAAGCATTTCCAAGCCCAACAGCTGAACCTGCCACTGCTAATACAAAACCTATTTTAGAAAATTTATCATTCATATTTTAACCTTAAAAAAATAATTGTTTTACCATGATTAAAATCACCGCTAAAGGTGAGATATATCTTACAAAAAAATACCAGCACTCAAAGTATTTACCCCTCATATAAGGATAAAATAAAGTTTGCAAAGCCTCTTTTTTAAGCACAAAACCTACGAAAATTGCACCAAATAATCCGCCCAAAGGCATCATTAAATTTGAAGCTACAAAATCTAATATATCAAAAAAACTTTTTCCAAAAAATTCTAAAGAATCTTTACTCCACTCAATTCCTGATAAAATACATAAACTTCCTAAAAAATATACAATGAAAGCTATAAAAACCAAAGCTTTTTTTCTTGAAATTTGATAACGATTTATAAGATAAAAAGCAAAAGGTTCTATCATAGAAACCGCCGAAGTAATTCCTGCAAAAAATAAAGCTATAAAAAAAGCTATAGCTAAAATATTTCCCAAAGGCAAAAAGCCTATTGGATCAATATTTGAAAATAAACTCATCAAAGATACAAAAATCAAACCTGGACCTTGTTGAGCTGGATCTCCATTAAATTCAAACATAAAAGTAAATACAATCAGTCCCATCATAATACCAATGATAATATTAATAATTATAATATTAATAGTACTTGTAATGAAATTTGTTTTATCAGGTAAACTTGCAGAATAAGTTATAATTGAACCCACTCCGATAGATAAAGAAAAACAAGCAAGACCCAATGCACTCAAAAATGCTCCTACTCCGAGTTTAGAAAAATCAGGAGAAAACAAAAACTCACTCGCCTTAGAAAAACCATCCATACTAAAAGAATATCCAAGCATTAAAATAAGTAATATAAATAAGCTTGGCATCATCCAAACATTAAGCTTTTCTATACCGCTTTTAATACCTTTTGATACTACATAAAAAATCACTATAAACACAAAAGTAAAGCATACAAATTGAGATAAAACATCATTAGAAAGTAAATTTCCAAAAATAGCACCACTTTCTTCTATGCTTTTTGGTAAAGGAAAAAATCCAAAATAAGCATACCTCACAATCCATCCTATAATCACACTATAAAAAGAAACAATCAAAATGGCACCTATTAAAGAAAAACCGACTATAGACCACGCTCTTTTATGTTTTGGCGCTAAAGTATAATAAGCATTTACAGGATCTTTTTCACTAAGTTTTCCTATGCTAAGTTCTGCTAAAAATATTACAAAACCTACACCCAAAGTCAAAAGCAAATATAAAAGCACAAAGGCTGAACCACCATTTTGTCCTACTAAAGTTGGAAACTTCCAAGCATTTCCAAGCCCAACAGCTGAACCTGCCACTGCTAATACAAAACCAATTTTAGAAAATTTATTATTCATAAAATAACCTTAATGTTTAAAAACTATAAAAAGTTTTAATGTAGCTAAAAAAAACTTTAATTTATTTTAAAACATACTTAATTAATTTAAATTTCAATAATTTTAAAGCTATATTGATATATAATTTTAACTTTATAAATCACAAGTAGGGATACGCAAGCCGAAAGGATTTAAATTTTATATCGAGGAAATACTATGAAAAAAATCGTATTTTTAATGCTAGCTTTAAGTGGTTTTGCATTTGCAGCCGAAGGTTCTATGAATCAATGGTTAGCTTCTTTTTCTATCTTAGCAGCAGGTTTAGGACTTGGTGTTGCAGCTTTAGGTGGTGCTATTGGTATGGGTAATACTGCAGCAGCAACTATAGCAGGTACTGCTAGAAACCCTGGTCTTGGTGGTAAATTAATGACTACTATGTTTATTGCTTTAGCGATGATTGAAGCTCAAGTTATTTATGCACTTGTTATTGCTCTTATCGCTCTTTATGCTAACCCATTCCAAGCATTAGTAGCAGCTTAATTATAAAAGCCCTTTTTTAGGGCTTTATGCGGTTATGGTGGAACTGGTAGACACGCCATCTTGAGGGGGTGGTACGCTCAGCGTGTGCGAGTTCAAATCTCGCTAACCGCACCATTTAAGGAATTTTAAAAAATGGTTTTCTATCTCTTAATTAGTGCAATAGCTTTTTTAATTCTTTTTTTTTCTATTAAAAAATATACATTAAAATTAGATGAACAAGCCTTACTTGAACCCATTAAAAATGATATCTATCCTGAGTTTTGTGATCTTATTAACGAAGAAATAAGAAATATTAAAAATAGTCTTTTACAAAACACTTTTACGCTTCAAAATGAAAATAATAAAGATAAATTTTTAGAAAATTTAAGTAATATGAGCAGAAAGCTTAACCATATTCAAACTATGAATTTAAGTAAAAAAAGCAATGCTTTATGGGAAGAGGCTCTTTTTGGGTTTTTAAAAGAACTCGAAAAACTTAATGAACAATACTTAAAAAATAGTGATGAGATTAATGATTCGATAAGAACTTCTTTGCAAGAAAAATTTTCTAATTTAACAAAAAACTAACACAAACAAATTTTTTATTTCAAAAAACACTTTATAATTTTAAACTATTTTTACAAAGGAAATTCATGTTTGTCAATAAGAAAAAAATCAATGAGCAAATTACTCAATTAGAACAATCTAATCAATCTTTTCAAGATATACTTAATGCTATAAGTAAAACTATGGCGATGATAGAATTTCAAACAGATGGAACCATCATTAGTGCTAATGAAAATTTTCTAAAAACTATGAATTACTCTCTAGATGAAATTAAAGGAAAACACCATAGTATGTTTTGCTTACCTGAGGTAGTAAAGTCTCAACATTATAGTGATTTTTGGAAAGATTTAAAAAGTGGTAAATCAAGAAATGGTCTTTTTAGACGCATCGCAAAGGGAGGAAAAGACATTTATCTTGAAGCTAATTATCTTCCTATTTTAGATCAAAATAACAAAATATACAAGGTTATTAAATTTGCCAATGACATTACTCAAAGACACTATGAGATGCTTGATTTAAAAAATACCATAGATGCGGCTAATCGTTCTATGGCGATTATTGAATTTAATCCTTATGGAGAAATTCTAAATGCTAATGAAAATTTCACTCAAACAATGGGTTATTCACTAAGCGAAATCAAAGGAAAACACCATAGTATGTTTTGCGAGGAAAAGTTTAGAAACTCAAAAGAATATACAATTTTTTGGGAAGAATTAAGAAGTGGTAAATTTCAATCAGGAAAATTTATACGCTTTGGTAAAAATAATAAACTAATCCACCTAGAAGCAAGTTATAATCCTATTAAAAATGATGATGGAAAAATTTATAAAGTTATTAAATTTGCAACAGATATTACCGAGCAGGTTGTAAGAGATGAGGAAAAATTAAAGCTCATTAGTGAGCTTGCAGAACAAAATGATAATTTAACCCAAGAAGGTGATAGTGTTATAGAAAATACAGTTCAAAATATTCAAAATATTGCTGAGATGATGAATAATAGTAGTAATTTAGTTTCATCATTAAATGAACAATCAGAAGAAATTAAAAATATCATTCAAACCATTAGTGATATAGCAGATCAAACCAATCTTTTAGCGCTAAATGCTGCCATAGAAGCAGCACGTGCCGGAGAACATGGACGTGGTTTTGCTGTGGTTGCTGATGAAGTTAGAAATCTAGCTGAAAGAACTGGACATTCAGTAAATGAAATTACTACCACCATTAATTCTATCAGAAATGTAACAGCTGAAGTGGTACAAAGTATAAAAGATGGCTTAAGTGGTGTAAATCAAAGCGTGGATTTAGCTAAAGAAGCCAGAGAATGCATGGAAAAAATTAGAAATAGCTCAGCTCAAGTAGCACAAGCTATGCAGGATAAATAAGAGTTTTTAGCTTAAAAGCTAAAAACCTTTCCCGCTATAAAGCTTTTTTCTACCTTACCTTGCAAGGTATCATTTGCATATAAACCTTTCCCTTTAAAAGAAAGATTTTCTTCAAATACAACTAAATCAGCATCAAAACCAAGTTCTATTTTACCTTTGTTTAATCCTAAAAATTGCGCTTGATTATAACTTGTAAAATCACATAATTCTTTCCAAGTTAAAATACCTTCTTTTACTAAATATGTAAAACATAAACTCATATATATAGCTATAGCATTAACTCCAAAATCTGCTTCATCAAAAGCTAAATCTTTTTTAGTGCTAGGAGTATGCAAAGAGCTTAAGAAAGTAATTTTTTTATCTTGAAGTAATTTTTTAAGACTTATTAATTCATTTTTTGCTCTTAGTGGAGGTAAAATTTTTGCTTGAGTATTGAAATTTTCGCAAGCACTTTCATCTTTGATTAAATGATGAATTGAAATTTCACTATATTGATCATGTAATAATTCAAATGATCTTGCAATTGCTAAAGAGTTAAAACAAGCTTTGTTTTTATAAAACTCTACTAATTCTTTCATTTTTACTACTTCACTAGTCTCAGCTATATCGCTGATTCCTATAAGTCCTAATTCAAAGCTTGTTTGTCCATCATTCATTACCCCATGATCATCAAAACTCTCATCAAAACACTTTAAAAACACCGGAGTTGATTTCATATTAGCATATTGCATACACTGTCTTAAATAATTTGCACCTAAAGTACTTGAAAGCTCCAAACCTTTTGCACCCATATCAATTAAGGTAGCAATATTTTTTAATTTTTCTGTTTTATCTAATACATTAATAGTAGGCAAAATATTAATATCTAAAGATTTTAACTTATCAAAATAAAGTGCATAACCTTGAGTGTTAACTTCTAAACTATCTTTTAAAACAATAGTCCCTACCCCACCTTTTAAGCATGCTTTTTCAAGATCATATAATTTATCTATACTAAATTCATTATCAAGTAAACTAACATTTAAATCAATAAACGAAGGAAGTAAAGTCTTGCCTTTTATATCAATAATATACTCATCATCATTTAAATCATTAGTAATTTGAGTGATTTTTCCATCTTCTATTTTAAGATCAAGTACTTGTTCACCGTAAATTTTTGCATTTTTGATAATCATGATATTTCCTCCTTTGATGACATCAAATCTTTCAAAGACTCCCAGGCATTCTTACCCTCTAGCATTAAAACCACTTCATTAACAATCGGAGTATAAATTTGAAATTGCTTTGATAAGGCATGTATAGCATAAGCAGTTTGCACTCCTTCGGCTACCTCTCCAAGCTCCATTAAAATATCTTTTATATTTTTATCACTAGCCAAACTCAAACCTACCCTATAATTTCTTGATAGATTACTAGAAGCTGTTAAAAATAAATCTCCAGCTCCACTAAGTCCTAAAAATGTTTCTTCTTTAGCGCTAAAAAACTGCCCAAAACGGTGCATTTCCACTAAGCCTCTTGAAACCAAAGAAGCTCTTGCATTATTACCTAATTTTAAGCCGTCGCAAACCCCGCTTGCAATTGCTAAAACATTCTTATAAGCACCACAAATTTCAGCACCTTTAACATCAGAACTGGTATAAGTTTTAATATAATTTGGAAAAAAACTTGCAAATTCATTGCAAAGTTCTTGATTTTTACCGCTAATAACCAAAGCACAAGGTTTTTTTTCTAGCACTTCACTTGCAAAAGAAGGTCCACTTAAAAAACAAAGTCTATCACTACTTATGAACCCACCAAAAACCTCATCCATAAATTTTAAACTTTTGCAATCAATACCCTTAGAAGCTACAAGAATTTTTTGATTTAAATCTTTAAAATTATTTACAAGCCACTCATGTATTCCTTGAGCATATAAAGCAAAAACTAAATATTCATACCCTAAAGCTTCTTTGGTGCTAACAAAATAAGAAAGATCTTTTTTGCGAAAAGAAGTTATCACACATTCATTTTTAACACTCAATGCATCATATAAAGCACTTCCCCATTTTCCTGCACCAATAACTGCTATTTTCATATTTAACCAAGTTTTGATTTTAAAATTTCATTTACCTTAGCAGGATTAAATGCACCCTTGCCTGCTTTCATTGCCTGACCGACAAAGAAACCAAAAAGTTTATCTTTACCACTTTTATATTCAGCTACCTTATCTTCATTGTTTGCTAAAATTTCATCAACAATCTTTTCAATAGCACCATCATCGCTGACCTGTTTTAAACCAAGTTTTTCAATAGCATCATCAATTTCAACTTCTGTATTTTCAAACACATAAGCTAAAATATCCTTACCTGCTTTAGCACTAATAACACCTTCTTCTATACGTTTGATTAAAACAGCTAATTTTTCTTGTTTTATAGGTGAGTTTTCTATAGTTAACTCACCTTTTAAAAGTCCCATTAACTCAGTCGTAAGCCAAGTAACACAAAGTTTTGGGTTTAATTTTTGATCAATTAAATACTCAAAATACCTACAAAGTTCTAATGAAGAAACAATCACTTCACTATCACTTTCTTTAACACCTAATTCACTAATAAATCTAGCTTTTTTCTCATCAGGAAGTTCTGGTATATCTTGACTTAGCATTTCATCATCTAAAATTACAGGTAAAAGATCAGGATCAGGGAAATATCTATATTCGGCAGAATCTTCCTTGCCTCTCATACTTCTAGTAACTAAATTAACCGTATCAAATAATCTTGTTTCTTGCACAACTTCTTGATCGTATTTTCCATCTTCCCAAGCTTCACTTTGGCGTTTTACTTCATACTCAATCGCCTTTTGGATAAAACGGAATGAATTTAAATTTTTAATCTCCACTCTAGTATAAAGTTTATCATCACCCTTTGGACGAATACTAACATTAGCATCACATCTAAAACTACCTTCTTGCATATTTGCATCTGAAATATCTAAAAATCTTATAATAGAATGAAGTTTTTTCAAATAAGCCACTGCTTCATCAGAACTTCTAAGTTCCGGCTCGCTAACGATTTCAAGCAAAGGCGTGCCTGCTCTATTTAAATCTACTTTTGAAAAATTACTTTCATGTATATTTTTTCCTGCATCTTCTTCTAAATGAGCTCTAGTAATACCTATGCGTTTATTTTCTCCATTTACATTAATAAACAGTTCACCATTTTCTACTATAGGAATATCAAATTGCGAAATTTGGTAAGCTTTTGGTAAATCAGGATAAAAATAATTTTTTCTATTAAAAATACTTTTTTTATTTATAGTTGCATTAACTGCTTTTCCAAATGCTATAGCTTTTTTCACTGCTTCTTGATTTAATACAGGCAAAGCACCCGGTAAAGCTAAACATGTTGGGCATACATTAGTATTTGATTTTTCTCCAAAAGAAGTTGCACATGAGCAAAAGATTTTTGTTTTGGTATTTAATTGTGCATGAACTTCAAGTCCTATAACAACTTCAAACATTAAAATTTTCCTTAGAATTTTTTGTTTATTCTAGCGTTTTTTATTTCAAAAAGAGTTTAAAAAAGAATAAAAGAAGAATATTAAAAAAGAAAAAAGCAAAAAATATTTTTTGCTTTTTAAAAATTAATGATGTTCATCAACTACAGTTGCACCTGCTAAATAAACATAAGTTAAAATCATAAAAATAAAAGATTGTAAAAATGCCATAAAAGTTAAAAGCATATAAGCAGGTAGTGGTGCAACCCAAGGCACAAGAGCTAAAATAACTGCTAAGAATAAATCATCTCCTTTAATATTACCAAATAAACGGAAAGATAAAGAAATAACTCTTGAAAAATGAGAAACCACTTCTATAGGAAACATTAAAGGTGCTAGAATTTTAACAGGCCCCATAAAATGTGCAAAATACTTAAAAAATCCTTGAGTTCTAATGCCTTCAAAATGATAATACACAAATACTATAATAGCCAAAGAAGCGCTAAAATTTAAACTAGCACTTGGAGCTTCAAAACCTGGTATGATTCCTATGATATTACTAAAAAACACCATAAAACCTATAGTTGCAACTAAAGGCAAGTATTTTCTAGCAGCTTCATCACTACCCATGGTATCTCTACCCATGCTTAAAATGCCTTCCATATAAGCTTCAGCTAAATTCTGACTACCTCTTGGGACAATTTGCATGGATCTTGTAGCAAGTTTTGCTAAAATCAAAGAAATCACAACCACTATACCCAAATGAAAAAAGTATGCAAAAGTGTGACTAGAATCTATAAAAGAACTAAATAAAAATAAATCTTTCATTAAAAATCCTTAGCAGAATAAATATTTCAAAGCTAATATTATAAAAAAAAATTGCTTATATTTTAATGAAAATTCATTTTATTAGCACAAAAATATCCACCCAAAACCACACCTGTAAAACCACCTCCAGGAAATATAAAAGCATTAGCAAAATATAAATTTTCTATACTTTTACTTTTGTAATGCAATCTATATTTAGCCCCTTCTTGATCTTGAGAAAATCCATAAATTGTGCCCTCGTAAGCTTTAGTATATCTTTGTATAGTTTTTGGCGTAGCTAATTCTTGATGGATTAAGTGTGAGCTTAAATTTGGAAATATCTCATCTAGTCTTTGCACTATAGCTTTTAATACTTCTTCTTTTTTAGCTTTATAATCTTGCTTATTTAAATCCCATTCACTATAATTTGAACTAAAGGCTATAGCACCTATGCATTTATCGCTAGCTAAGCCACTATCAATTTTAGAATAACTCACAAAAGCCATAGGTCTTTTTTTGATATCTAGTTTTAAAATATTAGTATTTTCATATGAGCTATTTAAAAAATCATCTTCAAATATAAAATTGCAATAATCCATATTTTCATAAATTTTAGAAATATCTTTATCATAAATAAAATAAGCACTTACCAAAGAACAAGCGCGCTTTTTAGACTCTATTGCTTTGATTTCTTGGATTAAATTTAAATCTTTAAGCAAGTCTTTATATACGATTAAAGGATCACAATTTGCAATGATATTTTGCGCATGGATGGCGTGTTTTTGATTATTTTGAATGTATTCTACTCCATAAGCTTTTTGATCTTTTGTGAGTATTTTAACAACTTCAGCCTTGGCTAAAACCTGTCCTTGATTTTCTTTGATAACCTCAGCCAAAGCATCACTTAAAGCTTGCGAGCCACCTTTAATATACACCCCACCATCATAATAATGCTTTTGAGCAATACTATGAAAACTAAAAATAAATTCTTTACTATCATGATGATAATAACTCATATTTGCATTTAAAATCTTTTTTAGCTTATCATTTTTAATATAAGCATTTAAAATATCATAAACCTTTTTATTAAACAATCTATTTTTGATAAATATCCAAGAAGTGCTAAATGGAAATAACAATAATTCACTTAATTTTAAATCCCAAGGAAATCTTCGAATAGCATAAGCTTGCGTTTTTATAGCTTTAAAATACTTATCAATACCTTTGCATTCTTGTGGAAATTCTTTTTTCAAAACCTCTTTTATTTTTTCTATACCATGAGGCAAAGTTAGATTATAATTTTTGCTTTTAATACTCCATGCGCTTGGTAAAGGTAAAATTTCAATTTTATTCTTTATACCAAGTTTTTCAAAAACCAAATGCTTCATGTCAGTTTTTACTTCACCTAGATCCATCTCATGAAGCCCCGCATCAATCAAAACGCCTTTTCTTTGAAAACAAGTAGCACAACCGCCAATTAAAGAATGCTGTTCTAAAACTAAAACTTTTTTACCATTTCTAGCTAAAAAAGCACCTGCGCTTAAGCCTCCAAGTCCTGAACCTATAATGATTACATCAAATTTTACATCCATTCTAAAACTTCACGCAATTCTTTAGCTACAAAACATTTTAAACCAAGTTCTTCCATAGGTTTTACAGGCACTATGGCATTTTTAAATTTTTGCATTTTAGCTTCTTTTAAACGCACATCAAGCGAAAATACTTCTTTAATCTCACCATTTAAACTAAGCTCACCCACAAAAACACTATCTTTGCTTAAAGGACGGTTTTTAAAACTTGAAATAATCGCTGCAACCACCGCTAAATCTGCCGCAGTTTCGCTAATTTTTACCCCACCACTTACATTAATAAACACATCATAATGACCCAAAGGAATTTCAAGCTTTCTCTCAAGTAAAGCTATGAGCATATCTAAACGATTTTTTTCATAGCCTGTTGCACTGCGTTTTGGATAAGCACTCTCGCAAACTAAGGCTTGAATTTCTAACACTAAAGCTCTACTTCCCTCCATTATCACACTTAAAGCACTACCACTTGCTGCCTTACCACGCGTAAAAAATCTATTAGCTATATCTTTAGCACTAATTAAACCCTTAGAAGTCATTTCAAAAATACCAACTTCAGAAATATTTCCAAAACGATTTTTAAAACCTCTTAAAATCCTTATTTCTTTATTAGCATCACCTTCAAAATAAAGCACCACATCTACCATATGCTCTAAAATTCTAGGTCCAGCTATAGCCCCATCTTTAGTAATATGGCCTATGATAAAAGTGCTAATATTATTAGCCTTAGAATAGCGCATTAACTCAAAAGTAATTTCTCTAACTTGGGTGATACTACCTGCTGCTGAAGTAATTTTGTTAGAATATAAAGTTTGAATAGAATCAATAATTAAAATTTCATAATCTTTTTTAGAAAGCTCACTTAAAATATCTTCCAAGCAAAGTTCAGTAAGTAAAAATAAATTCTCACAATTTGCATTCAAACGATCTGCACGTAGTTTGATTTGAGATTTACTCTCCTCTCCACTTACATAAAGTACTTTTTTACCGCTTTTAGCCAAATTGGAAGCAATTTTTAATAAAAGTGTGGATTTTCCAACCCCAGGTGAACCCCCAATTAACACCAAAGAACCCACAACAAGCCCACCACCCAAAACTAAATCAAGTTCATTATCATCAGTGCTAATACGTGTAAAATTTTCTGCTATAACATCATTTATACATACTGCAGAACTTGGAGTGTTTGATAGTGAATTTAACTCTTTTAAAACCTTAATTTGTTCTTGCTTTAACTCAACAAAACTATCCCAAGAGCTACATTCAGGACATTTGCCTAGCCATTTACTTTGTTGATTTCCACAAGCTTGACATTCAAATAAAATTTGTTTTTTAGCCATAAATTATGCAAAAATCTCTTCAACTAAAGTTTTAACATATTCATTAGGATTAAACTCATGAATTTGTCCTAGCTGCTCCCCTACTCCTACATATAAAATAGGAAGCTCAAGCTCTCTTGCTATGCTAAATAAAGCTCCACCTTTTGCGGTTCCATCAAGTTTTGTAATAATCACTCCATCTAGTTTTACTAAATCATTAAAAGCTTTTGCTTGCAAAATTCCTGCCACACCTTGAGTACCATCAAGCACAAGAATTTTTCTATGAGGAGCTCCCTGCATAGCTTTATCGCTTATACGAACGATTTTTTCAAGCTCATTTGCAAGATTTTTTTGATTTTGCAAGCGTCCTGCTGTATCTAAAATAACCCTATTATAGTTTTTCGCTAAAGCTTTAGAAATAGCATCATAAGCAACAGCTGAAGGATCATGTCCTTGTGAAGTAGCTATGATATCTATATCTAATTTTTGCGCCCATAATTTTAACTGCTCTATAGCTCCCGCCCTAAAAGTATCACAAGCTCCAAGTATAACTTTTTCACCATTTTCTTTATGCAAATGTGCCATTTTAGCAATGCTTGTGGTCTTACCCACTCCATTTACACCTAAAATCAAATCCACAAAAGGTTTGGCATTAGCAAGTTCTGGTTTATCATAAATAAAATAAGTCCCCATAACACGCTCTAAATCAGCCTTTTTGACCTCATCATTTGGAGGAAGATAATAAATAATCTCTTCAACTATTTCATACGCCACATCAGCTTCTAAAAGCATTTCTTCAAGCAAATCTTTGGTAATGATTTTATTTGAAGCCTTAACTAAATGAATACTTTCTAAGGTTTTTTTCAAACCATTTTTTAAAAATCCAAACATCACATTATCGCTTTTTGTATATCTATATCTAGCATTTCTTCAGGAATTATCCCCAAATACTCTTTAATCTTTTCACCTTTTGTATTAAACAACACCATTGTTGGAATAGAACTGACATTTAAAACTTTAGAAAAAACAAAATTATTCTCTCCTATAGCTACTGGAAATTTCATTTTTTCATCTTCTATAAAAGTTAATATTTCTTGCTCCTTATTCTCTTCCAAAAAAAGCGCTATTACTTCAAATCTATCTTGATATTTATTATTTAGATTATTTAAATGTGGAATTTGAGCCTTGCAAGGTGTACACCAAGTCGTAAAAAAAACAAACAACTTAGCTTTAGTTGTATCATCAAAATTAAATGCTTGCTCATGATATTTCACATACATTTTTCCACCATCTAAAAATTTTAAAGTAAAATCAGTATTTTCACTTTGAGTTAAACTTGCATTGTCTGTATTTTCAGTGCTAAAATTTTCTTTATCACTAGAACATGAAGTAAAAAATATCATAATAAAAATTACTAAAAAAATTTTAAATTTCAAGTCTTATCCTTATGATTTTTTAAGCTTAAAAGTATAACATAAAAAGTTAAAAACTTTAAGGAAAGCCTTGATAAAAAACAATTTTAGAATAAAACAAAAATCCAAAATGCATTTAAAATTAAAATATCAATACAAAAGGGATTTTTTGGTTTTTCAAGAAATAAAGAAAATTCTAAATTTATACAAAAATTGTAAAAACATCCTTATATATATCCCTTTAAAATATGAAATTAATCTTTATAAATTCAGACATTTTCTAACAAAAAAATATCAAATTTTCGTCCCATTTATGCAAGATAAAAGTTTAAAGGTAGTAAAATTAAGATTAGCTCTTGAAAAAAAGAGCTTTGGGGTGTATGAGCCAAAAGATTCTTTTTTGCAAACTCGCATTGATGTTGCGATTATTCCTGTAATAGGCGTAGATGCAAAGTTAGGAAGAATCGGTCATGGTCAAGGTTTTTACGATAGGTTTTTTGAAAGCATTTCTTATAAAAAACCTTTGGTTGTTTTTACACAAATGATTGATGCAAAATCTGATCAATTTTTTAGCCAAGATCATGATATAAAGGGAAATTTTTATATAAACCCTTATAAAAAATATTTTAGGAAAGTTAAAAACAATGATAGAAATATTAGTCGCATTAATAGCCGTTTTTATAGGCGGAGGGATTGGATATATAGTCGCCAAAAAGATTAATGATGCAAATTTCAATATCTTTTTAGAGCAAGCAAAAGCAAAAGCAAAAGCCATTGAATATGAAGCTGAACTAACACTTAAAGATGCCAAAAATTCAGTTGCTGAAGCTGAATTTGCAGCAAAGAAAAAATTTGATGAAAAAATTCAAAAACTACAAAAAGAACATTCTATTAAACTAGAAGAGCTTAATAAAAAAGAACAAAATCTTCATTATCAAGAAAAACTTCATGAGGAAAATAAAAACAAGTTAGCAAAAGAGCAACAAGCTATAAAAGCTTTACACGAGGAAAATGAAAATTTAAAACAAAATTATGAGACAAAGCTTAGTGAAGTATTAAAAATTCTTGAACATTCAGCTGGTCTTACACAAGAAGAAGCAAAAAATATAGTTTTACAAAAAGTAGAAGAAAATTCAAGAGCTGAGATTGCTCATATTGTTAGAAAATATGAAGAAGAAGCTAGAAATGAAGCTAAAAGAAAGGCTAATTTTATCCTAGCACAAGCTACTTCAAGATTTGCAGGGGAATTTGCCGCTGAAAGATTAATCAATGTAGTAAATATCAAAAATGATGAGCTAAAAGGTCGTATTATAGGTAAAGAAGGGAGAAATGTTAAAACCTTAGAAATGGTTTTGGGTGTTGATATTATCATCGATGATACACCTGGAGCAATTATAGTAAGTTGTTTTAATCTATATAGACGTGCCATTGCTACAAAGGTGATTGAACTTTTAGTTGAAGATGGAAGAATACAACCTGCAAAAATAGAAGAAATTCATGAAAAAGTTTGTAAAGAATTTGAAGATAATATCTTAGAAGAAGGTCAAACTATAGTAATGGATTTAGGACTTAATAATATACATCCTGAAATTGTCAAATTAATAGGAAAATTAAGATATAGAGCAAGTTATGGCCAAAATGCTCTAGCACATTCTTTAGAAGTGGCGCATTTAGCTGGAATTATAGCAGCTGAGTGTGGTGGGGATGAAAAATTAGCAAGAAGAGCTGGGATTTTACACGATATAGGCAAGGCTTTAACGCATGAATTTGAAGGTTCTCATGTGGATTTAGGAGCTGAACTTTGCAAAAGATACAAAGAACATCCTGTTGTGATTAATGCAATTTATGCTCATCATGGGCATGAAGAAGCTATTAGCATAGAATCAGCTGCAGTTTGTACAGCAGATACACTAAGCGCTGCACGCCCTGGTGCAAGACGTGAAGTTTTAGAAGCCTTCTTAAAAAGAGTGAGCGAACTTGAAGACATAGCAAAGAGTAAAGAAGGTGTTAAAAAAGCTTATGCCATTAATGCAGGTAGGGAAATTAGAGTTATTGTTAATGCAAAATTAGTCAATGATGATGAATCTGTCCTTTTAGCTAAAGAAATAGCTGAAGAAATTCAAGAAAAAGTTCAATACCCTGGCGAAATAAAAGTCAATGTCATCAGAGAGCTTAGAGCAATTGATTTTGCAAGATAAGGTTTTTCATGCAAGAAATGATAGATAATCTAAGTACTTATGGCTATTTAATTTTATTTTTTTATTCTTTTGGTGGAGGTATGGTTGCTATACTTGCTGCAGGAGTGCTTTGTGCAAGTTCTACTAAACTTGATTTGCATTTATGTATATTTTTAGCCTTTTTAGCTAATACCATAGGCTCAACCTTGTTGTTTATCTTGGGAAAATACTATAAAAAAGACATAATGCCTTATTTTAAAAATCATAGAAGAAAAATCGCTCTTGCTATGATGAAAATCAAAAAATATGGTGATTTGCTTTTAGTGGTGCAAAAATTTATCTATGGAGTAAAAACCATCATTCCTATAGCAGCGGGTCTTTGTAAATTTAGCTTTGTAAGATTTTTTATCATCAATACCTTAGCTAGTTTGATTTGGGCTGTTATGTTAGGTTATGCTGGTTTTATTTTTGGAAATACCCTAAAAGAAACTTTTGAAGCATTTGCCAACTATCCTTACATAGCTCCTGTTTTTATAATCACTTTAATTTTTATTATATGGTTATATTTATCACGCTTTTCTAAGAAAAAATGAGGTTAAAATTCTCTATAAAAGAAACCTATAGAGAATTTTTTATTTTATTTTTATGTTTTTTAGCAATTTTTAGTTTAAATCTCATCTATGAGTATAAAAAATATCAAAATTTTAAACTTACTAAGCATTTATTACTTAAAGATAACATCATTTTATCTTCTTATGAAAAAACTAATAAAAAAGGTAAAAAATATCAAGTTTTAAAACTCAAAAATTCTGATTTTATTTTTTACACCACTAGCTTTAAAGATCTAAATTTAAGTAAAAATGATATGATAAATCTTAGAATTATTACTAAAAATATTAACTTTAAAGATTATCTTAGTAAAAGTTTTTATGCGCCAAGTTATGATTTTAACAAAACCAAAACACAAAAAGAAAATACCCTAATAAGGTATTTTTTAAATCAACATCATAATGAAAAAATCAAAGAATTTTATGGGGCTTTATTTTTTGCAAAAAATGTATCAAGTGAACTTAGAAATGATGTAAATTTTTACAATATTGCACATTTAATTGCTATTAGTGGATATCATTTGGGCTTGTTATTTAGTTTTTGCTTTTTGATTTTTGCTCCTTTATATGCTTTTTTTCATAAACGATATTTTCCTTATAGAAGTTTGAAACTTGATATTAGTATTTTTGCTTTCTCACTTTTAATTTTTTATATATTTTTAATAGACTTTAGCCCTTCTTATACAAGAGCTTTACTGATGAGTCTTTTTGCTTTTTATTTATTTAGTAAAAATATTAAAATATTCAGTTTTAAATTTTTATTTTTAAGTATAACATTTTGCATTAGTATTTTTCCAAAATTTCTTTTTAGCGTTGGGTTTTTATTTTCTATTTTAGGAGTTTTTTATATTTATTTATATCTTCATCATTTTAAAGATCAATTTTCAAATTTTACTCATGTTTTTTTGCTAAATATCTGGACTTTTTTAGCAATGATTATCCCTGTATTATACTTTTTTCCTCTACTTAGCTTTCAACAATTTTTGGCCATACCTTTAAGTTTAGCCTTTATAATATTTTATCCTTTGGTTTTGATCTTGCATATTTTTTCTTATGGAAATTTATTAGATTTATATTTAATGCACTTTTTTGAGTTTAAAATGCATGCGATTAATCTATCAATACCTTTTGTGTTTTATTTTATTTATTTAATTTTATCTTTAATCGCTATATTTAATAAATACTTAGCTCTTTTTGTAGTTTCTCTTGGGCTTATTCCCTTTATTTTCTTGATTTAAAAGCAAATAAGCCTTTAATCCTAAAAGATAAATAATCCAAGAAATATAAATCCACAAAAAGAAAAATAATATTACAGAAAAAGAACCATATACATTTAAATAAGTTTTATTATACACAGCATAATATACAAAAATCATCTTAGAAATATACCAAATTACAGAAGCACCAAAAGAACTAATAAGTAAAGTTTTTAAATCACCTTTTTTGCTTACTGAACTTGAATAAGAGACAAAAAATAAAGCCCATATAATCACATAGGGTAAAATCTCGAAAAAATTTAAAGCAATATTAAAATCATCTAAGGTTTTTTGTATAAAACCTGAAATATAAAAACTCACCCCAAGTCCAAGCGGAGTTAAAGTTGCTAAAGTCCAATAAGAACTTATACTGTGCCAAAGACTTTTAGAATCTTCTTCTAAAAGCTTATTAATCACATAATCATAACCTGAAAAAAAAGCCAAAGAAGTCAAAGCCATAGCCAAAAGTCCTATAAGTCCTAAATTTACGCTGTTTTTTAAAAATGTATTGATGTATTGTATGATTAATTCTTGTTGAGTTGGGATTAAAAAAGTAAAAATTAAATTTTTAATTCTTTCTTGATATATTTCAAAACTTGGAATTTGGGTAAAAACCCAAAAACACAAAAACAAAAGTGGTATTAAAGATAAGATAGTATAAAAACTCAAAGCCGCAGCATAATTTAAAATTTCTTTATCTCTTAAAGCTAAAAGAATTTTAAATAAGTTTTTAAAATTCATCAAAGTCCCATTTTGAAAGGATTGAGTATATTATTTGGATCAAATGCTTTTTTAATATTTCTCATTAAGTCCATTTCAGCTTCACTAAAAGCAAGCTTCATAAAAGGAGCTTTTGAAATGCCTATACCATGCTCTCCACTTAAAGTCCCACCTAAAGAGACTGTAAGCTTAAACACCTCTTCTACAGCTTCATAACCTTTTTTAACTAATTCAGGATTGTTTTTATCACTTACCATTACATTAGTATGTACATTCCCATCGCCAGTATGACCAAAACAAGGGATTTTAAAACCATATTTTTTAGAAATTTCAGCTATGCCTTTTAAAAGCTCAGGTAGTTTTGAACGCGGTACTGTAATATCTTCATTAAGCTTTAAATTTCCATACATTGCTATACTTTGAGAGCAATTTCTTCTAGCAAACCAAATATCAGCTGCTTCTTGTTCATCTTTTGCTATTTTAAACTCTCTTACACCAGATTCATAAAAACTTTCTTGCAAGATTTTTAAATCCGCCTCCAAAGCCTCTTCTACATTACCATCTACATCAGCGATTAAAATCGCACCCGCATCCATAGGTAAGCCTTTTTGGAATTTTTGCTCTAATGCTTGTATGCTTAATTGATCTAAAAATTCCATAGATACAGGAGTTACACCTTTAGCTAAAGTTTTATAAACTGCATTCATCGCTTCATCAATGCTGTTAAAAATCCCCATAGCTGTCTTTTTAAACTTTGGCAAAGCTACTAGTTTTAGAGTAATCTCGCTAAGCACAGCCAAAGACCCTTCACTTGCTATTAAAATTCCAGCTAGATTATAGCCTGCCACATCTTTTATGGTTTTTTTACCTGCTCTAATGATTTCTCCATTAGGTAAAACTGCTCTTAAAGCCATTACATAATCTTTAGTTATACCATACTTAGCAGCCCTCATACCCCCTGCATTTTCGCTTACATTTCCTCCCAAAGAAGAATACTCCATGCTAGCAGGATCAGGTGGATAAAATAAACCATATTCTTTTGCTTTTTCTTGTAAAGCCATATTTATCACACCAGGTTGTACTACTGCGACTAAATTTTCAAGATCAATTTCTAAAATTTTATTCATATGTTTTTCAAAGCTTAGCACTACTCCGCCATTAACGGCTAAGCTTCCACCAGTAAATCCACTACCTGATCCCCTAGGAATAACGATGATTTTATTTTCATTGCAATATTTTAAAATTTGACTAATATCATTTTCATCTCTTGGGAAAAGCACTCCATCAGGCAAATAATGCTTTTTAGTAGCATCATAGCTATACGCTCTTTTATGGATAGGATCAAAATGTGCATTTTCAACCCCTAAAAGATCTTGAAAGAATTTTTGATGAATTTCTTGCATTATTTTTCTCTAGTTAAGCTAATTAGTTTTTCATAATATACATAATAATTTCCAATGGCCTCATCATTTAAGCTAAAAATATCACTTTTATAACCTGTGATTCTTGAATAAAATGGAATTTGTAAACTTTGAGCTTGCGGTATGTTAAATTCTTCAATCTTGCCAAAGTCTTGACAATCAACTATCTCAGCTTTATTTTCTAAAGCTACTACTAAAAGCCCCACAGCATTTTTTGAACAAAAAGATCTAAAGTCAGATCTTCTTGGAGTTTGGCGGTATTCTTGTATCATATGAGCACCAAATAAATCAGGATGTAAAAAATAAATTCCATTTAATTTTTGAGCTATAAAATCATACACACTTTTATCAGGAGCTATAATCAAAGCTCTATCATATAAATAATTTAAAACTATTTTATCGCCTACTTGTGGCAATACATTTGGTAAAGGCATAGCATCTTGAGCTAACATATCAAAAACTTTAAATTGCAATTTAACTAAGCCATTTTCACGCCCTATCACACTAACTCTTGCAATGATAGATTTTTGTGTATCAATTTCATGTACAACTATACCACTTGAGTACAATAAAATTCTAGGATCATCTTTTATATAACCATAAATATCATCTACTTGTTCAAGTTTTGTTTGTATTAAATCAAAATTTTTTGCTTGTAAAAATGCTAAAAAACAACAAAGCATTAAGATAATTCTTGGCAATTTATACTCCTTAAAAAGTGTAAAAATAAATTATATTGTTTTTTCCTTACAAAATTGTAAGAAAAATTAAGTAAAATACAAATTTATGTTTAAATTTTAGAAGGCTTTAGGTTGTCATGAAAAAAATTTTCATATCTTTACTTATATCCATAAAACTTTTTGCTATCTCAAGTGTTGAAGAACTTTCTTGGGAAAATGGCAAAACTTTACTTGATTTTTTACAAGATCATTCTATACCACTTAATTTATATTATAATCTTGATGGAGAAGATAAAGAACTAAGCGCAGAAATCACAAGTGGTGTTAAATACCAAATGCTAAAAGATGAGCAAGGTGAACTTGAGCAAGTCTTAATCCCAATTAGTGATGATTTACAAATTCATATTTACAAAAATATAGAAAATAAATTTGTATTGAGTTTTACTCCTATTTCTTACACTAAAGAAAAACGAACTATTCGCGTAGCTATCAACAACTCAGCTTATCAAGATGTTTATGATGAAAGTGGTAGTGTAACCTTAGCAAGAGCCATGGTAAGAGCTTTTAAAAATAGTGTTAACTTTAAAAATGTCAGAAAGGGCGATAGCGTAGTATTAATTTATGAGCAAAAAAGAAGACTAGGGAGACTTTTTGGTGATATTAATATCCAAGCAGCTTTAGCTAATATTAGAGGTAAAGAATATTCTGTGTTTTTATATAAAGATTCTTATTATAATGCTCAAGGAAAAGAACTTGAAAATTTCTTTTTAACTAAACCTGTTAAATATACAAGGATTTCAGATCGTTTTACTAGAGCAAGATATCATCCTATATTAAAACGTTATAGAGCTCACTTAGGTATTGACTATGCCGCTCCAACGGGTACTCCGGTTAAGAGCGCAGGAGATGGAACAATTAGTTTTGTTGGAACAAAAGGTGGTTATGGTAAGGTTGTACAAGTAAAACACGTATCAGGCTATATGACTTTATATGCTCATCTTAGCCGTTTTGCAAAAATCAAACGTGGTCAAAAAGTTAAACAAGGCCAAGTAATTGCTTATGTAGGCTCTACTGGTATGAGTACTGGACCACATTTGCATTTTGGACTTTATCTAAATAATAAAGCAATTAATCCTGAAACCATAGTGAAAATTCCAAAATCAAGCCTAAGTGGCAGAAATAAAGAAGAATTTTTAAAAATGGCAAAAGAGTATGAAAACCGCTTACAAAGCATTGATGAAAACTATAAAAATCCACCAAAAGAACAAAACATAGAAAATTCTATGGAGCTTTGAGATGATGAATGATTTTTTAGAAGCACAAGAACTTTTAAAAAATATTTCCAAAGATCAAAGCACCTATGAAACCAATGAAGCCCTAAAGACTATCAAAAGATACAACGAAGAGCTTTATTTGCAAACTCTTAAATCTTTTGATACTTACACACTTGCAAATGTGGCTACTATAACACCTGAACATATATTAGAAGATATTTTAGAACACTTAAGTATTACAAAGATTGCAAAAGCAGTAGAAGAGCTTGAAAGTGATGATGCAACAGACTTAATTAAGCGTTTTGAAGAGCTAAATCCACAAAAAACTTTAGCTATTTTAAACCGCTTAAGTTCCGAAGATAAAGAAGAAATTTTACGCCTTAAAAATTATGATGAAAATACTGCTGGTGCTTATATGCAAACAGAAATTTTCACAGCTTCTATTGATGAGAGTATAGAAAAGGCTATTAAAAGATATAGAATTTTAAAGCATTCAGGACAAGTAGATCAAATTTTTCAAGTTTACATCATAAATAATCAAGGGAAGCTTTGCAATGCTATCAACTTAAGCGATCTTTTGCTTTGGGATTTTAAACTAAGTTTTGCAGATATTATTAAAAACAACAATGAAAGATATAAAAGCTATAGCATAAAAGATCATGAAGATATACAAAAGGCTATTGATATAGTAGAAGATTATGATTTGAGTGTTTTAGCGGTTGTAAATGACGATGGAGTACTTTTGGGTAGAATTACTTATGATGATATTCATGATTTAATCCAAGAAAATGCAACAGAGCAAATTTATAACCTAGCTGGAGTTGATGCAGATGTTGAAGAAGAAAGTGCTTTTAAAGCGGCTAAAGCTAGAGCTTTTTGGCTTATGATTAATCTTACCACTTCATTAATCTCAGCTAATATCATCAGTCTTTTTTCAGGTGAAATAGAACAACTTGTAGCTCTAGCAGTACTTATGCCTATTGTAGCTTCCATGGGAGGTAACACAGGTTCACAAGCTTTAGCAGTAACAGTTAGAAAGCTCTCGCTCAATGAAGTAGAATTTAAAGATGCTAAAAAAGTTATATTAAGAGAGAGCGGAATTTCTTTACTCAATGGGTTTATATTTGCTAGTATTATGAGCATTATAGCTTTCATATGGTTTAAAACAGCTCTTTTGGGGCTTGTTATAGCCTTATCAATGCTAATTAATCTAGCCTTAGCTGGTTTTGTAGGCTCTTTTGTGCCATTAACTTTAAAAAAATTTAAAATCGATCCTGCAGTAGGATCAAGTGTAGTAATTACTGCAATCACAGATGGTTTAGGATTTTTTAGCTTCTTACTTTTAGCAAAAATGATTTTATTATAAAAAAGGGAAATTATGGCAAGCATTACATACAAAGGTCAAAATATAGAACTTGCAGGAATTGAACTAGAAGTTGGTGATAATGCTCCAAAGGTAGTTCTAAAAACCAAAAATCTTGCTCCAGTAGAAATAGCACCACCTGGGAAAACTCAAATTTTATTAACTCTACCTAGCTTGGATACACCAGTATGTTCAAAACAAGCCAAAGAAACCAACAAAAGACTAGCTTCTATGAAAAATATTGAAGTTATTATTATTAGTATGGATTTACCTTTTGCTATGGATCGCTTTTGTGCTACTGAAGGGATTGGTAATATTATAACCGCAAGTGATTTTGCTTTTAAAGATTTTGGCATAAACTATGGGGTGTTAATAAATGATAGTATATTTGCAGGATTATTAGCAAGAGCAGCCTTTGTAGTCAAAGATGGAAAAATAGCGTATAAGCAACTTGTGAAAGAGTTAATGGGAAAAATTGATTTTAAAGATTTAGAACTTTTTATGCATAGAAATTATGGTTACCCTTTGAATTAACCTTCAAAGTTTGTAACCACAAAATCTTCTTTTGGAGCTTCAATAAAGCACGATTTTTCTTTCAAGAAAAGCAAATCCACATGCCCTACAGGACCATTTCTATTTTTACCTATAATGAGTTCAGCCTTTTCTTGCACAGGATTTGGCATAAATTTTCTCTCATAAGTCTTGCCTTCATTTTTAGCTTTATTTTCTCTTTCTTTTTCTTCTTGTTCTCTATAAACCTCATCTCTATATACAAATAAAATAGTATCTGCATCTTGCTCTATAGCACCACTCTCTCTTAAATCGCTAAGCATAGGACGTTTATTTGCTCTACTTTCTAATGAACGATTTAATTGCGAAAGTGCCACCACTGGCATATTTAATTCTCTTGCTAAAAGCTTTAAACCTCTTGAAATTTCACTCACTTGCAAATGCCTATCATTAAAAGCTGAGTTACTCATCATAAGACCGATATAATCTACCACACAAAGCTCAATACTTTCATCTTGGGCTTTAATTTTGCGTAAAATCGAACGAATATCAGCTATACTAGCATAACCGCTATCATAAATATAAAGATTTTTTTGCGCATATTCATTGCAAGCATCACCCACCCTACTCCACTCATCATCGTTTAAATCTGCGATTAGAATTTTTTGCAAAGGAATGGAGGTTTTTGCACTGATTAATCTTTGCATGATTTGTGTAGCAGGCATTTCTAGTGAAAACATTACAACACCTTTATTTTGTCTTAGTGTTTTTTCTATAAAATTTAAACAAATTGTAGTTTTTCCCATACCTGGGCGTGCAGCGATGATTACAAGATCACCAGGCTTAAAACCCTTTGTCATTTTATTAAGCTCGCTAAAACCTGTATCAAGTCCTAAAATGTCTTTGTTTTCAGCTTCTTTTTGCTTTTTAAACTCATCCATAAGCTCAGACATAACCATAGTCATATCTTTAATACTATTACTATTTACACGGTTGGTAAGATTAAAAATCTCTTTGCCTATTTCATCTGAAATTTGAGAAATGCTTTTATCTTCATTAACCCTTGTAGGTATAGTATAAGCAAAATTTAAAAGTTGTCGTCTAATGGACTTTTCTCTTAGTTCATAAGCATATTTACTCGCATCTGCTATGGAAGTAGTAGCTAAAACTTCAGCTAAAATTTGCTCGTCTATTTTTTTATGTTTTCTAATAAAACTTGCACTTATTGGCTCACCTGCATTCACGCAAGCTAAAATCGCTTTATAAATATCTTGATGAGCTTTGAGCGAAAAATCATTAATCTCAATATCTGAAGAAATACTAAAAAAAGAATCTTCACTATAAATACAAGAGCTTAAAATCGCTCTTTCAAGATCTAAATCAAAATGCTCATTATTTTGACTCATACATACTCCAAATTATAAATTTGCAAATAAATCAGTTGATAAATACCGTTCGGCTGTATCATTTAGCATAGTTAAAACTTTCTTATCAGGATTTTCTAAGGCAATTTTTCTAGCCATAAAAACATTTGCGCCACTTGAAATTCCTGCCATTATACCATTTTTACCAAGTTCTAAAGCTGTATTTATAGCATCTTCATTGCTTACACAAACTATCTCATCTATGATTTTTTGATTTAAAATTTTAGGGATAAAATTTGCACCTATACCTTGAATTTTATGGCTTGCAGCGGTATTTTGGCTCAAAAGCGGCGAAGCTGCGGGTTCTAAAGCTATGATTTTGATATTAGGATTATGTTCTTTTAAAATTTCTCCTACCCCGCTAATAGTCCCACCTGTACCAAAACCTGCTAAAAAAATATCAAGATCAGGTAAAGCTTTTAAAATTTCTAAAGCAGTATTTTTTCTATGTGCATTTTTGTTGTTGATATTTTCAAATTGACTTATCATAAACGAATTTGGAATTTCACTCAAAAGTTCATTAGCTCTATCAAGTGCTCCTTGCATACCTTTACTTGCTTGAGTAAGCTCTAGCTTTGCACCAAAAAAACTCATCATTTTTCTACGCTCAATACTCATAGACTCAGGCATAGCTATGATAAGTTTAAGTTTTAAGCTTGCACAAATCATTGCTAAAGCTATGCCAGTATTTCCACTTGTAGCTTCTATAATGGTTGTTTCTTGATTAATCTTACCTTCATTTAAAGCCTGTTTTATCATCTCTACAGCCGCTCTATCTTTTATAGAATGACTTGGATTAAAATACTCACATTTAGCATAAAGATTTGGAGCAAATTCTTTTAAAGAAATAATCGGGGTATTACCTATACAATCTAAGATATTATTATAAACTGACATTGTTTTCCTTTTAATGTTTTTAAAAACAATATCAAAAGAAAATTAACACTTAATCTATAAAGAAAAACGCAAAAGTTAGAAACTTTTGCGCAAAGAATTATTTTTTAGCTTTTTTAGCAGTTTTAGCAGCAGCAACCGCGTCTTTAAGGTTTTTACCTACTTTAAATTTAGCAACTTTAGTAGCAGGTACTTTGATAGTAGCACCAGTGCTTGGTACTCTAGCTTCTCTAGCAGCTCTTTCGGCTACAGAAAATGTACCAAAACCAATAAAGCTAATGCTATCACCTTTAGCTAATACATCAGTAATAGTAGCGATTACTGCATCAGTAGCTGCAGTTGCATCTTTTTTAGTTAGCCCAGCAGTTTGAGCAACTTGAGAAATAAAATCTGCTTTAGTCATAAAAAGCTCCTTGATTAAAAATGATTGTTAAGTTTAACACATTTATCAAGCTTTTGCAAGAGGTTTAAACCCAAATACAAAGAAAAATATGTTAAAAAAATGTTTTTGCTAAATTTATCACCACCTCAGGCTTTAAGTCTTTCATGCATTTGTGATGTTTTAAAGGACAAGTCTTTTGCATACAAGGCATACAAGCTAAATTTAAATGCGCTATTTTAGCATTTTTTTGCCAAGGTGAAGTTTGACTAAATTTAGTCGAACCAAAAATAGCTACTGTTTTCACCCCATAAACTGCACCTATATGCATAGGACCACTATCGTTTGTGATGAGTAAATCAAGCATAGAAATATTTTTACATAAAGTATAAATGTTAGTTTTACCACAAAGATTTTTTGCCTTTATGCCTTCTTTTAAAAGATAATGTTCAATTTCATCACAAATTTCTCTCTCGCTTTCTACTCCAAAGATTAAAATTTTATGCGTAAAACTAAATTCTTTTGCTACCCTTGCAAAATAACTCGCTTCCCATCTTTTCGCACTTCCAAAATGCGCACCTGCATTTATACCCAAAAGTTTTTGAGTTGATTTTGCTTTTATAGGGAGTTTTAAAACATTTAAAGTTGCTTTAAAATTTAAAGCTTTTTCTATGAAATTTAAGTATTTTAAGACTTGGTGTTCTTCTTTTAGAATATTTTTATCAAAATAAAATCTTTTTTTTGCTTTGATTAGATTTAAAATAATCTTGCTTGAGAATGCCGAGCGAAACGAAAAAGCTAAATCAAATTTACCAAGGTTTTTTCTAGCTTTTAAAATTTGCTTATATCTTTGTTTTTTATTTTCTACTAAAATTTGAGCATTTTCAAAGTATTTAAAAAGCTCTGTACTCACAAAAGAACCATAAAAAGTAAATTTAGCTTGGGGGTATTTTTCTTTTATAGCATAAATAGCCGCACTAGCCATCACCGCATCGCCAAGCCAAGTGGGAAGGTTGATAAAAATATTCATAATTTTCCTTAAAAATAAAAGTTATAATTATATCATCACTTTATTAAAGAGCTAAAATGAGTCAAATTTCCATCATACTGCCAACATATAATGTGGAAAAATATATTGCTAGAGCATTAGAAAGTTGTATTAACCAAACTTTTAAAAATATAGAAATTATTGTAGTAGATGATTGTGGTAATGATAAAAGTATAGATATAGCTAAAGAATATGCTAGTAAAGATGATAGGATAAAAATCATACATAATAAAGAGAATTTAGGAACCTTTGCTAGCAGAAATATAGGTGTATTGAATTCAAGCTCACCCTATATAATGTTTTTAGATCCGGATGATTATTTAGAGTCTAACGCTTGTGAGCTTGGGTTTGAAAAAATTAAAAATGTAGATATGGTAGTGTTTGATGCGTATGTGCATAGAGTGAAATTTAAGAAATTTTATAGATTTAAACAAGATGAACTTTTTAAAAAAAATGAATTTTTGGAATTTTTACTTAAGCAAAAGCATTTTTGCTGGAGTGTTTGGGCAAAGGTATATAGAAAAAATTTGATTTTAAAAAGTTTTGAGCATGTTGATTTTAAAGAAAGACTTTGTTATGGGGAGGATGTGCTTTTTAATTATATAAATTTTATGTTGAGTGAGAGTTTTTTTGTATCGAAAGAATGTATATACCACTATGAATTTAATGAAAATGGCAGATATGAAAACAAAAATAAAGAAATTTTATGGCAAAATTATGAGCATAAAAAGCAAAGTTTAAAACACATTAAAAAATTAGCTAATATTTTTCCATATAAGTATTTTAATGAAAAAATATTAGAAATCTTAGAAAAAGAAATTTTAGGGTTAGAGGGTAGAGTTTGGAAAAAGTAAAAGTTTTTATCATCAATCTAGAACGCTCAAAAGATAGAAAAAAAATTATGCAAGAACAAATTCAAAAACTCTTTACATACAATCCAAATTTAAAAGATCTACTAGAATTTGAATTTTTTAGAGCTATCGATGGCTCTAAAAACGAGCATTTGCAATTTAAAAGTCATTTCCCATGGTGGTGTCAACTTGTGCTTGGCCGCGAACTTAGTGATAGTGAAAAATCATGTTTTGCATCTCATTATAGTTTATGGAAAAAATGCCAAGAACTTAATAATCCCATCATCATTTTAGAAGATGATGTTATTTTTAGTGATGAATTTTTAAATAATCCAAACATCATTGAAAAACTACTAAATAGCAATTATGAATACATAAGACTTCACTATTCTTTTGATAAGAAAATTTATCAAATAAATAGCAATTTTTTTAAAAGTTTTGAAAATATCAGCGGTGCTTTAGGTTATTTCCTTCATCCAAGTGCTGCCATAAAATTTACAAACAAGGCAAAATATTGGTTTAAACCGGTAGATGATTACATGGATATGTATTATTATCACAAGGTGAAAAATATCATATATAAACCTTTTTTAATTTATTTGTCATCATTAAATAGTATAATTGGACAAAGAAACCAAAAACCTAAAAATATACTTCGAAAAATTACTAGAGAAATATTTAGATTTTATTTTAGCATAAAGAAAACATTGCAAGGAAGAAAATGAAAGGTATTATTTTAGCAGGTGGCTCTGGAACAAGACTATATCCTAGCACTTTAACTTTATGTAAACAATTACTTCCAATCTATGATAAACCTATGATTTATTATCCACTTTCGGTGTTAATGCTTGCTCAAATTCAAGAAGTTTTAATTGTATCTACACCAAAAGACATAGTAAAATTTCAAGAACTTTTTCAAGATGGATCTTGGCTTGGGATGAATATATCCTATTGTATTCAAGAAAAACCTGAAGGGTTAGCACAAGGCTTAATACTTGCAAGTGATTTTATAAAAAATGATGACATAGCTTTAATTTTAGGAGATAATATCTTCTACGGACAAGGCTTTACAGATATACTTAAAACTGCAAAAGAAGATGCAAAAAATCATTATGCAAGTATATTTTCATATCATGTAAAAGATCCAGAACGTTTTGGGGTGGCAGAAATTTCTAAAAATGGAGAAGTTTTAAGTATAGAAGAAAAACCTCAACAACCTAAAAGCAATTATGCTGTTACAGGATTATATTTTTATGATAATCAGGCTATAGACATAGCTAAAAATATCAAACCAAGTCAAAGAGGTGAACTAGAGATAACTGATGTAAATATAGAGTATTTAAAACTAAAAAAACTAAAATCTCAAATTCTAGGAAGAGGTTTTGCTTGGGTTGATACCGGAACACACGATAGTCTTATAGAAGCAAGCTCTTTTGTGCAAACAATAGAATTAAGACAAGGTTACAAAATAGCATGCTTAGAAGAAATAGCCTTTAGAAATGGGTGGATTGACGAGACTAAGCTTTTAAAACGAGCTAAATTATTAGAAAAAAGTGGCTATGGAAACTATCTTCAAAAAATTTTACAAGGTTTTTAAATGAATAATATCTTAATTACCGGTGGAGCGGGTTTTATAGGAAGTAATTTTATAAATCATTATTTACAACATCATTCAAAAGATAAAATCATCAATCTTGATTTATTAACTTACGCAGCAAATTTACAAAACCTTCAAGTAAGTAGCAATCATCCTAACTATACTTTTTACAAGGGAGATATTTGCGATCAACAACTAGTCCGTGATATTTTTCAAAAACATTCTATTAATATAGTTATTCATTTTGCAGCAGAATCACATGTAGATAATTCCATACAAAATCCTGATATTTTTATAAAAACCAATATCAATGGAACTTTTAATCTTTTACACAATGCCTACAAACATTGGTTTTTAGAGCCATTTGTGAAAAATCCAAAATTTAACAAAACTCTTTTTTATCATATTAGCACAGATGAAGTTTTTGGAAGTCTTGGAGAAGATGGTTATTTTACAGAAAAAACATCATATGCTCCAAATTCGCCTTATTCTGCCTCTAAAGCAAGCTCAGATATGCTCGTAAGAAGCTATCATCATACTTATGGATTAAATACTATAATCTCAAATTGTTCTAACAACTATGGCCCGAATCAACACGATGAAAAACTCATACCAACCATCATAAGAAATGCTCTAAATGGTAACTCTATCCCAATATATGGAGATGGTAAAAATATCCGAGATTGGCTTTTTGTGCAAGATCATTGTGAAGCTATAGGGCAAATTTTACACTATGCTTTAGAAAATTCTAAAAACACTTTTTTTGATACATTCAATATAGGCGGAAACGAAGAATGGCAAAATATAGACATAGCTTATAAAATTTGCTCATTTTTAGATACAATTTTACCAAAACAACACTCATATAAAGAACAAATTTCTTTTGTAAAAGATAGAGCTGGGCATGATAAAAGATATGCTATAGATTCAAGTAAGCTTAAAAATACTTTACAATGGAAACCAAAAGAAAGTTTTGAGAGTGGCTTGGAAAAAACTATAAAATGGTATATAGAAAAATATAAGGTATAAAATGAATTTTGAAATTTTAAATTTTTCAGCTATTACTGACAAAAGAGGTTCTTTAATAGCACTTGAAAATTTAAAAGATATTCCTTTTGAGATAAAAAGAATATATTATATTTTTGATACAAAACCAGAGTTTCCAAGAGGAGCCCATGCTCATACAAACTTGGAGCAAGTTTTAATCATGATGGATGGATCATGTGAGATTATATTAAACGATGGCAAAACATCACAAAGTATAATCCTAAATCGTCCTGATATAGGACTTTACATAGGTAAAAATATATGGAGAGAAATGAAAAATTTTTCTTATGGAGCGAAATTGCTTGTACTAGCAAGTGAATTTTATGATGAAAAAGAATATATAAGAAATTATGATGAATTTTTAAAGGTTATTACAAATGGAAAATAGAGATATAGAAAAATACACCAAGGAGTATATAAATACTGAATATAATTTTGAAGAAATAATGGTTCTTTATCGAAGAAAAAAAATCTTAGAAATTTTAAATAAATATAAACCCAAAAACATTCTAGAAATAGGATGTGGAATGGAATCTATTTTTAACCATTACAAAGATTATGAAAATGCAATTATAATAGAACCATCAAAAACATTCTGTGATAAAGCTCAAAAAGATTGTCGCAACAATATCAATATAATCAATAATTTTTTAGAAAATGAAATAAGTTCTTTGCAAAAATATGAATTTGATTTTATAATATGTAGTAGTTTATTACATGAAGTATGTAATCCTAATGTTTTTTTGAAAGATATTTTTAAAATTTGTAGTCAAAATACTATTTTACATATTAACACACCCAATTCAAATTCTTTTCATTTGATTTGGGCTTATGAAAGTGGTTTAATCCAAAGATTAGGTGATTTAACTCATACTTCACTTAAATTACAGCAAAATTCAACCTTTAATTTAAATAAACTTATAGATATTGTAGTTGCAAACGGTGGTGTTATATTAGATAAAGGATCATATTTTATAAAACCTTTTAACCACTCTAAAATGTCATTGTGTTTAGAAAATAAAATTTTAGATGAAAAGTTATTAGATGGTTTATATAAAATAAGTGATTATTTACCAGATTTGGGCGCAGAGATTTTTGTGAATGTGAAAATAGCATGATAATAAAAAAATACACTAAAGAATATTTTGATATTTGGAATGAATTTAATAAAAATTCCAAAAATGGCTTATTTATGTTTGATCGTAATTACATGGGCTATCATTCTGATAGATTTATCGATCATTCATTAATGTTTTATGAAAATGATAGATTGTTTACCTTACTTCCACTAAATGAGAAAGATGATACTTTGTATTCACACCAAGGATTGACTTTTGGTGGGTTTATTTGTGATTCTAAAATGCAACAAAGTAAAATGTTAGATTGTTTTGATGTTTTATTTGATTACATGAGAAAGCAAAATTTTAAAAACCTTATATATAAAAGTATACCTTATATATATCATAAAAAAGCTTCACAAGAAGATTTATATGCATTATTTATAAATAATGCACAATTATATAGAGTAGATTGCTCTAGTGTAATATATCTTGATAATTATAAATTTGCCAAAGGAAGAAAATATCAAATTTCAAAAGCTGTAAAAGAAAATATAATAATAGAAGAATCAAATGATTATAAAAATTTTATAAAATTACTAAACGAAGTTCTTTATAAACAACATGGCGCCAAAGCAGTACATAATGAAAAAGAATTAATTTTGCTAAATTCAAGATTTCCTGAAAATATAAAGCTTTTTATAGCTAAAAAAGATAGCGTTATGGTTGCAGCTACTTTGCTTTTTATATATGAAAATTTAGTCCATACACAATATCTTGCTAATAGCGACTATGGCAGAGAAGTAGGAGCTTTGGACTTACTCTTAAAAACGTTAATAGAAAAATATAGCAAAGAAAAAAAATATTTTGATTTTGGAATTTCTACAGAAAATGAAGGAAAGTACTTAAACAAAGGACTTATCTTTCAAAAAGAAAGCTTTGGAGGAAGAACTATGGTGCATAATATATACAAGGCAATCTCTTGATAAATGTAATTACTTTTGGAACTTTTGATTTGTTTCACTATGGACATTTAAGAATTTTGGAGCGTGCAAAAGAATATGGTGATAATTTAATTGTAGGTGTATCATCGGATGAGTTAAATTTCACCAAAAAGCAAAGGTATCCTTTGATACATGAAAAACAAAGAATGCATATTATCAACTCTCTAAAATGCGTAAATAAAGTTTTCTTGGAAGAATCACTTGAGCTAAAAGAGGAGTACATATTGAAATATAAAGCTAATATATTAATTATGGGTAATGACTGGCAAGGAAAATTTGATCATCTTAAACATATAGCAGATATTATCTATCTACCAAGAACTATTAATATATCTACAACTGATATTATAAATCGAATTAAAGAGGAGTATTAGTGAGAATTAAATTTATGCAACAATGTATTGATATTATAAGATTTAAAAAATCCTCTTTATTAAGAATACATCTGCAATATTTTATTTATAGAATAAAAATTAATAACAAAATAAAGCAAATAAAGCAAAAAGATAGAATCAAAGTAGCTTTTTTACATATGTACAATACAGATATTCAAAATATATCAATTTTTGAGAAATTTTTAGAAAATCCGAGATTTGAACCATTTTTTATTGTAAATCCCGATACTGCAAGAAGCAAAGAAAATTTTATATACCAATATAATAAAACATTTAACGAACTAGCTAAAAAATATGGAATTGAGAAAGTCTTACATGGCTATCTATTTGATGAAAATAAATACATAGATTATACCAAAAATTTCGATATTATGACCACAAACAATCCCTATGATTCAATGGCGCATAAATTTTTTAAAATTGAGTATTGGATAAAGAGTCAAATTCCTGTTTTTTATATTAACTATTTTTATGCTGGAAGGTGTATTATCACAATAGACAATTTAAAATTATACTATTTAAACTATCTTTGGATTTGGTTTATTGAAAACAAAGAAGTACTAAAACTTGCAAAACAATATAGAACCAAAAAGGATAAAAATTTATTTTTATCCGGATATCCTAAAATGGACAAACTAAAACAAATAAATATAACCAAAAAAACAAATGAGAAAACCATTATCATTGCTCCACATCATACAATATTAAATTCTAATTTTCAGTTAAGTAATTTCTTAAAATATTCCAATCTTTTTTTAAAATTACCGAAAAAATATCCTTATATCAAATTTATTTTTAGACCACATCCATTGTTAATTCCTAATTTAAAGAAAATAGATATTTGGGGAGAAGAAAAAACAAATGACTATATTTCTCAATTACTATCACACCCTAATGTTGAATTTTCAGATAATGGAGATTATTTAGAGCTATTTCAACAATCAGATGCATTAATTCATGACTGTGGCTCTTTTATGGCAGAATATTTGTATTTAAACAAACCAGTAGCCTTTATGGCAAATTCTAATAAAGAAATATTTACAGATTTTGGAGAACAATGTATTCAATGCCATTATAATATTTACAACGAAGAACATCTTTATGAATTTATTGAAAATATTGTGATTCAAAATAAAGATTACAAAAAATACTATAGGAGTGATTTTACAAATAGTGAAGTAGCTATCAATCATCCTTATGCTACGGAAAAAATTTATAATCATCTATTAAAGGAGCTTACTTGATTTCTATTTTAACCCCTTGTTTTAATCATGAAAAATATATTAAATATTTCATACAAAGCATTTTAGAACAAAGCTTTGAGAATTTTGAACTTATTATAGTAGATGATTGCTCAAGTGATGATAGTATAAAAGAAATTCAAAAATTTAATGATTCTAGGATAAAACTCATAAAGCATGATTTTAACCAAGGTATAAATGGGGCTTTAAATACTGCTTTTGAAAATTCAAGTGGAGATTATATAGTGTTTTGTGCCAGTGATGATATGCTGGAAAAAAATGCTTTGGAAAAGATTTATCAAAATTTTAACTCTTTAGAAGTAGATGTAATATATCCTAGTATGAGTGTTATAAATGATGAAAATATAGAAATTTCAAAAAGTTTTATCACTCAAAGATCAAATCTTGAAGCTTTGAGGTATTTATTTTTTAAAGGAAATTGCTTTTTTTCTCCAGGGATGGCTGTAAAAAAAGAGGTATTTAAAAAAATCTATCCTTTACCAAATGCACTATGTAATCACCAAGATACTCAAATGCATATAAGCCTACTTACTCAAAAAGCTAAAATCCATTTTTCAAAAGAAACCTTAGTAAAATACAGAATTCGAGCTAATGAAGCAAATATAAGTACACCTAATGCTTCCACAAAAGCTAGAGAAAATTTAGAGATAGAACTTTTAATGGATTCATTTTTAAAAATTCAAGATATAGAATTTTTAAAAGAAATTTTCAAAGATGAAATTAAAAAATTAAAAATCGATCCTTTTGAAAATACCATAGAATTTTTTCTTGGAAGAATGGCGATAGAATCTCAAGAAAAAACTAGAAAATACTGGGGTTATCATAAAATAATACATTTTTATAACGACAAAAACAATGTTAAAATTCTTTTAGAAAAGTATAATTTTACCTTTAAAGATTTACTATCTTTATCTGTTTTATGTGATGATGATAGAGTAGAGAAAAAATATAGAAAATATAAAAAGCTTTTTAATTATTCTCTTATATTTTCAAGTATAATTACCTTGATGTTTATATGTATTTTATTGCTAGGATGATGATATGATTAGTTTTTTAAATTTACACAAAATTAATGCAAGATTTGAAGATGAAATAAAAGATAAAATAAATGAAGTTATTGATAGTGGTTGGTATATACTAGGAAAACAATGTGTAAATTTTGAAACAAATTTTGCAAAATATTGTGGTGTAAAACACTGCATAGGTGTTGCAAATGGTCTTGATGCATTAAGAATTATCATCAAAGCTTATGAATTTAGCAAAGATGATGAAATCATAGTTCCTGCAAATACTTATATTGCTTCTATATTAGCCATAACTGATAATCTTTGCAAGCCAGTTTTAATAGAACCTGATATAAATACTTATAATATAAATGCAAAATCAATCAAAGAAAAAATCACAAACAAAACAAAAGCTATCATGGTGGTTCATCTTTATGGACAAGTTTGTGACATGGAGCCAATATATGCTTTAGCAAAAAAATATAATCTTAAAATCATAGAAGATTGCGCACAAGCTCATGGGGCACATTTTAAAGGAAAAAAAGTTGGTAGTTTGGGTGATGCAGCTGGGTTTTCATTTTACCCTGGGAAAAATTTAGGTGCTTTGGGTGATGCAGGTTGTATTACAACAAATGATGATTTATTAGCTAGTAAAATACGAGCTTTAGCCAACTATGGTTCTCATAAAAAATACGAAAACTTATACGTAGGTTTAAACTCAAGACTTGATGAATTACAAGCTGGAATTTTAGATATTAAATTAAAATACTTAGATGATGACAATCAAAAAAGAAAAGAAATAGCTGATTTTTACATGAAAAATATAAAAAATGAAAATATTATTTTACCTAAAATAGACATCGATCATGTATGGCATTTATTTGTCATAAGAACCAAATTTAGAGATAAACTACAAAAATACCTCAACGAAAACAATATACAAACAATCATCCATTACCCTATACCACCGCATAAGCAAGAATGCTATAAAGATTTCAATAATCTTTCATTACCCATAACTAAACAAATCCACAATGAAGTATTATCACTGCCAATTTCACCTGTGACGACACAAGATGAAATCAAACAGGTTGTTGAGGTAATAAATGACTGGAAAATTTAAGCTTTAAAAATCCTTTTAATTTTTTGCCAAATTTTCCAAAGATCATAAGGAATTCGTGTTTCTATATATGGCATGATAATAGGTAATTTTTCTTTTAAATTTAAAGGATCTTTTTTAAATTTTTTAATCATCAAAGCTTTTTTTACATAAAAAGGCAAAAAGATTTCCTTTATGGCTTGAGAATTTTCACTTTTTTGATCTTTAAAAAACTCTATCAACTCTAAAGCTGTTATCATCCTACTTGCTGCTTTTAAATAGTTTTTTGCCTCTTTAGCATTTTCTCCAAAAAATTCATACAAGTCTTTAAAATACTCTGATACATTTGCTTTTGTAATCTTTTTATCATGATTTGATATGCTATTGGATCTTAAAATACAAATATATAATGTTTTAGGCAAAATACAAATAGACTTAGCACAAGCAAACAAAACCATACCAAAATGTATATCCTCATTGATGATATAATTAATAAACTTTAATTTTATGGACCTTAGAAAATCAAAATCTATCATCCCCATAACACCAAAAGAAATATCTCTCATACCAACTCCTTCTGCTCTTTGCGCATATTCTTTTGGACTAATAATACATTCATCATTGTAATAAAATTTTTGAAATCTCGTTTTTTTTCCTTTATCTTTAATTCCATCTTCATAAACACATTTATAATCAAATAACAATACATCTACATTTTGCATTCTCACAACGCACTCTTCTATGCAGTTTAACTCCCAATAATTATCAGAATCTAAAAAGATAATATAATCAATCTTTAGAATTTCTAACCTATCATTCGCTAAAGCATTTTTATGTTTATAAATTTTATAAATATTTTGTGGATTATTGCCAACAATCTTAAAAATATTTAATTCATTTTCATTTTCAATATATTGTGTTTCATATTCACCATAAAAATATTCTATACCTACATTTCTAGCACTACTTAAACCACCATTTTTCTTATCAAAAAGAGTGATTCTTTTATCTTTTAAAGTATATTCTTTTGCAATATTAAGTGAGTTTTCATCTGTACTACCATCATTTACAAGTATGATTTCTAAGTTAGTGTAAGTTTGATTGATTACACTATCTAAACATTCTTTTAGATATTTTTCTACATTATATATGGGGATTACTACGCCTACTTTTTTCATGTTTTATCTCCAAGTTATTTTTTTATTTTTTATAGTTTCAAGATAAATTTGATGATTGATTTCTAGCATATTTTTGCTATTTTCTTCATGGTAAATATGATAAGCTAGGGCATTAAATTTAAGTCTTTTAAACACTCCGTTATTAAATAAAAATCTAGCTACAAACTCACTATCTTCCCTACCCCAACCTATAAATTTTTCATTAAATCCCTCAATGGCTTCAAAATCACTTTTATAAAAACTCATATTGCAAGTTTTACTACCTTTGACAAGTTGTGATTTTTTAAAAAATTTCTTAGTTAGTTTTGAAAATTTATATACACATTTAGCTAAAAAAATATTTCTTTGATTTTTAAAACCCTTTTTATTAAAAGCTAGTTTAAAATCATTTTTGCTTAAAAGCTCTTTGCTTTCTTTTTCATTTAAAATAGTTCTTGAGCCTTGTAAGATAGTTTTTAAACTAGCAAATTTTAAATGATCATTAATAAAGTTTTTTTCTAAAATCATATCACCATCGATTAAAACAATATATTCACTATTTGAAGCTCTAATCGCTTTGTTGCGGCTTGCCGCAGCACGAAACCCCTCATCTTCTTGCCAAATATGCTCTAACTTACAAGGAAAATCTTTTTGATAAGCTTGTATAAGTTTAGCCGTATCTTCCCTGCTTCCATCATCAGCTATTAAAACCTCATCTGGTAAAGGCTCTAAGTTTTTAACGCTATCAAGCACCAAAGCAAGTCTTTCTTTTTGATTATAAGTTGTGATAATTAAAGCGCAAGTTTTTGGCTTTTGCTTTTTTAACTCATACAATTTCATATATTTAAAAAAAGCTCCAAGGCCATTGCAAGTACTTATGATAAAGCCTTTATAACCATAAAAAATTCCCTTTTTTAAAATGTAATTTCTAAAAAAAGTCCAAGTTCCTCTTAACAAAGCCTTGCAAATACTGCTTTCTTTATGTAAATTTTGCAAAGCCCAAAGTTTGGAGTATTTTTGAAGTTTATCTAGCAAACCATCTATATCATCAAACGCAAAATGCCTTAAACCATTTTGTAGCTTAATCTTTTTACTATCTTCATATAAAATCAAACTCTCATGCACTAAAATCCCATTAAAACTAGTATGAGTTTTATTAAACACTCGCATTACATGATCAGGCCACCATCCACAAGCTTTAATCCACTCTCCATTGTATAAATTTTCTCTTGGTAAGGCTATAATATCTTCTTTATTAGGCTCAATTTGCCGCAATTCTTGTAAAAATTCTTTCTTAGCAAGCTCATCTGCGTCAATATTAAAAATCCAATCATTGCTAGCATAACTTATGGCTAAATTTTTCAAAGGTCCAAAACCTATAAATTTATGCTGATAAATCTTGATATTTTTATAACTTTTACTAAACTCATAAGCAATTTTTAAAGTATCATCATTACTATCATTTTCTATTAAAACTATCTCGCCAAATTCTTGCAAAGACTCCAAACAAGCTTTTAAAGTTTTTTGAGCATTTTTAACTATCATTATCACACTAATTTGCTTTAAATCCATTTTATATCCTATAAATACAACTCGTGATTGTATCTTTTAAATCTCTTATGAAAGAAAAAATACTCATCAGGTTTAAATTTAATCATCTCTTCACAACACTTTGCTTGATACTTAGTAAGCTCTTCTATACTTGCCTTACTTGCGTCTAAAGCCTTAAAAGTTTTTACAAAAAATTTCTCATCTTTTTGATACACAAAACAAGGTAAAATTATAGCTTGTGTTTTTTTAGCAAGCACACTTGCACCTGCTATGAAATTTACTTCTTGATTAAAATACTGTATTTTTACACTTTCACCATCTACCGCATCTTGATCGGTTAAAATTCCAAGTGATCTACCTTCTTTTAAGGCTTTTAGCATTTTTTTAAGCCCACCTTTTTTTTCTATAAGCTCTATGTTAAATTGTGTGCGATTTTTACTTAAAATTTTATCCATTATCACACTATCAAGCGCTCTTCCAACTATAGAAATTCCTTGAAATTTAGCTCCAAAAGATAAAGCTAAAAGTTCCCAGTTGCCATAATGAGCCGTAGTTACGATCAAGGGTCTTTTACTTTGCATTATATTTGAAATTTGTTCCTCATCATCAAAGCAAATTTTATTGATGATTTCTTCTTTACTTGCATTTTGATTTTTGATAAAATCAATCCCAAATTTAGCAAAATTTTTATAGATATTAAGGCTAGTTTCATCACGCCATGTTTGATCTTTTTCAGGAAAGCAAATTTTTAAATTAGCATCGATGATTTTACGGTGCTTACGATTTAACTTATAAGTGATTAAAGCAACCAAATTTGCAAAAGAATTTAAAAACTTTGAGGGTAAAATCTTCACAAGAACTTTTAACATATAAAAAAGGCTTAAATATACATAATTTATCATTTTTCTAAAAGCTCACAAGCTAGTTTAAAAATATCTTTTTCATCGATATTTTGTATACAAAAATCACTCTTATCTATATGCTTTGAATGCAGTATTTTTTTACCTGCATTGATCGTTTTGTTGATATTTGTTTCATAAGCATTTCTTTGACTAGGAGTAGCACCAAAGATCGTTATAGAAGGCTTGTTTAGTGCAAAGGCCAAATGAGTAGGCCCACTATCATTTCCGATAATCAAATCACTTGCCTTAGTTAAAGCACAAAGCTCACTTAAGCTTAATTTTGGTGCAAGTTCTATTTTTAAATGTTTTAAATTTAAAACTATATCTTTTGCAAAATTAAATTCCCCTACATTGCCCCAGCCAAGTATGATTTTTGCACTAGTAAAATGCTCCAAAAGCATTCTACAAAGTAATATCAAACGCTCTTTTGGGTAAATTTTATTTGGCATAGATGATCCTACATGTATGAGTATATTAGGCACACTTTCATTCAAAGATAATCTTTGCTCTAAGCTTTCCTTTAACTCATCATCTATACTAAAGCAACTTTGTTTTAATTCTATATCGCTATGATCAAAATGCTCATTTAACACATAAGCTACCAAAGAAAGATTACGCACGACAATATTTTCTTCATAATTACACGCAAATTTATGCGCATAAAAACTACTCGCAAAGCTTTCTTTTATGCTTTCTTGATCAAAACCAAAAGTATTAGCACATAAAAATTTACTCACTAAAGCAGATTTAATCAAACCTTGTAAGTCAATCACAATATCATATTTGTTTTGTCTTGCTTCAAAAAGCATAGCAAAGACTTCTTTGAATTTTCTATCTTTTAAAGGTAGGGCATATACTTCATTGATCATTGGATGATCTTGCAATAATCCTGCAAATCTTACATCTACAAACCAATCAATACTTGCTTTAGGATAATGCTTTTTAATAAATTGCAAAACAATCACCGCATGGATGATATCTCCAAGTGCAGATAATTTAACCAAACCTATTTTCATGTGCTACTTTATTTTTAAATTTTCTGTTATGATTTTAACAAAGATTTTTTTAAAAAAAGGTTTATCATGCAAGAATATATTTGCGTTTTTGATTGTGAGAGCATTCCTGATGTAGAATTGATAAAACATCTTTATGATTTTAATGGCGATGATTTAAGCATTAGTAAACAAGCTTTAGAAAGACAAAAAGAAGAAAGCGGAAGCGAGTTTTTACCTCTGCCTTTTCATAAAGTTGTAAGTATTTGTGCAGTGATTGCAGATAAATTTGGAAATTTCATCAAAGTCAATAAAATCAAAGGCGAAAATGAAAAGCAAATGCTAGAAGAGTTTTTTAACTTCATAGATAAATACCAACCCCGCCTTGTAAGTTTTAATGGTAAAAGCTATGATATGCCTTTGCTTGTTATAAGAGCATTAAAATACAATATCAACGCAAGTGCTTATTTGGATGCAAGCGATAAATGGAATAACTACAAAAGCAAATTTGTAGAAAATAAACACTGTGATTTATTAGAATCTTTAGGAAGTTTTGGTCAAAAAGGCTTAAGACTTGACACACTTTGTGCTATGGCAGGACTTCCTGGAAAATATGATGTGCATGGAAATGAGGTATTAGACCTCTTTTATCAAAACAAATTAGAAAAAATTCACGAATACTGTGAAAGCGATGTATTAAACACTTATATGCTATTTTTAAAATACGAATTCATCAAGGGCAACTTAACCCAAGAAGATTATCTTAATATTTTAGAAAATTTCAAAGAAGAGCTTTTACAAAAACATAGCGATAAAAGCTATCAAAAGCCATTTTTAGAAGCCATAGAAAAAGAAAAGAGTAAGTTTTAAATTAATTAAGAAAAGTATATTAAAATAACTATTATTAAATATCACAAAAAGGATAAAAATGAAAATTTTAATCACTGGTGGCGCAGGATACATAGGCTCTCATACTTTAAAGCAGTTTTTAGAAACAAATCATGAAATTTGTGTATTAGATAATCTTTCAAAAGGTAGCAAAAAAAGCTTAGATGAGCTTTCTAAAATCAGACCTTTTAAGTTTTTTGAGCAAGATTTAAGCGATTATGCAGGGATTAAAAAACTTTTCAAAGAAGAAAAATTTGATGCAATTGTGCATTTTGCAGCTAGTATTGAAGTTCCTGAAAGTATGGAAAATCCTTTAAAATACTATATGAACAACACTGCAAACACAAGCAATCTAATCCAAACTTGTTTAGAAACAGGTGTGAAAAAATTCATTTTTTCTTCAACTGCAGCTACCTATGGAGAGCCACAAACTCCTATTGTAGATGAACAAAGTCCATTAGCACCGATTAATCCTTATGGACAAAGCAAACTAATGAGTGAAAAAGTCTTACAGGATGCTAATATGGCTAATCCTGAATTTAAATACTGCATTTTAAGATACTTCAATGTAGCAGGTGCTTGCATGAGCTATCCTATAGGACAACGCTATCCAAAAGCTACTTTACTTATCAAGGTTGCTGCTGAAGTAGCTACAGGAAAAAGAGAAAAACTTTATATTTTTGGCGATGATTATAATACTAAAGATGGCACTTGTATTAGAGATTTTATCCATGTTGATGATATTTCAAGTGCACATTTAGCTGCTTTAGAATATTTAGAAAATAACGAAAGTAATATTTTCAATGTAGGCTATGGACATGGCTTTAGCGTAAAAGAAGTTATTGAAACTATGAAAAAAGTAAGTGGGGTGGATTTTACAGTAGAACTTGCACCAAAAAGAGCTGGGGATCCTTCTGTGCTTATTTCAAATGCTGATAAAATCAAAACCCTAACTAATTGGAAACCAAAATATGATGATTTAGAATTAATCTGCAAAAGTGCTTATGAGTGGGAAAAGCAGTGTTAAAAAAACTTTTTTTTATACTCAATGCTCATGATAAGAAATTTTTATTTGCTTTACTAATTTTTTCTATTTTTATAGGATTCATAGAAAGCTTTGCTATTTCTTTAATCATGCCCTTTGTATCAGTAGCGAGTAATTTTGAGCTTTTAGAAAAAAGCTCCTATTTTCAACCTGTATATGAGTATTTAAATTTACCAAGTTATAAGATTATTGCTTATTTTGGCTGTATATTAATCGCCTTTTATATTTTTAGAGCCTTTTTAAATGCCTTTTATTTTCATTTACTTGCGCGTTTTTCTAAAGGGCGTTATCACAGCCTTGCTTGTCGTATTTTTGATAAATACTTACACCTTGAATATGAGAATTTTACTAATAAAAATCAATCAGAACTTTTAAAAACCATCACTCAAGAAGTATTTCATTTAAGCACTTTAATTAGCGCTTTTTTACTTATGCTAAGTGAAAGCTTTGTGGTATTTTTGCTTTATACTTTATTGCTAATTATCAACTATAAAATCACCCTAGCTTTAAGTGCTTTTTTACTTTTAAATGCTTTTATTTTAATCAAAATCCTCTCACCCTTGGTAAAAAAAGCTTCCATAGCTAGAGAAGAGGCGATGAAAAATTATTTTGAAATTTTAAATGCAAATTTAAACAACCTTAAAATCATCAAACTCAAAACCAAAGAACAAAGCACGCAAAAGCTTTATGAAATTCAAAGTGGGCTTTTTGCCAAAGCAAATATTAGCAATGAAAGCATGTCAAGCATACCTAGAATTTACCTTGAAGGTATAGGTTTTTGTATGCTTTGTTTTATTGTAGTGTATTTGGTTTTAAGATATGAAAGTGATATTTCATCTATCTTAGCAACTATTACTATTTTTGTGGTGGCTCTTTATAGACTTATGCCAAGTGCTAATCGCATCATCACAAGTTATAATGAAATCACATATTATAAAAACTCTTTAGATATTATTTACAACATGCTTAATGAAAAAGAAGAAAAGCTAGGCGATGAAAATATTAAATTTAAAGAAAAAATCGTTTTGAAAAATCTTTTCTTTGCTTATAAGGGTAAGAAAAATTTATTTAAAAATTTAAATTTTGAACTTAAGAAAAATGAAAAAATTGCTTTTATAGGTAAAAGTGGAAGTGGCAAAAGCACTTTAGTTGATCTTATCATAGGGCTTTTAAAACCAAGTGATGGAGCTATTTTTGTAGATGGAATTAAGCTTGATGAGAGTAATATAAAAAGTTTTAGAAGTAAAATTGGCTACATACCTCAGCAAATTTATCTTTTTAATGATTCTATTGCTAAAAATATTAGCTTTGGAGAAGAAATAGATGAAGCACTTCTACATAAAGTAATCAAGCAAGCTAATCTTGAAAGCTTTGTAAATTCGCTTGAAGATGGAGTGCATACTAAGGTAGGCGATTCAGGTTCGTTTTTAAGTGGGGGTCAAAGACAAAGAATAGCCATAGCAAGAGCGCTTTATCAACAACCTGAAATTTTAGTTTTAGATGAAGCAACTAGCGCTCTTGATCAAGAAAGCGAAGCAAAAATCATGGAAGAAATCTATAAAATTTCAAAAGACAAAACCCTCATCATCATAGCTCATAGACTCTCAACTATACAAGGTTGCGATAGAGTATTTGAAGTAAAACATGGGCATTTAAAGGAACAAGTATGAAAATCACTTTCATCATAGCTACTTTAAATTCAGGTGGTGCTGAAAGAGTATTAGTCACTTTAGCTAATGAGCTTTGCAAAAATCATGAAATAAATATTATTAAATTTCACAAAGAAGACTCTTTTTATAAGCTTGATCCAAAAATCAAACTTTTTACTCTAGAGCAGTTTGACTTTTCCACTCTTTATAACAAAATAGCCTCACGCATTAAAAAATTCAAAGCCTTAAAACAAGCACTTAAAGACCATAAAAGCGATGTTTTTATCTCATTTTTAGATACAACTAATATCGCTTGCATTTGGGCAAATAAAGGTTCCAATACGCCTTTAATTATTAGCGAGCATAGCTCTTATACTTATTTAAAATCTAAAATTTGGAAGTTTTTACGCCGTATAAGTTTTCCTCATGCAAATGCTCTAACCGTGTTAAGCAATGATGATAAAAAATACTATGAAAACTTTATTAAAAAAGTTATCAATATGCCAAATCCTTGTCATTTTAGCCCAATTAAAGAAAATTTAGAAAAAGAAAACAATGTCATTTTCGTAGGCAGACTTGATCATAATAAAAATGCTTCTATGTTTTTAAAGGCCATAGCAAGACTGGATACAAATTTACAAAATCAATACAATTTTTTCATAGCAGGCGATGGAGAATTAAGACAAGATTTAGAACAAGAAGCTATGAATTTAAATATCAAAGTTAATTTTTTAGGTAAAGTTGAAAATATGCAAGAACTTTATAAAAAAGCAAAAATAATCTGCCTTTGCTCTTTCATAGAAGGCTTACCAACGGTTTTGCTTGAAAGTTTATATTATCAAGTAGCACGCATTAGCACTAAATACACAAGTGGCCATAAAGATTTAATTGATGATGGAAAAGATGGATTTTTGGTAGATTTAGATGATGAAAAGGCTTTAAGCGAAAAACTCACCCTTTTAATGCAAGATGAAAATTTAAGAAAAACACTAGCACTTAATGCACAGCAGCGATGTAAAGATTATGAAGTAACAAATGTAGCACAAAAATGGCTTGATTTGATCAAAGAAGTAAAGGTTTAATATGAAAAAACTAGCAATTTTTATTTATTCTTTAGGAAGCGGTGGTGCTGAAAGGGTTGTATCTACGCTATTGCCTGTGTTAAATTTAAAATATGAAGTGCATTTGATTTTAATGAATGATAAAATATCATATGATATTCCTGAAGTTAATATCCACTACCTTGAAAAATCAAGTCCAAGCGAAAGCAATTTAGCTAAATTTTTAAAACTACCCTTACTAGCTATGAAATACAAAAAACTTTGTGAGGATTTAAAAATCAATTTACAATTTGTATTATTAAATAGACCTAATTATATTGCATTAATGGCAAAATCCCTAGGACTTAAATCAACCCTTATTATCAATGAATGCACTACTCCAAGTGTGATTTATAAACATAATAATCTGAATTCTTTTATCAATAAATTTCTTATTAAAAAATTTTATAACAAAGCAGATTTAATCTTAGCAAATTCTATAGGAAACAAAGAAGATTTAATACAAAATTTCAACATAGAGGCTAAAAAATGTGATATTTTATACAATGCCATAGATTTAGAAAGCATCATAGAAAAATCTAAAGAAGAAATAGACTTTAAGGATCCTTTTATATTAAGCGTTGGCAGGCTTGATCATGGTAAAAATCATGCTATGCTTATAAGAGCTTATGCAAAAGTTAAAACTGATTTAAAATTAGTCATTTTAGGCGAGGGTATTTTAAAAGATGATCTTTTAGCTTTAATAGAAACTTTAAATTTAAAAGACAAAGTCTTTTTGCTAGGTTTTGATAAAAATCCTTATAAATACATGAGCAAATGTGACTTTTTTGCTTTTGCTTCAAGTTTTGAGGGCTTTTCCAATGTTTTAATCGAATGCCTAGCTTGTAATACTGCGGTGCTTTGTACTGATCATAAAAGTGGTGCAAGGGAATTATTTTTAGATGATGAGTTTGGACTTTTAGTAAAAGTAGATGATGAAAAAGCCATGCAAGAAGGCTTAGAAAAAATGTGCAATGATGAGTCTTTAAAAGCTACATATAGACAAAATGCTTTTTTGCGTGCAAAAGAATTTGATAAAATTAGTATAGCAAAGCAATTATTTGAATTTTTCAACAAGGCATAAAATGAAACTACAACAAAATTTCACGGATAATACTTCTATAAAATATACCTGTATTTTAATCCTTATAGCCTTTGCTTTTAGTATTTTATGTAGGTTATACTGGGTAGCTTGGGCAAGTGAGTTTTATGAGTTTTTCTTTAATGATCAACTTATGATTACTACTAATGATGGCTATGCTTTTGCAGAAGGTGCAAGGGATATGATAGCAGGTTTTCATCAGCCTAATGACTTATCTTATTTTGGAAGCTCACTTTCTACTTTGACTTATTGGCTTTATAGTATTTTACCTTTTAGCTTTGAAAGTATTATTTTATATATGAGTACTTTTTTTGCATCTTTGATTGTTGTGCCTATTATATTAATCGCAAGAGAGTATAAACTCACTACCTATGGCTTTATAGCAGCCTTACTTGGAAGCATTGCAAATAGTTATTATAACCGTACTATGAGTGGGTATTATGATACAGATATGCTAGTGTTAGTTTTACCAATGCTTATTTTGCTTACTTTTATACGCTTAACTATTAATAAAGACATTTTCACCCTACTTTTAAGTCCGGTTTTTATCATGATTTATTTGTGGTGGTATCCATCAAGTTATTCTTTAAATTTTGCTATGATAGGACTTTTTGGTCTTTATACTTTAATATTTCATAGAAAAGAAAAGATTTTTTATCTAGCTATTGCTTTAATGATCATAGCTTTAAGTATGCTAGCATGGCAATATAAACTTACCTTGATTGTATTGTTGTTTGCTATTTTTGCCTTTAAAGAAGAAAAGATTAATTTTTATATGATTTGGATTTTGATTTTTATTAGCATTTTAATTTTGCATTTAAGCGGTGGCTTAGATCCTGTTTTATATCAACTTAAATTTTATGTTTTTAAAGCTTCTGATGTACAAAATTTAAAAGATGCTGCCTTTATGTATTTTAATGTCAATGAAACCATTATGGAAGTAAATACTATTGATCCTGAAGTATTTATGCAAAGAATTAGCTCTAGCGTTTTAGTATTTATTCTTTCTTTTATAGGTTTTATCTTACTTTGCAAAGATCACAAAAGCATGCTTTTGGCTCTACCTATGCTTGCACTAGGTTTTATGGCTTTAAGAGCTGGACTTAGATTTACCATTTATGCGGTTCCTGTGATGGCTTTGGGTTTTGGGTATTTTTTATATATTTTTTTTAATTTTTTAGAAAAAAAACAAATCAAACTTAGCCTAAGAAATAAAAATATCTTACTCATACTCATTGCATTTTTTAGTATAAGTCCTGCCTTAATGCATATTTATTATTATAAATCCTCTACTGTTTTTACTTCTTATGAAGCTAGTATTTTAAATGATTTAAAAAATAAAGCTCAAAGAGAAGATTATGTTGTTGCTTGGTGGGATTATGGTTATCCAATACGCTATTATAGCGATGTAAAAACCTTAATCGATGGTGGAAAACACTTAGGAAAAGATAATTTTTTCTCATCTTTTGTCTTAAGCAAAGAACAAATTCCAGCAGCTAATATGGCAAGACTTAGTGTAGAATATACTGAAAAATCTTTCAAAGAAAACTATCTTGATATTTTAAAAGCTATGATTAAAGATTATAACCAAACAAGCGCTAAAGATTTTTTAGAAAGTTTAAATGACAAAGATTTTAAATTTGATACCAATAAAACCAGAGATGTATATATTTACATGCCTTATAGAATGCTACGTATCATGCCTGTGGTAGCACAATTTGCAAATACAAATCCTGACAATGGAGAGCAAGAAAAAAGTTTATTTTTCTCCCAAGCTAACGCCATAGCTCAAGATAAAACCACAGGTTCTGTTATGCTTGATAATGGAGTAGAAATTATTAATGATTTTAGAGCTTTAAAAGTAGAAGGTGCGAGCATACCTTTAAAAGCTTTTATAGATATAGAATCCATCACTAATGGGAAATTTTATTACAATGAAATTGATTCAAAAGCTCAAATTTATTTGCTCTTTTTAAGAGAATATAAAAGCTTTGTAATTTTAGATGAAAGTCTTTATAATAGTGCTTATATACAGATGTTTTTATTAAATCAATATGATCAAGATTTATTTGAACAAGTCACTAATGATGCAAGAGCAAAAATTTATAGGCTAAAAAGATGAAAATAGGAATTTTAACCCACAGTGCAATGAGTGTGTATTATTTTCGTCTTGCACTCATTAGGGCTTTAGAAAAAAATAATCATGAAGTTATAATCATCACTCCAAAAGATGATTTTGCTATTAAATTGCAAGAGCTAGGTTATAAAGTTTGCTTTTATGATTTAGTCAGATCAAGTGTTAATCCTTTAGTTGTTTTTAAAAATCTACTTAGCTTAAAAAATACACTCAAAAATTTAAATTTAGATCTTTTACAAACAAGTGCTCACAAAAGCAACACAACAGGTATTATAGCGGCTAAAATAGCAGGCATTAAATACACTTTTGGTTTGGTTGAAGGCTTAGGAAGTTTTTATATAGATGATGATTTTAAAAGTAAATTAGTAAGAATGAGCATTAATTTACTTTATAAAATTTCTTTTAAACTTGCTAATGGTTTTATTTTTGTCAATGAAAGCAATGCTTTATTTATGAAAAATTTAGGCTTAAAAGAAGAAAAAATCAAAATCATCAAGTCAGTAGGGCTAAATTTAAAACAATTTTTACCTTTAAAAATTAGTACAGAAGAAAAACAAGCTTTTTTAAAAGAACATAATATGCCTGATAAGCCTATCATTTTAATGATCTCAAGAGCGCTTTGGCATAAAGGAATTAAAGAATTTTATGAGGCAAGTCAAATTTTAAAAGACAAGGCAAATTTTGTCTTAGCAGGTGGAAGAGATGATAATAAATCTTGCGCACCATTAGAATTTTTAAACTCAAATGATGTTTTTTATCTTGGCGCAAGAAGTGATATTGCACATTTATTAAACCTGTGTGATATTTTTGTTTTACCAAGCTATAAAGAAGGTTATCCAAGAACGGTTTTAGAAGCACAAGCTTGTAAAAAAACGTGTGTGGTAAGTGATGCTGAGGGTTGTATTGAAGCAGTGGATAATGCCATAGATGGTTTAATTTGCAAATGCAAAGATAGTAAAGATTTAGCTGAAAAAATCGCAGTTTTATTAGAAGATGAAAAACTAAAAAATACTTTAGCGCAAAATGCTTTTCTTAGAGCGCAAAATTATGATGAAAATATTATAGCTTTGAAATATCTTGACTTTTATAGGGGTTTTACAAATGTATAAAAATGGCTTGAAACGAGTATTTGACTTTATATTGGCTTTGATTTTATTGATTATTTTTTTACCCTTTATAGTGCTTATAGGTATTGTTTTAAAAATCGTTCAAGGAAGTGTACTTTTTAAACAAGCAAGGCCAGGATTAAATGAAAAAATTTTTTATATTTATAAATTTAAAACTATGAGTGATGAAACCGATGAAAATGGAGAATTACTTCCTGATGAATTACGCTTAAAGCCTTTTGGTAAGCTAGTTAGAAGCTTGAGCTTAGATGAATTACCACAGCTTTTTAATGTATTAAAAGGCGATATGAGCTTCATAGGCCCAAGACCTTTACTTGTAGAATACTTACCCTTATACAATCAAGAGCAAAAAAAACGCCACGATGTAAGACCAGGCATTACAGGTTGGGCGCAAATCAATGGACGCAATGCTATTTCTTGGGAGCAAAAATTTAAATATGATGTAGAATATGTGCAAAATTGCTCTTTTTTATTTGATCTTAAAATCTTTTTTATGACCATTATTAAAGTTTTAAAAAGAAGTGGGGTTAATAAAGAAGGAGTAGCTACAACGGATAAATTCAATGGACACAACTAAAAGTATTTATATATATGGTTCTAGTGGACATGGTTTAGTCTGTGCTGATGTAGCTAGAAATTTAGGATATGAAAAAATCATCTTTTTAGATGATAATAAAGGCTTAAAATATCACTCCAGTTTAGAAAAACACGATATGTTTATTGCTATTGGTGCAAACTCTATTAGAGAAAAACTTTTCAAAAAAGCAAAAGATGATGGATTTAGATTAGTTAATTTGATACACAAAAGTGCTATTATTAGCCCAAGTGCTTTTTTAGATGATGAGGGTATTTTAATCATGCCAAATGTCGTAGTTAATGCTAAAGCTAGCATTGCAAAAGGTGTGATTTTAAATACTGCTTGTGTGATTGAGCATGAGTGTTTTGTAGATGAGTTTAGCCATATTAGCGTTGGAGTTAAACTAACAGGAAATGTAAAAATAGGAAAGCGTTGTTTTTTGGGAGTTAATTCAAGCGTTATTCCTTGTATGAGTTTAAATGATGATATAACTTTAGGTGCGGGAGCGGTTGTGGTTAAAAACTTAACTTCTAAAGGCATTTATGCTGGAGTTCCTGCTAAGAAAATAAAGGAGGTAAAATGAGATTTTTTCTATCAGCACCACATATGAGTGGAAAAGAATTAGAATACATACATAAAGCTTTTGAAAGTAATTATATAGCACCTTTGGGTGAGTTTGTTAATGCCTTAGAACAAAGTATTAAAGATTATACAAAAAGCTCTAATGCACTTGCTCTAAATGCAGCCACTGCAGCCATTCATCTAGCTTTAAGAGTTTTAGGTATCAAAGAAGGCGATGTGGTTTTAGCTTCAAGTTTTACTTTTATTGCTTCAGTAGCGCCTATTTCTTACATGAATGCTACACCAGTGTTTATTGATTGTGATGAAACTTATAATTTAGATGTAAATTTATTAAAAAAGGCTATCAAAGAAAGTTCTAAAAAGCCAAAAGCTCTCATTTTAACACACCTTTATGGTAATGCTTCTAAAATGGATGAGATTGTCCAAATTTGTAAAGAAAATGAGATTTTTTTAATCGAAGATGCTGCTGAAGCTTTGGGAAGTTTTTACAAAAATAAAGCTTTAGGTACTTTTGGGGATTTTGGAGTATATTCTTTTAATGGTAATAAAATCATCACAACAGGTGGTGGTGGTATGCTTGTAAGTGAAAATCATACTAATCTTGAAAAAGCAAGATTTTATAGCACTCAAGCTAGAGAAAATTGTCTTCATTATGAGCATAAAGAATACGGCTATAATTATAGAATGAGTAATATCTTAGGTGCAATCGGTACTGCTCAAATGGAAGTTTTAGAAGAAAGAGTAAGTAAAAAGCGTGAAATTTATAGCTGGTATAAAGAATTTTTAAGCGGGGCTTTTACTTTTTTAGATGAACTTGAAAATACCAAGTCAAATCGCTGGCTAAGTACTGCTTTACTTGATTTTGATTTAAATAAACTTAATACTTATGAAAAACATTGTATATGTGAAAATAAAAATGTTCAAATTCAAGATAAAATTTTAAAAATCATACAAGTTCTAAAAGATAATAAAATCGAAAGTCGTCCACTTTGGAAACCTATGCATTTACAAGAGCTTTACAAAGGATGCGATGCTTATTTAAATGGCAATAGTGAGTTTTTCTTTAGTAATGGAATTTGTCTTCCAAGCGCAACTACTATGAGTAAAGCTGACGTAGAGGAAGTTTCTACTTTAATCTTAAATACCTTAAAGGACTAAGATGGATTATAAAAGCAAACGCTTAGGATTTTTTCTAGGCGCTGATATTTTACTTTTTGTTATAAGTATTTATTTGTCTTTTTCTTTACGCTTTAGTGCAGACATCCCGAGTGAATTTTATGAAGGTATGTTTAAAAGCGCTGTGATTTTGATTTTACTTAAAATCATTTTTCTAGCTTTTTTTAGAATTTATCAAGTTGCTTGGAGATTTTTCTCACTTAATGAAGCACGTAAATTAGTCATCGCTTTAGCTTTAGCTGAACTTGTATTTTTAGCAATTTATTATTTTTATGATGATTTTTTTAATCCTTTTCCAAGAAGCATTATAGGAATAGATTTTGTTTTATCTTGCATGCTAATTGGAAGTTTGCGTATAAGCAAAAGAATGATAGTTGATTTTAGAAAGCCAAAATATAATGAGGAACATCCCTGTATAGTAGTTGGCGCCACTTCGAAGGCTTTGCATTTATTAAAAGGAGCTAAAGAAGGAAGCTTAGGACTTTTTCCTGTAGCTGTGGTAGATGAGCGTAAAAATTTAATAGGTACTTATTGTGATAAATTTATAGTTGAAGAAAAAGAAGCTATTAGAAAATATACCGCTGAAGGAATTCATACTGCTATCATTGCTTTAAAACTTGAGCAAGAAGAGCTTAAAAAACTTTTTGATGAACTCATTGCTTATGGGATTAATGATATAAAGCTTTTTTCTTTTACACAAAATGAAGCAAGAGATATAAGCATTGAAGATTTATTAGCGCGTAAGCCAAAAGATTTAGATAATGCTTGCGTGATTGATTTTATCAAAGATAAAGTAGTTTTAGTTAGTGGAGCTGGTGGAACTATAGGAAGTGAGCTTTGCAAACAATGCATTAAATTTGGTGCAAAACACTTAATCATGCTTGATCATAGTGAATATAATTTATATAAAATCAATGAAGAATTAAGCTTACATAAAGAAAAAATCGAGCCTATTATGATGAGCATATTGGACAAAGAAGCTCTAGAAAAACTTTTACAAGAAAAAAACATAGATTTGATTTTACATGCAGCAGCTTACAAGCATGTGCCTTTGTGTGAGCACAATCCGCATTCAGCTATTTTAAACAACGTCATAGGTACTAAAAATTTAATCGATCTTGCAAAGACTTACAAGGTTGCCAAATTTGTTATGATAAGCACTGATAAAGCTGTAAGACCGACTAATATTATGGGTTGTACAAAAAGAATTTGTGAGCTTTATGCACTAAGTTCAAGTTGTGAAAATTTTGAAGTAGCTTGTGTGCGTTTTGGCAATGTTTTAGGCTCAAGCGGAAGTGTTATACCTAAATTTAAAGCTCAAATTGCAGCTAATGAACCACTTACTCTTACCCATCCTGATATAGTACGTTATTTTATGCTTGTGGATGAGGCTGTACAACTTGTTTTACAAGCTGCGGCTATTGCAAAAGGTGGGGAGTTATTTGTGCTTGATATGGGCGAGCCTGTTAAAATCATGGATTTAGCTAAAAAAATGCTTTTACTTTCTAATAAAAAGTTAGAAATTAAAATCACCGGACTAAGAAAAGGTGAAAAACTTTATGAAGAGCTTTTAATCCATGAAAATGATTTGAAAACTCAATATGAAAGTATATTTGTTACCACTAGTGAAATTAAAGATTTAAAAATTTTAAATCAAGAAATAGAAAGATTACTTCAAAGTGCAAATCCTGCAAAAGTTTTAAAGGAAATTGTGCCTGAGTTTAATCATAACAAAAATGGAGAGTGATTAAATTCTAATTTTATTTTTAAATGGTATAATATAAACTTTTAATTGATTAATAAAAATAAAAACGATACAATTACACTTTTATGTAATTACATCAAGACAAAGGAAAAAAAGTGAAGTTATTAGTAGTTGATGATAGTTCTACCATGAGAAGAATAATCAAAAACACTCTTGTAAGATTAGGTCATAAAGATGTTTTAGAAGCTGAACATGGAGTCGAAGCTTGGGATTTGCTTTCACAAAATGATGATATTAAAATTTTAATTACTGACTGGAATATGCCTGAAATGAATGGCTTAGAATTAGTAAAAAAAGTAAGAGCAGAAGAAAAATATGCTGATATGCCTATTATCATGGTAACTACAGAAGGTGGTAAGGCAGAAGTTATCACAGCTTTAAAAGCAGGTGTAAATAACTATATTGTAAAACCTTTTACACCTCAAGTATTAAAAGAAAAACTTGAAGACGTTTTAGGAACAAACGAAGGCTAATTATAAGTTTTCATGCAAACACATTATTACGAACTTTTTTTTCAAACAGACAAGGAATATTTAGATTTATTCCTTGATCTTGTTTTTTCTCTAGATATAGATGCCATAGAAGAAAAAAATGATGGCGTTTATATACGATCAGAAGAAGATATAAAACTCATTCAAATAGCCTTACAAAGCTTTCATCAAAAATTATGTGAAAAATTTAACACTAAGATTTATTTTCATTCTACTTTAGAAAAAAAAGAAAATAAAAACTGGATAGAAGAGTATAAAAAAGGCATACAAGCTTTAACCATTGATAATATCCATATTCACACCACTTGGCAAGAAGCTATACAAGATAAAATCAATATCATTATAGATCCTGCCCTAGCTTTTGGCTCAGGACATCATGAAAGCACTTATACTTGCATAGAATTTTTACAAAAATACACAGATGATTCCAAATTTTGCTTAGATGTGGGTTGTGGAAGTGGGATTTTAAGTATCATCATGGCAAAGCTCGGAGCTAAAGTGCAAGCTTGCGATACAGATGAGCTAGCCATAGTTGCAAGCAAGGAAAATGCAAAATTAAATCAAGTTAACTTTGATGATATTTGGGTAGGTTCTATTAATAAAAGCTTACATAAATATGATATAGTTGTGGCAAATATCATTGCTGATATTTTAATCATACTAGAAAAAGATCTTAAAGAAAAAACCAAAGAAGGTGGAATTTTAATCTTATCTGGTATTTTAAACAAATATGAAGAAAGAATTAAAGATAAATTCAAAGATTTGACTTTGTTAGAATGTAAACACAAAGGAGAGTGGTTGAGTTTAACTTACAAAAAGGAAACAAAATAATGAATAAAAAACCAAACGAACCAAAAGATAATCCAAACAATAATAGCTTTTTTAATAAAAATCCTATTTTTATTTTCGCTATTTTTGCCATTGTGATGATTCTTTTATTTAAAGGATTTTCAGATGATGGTAGCATGGGTATTATGGGCGGAGAAAATACCAAAAAAGTTACTTATTCTGAATTAAAAACTTTAATTGAAAACAATCAAATTGCCCAAGTTAATATAGGTCAAACTACCATAAAAGCAGTGTCTAAAGCAGGAAATATGGTATATATTACCAAAAAAGTTCCAAATGATGCTACTTTTGTACCTTTGCTTGATTCAAAAGGCGTTTCTTATGGAGCTTTTAACGAGAGTAATTGGTTTATAGATATCTTGCTTTCTTGGGTTTTACCGGTATTTATTTTCTTTGGTATATGGATGTTTTTAGCTTCTCGTATGCAAAAAAATATGGGCGGATCTATACTTGGCATAGGAAGCTCTAAAAAGCTTGTAAATTCAGAAAAACCAAAAGTTAAATTTAATGATGTTGCAGGTGTTGAAGAAGCAAAAGAAGAAGTTAAAGAAATTGTTGATTTTCTAAAATATCCTGAAAGATATATCAATCTTGGAGCAAAAATTCCAAAAGGACTTTTGCTTGTAGGCCCTCCAGGTACAGGTAAAACTTTACTTGCAAAAGCAGTAGCAGGCGAAGCTGATGTGCCATTTTTTAGCGTATCAGGTTCATCTTTTATAGAAATGTTTGTGGGTGTTGGAGCTAGCAGGGTTAGAGATTTATTCGAAAATGCTAAAAAAGAAGCTCCAGCTATTGTATTTATAGATGAAATTGATGCTATAGGTAAATCACGTGCTGCAAGTGGCATGATGGGTGGAAACGATGAAAGAGAGCAAACTTTAAATCAACTTCTAGCAGAAATGGATGGGTTTGGTACTGAAAGCTCGCCAGTAATCGTACTAGCAGCAACAAACCGTCCTGAAGTCTTAGATGCGGCATTACTTAGACCAGGACGTTTTGATAGACAAGTTTTAGTAGATAAACCTGATTTTAAAGGCAGATGTGATATTTTAAAAGTTCATATGAAAGATGTTAAAATTTCACCTGAAGTAAAAGTAGAAGATATCGCAAGATTAACAGCAGGTCTTGCAGGTGCTGATTTAGCAAATATCATTAACGAAGCAGCTTTACTTGCGGGTAGGGACTCTAAAAAACATGTAGAACAAAAAGATTTAGTTGAAGCAGTAGAAAGAGCTATAGCAGGACTTGAGAAAAAATCACGTAGAATTAATGATAAAGAGAAAAAAATCGTAACTTATCATGAATGCGGCCACGCTTTAATCGCTGAAACCACAAAAGGTGCTAAAAAAGTAAGTAAAGTTTCTGTTATACCGCGTGGTTTAGCAGCTTTAGGATATACACTCAATACTCCTGAAGAAAATAAATTTTTAATGCAAAAACATGAGCTTTTGGCTGAAGTTGATGTACTTTTAGGTGGACGTGCAGCTGAAGAAATTTTCATTAAAGAAATTTCAACTGGTGCAAGCAATGACCTTGAACGTGCAACTGACATCATAAAAGCTATGATTTCTATGTATGGTATGAGTGAAATCGCAGGTTTAATGGTGCTTGAAAAACAAAGAAATACTTTCTTAAGTGGTGGACAAACTATCAAAGATTATTCTGATAAAATGGCTCAAGATTTAGATGAGTATGTGAAGAAAACCTTAGATGAACGCTATGCAGGCGTAAAAGAAATTTTAAAAACTTATAGCGGTGCTATAGAAGTAATGGTACAAGCACTTTATGAAGAAGAAACTATTGATGGTGCTAAAGTTAGAGAGATTATTAAAAATTATGAAGAAGAAAACAATCTTCCAACGCGCTTAGAAGAAAAAGAACAAGAAGTTATTAAGGATAACTAATGAAAACAAATTTTATTGCAAAGACTGGCTGGAATTTACTTATAATTCTAGCTATAGTTTTTGCAATAGCTCAATTTATATGGGGATTTTCTTGGCTTTTATGGTGTATTTTTATACTTTTTGCTTGCCTTTTTAGAGCTAGTAAAATCGATTATATAGCAGATCCAAATACTATCATAGCTCCCATAGAAGGAAAAATAAAATGCATTAAAACAAGCTCATATAAAGAGCTTGGTGAATGCATAGAAGTGCAAATTATAAACAATATCATTCATCAAGGCAATATCATAGCTCCACTTAATATGGATATAGAAGAAACTAGACCAAGACACGGACTTTTTTTATGTCCATTTATGAAAAATACAAATTTAATGGGTGAAAGAATGTTATTTTTAGCGCGCTCTAAAGGCAAACAATGGGCATTACGCATCATTTTTGGCGCCTTAAATAGAAAAGTTCATATTGGTGATTTTGGTCATCATTTAAACCATGGACAAAATATAGGTTTTATGTTTGATGGTAGTGTGAGTTTATTACTTCCAAAAGATACTAGAATTTGCGTAAATGAAAACGATAAAGTACGCATTGGTGCATTGATAGGATACTTAAATCCATGAATTTTAAACTAATTTATATTTTACCTAATCTTTTTACAGCTGCTTCCATATTTTTAGGCATTATTTCAGTGATTGCCTCTATTAATCAAAATTTTGATAAAGCATTAATTTATATCATTTTATCATTAATTTGTGATGGCTTAGATGGACGCGTTGCAAGAGCTACTAATTCTACTTCTAAATTTGGGGTTGAGTTTGATTCGCTAGCAGATTTAATAGCCTTTGGTGTTGCACCTGCTATGCTTTTTTATATGAGTATAGGTTATGAATATGATCGTTTTGGCTCCTTAATAGCTGGTTTATTTGTAGTTTTTGGCGCTATACGCTTAGCAAGATTTAATGTTACCACAGGTACTTATGAACCTTCAGTTTTTATAGGACTTCCTATACCAACAGCTGCAGTTGTAAGTGCTTTATGGGTAAGCGCTTATTTATATTATGATTTTTTACGTGATTTTTCTTTGATGATAGTATGCATTCAAATGCTTTTAGCTTTTTTAATGGTAAGCAATATAAGATATCCAAGTTTTAAAAAAATTGATTTAAAACGGGCAAATGTTTTAAAAGTATTAATCCTTTTAGTGGTCTTATTTTCCATGCTTTATTTGTATTTTTTAGAAAGTGCATTAATCGTCGCAAGCTTATATGTGCTTTATGGAATCATTCGAAGCTTTTTTACTCTAGCTCGTAAATTTAAAAAAGATTAAAATTTTATTTTCACTTCACCTTTTAATAATATACTTCTCATTATTTTCAAAAAGGAGTAAAAATGAATAAAAACAAATTATTCAGACAAATTCACATTTACATTAGCTTGTTTTTCTTACCACTAGCATTTTTATATGCTGTTACTGGTTTTGCTTATATAGCTGGTTTTGATGGAGAAAGTGGAGCTAAAATTCAAACTCAAAAAGTTCAAGCCATTATCCAAGAAGGCGCTGAAGCTGAATTTTTAATTGATTTTTTAAAGAAAAATAACTTAAAACTTCCTTCATCTTTGGAACCAAAACTTAACAAAAAAGGCAATGGCATAGAGCTTGGTGCTATAAACTATACTGTAAGTATTGTCAAAATAGATGAAAACAATTATGAAATTATCACAAAAGAAAGAAGTTTACTTGGAAATATGATTTTACTTCACAAAGATAAAGGTATGTGGTATTTTTCTGTTCTTGGACTAGCTTTTGCACTTGCTATGATAATCCTTTATATTTCAGGACTTTTAATCACTATCATAGCTATACGCAAAGACAGGGGTAAACAAATCGCAGTTTTAGGTGTTGGTTTTGTTATAACTTTAATTATAGCTTATCTTAGTGTATAAATTTAAGGTATATCTTATAATCAATAAGATATACTTTTCCTTTTAATACGGACAGATGGGTGAGTGGCTGAAACCACACCCCTGCTAAGGGTGCAGATCTTAACGGGTCTCGAGGGTTCAAATCCCTCTCTGTCCGCCACCTTATAAAATCTATTTCCTTTCATCTATTTTAATATTTTTTATTGTTATAATTAATACTATCAAACTTAATAAATCTAAAGGTAAGTTTCACATACTATGCAAATTTATGCTTCTATTGATTTGAAATCTTTTTATGCTTCAGCTGAGTGTGTTTTAAGAAATCTAGATCCCTTAACAACTAATCTCATTGTAGCAGATGAATCAAGAACAGATAAAACCATCATACTAGCAGTTTCACCTGCGCTAAAAACTTACAATATACCTGGTAGATTAAGACTTTTTGAGTTTAAACAAAAAATCCATTCGATTAACCAAGAAAGATTAAAACAAGCTCAAAAACACCACTTCAAAGCTAAAAGTTTTGATACATTAGAACTTGAAAATGATTTAAATTTAGAACTAGACTATATCATAGCTAAACCCAGAATGGCTACTTATATAGAATTTAGCACAAAAATATACAGCATTTATTTGAAGTATTTTGATCCTAAAGATATCCATTTATACTCTATTGATGAAGTTTTTATTGATCTTAGTTCTTATCTTGAAAGATACAAACTTTCAGCTCATGAGCTACTTACTAAAATTTTACTTGATATTTTACACACAAGCAAAATCACTGCAACAGCAGGCATAGGCACAAATTTATACTTAGCTAAAATTGCCATGGATATACTTGCTAAAAGACAAAAAGTAGATGAAAATGGCTTACTTATAGCCTTTTTAGATGAAAAATTATACAGATATAAATTATGGCATCATAAACCTTTAAAAGATTTTTGGCGTATAGGTAAAGGTATTGCTTTAAAACTTGCAAATTTAAACATTCACACTATGGGAGATCTTGCAAGATTTTCTTTAAAACACGAAGCCTTACTTTATAAACACTTTGGTATTAATGCTGAACTATTAATCGATCATGCATGGGGTATTGAAACTTGTACAATGAAAGATATCAAAAACTATAAATCACAAAATCATTCTAAAGTCATGGCTAAGGTTTTACCTTTTGCGTATGATAACACTCAAGCAATGAAAGTTTTAAAAGAACTTGTAGATCATTTAGTACTTGAACTTATACAAAATAATCTTAAAACAAATCATATCACGCTAGATATACAATATGATAAAAGCAACTTAGAAAATTCAAGCCTTTTAGCTTCTTATAAAGGAGTTACCACTAAAGATAGCTATGGAAGAACTATACCTAAAAATGCTCATGGAAGTATAAATTTAGAAAATTTTACCCATTCTCTAAAAATCATCAATAAAAAAACCTTAGAGCTTTTTTGCAAAATCAGCGATAAAAGCTTAAGCATTAGAAAAATCAGCCTAAGTTTAAATAATATCACAGATAAAGCACAAAAAAACTACCAAGAATTAAATTTATTTAGTGATTTTAATGCAATTTCACAAGAAAAAAATCAACTTGAAAAAGAAGAAAATCTCCAAAAAGCAAGACTTCAAATTATGCAAAAATTTGGCAAAAAGGCTATTTTAAAAGCTTCAAGTTTAGATAATGAAACTAAAGAAATTACTTCTTTAATAGGAGGCCATAATGCATGATGATTATAAAGATATAATAGATATAAAATATCAAAAATCAAAACAATTTCCACCAATGTCAAGAGAAAAAAGAGCAGCGCAATTTGCCCCATTTTCAGTGCTAAATGGTTTTAGTAAAGCAATTTTAAAAACGCAAAAAGATATGGAAAAAGCATTAGAAAATAGCAAATATCAAGAAGAAAGCTAAGTTCTTCTTGATAAAATTTTATTTTACATTAGAGTATTTTTCAAACTCTCCGCTTTCATCAATTTCATTACCATAAAACTTGTGTAATTCATAGTAGTATTTTACAAATTCCTTACACTCTTCATCAAGTGGTAAAAACACCTCATCTTCTAAAACACAAAATTCATCTAAATAATTTTTAGCATCTTCTTTTAACATATAATGTCTTGCTAGCTTATAGTAATTTTGCATAAATACAGCCTTAAAGGCTTCATAAGCTTCCTCATCAAATTTAATGTTTAATTTCTCATTTGCAAAAGATAATACCCCTGATTTAAACAACAATGACAAATGAATCAAACCTTCAGTATAATAAGGCTTAACCTCCTCTACTCTTTGCCAAGCGATCAATCCTATAGCCCTTTTAATAAGCTCATAAAATACAGGAAGCTTTAAATCATCTTCTTCATGTAAAAAGAAATTCACAAGCCCGCCTGCAGTAGCTTTAAACTCTTCTATATTTTTAAATACACCACTTTCATTCATTTTCTTTTCGCTATCATTTGCCACAAAGAAAATATGTCCAAACTCATGACCTATGGTAGAAACCTCATAAATTCTTTTCCATAATTTTTCATTATAAAATAAAATTTCTCTACCATAATCTAAAAATTCTTTTTCAAATACCATAGAAGAAAGCTTCATAAAAGGCTTGGTTTTAGCATTTTCATAAACATAATTTAAAAAAGCAAAGATCTTTTTACCTGCTATATTGCTTACATACTCATCATTTGGCACTACTTGAGCAGAAAAAAGCCCCTTAAGCTCTGCTCCATAAAAAATCATAGGCATACAAATATAAAGCTGAGTTTTATCAAGATTAAAATTCACTTCATCAAACAAAGCCTCATCTTCTTCTTCTAAATTTGCATACACCATAGCAAAGCTTTTTTTGATTTTTTCTTTAAATTCGCTCCCGTTAAAACCACTCACATCTTCTAAGCGTATATCCCATTCAAGCGCCACTGCATGAGTGTAAGAATCTTCATAGTATTCTAAAGGATGGCCAATTTGCAATGGACATTTTACTTCCATCCACGCAAGCTCTGCTTCTTGCCATTTTTTGACCACTTCATTATTATCTTTTTCACAAAAAGCAAATTTTAATTTTTCTATATAATTAATATAAGCATTTTTTTCATCATCTAACGTGCAATTTCTTAGTTTTTCTAAAAGCTTATCAAACTCATATTCAAGCTTTAAAACCTCATTTTCAAAAGCCTTTGCATAAGGCAAAAATCTCCAAAGTGTTCCTATTTTAACTAAAGCTCCATAGCTTCTTTCACAAATTTCACCATCTTGATTAAGCTGATAAAGCTCATTTTGTTTTAAAAACTCCAAAGCATCGCTTAAATTTGGAAATTGTTCTTTTAAGATTTTATTATTTGTATCTAAAATTTGCTTGCTCCAAACAAGCTCAAAAGAATTCATAACTACACCTATATTATGCACACCTTGAACTAAAGCCAAATAAAACTCATCAAGTAAATTTTTACTTTTAATCTCATCGATTAAATCTTGGTGTTCTACTTCATAAAAGGCTCTTACTAAAGAAAAAACTTTATATTTTATTTGAGAAATTTCTTCTTCGTTTAAACCTTTTTTCTCAAGCTCTTGGACTAAATTTTCCTCTTTTAAATCCACCAAACGACGCAACATTGCCAAAACATTACTTTTTTCATTTTCAAGATTAGCTAGTTCTAAAGCTCTATCTATCAAAGGATGATTTTGATTAGTTTGAAGTATATTATAAAGACTATTGATATTTTGTTTCCTATTTTTCACAATTTTTGCTATTTGCTTAAAATCATTCATTTTTTACCTTTCTTTATTTTTAAAACTTAATTATAATGTTTTTTTTAAAACACAAGGAGAATGTATGAAAGATATGGGAGAACCTAAGCTAAGAGTTATAGCTATGCCAAGCAATACAAACCCCGCTGGTAATATCTTTGGCGGTTGGATTATGTCACAAATTGATCTAGCTGGAGCCATTGCTGCAAGAGAACTTTCTCCACAAAGAGTTGTCACAGTTGCGGTAGATAAAATCATTTTTAAAGAGCCAATTTTCGTAGGTGATTTGGTATCTTGCTATGCAAAAATCATCAAAGCGGGTAATACATCCATCACCGTAGCAGTAGAAGTAGTTACTCAAAGAGCTAATGAATATGGCCGTGTGTATTGTATGCATGTAACTTCAGCTGTAGTAACTTATGTAAGCGTAGATAAAGATGGAAATAAATTTCCTATTGATGCGGATTTAAAAAGATTGCACGGCTTTTAATATGTTTTATTGTATTTTTAAAAAACTTTTTATATCATCACAAAAAACTTTCTAAGGCTTATATATGCGTGGATATAAAATATTTTCTGGTTCAGCAAATGAAGAATTTGCTAAAAAAATCTCAAAATACCTTTCATTGCCTCTAAGCAATGCAGGTGTGAAGCGTTTTAGCGATGGTGAAATTAGCATTCAAATAGATGAAAGCGTGCGTGGTAAAGATGTATTTATCATCCAAAGCACCTGTGCTCCAACAAATGATAATCTAATGGAACTTTTAATCATGACAGATGCTCTGCGTCGCTCAAGTGCAAGCTCTATCACAGCTATCATCCCTTATTTTGGTTACGCTAGACAAGATAGAAAAGCAAGTCCTAGAGTGCCAATTACTGCAAAATTAGTAGCAAATCTTATAGAATCAGCAGGAGTAGATAGAGTAGCTACCATAGACTTACATGCTGGACAAATTCAAGGCTTTTTTGATATACCGGTGGATAATCTTTATGGAAGTATTATTTTTAATGATTATATTAAAAATAAAAACTACAAAAATCCTATCATCGCAAGCCCTGATATAGGCGGTATAGCAAGAGCTAGAAGCGTAGCAAAAGCTTTAGGACTTGATATAGTGATAGTAGATAAAAGACGCGAAAAAGCTAATGAAAGCGAAGTGATGAATGTCATCGGTGATGTAAAAGATAAAGAAGTGATTTTAGTAGATGATATCATCGATACAGCAGGAACCATAGTAAAAGCTGCTGAAGTATTTAAAAGCAAAGGTGCAAAGTCAGTTATAGCTTGCTGTACTCACCCTGTACTTAGTGGTGTAGCTTATGAAAGAATAGCCAAAGATGCGCTTGATGAGCTAGTAGTAACTGATACTATACCTTTAAAACAACAAATGGATAAAATCAAAGTCCTAAGCGTAGCACCTATTTTTGGTGAGGTAATACGCAGAGTTTATCATAATGAAAGCGTAAATTCTTTATTTGTATAAATTCTTTGCAAGGATTGCCTTGCAAAGAAAATCTAAAATTAGTTTTCTTTTAAATTTTTAAAATATTTTACTTAAAAAATTATCATTTATATATTTGAAGAAAAACTAATCAGCTTTTGACAAAATATAATTTTGTAAATTAAAAATAATAATATTAAAATATATAAGGTAAATAAAAACAATGTCTAGTAAAATAATTAGTAAAAATGATGATTCTAGTAAAGAATTTATTATCAAATGTTTAAATGGTGATAAAACATATGGTTTTGATATAGATAGTATTTATCTTTTACACGACAATAAAACAAATCAATATTATATCTTTGAATACTTAAAATGCGAAAGCGGTTATTTAACACCACATACGTCAGATCCAAAATACTATCCATATAACTGGAGAAAATTTCATTCTCTTTTTCAACTTTCCAAGCAACTAAATGCAAAATTAATACTAGTTAATTATGGAGATGGATATAAACAAATTAAAAAAAATAATGAAATCATTTTAGAGGAATTAAATAATAAAGAAAAATATATAGAAGAAGTTAAAGTTTTTTATGTTTCAAAAATAAACTATAAAATCTTATATGAATATGAAAACACTACCTCGAAACCAAAACATTTAGAATACATAGAATATGAAAAAATTGAAAAATTAACCTTTAAGGAATTTTCCAATAAATTAAGAGAATTAAATAGATTATGCAGTCAAAACAATATTAATTGGAAATTACTAATCAATGAGTGAAATATTTTTAAGCCCTATATTATATATGGGTAATAAATCTCGTTTGATTAGAAAAGGATTAATAAATTTATTTCCTAAAAAAATTAATAAGTTTATAGATGTTTTTGCAGGAAGTGCAAGCATTTCCATGAATACTAAAGCTAAATTCTATATAATAAATGATATAGATGATACCTTACACTCTTACTACCAAATGTTTTTAAAATATGAAGCTAATGAAATAATTAATCATATAAAACAAAGAATTGCAGAATTTAATCTACCACAAAAAACAACTATTCGCTGTTTCAGTGATAAAGAAGAAGTTGATAAATATAAAAAAGCATATCATATTTTTAGAGATCAATATAATAAAAATAAAAATGTTTTAGATCTATATACTCTTATGTTTTTTGCGTTTTCACAACAATTTAGAACTAACAAAAAAGGTGATTTTAATATGCCTTTTGGAAATAATTACTTTTCTACTAAAAATGAAAAGAATATAACAATTGGACATTCCTTCTTTAAAAAAAATATTTCCTTTTATAAAGAAAATTTTATTGATTTAATAGATAAAATAAATATTTCAAAAGATGATTTTGTCTATTTTGATCCACCATATAGAATAACAACAGCAACATATAATGAAAATAATAGTTGGAATCAAAAAGATGATACTCTACTTTATAATGTTTGTGAAAAACTGGATAAAAATGGAATTAATTTTGGTTTGAGCAATGTATTTATAAATAAAAACATCGAAAATACACTATTAAAAGAATTTTGCATCAAAAATAATTTAAACATTTATACACCTAATAATTTTAAATATCATGCTTGTGGAAAAGAAAATATAAAACAGCAAGAAGTTTTTATTTGTAATTATGAAATTGAATCAACCGAGCATGACTTTAATTATATTAAAATATAGAATCTGAAATAGAAAATATAATTTGCTGGTTATTATAAAAAACTAAGTATTGGTGGAGACGAGGGGAATTGAACCCCTGTCCAAAAATAAAACAACCACGGCATCTACATGCTTAGCAAAGGTGAAAATTTCATCTAGCCAAACTCACCTTCCAAAATTTCAAGCTAGACTAAGACTTTAACTTCGATTAAAACTTGTCAAATTTCAATCTACACTATCGAAAATAACCAAATTCTAAGCTAGATAGTATCACTTAAAATTCAGGCTCAACTGAACTTACGCAGCTTTAGCGTAAGCAGGAGCAAATTTAACGTTGTTTGCGTTTAATTTTAATTTGAGCTTTATACGCTTTGCTCAAAGCGACATGCCACCAAGGCCACTCTACTCCTGTCGAAGCCAAGTCGTCCCCGTTATTTAGAAATTTTATCTGGAACATTTGCAATTTTAGGGTTAAATACACTTAAAAAAGAAGTATTTTTTTCATAATCACTGCAATATCTATCAAGCTGCTCACCCACTAAAAACATCCAATCCACAAATTCATCGCTAGCAGGCCCATCAAATTTAGCTGCTTCTTGCATAATTTCTTCACAGAATGTACAAAAATTTGCAATTTCATCTAAATTTAATCTTTTAGCAGCCCAAACTACATTATGAATATTTTGCTCTAAGTCTTTTAAAGCTTCTTTGTATTTTAAGCTATCGCTACTTAGTTTTACTATCAAAGGCTCTAAAACATCGCAAAGACTTCTAAAAAAATACAAAAAACGCTCGATTTCTTCAAGCTCGTAATCTAACTCTAATTGCTCTAAAATTCCCATAAAAACTTCTATAATCTAAGTTTAAATGTTTATTTTAGCAAATTTTAGATAAAATTAAAATTTCTTACAAAATAAAATGGAAAAAATATGGACAGAATCATAGAGATTGAAAAATTCTCCCCTGATGAAACTTATGAAACAAGCCTTAGACCTTCAAATTTTGACGGCTATATAGGACAAGAAAACATTAAAAAAAATTTAGAAATTTTCATCAAAGCTGCTAAAAAAAGAAATGAATGTCTAGATCATATCCTTTTTAGTGGGCCTGCAGGACTTGGTAAGACAACTTTAGCAAATATTATCTCATATGAAATGAATGCAAATATCAAAACTACCGCTGCACCCATGATAGAAAAAAGTGGAGACTTAGCTGCGATTTTAACCAATCTTAATGAGGGAGATATTTTATTTATCGATGAAATTCATCGCTTAAGTCCTGCCATAGAAGAAGTGCTTTATCCTGCTATGGAAGATTTTCGTCTTGATATTATCATCGGTAGTGGACCTGCTGCACAAACAATAAAAATCGATTTGCCTAAATTTACACTCATTGGTGCTACCACAAGAGCAGGTATGCTAAGCAATCCTTTACGCGATCGCTTTGGTATGCAATTTCGCTTGGAATTTTATAAAAATGAAGAGCTTGCTATCATTTTAGAAAAAGCAGCTCTAAAGCTTAATAAAACTTGTGAAAAAAAAGCTTCTTTAGAAATAGCCAAACGCAGTCGTTCTACCCCAAGGATTGCTTTAAGATTGCTTAAGCGCGTAAGAGACTTTGCTGATGTTAATGATGAGGAAATCATTAGCGAAAAAAGAGCTAAAGAAGCGCTTGATTCTTTAGGGGTAAATGAGCTTGGTTTTGATGCAATGGATTTGAGGTATTTAGAGCTTTTAACTGAAGCTAAAAGAAAACCTATAGGACTTTCTAGTATAGCTGCAGCATTAAGTGAGGATGAAAATACCATAGAAGATGTGATAGAGCCATATTTACTAGCAAATGGCTATATAGAAAGAACAGCTAAAGGTCGTATTGCAAGCTTAAAAAGCTTTGATGTTTTCAAATTAAAATACAACAAGGGTTTATTTGATGAAAAGTAGTAATTTTTTCTTAATTAGCTTTATTTTGATCATTTTATTTTGGGTGCTTTTTTTATTTAAACCTTTTTTGATGAATATAGCCATAGCAAGTTTAATGGCTGTTTCTACTTCTAATGTTAATGTTAAATTCTTAAATATATTCAAAGGTAAAAAAGTCGTTGCAGCAACAGCTACTACTACTTTTATGCTGGCTTTATTTTTTATACCTTTTGTATATGCTATTATAGAACTTGCAAAAGCTGCTAGCGGTTTTAATATAAGTTATATTCACAATACCATAGAATATTTTAAAAATTACTCTTTACACCTACCTGAATCTTTAAGCTTTATAGAGCCCAAAATCAAAGAAGCACTAGCAAGTATTGATTTAAATTCCATTTCTAAAGATGTTTTAACCTATCTTTCAAGCGCAACTAAATTCGGGACTAAATTTCTAACTGATATGGTGTTAATTTGTGTGTTTTATTTCTTTGCTAATCTTTATGGAGCCCAACTCATTGGCTATATCAAAACCATAGTACCTATGAAAAAAGAAGAAACTCAAGGTATTTTAAGTGAAGTGAGCAATGTAATGTCTGTGGTGTTTTATTCTATGGTGCTAAATGCCATTTTACAAGGGGTGCTTTTTGCTATCATTACTAAATTTTATGGTTATGATGCGATTTTAATGGGGATATTATTTTGCTTTAGTTCTTTAATCCCTGTTGTAGGCGGAGCATTAATTTATGTGCCTGTTTCTTTATATGAATTTGCCAATAACAATCTAAGCGGTGCTTTAGTGATTTTCATTTATAGCGTGGTAATGATATCTTTTATCGCAGATACTTTAGTAAAACCCTATATCATTAAATGGATTAATGAAAAACTTGTTCAAATTCCAACGCAAATTAACGAACTTTTAATTTTCTTTGCGATGATAGCAGGAATTTCAAGTTTTGGTTTTTGGGGTATTATCCTTGGACCTGCTATTTTAACTTTCTTTATTTCTACTTTAAAATTATATGTGATTTTAAAAGAAAAGCATTTTGTATAAAAGCGATTATTTTTCAATAATCGCTAAAATTTCTTCTTCACTTGTAAGTTTTTTATTGTATTTAATCACTAAAAATTTAGAGTTTTTATACACATCTAAAACTCCATTTATGCCTTTAATCATATTTAAATCATGTTTTGTTTCTAAAGATAAATAGACATTTTTAAAATCTGCTGGACTTTGTAAAAACAAAAGCAGCACAAACCAAATTACAGACAAAGCTATCAAAATAAAAGCAAGAGAAACTAAACTAAAATGGTGTAAAAAATATCCCCCTACAACACCACCTAAAAAGCTTCCAAAATAACCAAAAGCATTAAACACGCCCAAAGCTGCACCTTTTTCATTTACCTTAGCAAATTTACTCGCACAACTTTGCATAATAGGCTCATGCAAATTAAATCCTATGAAAAACACTACAACACCTACCATAAACACTAAAGCATTATGCGAAAAAGCAAATACAATATAAGCAATGATAAAAAATGCCACACCTAAAAGCAATATCTCTTTGCTTAAGCCTCTTTTTTCTCCCAAAGATCCTGATAAACCCATAGCTAAAAACCCAAGTACCATAGAGCTAACATAAACATGCCATAAATTCTCACTCGGGTAATTAAACTCATGCACTAAAACCAAAGGAATACTTAAAAACGCAATACTCATAAGCATTTTTTGCATACAATTAGTAAGATTCATCAAAGCTAAGTTTTTTTCTTTTAGAAGTTTTTTTAATGGAGTTTTAGTATTTTCATGTACTATTGTATGCTCTTTAGGCACAACGCTAAATAAAAGCACGATACAAATTAAACTCAAAATCGCACTTAAATCAAACAAACTTGAAAGTCCAAATTTGGCACTCATTAAAGGAGAAAGCACCAAAGAAGCTGCGAAAGAAAGTCCTATAAATGAACCCATTATAGCCATAGCCTTACCGCGATTTTCTTCATTGATAAAATCACTTATCATAGCAGTAGCTACTGCTCCTATGGCCCCTGCTCCTTGTAAAAGCCTTCCAAACATCATCGTATAGATATCATCAGCATATGAACATACCAAAGAACCTATGATAAACACCACAAGTCCTATTAGCATAGTTTTTTTACGCCCTATTTTATCCGAAATGATTCCAAAAGGAACTTGCAATGCCATTTGAGTTAGAGCATACACACCCACTAAAAGTCCTACTAAAAACTCATTGGCTCCTTTTAAATTTAAAGCATATAAACTTAAAACCGGCAAAACTATAAACAATCCAAAAAATCTAGTTCCCACAATAAAAGACAAAGGTAAAACAGTTTTTAACATCTTTTCTCCTTATAAAGGATAATTTTACTATGATTTTGATAAACTTTTTTTAAAGTCAAAACAAAAAGAGTATTTTATGAAGAAAAAATTAAAAATCATTCTAGCAACTTCTAACGCACACAAAATAGAAGAAATCAAAAAATTTTTAACTTCTTATGAAATTTATGCCTTAAATGAAATCATCGATCCTTTTGAAATCATCGAAGATGGCACAAGTTTTAAAGAAAATGCTTTAATAAAATCTAAAGCCATTTTTAATGCTTTAGACAAAAAACAAAATGAATTTATCACCTTAAGTGATGATAGCGGTATAAGTGTAGAGGCTTTAGACAATGCACCAGGGATTTTTTCTGCAAGATACTCTCAAGAAGGCACTGATGAAGCCAATAGAAACAAACTCATCCAAGCCTTACATGAAAAAAATCTACATCAAAGCAAAGCTTTTTATACTGCAGCCATAGCTATAAGTTCAAAATATGGACATTTTAGCACGCATGGATATATGCATGGCCTTGCTATTGATACTCCAAAGGGTAATAATGGCTTTGGATATGATCCTTTATTTATCCCAAAAGGTTTTGATAAAACCTTAGGTGAATTAGATGAGCAAGTAAAATTAAAAATTTCACACCGCTCACAAGCACTAATGTTTGCTACTTATATCTTAAGAACATTAGAAAAAATGGAGTATTAATGAAACAATTTATAAAATATATGCTTATTGCTTTTGGGCTTTATGTGATTTGGATGTTGCTTTATTATAATTTTGCTTAAGATAATGATAACTTAAAATAAAACTTGGTAATAAAAAAAGCGAACCAAATAAAAGCAAACTCATAGCCAAAACCGTAAGTAAACCAAAATAAATCGTCGGGATAAAATTACTACTAATCATTACTAAAAAACCTAGAATAATCGTAACGCTAGTATAATAAATCGCACTTCCTATACCCATATGCGAAGCTTTTATAGCCTCTTCTAAGCTTTTATGCTTTAATTCTTCTTTAAAACGATGGATATAATGAATCATATCATCAACCCCTATTCCTATACAAATAGCAGCTATGGTAATACTCATAATATCAAGTGGTATATTTAAAATACCCATTAAACCAAATACTAAAGCCAAAGGTATGAGATTAGCCAAAATCGCCACAAAAGCATAAACAAAACTTCTAAAAATTACCACAAATAAAGCAAAAATCACAAGCACCACAAAAGCCAAAGTGTCAAATTGTGATGAAAAAAGACTTTGAAGCATATTATTATATAAAGGCATAATACCACTGATTTTAACCTCTACATTATTATTTTGCAAAAGTTCTTTTAAATCTTTTTCAAGCTGTTTTAAAAAAGCATCGCGTCTTAAATTTGGATCACTATCTAACATACGCACGCTAAATCGCAGCTCGTTATTTTCTACACTTACAAAAGGGATTAAAACTTGCTTTTTAAAATTCTCATCTAAATTTTCATATAAAAACGCTAGAGCAAAATCATCTAAAGCCTTATCATCATTAATACTTTTTCCAAGCTCTAGCAAACTTTGCAAGCTAAGTACAGAACCTACATATTTTTGCTTGCTTAAAAACTCATGAACCTTAGCAGCTATTCTTGTTTTTTCACTGCTAAAAAAATATCTATCATCTTTGGCTAAATCATCAAATTCTTGCTCAAACTCATCTAAACTTTCATTTTGTTTTGAATCTTGCTTAAACTTGACAATCACATCTAAAGGCATAGTTCCACCTAACTCTTTATCTATAATCAATAAACCTTGTTTAATCCTAGAACTATCTTTAAAATAACTCACAAAGCTATTTTCTACTTTGATTTGTAAAATTCCATACAAAGCAAAAGCCACACAAAATAAACTTATGCCATAGATAACTTTTCTATGTTTTAAACTTGCATTTGCACAAAAACTTAAAAATTTCAACGAATTTTGATTAAGCTCTTTAAAATTTAGACGTGGGATTAATACCAAAATGCTTGCAAAATAAATATAAGCTAAAATCAAACTCACACTGATACCAAGACTCATCATAATACCAAGTTTGATAATAGGCTCAATATCTGAAAAAATAAAACTCAAAAACCCAACAACTGTGGTTAAAATAGCATAAAAACTAGGACTTGCTTTATCAAGTAAGGTTGAGAGTAAAAGCTTATAAACACTAGCTTTTGGGTGTTTATGTAAATTTTCTATAAAATGTACGATCAAATGTATCACAACAGAAACGGTGATAATAAGCACTAAAGCTACATAGTTTGAAGACACTACAGTAATATCAAAGCCCAAAAGTGCGAAAATCCCGCTTGAAGTAAAAAGCGAAACCACGCAAATTCCCAAAGCCAAAAACACCAAGTGCAAAGAGCCAAAAAACCACCAAAGCGCTATAAATAAAAACCCTATTAAGCTAAGACCATAAATTTTTAAATCACTTTTTACATAATTAATCATATCATTGGCGATCATTTCTACACCACCAAGGTGCAAAAAGTCTCCATTTTGACTATACTTAGATACTATTTTAGTAATTTCTTCTAATCTTTTTGCACTAAATTCTCTTGAGTTTTCTTGGTGTTTTTTAATCAAGACCCTGAAATACTCTTTTTCATTTTCATTGTGTGCATTATCCCTTGAATTAATCAAGTCATTATAAACAAGATCAGGCGCTAGATAAATCAAAATTCCCGTTGTTGTTCCATCTTTTGAGATGATATTGTTTTTATAAAAGGGTTGGTTTAAAATTTCTTTTTTAGCCAGATTAATATCCACATCTTGACTAAAAATATTAGGTATATTTTGGATAAGCTCTTTTAACTCTTTACCTTTAGAACTTGCAAGTAAAGGCGCATTGGCGATAGAAAATACCTTTTGCACACCATTGATTTTTTCTAAATCAAGAGTTAAGTTTTTTATAGTTTCTAAATTTTCTTTAGCAAAAATATCTTTATATTTAGGAGCAAAAGCAAGCATTAAAAAATTATCATTACCATAACGTGCTGAAACTTCTCTATATAATTTCAAACCCTCATCATGCTCTAAAAGCAAGCTTTCAGCACTTGCATCAACACTTAAATTTTTAACAAAAAAACTAAAAAATACACAAAAGATTAAAGTAATCCCCAAAGTTAGCTTTGGGAAATTAAGAAAGATTTTTAAAATTTTACTTAGCATTATTTAGAAAAATCAACGCTAGAAAGCTTTTCAAGTAAGGTTTTAAAATCACCATTTTGCAAGACATCTTTAAATTGTGAGCGATAAGTTTGTATGATACTTATACCAAAAATATCCACATCATAAATTTGCCAGTCATTATTTTTATCATAAAATTTAAAAATTACAAAATTTTCTTTGCCATCTACTATCATAGAAGTTTTCAAAAAAGCTCTTTTATTTTTTTCTTCTAAATTAATCACTTTTAATTTTTGAGAATCATACAAAGCAAGCTTATCTGTGAAACTTTTTTTAAGATTTTTTTCAAAGGCTTTGTTAAATTCATTTTTTTCATTTTCACTTAATTTTTCATATCTTGTAGAAAGACTAAGTTTAGCCATAAGTTCATAATCAAAAACACCATTAAATAAAGCAAAGATTTCTTGCGCTGCTTTGGTTTTATCGTTTTTATTTTGATCTAAAATTTTTAAGCTCTCATCAATTTTTTCTTGCATAATTTTAGAAATATCTTGCAAATTTAAAGCAAGTGCAAAGACTACACTAAAAAGCAAAGCTATGATTTTTTTCATTTATTCTCCTTATTTGATGAGTTCTTGGCGTCTTTGTTCATACGCATCACGTATAAAAGTATAATAATCTACACTATTTTGGTAAATATCATCTATTTTTTCATACTCAAAACTTAATTCATTTAATTTTAATGCAGCATTTACACCTACTCCAACCCAAAAATTCTCAATATACCCCTCAGGCACCATAAACCAATTCACAGGTAAAGCTAAAGCATCTCTTACATTATAAGGGCCTAAAAGTGGAAGTACTAAGTGTGGTCCACTGCCTACTCCCCATTTACCCAAAGTCGTCCCAAAATCAGCCTCATAACTTTTTAAAGGAGTTTTACTTGCACTATCTAACAAACCAAATCCAAAAAGCACATTCACACAAAATCTTCCAAATTCCTCACCAGCTTTTCTAAATTCTAAACTTAAAAGGTGATTGATAAATCTAAAAGGCGATCTTGTAGTATCAAAAGCATTTTTTACTCCTGTTCTTATAAAACTTGGAGTAACACTTTTATAAGAAAGTGCAACTGGTCTTAAAAAATAAGTATAAAGATCATAATTAAATTTACTCATAGCTTTATTATAGGTATAAAAGCTATCTTTGATTTCCTTTTTTTGATATTCTTGCTCAAAATCTTCAAAGTCATTGGCTAAAATCAAAGTATTAAAAAATAAACACAAGCTTAGTATGTATTTTAACAAGCTTTTTCCTTTTAAAATTTTATAAATTGAAATCGTAAATTATACAAAAATTAAAATAAATTTTTACATTAAAATGCTTTTAAAATATTCTTTAAAAAGATTAAAAATTTTTATTTACTTATAAAATAAGTCTTAGAAAATATGCAAAAAATACAAATTTATTTTTGCTTTTAAAAATAAGCTATAATTTTTTCAAAATTTGCTATTAAAAGGATTAAAAATGAAAAAAATTTTCACCCTACTTTTTTTGTGTATTTTTGGCTATGGCGCTGATGTAAATATCGCTGCAGCTGCAAATGTAGCTTATGCTTTTAAAGCCTTGCAAAAAGAATTTCAAAAAGAAAACCCTGATATTAGTATCAATGTAAGCTTAGGCGCTAGTGGAAATTTAGTTTCGCAAATCAAAAATGGAGCGCCATTTGATATATTTATGGCTGCAAATATGAAATTTGCACAAAGCTTATATGATGATAATTTTGCTAGTACAAAACCTATTATTTATGCTCAAGGGGCTTTAGCTTTACTCAGTGTTAGAATGGATTTAAGCAAAGGATTAGACATACTTAAAGAAGAAAAAGTAAAAATCATCACCATAGCTAATCCCAAAGCTGCTCCTTATGGTCAAGCTAGTATAGAAACTTTACAAAATGCTAAAATTTATGAGCAAACAAAAACTAAAATCATCGAAGCAAAATCCATAGGAGAAGCACTTACTCAAACACTAAAAGCAGCCGATGTGGGTTTTGTAGCAGCAAGTGCTTTATATGAAGATACACTAAAATCTTATAAACTCCAAGAAGGAAAAAATTATATTTTAATCGATCCAAAGCTTTATGAACCAATCAATCAAGGCATTATCATTACTTCTTATGGTAAAGATAATGCCAAAGCTAAGAAATTTTATGATTTTATTTTAAGCAAAAAGGCTAAGGAAATTTTCAAAGCTTATGGCTATAATGTCCCATGATTAAAGCCAAAATAAATACTATAAAAAATCATGAAAATATAAACTGGGTAGAATTTCTTATAAAAAAACATAAATTATATATGCTTGCTTTAGAACTTGATGAAAAAGCAAGCATTAATCAAGAAGTTTTACTTGCTTTTAAAAGTAGCGAATGTCTGCTTAGTAAAAAAAATTTAGAAAACTCATTTTTAAATACCTTTTATGCAAAAATCATTGATATTTTTCAAGGACAAATCATCACTATCGTAAGATTAGAAAATGAAATTTGCACTTTTGAAGCTCAAATTAGTACCCATGAGTTTTTAGAGCAAGACTATCAAAAAAATGATTTTGTATTTGCTTATGTACATCCTAGCGCTTTATTTATCAAAGAGTATTTATGCTAAAACTTGACTTTGAAAAAATCTTTAAAAATAAAGAAAAAGAATTTAAACTTAAGGTTAAATTTGAAGTTAAAGACGGGGATTTTTGTGCTATTTTTGGAAAAAGTGGTAGTGGTAAAACTACGCTTTTGAGAATTTTAGCAGGTTTTGAAAAAGCGCAAGGAATTTGCATTTTTAATGATATGATATTTTTTGATGATAAAAACTTTCTAAGCCCACAAAAAAGAAAACTTGGTTTTGTTTTTCAAGATTATGCTTTATTTGAAAATATGAATGTAGAGCAAAACTTACTTTTTGCCAAAAAAGATCTAAAATTTGCCAATGAGCTTTTAGAACTTTTAGATTTAAGCAAACACAAAAAAAGTCATATTTTAGAACTAAGTGGAGGACAAAAACAACGCGTAGCTTTAGCAAGAGCCATTATGCAAAAACCCAAACTTTTACTTTTAGATGAGCCATTTAGCGCCCTAGATAATGAGATAAAACTACACTTGCATGATTATCTTTTAAATATACACAAAACTTATAAAATCACTACTATTTTAATCAGCCATGATGTAAGTGAAGTTTATAAACTAGCTAATAAAGTCATCATTTTAGAAAATGGAACCATCATCAAAAAAGGCTCGCCTAATGAAGTTTTTTTAAAAACACAAGGCTCACAAAAATTTGCTATAAAAGCACGCATTTTAAAACTACAAAAGCAAGATAGCATATTTATAGCCATACTTGCCATAGGTAATCAAATCAGCCAAGTAGCACTAAGCCCTTTAGAAGCTAAAGATTTTAAAGAAAATGATGAAGTGCTTTTGAGCCAAAAAGCTTTTGCGCTAAATTTAACTAAGATATAAAAAACAATGCTAAAATAAGATAAATTATTGCAAGGTTATAGATGACTTATGGATTTTTTATCTTAAAATTTTATACTAGCTTATGGACAAAATGGAAGATAAGATTATCTTGTGGTTATTTTATAGCCCCTACTGCACCTCCTTTTATCCTTGTTGTAGTTTCATTTTTAAATTAATTAAAAGGATATAAAATGCATTGGTTAGTATTAGCAATTAGTATAGTTTTTGAAGTAATTGCAACAAGCTCGATGAAGTATGCAAGCATAAGTAAAAATAATCTTTATTTAATCGTTTTTGCGGTGTTTTTTTCATTTTCTTTAGTAGGTTTATTTTATGCTTTGAAAAAAATTGATTTAAGCATAGCTTATGCAACTTGGGCAGGTTGCGGCTTGGCACTTGTTAGCGTGGTTGGGTTTTTAATCTTTAAAGAAGCAATAACCATTAATAAAATCATTTTTATTATTTTAATCATCACTGGAGTGGTGGGATTAAAACTTAGTGCTTAAGCCTTTTGGCTTAAAGCACATTCATACTTTGTATCATTACTTTTGCTTTACATTCAGCACAGCAATATAGTGTTTTTATCTTAGCTTCATCACCCATAAATCTTGGTTTCATAATGCTAGCGATCTTCTCAATAGCTTTTTTAGTAGCAAATTCTTTCCCACACTCTACACATGCAAAAAGTTCATCTTGAGCTAAAACCATAAAAGAAAAATACTCTTTTTCTAAATCTATCCCACTTCTTTGAAGCATTAAAGTATCTTTTTCAGCACAACTTGCCTCACAATATCCACAGGTAGTACATAAGCTTGCATTAAATTTCAAAGAATTATCCTTAGCATCAGCTACTAAAGCTCCTACATTACAAGCTCCCACGCAAGAAAGACATAAGGTACAGGTATCTGTATTGATAGTGATTTTTCCATAGCGTATCCATTCTTTGCTTGGGATATTGCCTAAATTTTCTTCTTTTATAAGCTCTCTTAATCTTATAGCAAAATCTTCTCTTTTTAAAAGCGCAGGATTGTAAGATATAAATTTAAGATTTTCTATAAAATGTGCTTGATTTATAGCCTTTAAAAGTTCTTTTTCATCTTTAGCTAGAAAAATTGCGTTTTGTTTAAATTTTCTTTGAAAAATTTCATTCATCAAAGCTATTACTTCTAAAGCACCTTGCGATAAACTATCGCTATAAAAAATCACACTCGCACCACTTGTTTGAAGCATAGCTAAAAAATGTGCTTGATCAAGATAGTTTTCGCCTTTAATCATAAAAGGCATTACATCTTCTTTTAAAGTGATATTTAAATTTTCTATAGACATTTTCTCTGGGATTATTAAAATGATTTTATCTTCATAAAATTTTAAAATTTCATAAAAGCTATTACGTGGCATAGGTGCATAATCAAGCGCCCCACTAGGACAAATCCCCACACAATCACCACAGCTTAAACAATCCACATGAGAAAATTCTAATTTTCTTTGCTCATCATCTTTTAAAATAGCCACACTAGGACAAATTTCAGCACATTTTCCACAATGAATACTTCTTCTTTCATGATATTGACAAATACTATCATCGTAACTAATATAATTTCTAAATTTATATTTTGGAGAATTAGAATTTAAAAGTTTTATAAGTTCTTCTTGACTCAAAGTAGTTAAATCATAGCAACCACTTTGTTGATCAAAACTTTCTTTTTTTACATCATATAAGAAAAAATCACAATCAATTTCTACTTGCTTATTGTCTTTTAAAGCTATCACACAAAGCTCGCCCACGCAACCTAAAACGCCCAAACATTGTTCATTGTTTAGTTTTAAAACCTTGTATTCTTGTTTTTTTAAGCTTTCTATAAGCTCATTTTGATCCTCATTGCTTACAATAATTACATTTTTACCCACTTCTTTAGTGTATTCTAAATCAAGTCCTAAATCATAAACTTTAGATCTAATCTTATATAAAGACTCAATAGTTTTAGCTTTTTTTAGCACATCATCTTGTGAGTTTTTAAGATAAAAATTAATCTCAGGTGCATAAACTTCAGGGTTTAAAAGCTTTGAATTTCCTATAAAAACTTCTTCCTCATAGGCTTTTTGAACTATACTAATATCATCACTTAGGGGAATTAAATCTTCATTTTCTAAAAATACAAAATCTTTCATAGCACTCTCTTTTAAATTTTTAATCTTAATTATATAAATTTCATTATAAAAAAGTTATAATTTTACTAATTTATTCTTAAGGTTTAAGATGAACAAATTTAGAAATTTTCCACCCATAAACACACTTATAAACGATAAAAACTTGGCTAATTATCCTTTATATTTAAGATCTCATTTTGCAAAAATAGTTGTTTCAAATTGTAAAAAAGAACTGAGTAAAGATGAAAATTTAAATTTTAGCTTGCAAGATTTGCTAAGTAAAATTGCTCAAAGCATTGATGAGTTTTTAAATATGCAAAGTCAAAGTTTGATCAATGCTACTGGAGTTATCATACATACTAATCTTGGTCGTAGCATTATTGATGAGAGTATTTTTGAAAGAACTAAAGAAATCATCTGCTCTTATTCAAATTTAGAGTTTAACATGCAAAGTGGCAAAAGAGGCTCAAGATATGACGCACTTAATGCGAATTTAAAAATATTATTTGATTGTGAGGATTGTTTGGTTGTTAATAACAACGCCTCAGCTGTATTTTTGATTTTAAACACCTTAGCAAAAAATGAAGAAGTTATTACTTCAAGAAGTGAGCTAGTTGAGATTGGGGGAAATTTTAGAATTCCTGAAGTTATGCTAGCAGCTGCTGTTAGGCTAAAAGAAATAGGCACAACTAATAAAACTCATCTATATGATTATGAAAAAGCTATCAATGAAAATACTAAGATGATTTTAAAAACCCATCGTTCTAATTTTGCTTTTAAAGGATTTTTTGAAGAAGTAAGCTTAAGTGAAATTCATACTTTGGCAAAAAAGAAAAAACTCATATCTTATTATGATTTAGGTGCTGGCTGGTGTGAAAAAATTAATAAACAGCTTAGTAAAAACGAGCCAAGTGTGAAAGAGCTTTTAAAACATTGTGATATTTTAAGTTTTAGTGGTGATAAGCTTTTTGGTTCTACTCAAGCAGGCATTATACTTGGAAAGAAAAAATACATTCAACAACTAAAGAAAAATCAACTTCTAAGAATGCTAAGGGTTGATAAAATCACTCTAGCTTTTTTAAATGAAACTACCAAAGCATACTTAGAAAAAGAATATGAAAAAATCCCCACACTAAAACTTTTAAATGATGATTTAAAAATCATAGAAAAAAAGGCTCTTTTTGTCAAAGAAAAAATTCCTACAAAATGTGAGTTAAAAGCTTCTAAAAGTTTAGTAGGTGGTGGCTCTATGCCTGATAAAAGCTTAAATACTTTTGTGTTAAGTTTTGACGAGAAAGCTTTGCTTTTACAAGAAAAATTTAGAAAAAAAGGTGTGATTGGCCGTGTTGAAAATGGGCATTTTACACTAGATTTTAGAAGTATTTTAGAAAAAGATTTAAACCGTTTAATCCACGCTATCAAAGAGATATTTCATGCATAGTATCATCATAGGCACTGCTGGACATATTGATCATGGTAAAACTTCACTTATTAAAGCTTTAAATGGTTTTGAAGGTGATGATTTAAAAGAAGAGCAAGAAAAAGGCATTACGATTAATCTTAGCTTTTCAAATTTGAAAAGTGAAAATTTAAATATTGCTTTTATCGATGTGCCTGGACATGAAAGTTTGATTAAAACTATGATAAGTGGTGCTTTTGGCTTTAGAGTATGTATGTTTGTCATAGATATAAACGAGGGTTTAAAGGCTCAAAGTATAGAGCATTTAAGGGTTTTGGAATTTTTAGGCGTAAAAGATGTAGTGCTTATTTTGAGTAAGGTTGATTTATGCAAGGATTTAGTACAAAAGCAAGCAGAGCTTTTAAAAGAATTAAAAGCCTTTAAAATCAATATCTTAAAAGTTTTTCCAACAAGCATTTATGATGAGCAAAGCATATTAAATTTAAAAAACTATCTACTTAGTTTAAAGCCTAAAAAAAATGATGAAAATTTGATTTTTAGATACTACATTGACAGGGTTTTTTCTCTAAAAGGTATAGGAACAGTAGTAACAGGAAGCTTAAATGAAGGAAAAATAAGCAAAAATGAAAAAATCTTTTGCCTTGAAAATCAAAAAGATATCATTGTAAAAAATATACAAATTCATGAAGAAAATGTTTTAGAAGCAAAAGCTTATAATAGAGTTGCTTTGAGTTTAAATTGTGATTATCATGAGTTAAAAAAAGGCTATGTATTAAGCAAAAAAGGTATTTTTAAAAGTTTTAAAAGTATCGATGGAGTTGTTTTTAATACAGAGATTAAACACGGAAGCATTTTAGAATTTTGCAGCGGCTCAAAAAAGCTTAATGCAAAAATTAGTGTAATCAAAGAATTTAAAGATAAAACTTATATTAGTTTAGAGTTTGATAAAAACTTACCTTTGTGTTTTGATGATAAATTTATCTTGCTTGAAAATGGGCGTATTAAAAGTGGTGGCATGGTGCTAAATGCAGTGAGTGAGCCTTTAAAAAAAGATATAAAAGCTAAATATCTAGCACTTTTAGAACAAAAAGATTTTAAAAAAGTATTTGAGTTTTTAAAACAAACTCACAAACTTGGCTTTGGATTACTTTCAAGCTATCAACGCTTTAAACTCACTCATGAACAAGCTTTAAACTTAGCAAAAAGTTTAGATCATGTTTTTGTCGATGAGCAAGCTTTAAATGTATATGATTTAAATGCTATGCAAACTTTGAAAGAATTTATTGATTTTATTTTCTCTAAAAATCCTTATGCTTTAATCTCGCCTCATTCTATCGCCTTAAGGCTTAGCTGGGCAAGTGAGAGCTTTTGTGCTTATGTACTCAAACAAATGGAAGAAAAATTAGATTTTAAAGATGGCATATGGTTTTTAAAAGGACAAAATTTTGAAAAATTACAAGAAAAGGCTCATTGTGAGCTTTATGAAATTTTAAAAAAAGAAGGTATAAAACCTACTGCACCTTATAATCTTTATGAATATTTAGAGCTTGATAGGAAAAATGGAGATCTTATCTTAAAAAAACTCACCAAAGAAAACAAAGTCAAAAGATTAGCACACAATCTTTTTATAGAAAAAAATGCTCTTGAAAATCTCATGCAAGAGTTTTTAAAACTTTTGCAAAATCATCATTTAGATGTCGCTTTTGTAAAAAATCATTTTCAAATTTCAAGAAAATATGCCATAGCTTATTTAGAATACCTTGATAAAAACTATCCTCAAGTGATAAAAATTGAGGAAAAAAGAATGCTAAAAGTCTAAGTGTTAAAACTTACATTTTATAATGATAAAAATTTAAATTAAAGGAAAAAAATGAAAAAATCTCTAGCTCTTTTAACTCTTGCTAGCTCTTTATTTGCTGCAAGTAATGAAGAAATTATTAATTTTTTTAAGAAAAATCCAAATTTATCAAATGCAAATATTAGTATTTCTAGTAGAGAAAAAATTCCTGATACTAGCTTTGAAGCTGTGATAGTTAATTTTGAAATTAGTGGTAAGAATTTCCAAGAAATCGTTTTTACTCAAGATAACATCATCACAACTGAAGTAATTGATGTAAAAAAAGGTGAGTTTTATTCTCAAGTTTATCAAGCAAAACTCATGGAAAAACAGCAAGCTGAATTTTCAAAAAAAGCTTTAGTAGAACTTAAAAAAGAAAAAATGTTTGTTTCTTTAGGTGATAAAAATAAACCTTTGCTTTATGTTTTTAGTGATCCTGAGTGTCCATACTGTAGAATGCATTTAGATAAAATAGAAGAAACACTAAAAACTCATCAGGTTAAATTTATCTTAACTCCAATCCATGATACAAGCGCATTTGAAAAATCTGCATTAATTTATAAAGAAAGCAAAAACGCTAAAGATGATGCACAAAAAATTGCTATCATGAAAAAATACTATGATAAAAATTTAAAAGATTATAAAAAGCCTAGTGAAGCTGAAGTTAAAGCGGTAAGAGAAACTTTTGCAAAATACTCTAAACTTGGTCTTCGTGCTGTACCAACCATAATCGATGCTCAAAAATAATCTTTTCTTGCTTGTGCTTGCGCTGTTTTTAAGTGCTTGCACAGGCCCTATGCAAACTTTTATCCAAACAAATAATGAGGGTATTTTCCTACATGCTAATAAAAATCAAAGTTTTTCTTTACACATCAATAATCCTTCAAAATTAAACACAAATTTAGAAGCCAAACTCACTCAAAAATTACAAAATTTAGGATTGGTTTTAGATAATACTCAAAGTGATTATAAAATTTATATCAATATAGTAGATTTTAAGAAATTTTCTTACGCACAAAGACTAATTGCTTCTAATGCGAGATTTTTTTATAATGACTTTGATAAAATAGATAATGTTTTTGAAATGGAAGTAGAAAATTACTATCTTTTGCAAGTTAATTTACAAATTAGCTCTAAAAACTCTACTCAAAACACCTCACTTTTGGCAAGAACTGCTTATCTTGGCAATATAGATAGAGCCAAAGAATCTTTGGAAGAAAAAATTGCCAATCAAATAACAAGCTTTTTTTATATGCATTAAAGATGGCATTTAAGCCATCTTTTTAAATATAACCATGATCAATCATCGCATCAGCTACTTTTTTAAAGCCTGCTATGTTTGAACCTACTACTAAATTTCCTTCATGATTATAAGCTTTTGCGCACTCGTATGAATTTTCAAAAATATTTTTCATAATCTTATGCAATTTTGCATCAACTTCCTCAAAATTCCATTGACACATACTTGCGTTTTGTTGCATTTCAAGTTGAGAAGTCGCTACACCGCCTGCATTTGCGGCCTTAGCTGGAGCAAATAAAAAGTCTTTTTGATTTAACATAAAATCAATCGCTTCAAGTGTGCTTGGCATATTAGCTCCCTCTGCTACCATACGACAACCATTATGATATAAGGTTTTAATATCTTCTAAATTTAACTCATTTTGCGTAGCACTTGGAAAAGCTATATCACAAGGTATGCTCCATACCCCATTACAACCTTGTTTATACGTATTTTTTGGAGTAAAAATAGCACCTTTTTTGAGCGCTGCATAATCACTCACCCTAGCTCTTTTTACTTCTTTAATTTCTTTTAATAAATCCAAATCTATTCCATCTTTATCATAAACAAATCCATCGCTATCGCTTATTGTGATTGCTTTTGCACCAAGTTGGTGTAATTTTTCTATGGTATAAATTGCCACATTTCCACTACCTGAAACTACACACTCTTTTCCTTCTAATGCATTGTTATATTTTGCTAACATTTCTTGAGTAAAATACACACAGCCATACCCTGTTGCTTCTGTTCTTGCTAAACTTCCACCCCATGGAATTTTCTTTCCCGTTAAAGTTCCATCAAAATTAGAGCTAATTTTCTTATAAGCTCCAAACATATATCCAATTTCCCTAGCACCAACCCCTATATCACCCGCTGGCACATCAGTGTTTGCTCCTATGATTTTTGAAAGTTCAGCCATAAAAGCTTGACAAAAACGCATAATTTCTGCTTCACTTTTACCCTTAGGATCAAAATTTGCTCCACCTTTAGCACCGCCTATCATCAAACCTGTTAAAGAGTTTTTGAAAATTTGCTCAAAACCTAAAAATTTCAAAACATCTAAATTCACACTAGGGTGAAATCTAAGCCCACCTTTATAAGGTCCTAAACTAGAGTTAAACTGTACTCTATAGCCAAAATGTGTTTGAGCTTTACCTGCATCATCAATATATACTACTCTAAAAATAGTCGTTTTTTCAGGCATAACAATACGCTCTAATATTGCATGATCTTGATAAGTTTTGTTGGATTCAAGTAAAGGTTCTAAAGAATTTAATACCTCAGTTGCTGCTTGAAAAAAGATAGGTTGTCTTGGAGAAATTGTTTGAATTTTTTCTAAAGTTTCATTGATATATTGTTTAGCTATACTCATAAATTGTCCTTTTTATAGTATCTTGCTGTTTGCATTGGCTAAAAATTTTTTTAGCGCCTTTTGCTCCTTTGTTCCTATTTTGTAGTAAATTAGCTTTAAATATGCACTAATTTCTTTTTGAGAAAGATTTCTTGACTTGGAATAATCTAGCAAAATATATTGCGGAATGAAAATTTTACTTTTTGTGAAATTTTTCATCATTTTTTTATAAATAGAAAAATTTTTAATACAAGAAAATCGAGCAAAAACAAAAGGTAGTTTTGTCTTTTCATACCATAATTCGCATAAATCAATATAATCTTTTGGATTTTGCAAATAAAGTTTTAAAGCCTTATCACCGATGATAACCTCCCCTTTTTGCTTTAAAACTTTTGCAAGAGCATTAGAAGTTGCAGAGCTTGCATCTTCTTTGCTTTCAGATTGTTTTTTCACTAAAACGCTTTTTACCTTTTTGCTTGCGCAAATCCCCACATTTAAGGTTTTGTATTTTTTTCTACGACTTTCAACACTTGATATAATCGCTGCATCAATGCGTCTAAAATACAAATGGCGATTTAGCTTACTAGGAACCCCTTTTTTGTATTCTGTAGTTTGCTTAACATAGCTAGGAAAAGCTGATTTTTTAAGATAGATATGCAAAGGGAGTAAATTAAGATAATCTATCTTACCAAAAATCATCTTAGCCTTTCTATTATTAAGTATTAGTATCCTATAAAAAAATATCTTAAATATAAATTAATTTAATTAAAAATATAATCAATACTAAAATTTATATCAAAATTTAACATTTATTGTAAAAAAATTGTTTTGCAATCTTAGATTATTAAGTAAAAAATTAAAATAATAGAAAAGTCAAATTGAAAGATTGAAAATAAAAATTAAGTTTTATTCAAAAAAATATTTTAAATAAAACTTAATCTATAAAAACTATTGTAAGCTTGCTAGATATTTTTGATAGTCAAATTCTTTTACTAAAGCTACTCCATCCTCAACTGCAGCTTTTGCTACAGCAGCACTAACTACAGCTTTTACCCTACTATCAAATGGTTTTGGTATAACATAATCTCTACCAAAGCTAAGCTCTTCTACTCCATAAGCTTGTTTTACCTCATCAGTTACCTCAAGCTTAGCTAAATCAGCCAAAGCTTTAGCAGCAGCTACTTTCATATTTTCAGTGATTTTAGTCGCTTTTACATCTAAGGCTCCTCTAAAAATAAAAGGAAAACCTAAAACATTATTAATTTGATTTGGATAATCACTTCTACCTGTTCCAACTATAGCATCATTTCTAACCCTTTTAACATCTTCAGGCATTACTTCAGGTACAGGATTAGCTAGCGCAAAAATCACAGGATCTTTAGCCATACTTAAAATCATCTCATCATCTAAAATCTTAGGTGCACTCAAACCCAAAAACACATCAGCGCCTTTTAAAGCCTCTCTTAAAGTGCTATCTTTAGTATCGCTTATAAATTCTAGTTTGTATTTATTTAAATCATCTCTTTGAGTATTAATCACACCTTTACTATCTACCAAAACGATATTTTTAACCCCTAAATTTCTATACATTCTAGCACTTGCAATACCTGCTGCACCCGCACCACTTACTACTACTTTAATATCTTCAAATTTTTTACCACTAATTTCCATAGCATTCATTAATCCTGCTGTAGAAATGATCGCGGTTCCGTGTTGATCATCATGCATTACTGGAATTCCAAGATCTTGCAATGCAGCTTCTATTTCAAAGCATTTTGGTGCTGAAATATCTTCTAAATTAATTCCTCCAAAAGTAGGTGCTATAGCTTTACAAAAGGTAACAATCTCATCTACACTATGGGCATTAATCTCTAAATCATAAGCATTAACATTAGCAAATTTTTTAAACAAACAAGCCTTTCCTTCCATCACAGGCTTACTTGCACTTGCTCCTATATTACCAAGTCCCAAAACCGCACTACCATCACTTACTATGGCAACTAAATTAGCTTTATTGGTGTATTTATAAGCTAAAGTTTCATCTTTTGCTATCTCAACGCAAGGTTCAGCAACTCCTGGAGAATAAGCTAAAGATAAATCATGTGCACTATCCATAGGCTTTCTAGCAATAATATCTACTTTACCGCCTAAGTGGTATTCTAAAGCCTCTTCTTTTAAATTCATTATTTCCCCTTCATATAAGTTAGTAAATTTTCTATTCTAAGCTTAGCTTTTTGCACTCCTAAAAATTCTAATACTTCAAATATACTAGGACTTACCGAGCTTCCAGTGAGTGCAATGCGTATGGCTTGAGCTAGATCTTTTAACTTAAGATTATTTTCTTCTAAGAATCGATTAGTTAATTCTTCAAATTCGCAAGCATTTTTTTGCTCATTTAAAACCATAGCGTATTTTTCCAAATAAGTTAAATTTGTTACATTAAGAAATTTATCTACAGCCTTTTGATCATATTCTTTTGGGTCATTTAGTAACACTTTAGCCCCATTAATAATATCATGCAAAGTTTTAGCTCTCTCTCTTAACATATCCAGTAAAAATCCCGCTTTTTCATACTGACTTAAATCAAAACCTAAATCTTTTAATTGTCTATTGATTTCTTCAAAAGGCAAGGTTTTGATATAATGAGCATTAAGCCATTCTAGTTTTTTAAAATTATAACAAGAAGCACTTTTATTAATATGATTTGGATCAAAAAGCTCTTGCATACTTTCTAAAGAAAAAATTTCATCATCGCCATGACTCCAACCAAGACGCACTAAAAAATTTAGCAGGGCTTGAGGTAAAATTCCCATATTTTTATACTCCATCACATCAGTTGCCCCATGACGCTTAGAAAGTTTTTTACCATCTTCGCCATGTATCATAGCCACATGATAAAATTTAGGTATTTTAAAGCCTAGTGCTTCGTAAAGAACGATTTGTTTTGGAGTATTTGATAAATGATCATCCCCTCTTATAACATCACTCACACCCATTAATGCATCATCAATTACAACGGTTAAATTATAAATTGGACTACCATCACTTCTTGCAATTACAAAATCATCTAAAATATCTTCGGCCTTAAAGCTAACCTCACCTTTAATACCATCTATAAATTTAATCTCTCCACTTTGTGGTGCTTTTATGCGCACTACAGGTTCAACATCACTTGGCGGAGTTCCTTTAAAATCTCTATATCTACCATCATATTTTGGGCGTTCTTTAGCTGCTTCTTGCTTAGCTCTTAACTCATCAAGCTCTTCTTTGCTCATATAACAATAATAAGCCTTATCCTCATCTAATAATTTTTGAATATATTTTTTATAAATATCAAATCTTTGAGATTGATACTCAATCGTCCCATCATAATCAAGCCCACACCATTTAAATGCTTCTATAATAGCTTGTGTAGCTTCTTGTGAATTTCTTTTTAAATCCGTATCTTCAATACGCAATAAAAATTTACCCTTATTTTTTCTTGCATAAAGATAATTATATAAAGCCGTTCTAAGCCCCCCTATGTGCAAATATCCTGTTGGAGAAGGAGCAAAACGCGTTGTGATTTCTTGCATATTTTTACCTTTTTTAAATTTTTATTGTTATAATGCTATATTTACACTTAAATAAAGGTTTTATATGAGAAAATTTTTAATATCTTGTTGTTTTGCTGCAAATATTTTATATGCTCAAACTCTTGGTGGCGTAGCAATGATAGTAGAAAATCAACCTATTACTCTTTATGATATAGAACAAACCATGAAAGAATTAAAAACTGACGATAAACAAAAGGCTATAGCATTTTTAGTAGATGATAAAGTTCAACAAAGTGAAGCTAAAAAGTTAGGAATTTATGTAAGTACTTTTGAACTTAATGAAAAATTAGCCCAAATAGCAAAAGGCAATAAAACCGACATTAATGGTTTACAATCAAAGATAGAAAAAGATGGTTTAAGTTTTGAAGTTTTTAAAAATAAAATTAGAAAAGATCTTGAAAGAGAAAAACTTTATAGAAGCATAATGCAAAATGCAAAAATCAATATCGATGATGAAACGCTAAAACATTTTTATGAAAGCAATCTCGATAAATTTAGCACTTTTTCAAATATAGACTTAGTTGTTTATAATTCTACTAATCCTGAACTTTTACAACAACTTGCACAAAATCCTATGTATAAAAATTCTCAAATTAAATCAAAAGCCATTAGTTTAAACGCAGCTAGTTTAGATCCAAGATTACTTGCTTTGTTAAATAATACCAAAATAGGAGAATTTACTCCGGTATTAAATGGTGAAAATGCTTATATAGTATATTTTGTAAAAGAAAAATATGGTAAAAATCCTATCGAATTTGATTTAATCAAAGATCAAGTTAGCAATGTCTATACTCTAACTCAAAAAGAACAAGCCTTAAAAAATCATCTTGATAAAATAAGAGCAAATGCTCATATAGAAGAATTAAGATAGGTTAAAACCTATCTTAAAATTAATGTCTTGAAAGATAATTTGTATCATAATTATTATTGATAAAATCTGCATTATCCATCATTGCTAAATGAAAATCTTTTGTTGTTTTAATCCCACCTACGATAAGCTCTTGCAAGGCTACTTTCATTTTTGCTATAGCTGTGTTTCTATCTTCTCCCCAAACAACTAATTTTCCAATCATAGAATCATAATAAGGAGGCACACTATAATCTTGATAACAATGACTTTCCATTCTTACATTACGTCCTGCTGGAGCTACGTATTTTGTGATTTTACCTGGGCAAGGCAAGAAAGTTTTAGAATCTTCTGCAGTGATTCTACATTCTATAGAATGGCCTTTAAGTTTAATTTCTTCTTGCTTTGGTAAAGGATACCCTTCTGCTACTTTAATCATAAGTTCAATAATATCAACCCCACTTACCATCTCACTCACACAATGCTCAACTTGCAAGCGTGTATTCATTTCAATAAAGTAAAAGTCTAAATTTTTATCCACTAAAAACTCAAAAGTTCCTGCGCCCTCATAATCAATAGCCTTAGCAGCTTTAACTGCTGTTTCATGAAGTCTTGCTCTTGTTTTTTCATCTAGTAAAATTGCAGGAGATTCTTCTATAAGCTTTTGATGGCGCCTTTGCATCGAACAATCTCTCTCACCTAAATGTATCACATTACCAAAGCTATCTCCTATGATTTGCACCTCTATATGACGTGGATTTTGGATATATTTTTCCATATACATAGTGCCATCACCAAAAGCGCTCATAGCTTCACTTTCTGCTGACCAATATGCTTTTTCCAAATCTTTTTCATCTTCAACTACACGCATACCACGGCCGCCGCCGCCTGCCGCTGCTTTTAAAATCACAGGGTAGCCTATTTCTTTGGCAAGCTTTTTAGCTGCTTCAACCCCACCTAAAGCCCCATCGCTTCCTGGGATTACAGGCACACCTGCTCTTTGCATTACTTGTTTAGCTTTGCTTTTATCACTCATTAGTGCCATAGCAGCTACTGAAGGACCTATGAATTTGATATTATGTTTTGCACAAATTTCAACAAAATTTTGATTTTCACTTAAAAATCCATACCCTGGAAAAATCGCATCCGCTTCACTAATTTCAGCCGCACTAATAATAGCTGGGATATTTAAATAGCTTTCTGAGCTTCTAGCATTTCCTATACAAATACTCGCATCAGCATATTTTAAATACAAAGCATCTTTATCTGCGGTAGAATACACACAAATTGCTTTTTTTCCCATTTCTTTTACAGTTCTTAAAGCTCTTAATGCAATTTCTCCACGATTTGCTATTAAAACTTTTTTAATTTCCATTTTATAATTTCTCCACCACAAATAAAGGCATGCCAAATTCTACAGGCTGACCATCTGCAACCAAAACTTCTACTATCCTACAATCATATTCAGCTTCGATTTCATTCATGATTTTCATCGCTTCAATAATTGCTATAGTACTTCCTTTCTTAATAGTTTGTCCTGCTTTAGCAAAAGGTGCTGCACCTGGGCTTGGAGCTTGATAAAAAGTACCTACCATAGGGCTATTGATAGTTGGTTTATTAGAAGAGCTTGGGCTTGCTTTGGTTTCATTAACTACATTTACATTAATTGGTTGTGGAGCTGGGGCAACAGGAGCTGGGGCTGGCAATTCACAACATAAATCTTTTTCAAGTTCTATTTCAAATCCATCTTGTTCTTTTATTTTAATTTTGCTTATACTTGCTTCTGCAAAAAGTTGCATTAGTTCTTTGATTTCTTCTTTTGTCATATATTCTCCTTAATTTATAAGACTTAATTTATAATTATATATAAAAATACTAAAAATAACTTCAATTATTTATTTTTTACTTTTATTTTAAGATATAATTTAAAAATTCACTTTAATTATAAAGGACAAAAATGGGCTTAAAAGCAGATAATTGGATCAAAAAAATGGCATTAGAATACAATATGATAGAGCCATTTTGCGAAGCAAATATAGGTAAAGGTATAGTTAGTTATGGGCTTTCAAGCTACGGATATGATATAAGAGTTGGAAGAGAATTTAAAATTTTTACTAATGTAAATTCGACTGTTGTGGATCCAAAAAATTTTGTAGAAGAAAATGTAGTAGATTTTGTAGGCGATGTATGTATAGTACCTGCAAATTCTTTCGCACTTGCAAGAACGGTTGAATATTTTAAAATGCCAAATGATGTTTTAGCTATTTGCCTTGGTAAAAGTACTTATGCAAGATGTGGCATTATAGTAAATGTAACTCCTTTTGAGCCAGGTTTTGAAGGGCATATTACTATAGAAATTTCAAACACCACTCCACTACCTGCTAAAATTTATGCTAATGAAGGTATAGCTCAAGTTTTATTTCTACAAGGAGATGAGCCTTGTGATGTAACATATGCTGATAAAAAAGGCAAATATCAAGCCCAAACGGGTATAACTTTACCAAGAATTTTAAAATAATTTTATTTTCAGCCGATATAAAAACTTAGTCAAGTAATAGGAAAATAAATATGTTTAATGGAAAAAGCATTTTAATTACCGGTGGTACAGGAAGTTTTGGAAAGACTTATACAAAAACTTTACTTCAAAAATATCAACCTAAAAAAATCATCATCTATTCACGCGATGAACTTAAGCAATTTGAAATGGCAAGAGAATTTAATGATAATTGTATGCGTTATTTCATAGGCGATGTAAGAGATAAAGAAAGATTAAATATAGCAATGAAAGATGTGGATTTTGTCATCCATGCAGCTGCTATGAAACATGTACCAATTGCAGAATATAATCCCATGGAATGTATAAAAACTAACATCCATGGAGCACAAAATGTAATTGATGCATGTTTGGAAAATAATGTAGAAAAATGTATCGCACTTTCAACCGATAAAGCATGCAATCCTATTAATTTATACGGAGCTACAAAGCTTGCGAGTGATAAGCTTTTTGTAGCGGCAAATAACATCGCAGGAAGCTCTCATACTAAATTTAGCGTTACAAGATATGGTAACGTAGTAGGCTCAAGAGGCTCTGTTATACCATTTTTCAAAAAACTAATCAATGAAGGCGCCAAAGAACTTCCTATTACAGATGAGAGAATGACAAGATTTTGGATATCTTTAGAAGATGGAGTTAATTTTGTACTGAATAATTTTGCATACATGCATGGAGGAGAAATTTTTGTACCAAAAATTCCTTCTATGAAAATCGTTGATTTAGCTAAAACCATGGCTCCTAATTTGACTCATAAAATCATAGGCATAAGAGCGGGTGAAAAACTACATGAAATTATGATTTCAAGCGATGATAGTCATTTAACTTATGAATTTAAGGATTATTACGCTATAAGCCCAAGTATTCAGTTTAATAATATTGATATTGATTTTAGCATAAATGCAAAAGGTCAAAAAGGTAAAAAAGTTTCTAATGGTTTTTCTTATAGCTCAGATAATAATCCATCATGGATTAGCCAAGAAGAACTTTTAAATATCATTAATCATACTAAGGTAGATTAATTATGCTTACTTATTCTCATCAAAATATTGACGATCAAGACATACAAATAGTTTGCGAAGCTTTAAAAGATGATTTTTTAACCGGTGGTAAAAAAGTTGAAGAATTTGAACAAGCCCTTTGTGAATATATAGGTGTAAAATATGCTTGCGTATTAAATTCAGCTACTTCTGCCTTGCACCTTGCGTATTTATCTTTAAATGTAAAAGATAAAATCGTTTTAACAACCCCCATAACTTTTGCAGCAACTGCAAATGCAGCTTTAATGGCAGGTGCTAGGGTTGAGTTTATAGATGTAAAAAGTGATGGAAATATTGATGAGAAAAAACTTGCTTTAAGATTAAGCCAAGATAGCTCTAATATAGGAGCAATTTGCACGGTTGATTTTGCTGGAAATAGCGTAGAAATGGATGAAATCTTAACCTTAGCTAAACAATATAACATCCCACTGATTGATGATGCAAGTCACGCCCTAGGTGCTATTTATAAAGATCAAAAAGTAGGATCTATGGCGGATTTAAACATATTTTCCTTTCATCCAGTTAAACCTATCACGACTTTTGAAGGTGGTGCTGTTGTTAGTAATAATAAGGAATTAATTTCAAAAATCAAGCTTTTAAGAAGTCATGGCATAGTCAAAAAAAGACTTTGGGATAGCGATATGATTGAACTAGGTTATAATTATCGTTTGAGTGATGTGGCCTGTGCTTTGGGTATAAATCAACTTAAAAAACTTGATAATATGCTAGAAAAAAGAGAAATAATCACAAGTTTTTATGATAAAGAGTTTGAAAAAAATCCTTATTTTAGCATCATAAAAATCAAAGATTATAAAAAAAGCTCGAGACATTTATATCCTATTTTGCTTTTCCCTGAATTTTATTGCCAAAAAGAAATTATTTTTGAGAAATTATTAAATTTAGGCATAGGCGTGCAAGTGCATTACAAGCCTACTTATGAGTTTAGTTATTATAAAAGTTTATATGGAAATTTATTTTTAGAAAATGCGGATAATTTTTATAAAGCTGAACTTAGCATACCCGCTCATCAAGAAATGAGCTTAAAAGATGCGCAATTTGTTAAAGACAGTTTATTCAAGATTTTAGAAGAAACTAAAAAGGGTTGTTGTGAATAAAAGTATGTATGAGTTAGCTTGCGAGCTTTTTCCTATATGTAGGAGTATCACAGGTGAGGGTTTTAGACAAAGTTTAAAAATACTTGATGAAGCCATGGGGGGGGGTATATTAAAAATTCACTCTATAGCAAGCGGAAGTAAAGTTTTTGACTGGGAAGTACCTGCTGAATGGGAAATAAACGATGCTTTTATCATCACTCCAAATGGAGAAAAAATTTGTGACTTTAAGCAAAATAATTTACATGTGTTAAACTACAGCGAAGGTATAAATGATGAAATCTCACTAGATGAGCTACAAGAGCATTTATACTCTATAGAAGATTATCCAGATGCTATACCTTATGTAACAAGCTATTATAAAAGACGATGGGGTTTTTGTATAAAACACAAAGATAGAGTTAAACTAAAAGAAGGAAAATACAAAGTTTTCATAGATGCAAAACACCATGAAAATGGGGTTTTAAACTATGCTGACTTACTCATACCTAGTACACAAGATGCAAAAGATGAAATTTTAATTTCAAGTTATCTTTGTCACCCATCTATGGCAAATAACGAGCTAAGCAGTCCTATAGTAGCTACATTTTTAGCTAAATGGCTTTTAGGATTAGAAGAGAGAAAATATAATTATCGTTTTATTTTTACCCCTGAAACCATAGGAAGTATAGTTTATCTTAGCAAACATTTAAAGCATTTACAAAAATATACCAAAGCAGGCTTTGCGCTCTCTTGCATAGGTGATGATAATGCTTATTCACTCATTCACACCCCAAGTGAAAATACTCTAGCAGATAAAGTAGCTTTGTATACTTTAAAAGAAAAAAATAATTTTAAAGAATTTAGCTTTTTAGATAGAGGTGGCAATGAAAGACAATTTTGCGCACCTTTAGTAAATTTACCTGTTGTAGGAGTTTGCAGGACTAGATTTGGTGATTATAAAGAATACCATACTAGTAAAGATGACTTAAATTTCATTAGCGAAGAAGGGTTACAAGGTGGATTAAAAGCTATGCAAGAAATCATCATGAATTTAGAAGTCAATGAAATTTATCAAAACACAATTTTTTGCGAACCCAATTTAGGGAAAAGAGACTTATATCATACTATCAATACTTCTTTGACAAATAGTCAAATTCCAACTTCTTGTAACTTTTTAGCTTACTGTGATGGACAAAATGATGTTTTAGATATAGCCTTAAAGATTAATATACAAGCTTATGAATTAAAAGATTTAATAGAAAAATTAAAATTTCATAAACTCATTCAAACTAAAAATATTTATAAAGGAATACAATGAAATACATTTCTTATACTTTTTCTAAAAATAACATTAGTTTTTACATTTTTAATTTTAGTATTTTTGAATATAAAAAGATTTCTAGCTATACTTTGCAAAACACAGTAAAATCTACAAAAATAAAATTAAAATTTTTTAATATTCCGATATATAATGGTAATCATATTACACTATATCCAAGCACCCTTTTGGATACCCTTTTAGATACTCTATATAAAAATTTTATATTCAAACAATGGAATCAATCTTTTCCTATGCAAAAAAATGTTGGTAATACTATCAACAATGATCCTGATATTGATAAAAAAATTTTTAATCTTTGTAAAAACCTAGATATACCAAGTAAACAATGTGTCTGTAAAATTATCAATCGATTAAAAAATATTGATAAAAATCCTAATTATCAAATTAACTATTCTGATGAGGAAAAAAACGAATTAAGTAAAATCACAAATTCATTTTTTACCAATATATTTAAAGTAAAAAATAATATATGGTGCTACAATGGATATTTCTTACCTATTAAACAATTTGAAATATCTGTATTTTGGCATAAACATGGAATGCATATTTTCAATAAAAAAACACTCGATAGAATTAAACATCAAGATATAATTGATGTAGGTGGATTTATAGGCGATAGTGCAATAATTTTCGAACAAGAATTCACTGAAAAATTTGTATATACTTTCGAAGCATCTGAAAAAAATTATAGCTTAATGCTAAAAACACTTGAACTAAATAAAAGCCAAAGAATTAAACCAATAAAAAAAGCTCTTGGTAGTAAAAACGAAACTTTGAGTTTGAATATATCAGGGTATAGTTCAAGTTTCAAATATAATGATCATTCGACAGAAAATGAACAAGTTGAAATTGTCAGTTTGGATTCATATATTCAAAATAACGACATAAACATAGGATTAATTAAAGTTGATATAGAGGGTTTTGAGCAAGAATTTTTAAAGGGTGCTTTACATACAATTAAAAAACATAAACCTGCTATGATTATTAGTATTTATCATAATTATGAAGATTTTTTTGAAATTAAAAATCTTATAGATTCTTGGAATTTAGGATATTCTTTTAAAATTTACAAACCAATTGATTTTTATGTTAGTCTTGAAACATGTCTATATTGTGAAATCATAAAAGATCAAGGTTTTTTCCATGATAACACACATCAATGATTTTTTACAAGAAAGCGTTGCTAAATTTGGCAACAAAAATGCTTTTGTTGAGTTTAATGGTAAAAGTATAAGCTATAAGGAATTTGATGATTTAAGTAAAAAAATAGCGAGTGAAATTCTTTCTAAACTTCCTACAAAAAGCACACAAGAGCCTATATTAATCATACTTCCTAAAGGGATTGATTGCTTGCTTTCTTTTTTTGGTGTGGCAAAAAGTGGAAATTTTTATACACTTTTAGATGAAAAAAGTCCTAAAGAACGTGTAGAAAAGGTTATAGAAGTTTTAAAACCTAAACTTTTAATCACCTCTAAAAGATTAAATTTAGATTTCAATCTTGATACTATTTTTACGGAAGATTTTGAAACTTTTAGTATAGATGAAAAAGCTTTAGAAAAAGCTTTAAATGATCATATAGATACAAATTTACTTTATGTACTTTTTACAAGTGGAAGTACAGGGACTCCAAAAGGGGTAAGTATAAATCATAAAAGTGTTATTGATTATACTTTTTGGGTATGCGAGACTTTTAAACTAAGTCATGAAGATATATTTGCCAATCAAGCACCATTTTACTTTGATAATAGCGTTTTAGATATTTTCTCATCCATAAAAACAGGAATCACTTTGCATTTGCTACCAAATCATCTTTTTGCTTTTCCAAATAAAGTTTTAGAGTATTTAGAGCAAGAAAAAATAACAACAATTTTTTGGGTGCCTTCTGTGCTGATTTATTTTGCAAATACACATGCATTAGAAAACAAAACGCTTTATATTAATAAAATCTTATTTGCTGGTGAAATTATGCCAAACAAACAACTCAACATTTGGCGTAAATATCTTCCTAATGCTTTATTTGCTAATCTTTATGGACCTACTGAAATTACAGTTGATTGCTCTTTTTACATAATTGATAGACAATTTAGTGATGATGAACTTTTGCCTATAGGCAAAGCTTGTAAAAATACTCAGCTTTTAGTCTTTGATGAAAATTTAAATTTAATTACCCCAAATCAAGTAGGAATTAAAGGTGAGCTTTATGTAAGAGGAACTTGCCTTTCTTTAGGGTATTACAACGATAAGGAAAAAACTAAACAAGCTTTTGTACAAAATCCTTTGCATGATAATTATCTAGACTTGCTTTATAAAACAGGTGATGTGGTAGCTTATAATGATTTTGGCGAACTTTTATGCTATGGAAGAATAGATCATCAAATCAAGTATATGGGTCACCGCATAGAACTTGGAGAGATAGAAAGTATTATAAATTCTCATGAGAATGTAAGAAATTGTGCTTGTATTTTTAAAGAAGAAATTATTTGTTTTTATGAAAGCAAGGAAGAGTTGGATTTTAAAAACTTTTTAAAAGATAAACTCCCTGCCTACATGATACCTAAGAAATTTGTTAAAATAGAACAATTTGCTTTAAATGCAAATGGAAAGATTGATAGGAAGGTTTTGAATGGAAGTATTTAAAAACTTTTTACAAACATATAAAAATGGTTTTTTATTGCATAATTGTTATGAAAGTATTGAATATTTTCTAGAAAAGGCAAAAGATGGAAATTTCTTGCTTGAAGAAGAAAATAAAAACTATTTCTTTTATAACAACAAGGCATTATTTTTTTTTCTCAATGAATATAAAAAATTTTTCCTTAAAAATTCCTATATAAGAATTTTAGGAAAAAATGAAAATTATTTCTTAAAATATAAAAATTTTTTACAATTAAATAATTTTAGACCTTATCATTTCTTGCAACAAATGACTTTAAAAAACAAACAACCTACTTTAAATACCTATGATTTTATTCAAAAACCACAAAAACATGATCTAGATGATATTTATAATTTTTTTATTAGTTTTTTTGATAACAAATACTTGTTTTGTTTTTCAAAAAAGGATTTATTAATACATCTAGATAATATCTTAATTTACAAAGAAAATAACACCATATGTGGTGGATTGTTTTATTCGCGGATGTTGAATAATGCTGTATTGGAATTTATTGCTGTAAAACCTAATCTAAAATATAAAAATGTTGCTTATGCTTTGCTATGTCATTTTTTCAAAGAAAATGAAAATGTTAATTTTTATAAACTATTCGCGGATAAAAAAAATTCAAAAGCTATTAATTTTTACACTCGGTCAGGTTTTACTTTTACAGAAACTCAAGCTCGATTTTATAGAAATTTCTGATGAATTTTAACCAAATAATTATAATAGGAAAAGGCAAAGTTGCTATTAATTGCCATAAAATTATCTGCGATATATTTTCATCTAAAAAAATATTTTTTTATAACAGTGATTTTAAAGATGATGAGTTTTTTAATAGAATAAGTAACTCTTTGATTATTAGCGCGAACAACGCATATATATTTAAAGAAAAATGTATACAAAATAATATCATCATCAACTATCATAATTCACTACTTCCAAAATACAAAGGAAGAAATGCACATATATGGGCTATATGGAATCAAGAAAACACAACTGGAATCACTTGGCATAAGGTTGATTGCACTATAGATACAGGAGATATTATCTTGCAAAAAGAGATAACAATAAATAACTCGCTAACAGCTATAAAACTACTCCAAATACAGCAGAATTTAGCCATTAATTCTTTTAAAGAATGTTTGGCAAATATGAAAAAATCTTATCCTCAACCCAAAATTAATTCTATATCTACGGGGGGGGGGATTTATAAAATGAAAGAATTACCCAACAATGGTTTATTAGATATATCTTGGAATATTCCAACCATAGAAAGATTTTTAAAAGCAATGGATAATGGCAATCTAACCCCTAAAGCCAAAATAAAAATAAACGATATAGTGTATAATATTTCATTTTATGAAATAAACCATCTTGAAATAATTCTATTTTTAAGTAATAATATGAAAATAATTTTTCAAAAAAAGGAATACAATGCAACAAATACAAGAATTTTTTAATAAAATAGACAGAAGTGATATAAACAAAACTATGCAAAATTTACTTAGCAATGATATAATAGATAGTATAGACATTATGGCTTTAGTAGCTGAGATAGAAAAACACTATAAAAAACCCCTAAAAGCAGAGTTTATCAAAGCTGAAAATTTTGAAAATTTTGAAAGTATTAAAAAAATGATAGAAGAGGCGATGAAATAATGCAAGCCTTGTTTAAACATAATGACAAAATATTTTACAAACATGACTTAATCCAAGCTCTAAAAAAACTAGGTATAAAAAAGGGTGATATAATATGTATTCACAGTGAAATTTACAACTTAGGTATTCCTTTAGCAGATAACAAAATTTTACTTCAACAAATTTTAGAATCTTTCGAGGAGGTTGTAGGATCTGATGGAACGATTATAATGCCAACTTTTACTTATAGTTTCTGCAATAAAGAAATTTATGACAAAGTTAATTCTATAACGAAAATTGGTATATTAAATGAGTTTTTTAGAAAACAAAAAGATGTTAAACGCACTAATGATCCCATATTTTCCTTTGCTATTAAAGGAGCTAAAGAAGAATTATTTTTAAAAGATACTGAAAGTTGCTTTGGTGTAAATTCTGTTTATGATATACTAACAAAAAATGCAGGTAAACTTATTTTTTTTGGAAACTGGGAACTTGAAGGCATGACATACTTCCACTACCTTGAAGAACTTGCGCAAGTATCATATAGATATTATAAATTATTTTCGGGTAAAATAGCAGATGAAAACGGAATGGTCAAAGAATGGAATATCAACTTTTATTGCAGAAACACTAAAAAAAACTCAATAGCATCGTTAAAAATTGTTCTTAATTTATTAAGTTGTAAGAATAAAATCAATATAATTAAATATGCTGGTGCAACAATAAGTTTGATGAATATAATAGATATTTACAAAGAATGTTTAAAAAAACTAAAAGATGATGAAACTTTTTTTTTAGAAAAGAAATAAAGATGAGAATAAATTTTAAAAATGCAAAAATTTCGGCACTGGTTACCATTATACCTGAAATTCAAATAAATATTGATGATGAATTAAACACCACATACAATGGAGATAAAAAAAAACTTGATCGCATAAAAAATGCTATGGGTTTACAATATAAACACATAGTTAATAATAAAACCTCTGTAAGTGATTTATCTCAGTATGGTGTAAAATTACTATGCGATGAATATGAATTAGACAAAAATACTATTGATGCTATAGTAGTTATAACTCAAACACCAGATTTTTTTATACCAGCTACCGCTTGTTATCTTCACGGTAAGCTTGAATTGCCTCAAACAACCCTGGCTTTTGATATCAATCAATCATGTACGGGTTTTGTATATGGGCTTTATATTCTTTTTTCTATGATTGAAAATGGTGGTTGCAAAAGAATTTTAATGATTTGTGGCGATATTGGAAGTCAATTAGATAATAAAACAAATAATAAAAGTACCAAAATAATAGGTGATGGAGTTAGTGTTAGCTTATTAGAGTTAAGTAATCATTCATGCGAAAGTTTTTTTGAATTAGGAGTCGATGGAAAGAACATGGAATACCTTTTTGTTCCCTATGGTGCGTTTAAAAGACCCACAAAGCATATGTTTAATGACACAGAGTGGTTTAATAAACAGAACAAAGAAATTTACATGAACGGTCTTGAAATTTTTAATTTTGCCACACAAAAAGAACCAGAAGCCTTTAAGTCCATACTTAACTATGCCAACTGTACTAAAAATGAACTTGACTATATTTTTTTCCATCAAGCAAATAAAACCATAGTAGATATAATCACTCAAAGATTACAACTAGATCCCAATAAAACGCCAAATAATATCATTACTAAATATGGAAATTTAAGTGGCGCTTCAATACCTGCTACAATTTGTGATTGGCTAAATACAGCCCAAAAACCTTTAGAAAAATCACTTAAAATTGCTCTTGGTAGTTTTGGCGCTGGACTTAGTTGGGCAAATGCTATATTAGAACTTGATAAAAATTTTTGGTGCAAAAAGACTCAAATTTATAAACAAGGAGAAACTTTACAATGACTAAAAGACAATTTTTAGAGAAATTAGAAGAACTATTACAAATTGATTACTCATTAGAGGAGAATATGATTTTGGAAAAAATTCAAGAATACGATAGTTTGGCGTTATTATCTATAGTTACTCTATTTGATACAGAATTTAATATTTTTATTCAAGGTAAAACTTTAAAAGAGTGTAAAACAGTAAAAGATATTATAGAATTAATACCAATAGAAAAACTAGATTTTCAATGATTTTCAAAGAAAATATATTTTATGGCAATAGTTTTATTGTCACTGGTGCTAGTAGTGGTATAGGAGCTCACGCAGCTTTAATACTTAATAAACTCGGCGCTAAAATTATAGCCATAGGTCGGGATGAAAACAAACTCTTAATCCAGAAAGAGCAAGCTAAAAATCCCGATAACTTTATTACAATTTCAAAAGATCTATCAAATTTTGAAAATCTAGATAAATGGACTTTGGAACTCTCTAAAAAACATGGAGGGGTTAATGGAGCTGTTCTAGCCGCAGGATTTTCCACAACAATAGGTATTAACTCGCCAAATTATATTAAAATAGCTGAAAAAATATTTGCATTAAACTATTTTTCTAATCTACAAATTCTTAAAGCTTTAACTGATAAAAGAATTCACAAAAATAAAAATTCTAGTTTTGTTTGGATTAGTTCTGCTGCTAGCATTAAACCAAATAAAGGTTTAAGTTTATACGGTGCTAGTAAAGCTTCAGCAAATACAACTGTTAAAGCATTGACACTAGAAATATCTCCTCAACATCGGATAAACTCGATACTGTTAGGTTTAATTGATACTCCTATGATATATCAAACAATGGATGAAAATGCAATACAAAAAAATCTACAGAAATCATTACTAGGTATAGGAAAAACAGAATATGTAACTAATTTAATTTGTTTTTTGCTCAGCGATGCATCTAAATGGATGACAGGACAAAGTATTATTTTGGATGGCGGAGCCACTTTAACATAAGTATATGAAAAATCTTTGCATTATCCCTGCTCGTGGTGGCTCTAAACGTATTCCTAGAAAAAATATCGTTGATTTTTTAGGAAAACCTTTAATTACTTATAGTATAGAAAGTGCTTTAAATTCAGATATTTTTGATGATGTGATTATCTCAAGTGATGATGATGAAATCATCAAAGTAGCTTTAAAATATGGTGCAAAAGTTCCTTTTGTACGTAAAAAAGAACTAAGTGATGATTATACAAGCTCAACTACCGTAATACAAGATGCCATCATCAATCTAGAAGAACAAGGCATAAGCTTTGAAAACGTGTGCTGTCTGTATGCTACTGCACCACTTATAGATAAGTTTATCTTACGACAAGCTTTTGAGCAATTTAGTCAAGATGAGTGCAAATTTTTATTTTCAGCTTGTGAGTTTGACTACCCTATACAAAGAAGTTTTTACCTTGATGAGCAAAATAAAGTTTATATGTTTGATGAATCAAATTATAACAAACGCTCACAAGATCTTACCAAAGCCTATCATGATGGCGGTGCATTTTATTTTGGTAAAAAAGAGGCGTGGTTAGAAGAAAGTTTTATGTTTAAATCACACTCTAAGGCGTTTTTATTACCTAGAAATAAAATTTGCGATATCGATACTTTTGAAGACTTGGAATTTGCTAAAACACTATATCAATTTCACAAAGGCAATAAATGTTTATAAATAAAATCAAAGGTTTTAAATACCCTGATATGGAACTTGTAAGATGGTTTTTTAAAAACAAACTTGATACTTTAGAAAATGCTAAAGTTTTAGAATTTGCCTCTCATAATGGCAATAATCTTTCTTTATTTGCAAATTATGATTATGAGTGTATTGGAGTAGAGCTTAGTAAGCAAAATCATGAAAACGCTATTTATAATTTTAAAGAAATCATGCATTATCAGAAAGCAAGTTTTTTTAATGAAAATATGCTTGATTTTGCTAAAAATCATCAAAATATAAATGCAGATGTATTTTTAATTCCCAATGTAATCAATTACATTTCTAAAGAAGATTTTAAAAATTTATTATTAAATTCTAAAAATAATAATTTATATAGCGGAAAAGAATATGCTCACTTTTTCTTACGAGCAAGAAGTACAAAAGATCATCGTTATGGACTTGGAAACAAGCTTTCAAATGGTAGTTTTATACTTACAAATGATGATTTTAGTGGAGAAAAAAATTGCCTTTGTACAGCATATCAAGAACATGAGCTTGTAGAAATTTTAAAAGAAAATTTAAATTTATATGATTTTGAGGTTATCACAAGTGAAAATATTAATATAAAAAATAAAGTTTATATCAAAGATAGCGATATAATAATCTATGGAAAAATTACTAAGGAGTAAAAATGTATTTAAGAGATTTAAAAGGTTTAAAATTTCCAGATTTTGCAGTGATTAAATTCTTTTTTAAACAAGGATTACATCAAAAAAACAATCAAAAAGTTTTAGAATTTGCTTGCTCTAATGGCAATAATCTTTCTTTATTTGCAAATTATGATTATGAGTGTATTGGAGTTGATTTAAACCAAGAAAATATCAACAATGCAAATTATAATTTCAAGGAAGTAATTCAATGCAAAGCCTATCAGTTTTTTCATGATAATATCTTGGAATTTCCTTTAAAAAACCCAAATATTAATGCAGATATTTTTATGATTCCTAACGTAATTAACTATCTTTTGAAAGAAGATTTTTTAAAATTATTAAAAATTTCTAAAGAAAACTCCATGTATAAAGAAAATGCATTGTTTTTCTTAAGAACAAGAAATATAAAAGATTATAGATATGGTTATGGAGAAAAAATAGCTCATAATTGCTTTAAAATCACAGATGATAATACCACAGGAGAACTTGGATGTATAAATACTCTTTACCAAGAATACGAACTTGTCGAAATTTTAAAAGAGTATTTAAATTTATACGATTTTAAAGTTCTAACTTATGAAAACACCAATATCATGGGAGAAGATGAAAGATTGGTTAATGATAGCGATATTGTAATTTATGGAAAAATTAAATGAAAATAGCCATTATGCAGCCAACCTTTAATCCTTGGCTGGGCTACATATATATGATACAAAGTGTTGACACTTTTGTTTTTTTAGATAATGTTCAATTTGAACGCAGATCATGGCAAAACAGAAATAAAATTAAACTACAAGATAAAACTTTTTTACTAGGACTAAACCTACAAAAAGCTTCACAAAAAACATCACTTCAAGATATATTATTTGAAAAAGATAACAAATGGAAAATTAAATTTTTAAAAACAATCTACCATGCATATTCTAAAAGTATCAACTTTGATAAATACTATAACATCCTTGAAAAAACTTTATTTCAACATACACATTTGGTGCAATTTAATATGGAATTAATCAGAATTTACTGTGAACATTTAAACGTCAAAACACCTATTTTGCAAAGCTCTTCTTTAAATTTAAAAAATAAAAAGAAAGAAAAACTGCTACTTGAAATTTGCCAAATACTAAAAGCTGATTATTATCTTTCCCCAGAAGGGTCAAAAAATTATCTTGAAAAAGACACAGCAAAAGAAATTTTTAAAAACGCAAATATAAAAATTGAATATTTTGATTTTATCCATCCAACCTATACGCAATTAGGCACAAATTTTATAGCTTATTTGGGAATTTTAGATTTTTTATTTAACGAAAAAGAGCCTTATACCAAATTTCAAGAATGTGTCAAAATAAACGAGTGTAATAATGAAAGTTCTTTTTAGAAGCGATAGCTCTAGCACTATAGGACATGGACACATTAAAAGAGATCTTTTATTAGCTAAACAATACAAAGATGTATCTTTTGCTTGTTTAGCTTTAGAAGGCTCCTTAATAGACGAAATTCCTTATCCTGTTTATGAGCTAACAAGTGCTAGTATATATGAGCTCATCAATCTTATCAAAAAAGAAAATTTTGATCTTTTAATCATCGATCATTATGAGATCACTGCTAATGATGAAAAACTCATTAAACTGGAGACAGGAATCAAAATTCTAAGTTTTGATGATGAGATAAAAGAACATTTTTGCGACATATTGTTAAATGTCAATGCTTACGCCAAAGAAAGTGATTATGAAAATTTAGTGCCAGAGTATTGTGAGTTAAGATGTGGCTTTTCCTATGCTCTAATACGCAATGAATTTTATGAAGAAAGTAAAATAAAAAGAGAAAAAATTTATGATTATTTTATCTGTATAGGGGGAGTGATCCAAAAAATATTTCTTTTGATATAACAAATAAACTAAATAAAAATAAAACTATCATCATAGCTACCACAAAAGCAAATTCTCATCTAAATTCACTTCAAAAATTAAACCAAAAAAACCCTAATATACAAATTCTCATTGATTATCCTAACCTTGCTAGATTGATGAATGAAAGTAAAAAACTCATCATTAGTGCAAGCTCATTAGTCAATGAAGCTTTGATTTTAAAAGCCAATTTTAAAGCTATAGCTTATGCTAAAAATCAAGAAAAACTTGCAACATGGCTTGCTAAAAAAGGCTATGAAGTGGAGAATTTTATATGATCATTTTAAAAGATTTTATCCACTTAAACCAAGAAGAAATCAAGCTCGTTTTAAAATGGCGAAATAATGAAAGCATTGCTAAATTTATGAAAACACAAAATATCACTTTAAAAGAACATTTAAGCTTTTTATCTAGTTTAAAAACAAACACAACTAAAAAATATTTTTTAGTTTATGATGATAAAATAATCATAGGTGTGATTAATTTTATCAATATAACTAACAATTCATGTGAATTTGGGCTTTATGGCATAAAAAAAGGTGTAGGCAATCTTTTAATGCAAAAAATTAAAAGCTATGCTTTTAGTGTTTTAAAAATTCAAACTTTAAACGCCTGTGTTTTTAAAGAAAATACAAAAGCTTTAAATTTATATTTAAAACATGGTTTTGAAATTATTAAAGAAGATAATAATTTTTATTTTATAAATTTAAATAATCCTCACAAGGATATCGTTTTTTAAAAGCTCATTTTTAATATCATTTGGAGTATATTGACTAAAATGAAATATAAAAGCACCTGCTAATGCATTTGCACCAAGTTGTATGGCTTTTACTCCATCTTGAGGCTTGGAAAGTCCTCCATTAATAATAAGTGGAATTTTTAATTTGCCTTTGAAATACTCTAGCAATTCCCAATCATATCCTAAAGAACTTCCTTCTTTATCAATACTTGTTAAAAGTATTTCCCCTGCTCCTAAAGATTCGTATTTTAACGCAAGTTCCAGTGGATCAATATCCAAAATTTCATTATTGAAAACTTTAAATTTATTTTTGTCTTTTTTTACATCAATCGAGCATACTACGCAAGAACTTCCAAAAGTATTTGCTACTTTTTTGACAAAATCTGGATCTTGTAAAGCCATAGAATTAATGCTAATTTTATCTGCACCTATATCTAACACTTTTCTAATATCTTCTAAAGTTCTAATCCCACCTCCAATAGTTAAAGGCATAAAACACTCATTAGCTATATCTTCCAAGCTTTCAAAATCTATCTTACCATTTTTATTTATATCCAAAACTATAAGTTCATCAACATTTCTAGCATTATATATCCTAGCTGTACTTACCACATGCCCTATAGTTCTAAAAGAAGAAAAATTGATACTTTTTACAAGCTGATGATTTTTTAATAACACACAAGGTATGATTCTTGTTTTAAGCATGTTAAGCCTTTAAATTTGCAAAATTTTCCAAAAGCTTCAAACCTACATTTTGGCTTTTTTCAGGGTGAAATTGCACAGCAAAAATATTATCTTTTTCAAAACTTGCACAAAAAGGTTTTTCATACTCACAAAAAGAAGTTTCCACTCTCTCTAAACACTCTACATAATAAGAATGTACAAAATAAAAATCACTTTTTTCTAAAATTCCATCAAAAAGTTCACTTTTTTTATCACTAAATTGCAAATCATCCCAACCACTGTGCAATAATTTTTCTTTACTTAAATCAAATTTCAAAACCTTTGCTTTTACAAAATCAAGCCCTTTACACTCTCCGCCCTCATATCCCTTACTGGCAAAAAGTTGCATACCAAGACAAATCCCCAAAATAGGTTTTTTATCTTTTAAAACACATTCTTTTAAAAGTTCATCTAAAGCAAGTTTTTTTAAATTTTCCATACCTTGCTTAAAAGATCCAACACCTGGTAAAACTAATTTAGAAGCATTTTTTATATCTTCTTTTTTGGAGCTTATAAGCACTTCTTGATTAAGCTTTTCAAAAGCTTTTAAAACAGATTTGAAATTCCCAAGATGATAATCAACAATACAAATCATTTCAAAATAAACTCATCTTTTTTTATCAATGACCCATCACTATCTCTTAAAAATTTACCGTTTTCATCACGTTTAAATATCTTTTTATTAGTATAAGAATCTACAATTTTCTCAAATTCTTTTTCGCTAAAACCACTAAATTCTAAATATTTTTTAATAGCCTTTTTAGGTGGTTTTCCATCATATTTATTTACAAGTCTCACGCCCTCTTCACGGCTAATATAGCCAAGTCTTATATCCAAGCACGCATTATCCGTAGCTCTTCCAAAACCATATTTGCAGTATTTTAAATAATCATGCACATGGTTTGAATAACAATCTAAATTTTCAAAATTCTCATAAGTAGTTTCAACTGGTTTTGTACTAGTTTTAAAGCCATTTTTTTTAGATATTTTTAAATTATACTTATAATCCCATTTAAAATAATACCCCAAAAACAGCCCTGTAACTCCAACCCTTTGAAGCTCTTCATCACTTGGATAAGTATAAAAATATAAATCCTTTTCTCTAATACCATCAACACCAATCATATCAGAAATTCTATTACCCAAAAGCCCACCAAATTCTTCAAGCCACTCTCTACCTAAAGTGTTTTTTTCTTTAGAACTAGCTGGCCCACCGTATTCAATCTGAGGACTTTCACCCCAAATGATCAAAGGGATACCAAAAGCAACAGCTATTTTTGGAACACAGGTAAAAATTCCCAAGTGGTTTTGCCATTCATTATCCCCTGTTCTTACAAGTGCCTCACGAGATAATTTTTTATATATTAAAGGGTTTCTTTTGATATGGATTAAATCTACTCCAAGTTGATTTAAATTTTTTAGATTTTTTTACCTATCTTAGTAGGGATACTTGGTTCAAAGCAAACACACAAAGGATTAAGTCCAAGCTCAAGACATTTTAAAACTTGAAAAGTAGAATCCTTGCCGCCGCTTACTCCTATCACGCAGTCATATACTGGGTGCGTTTTGTATTTTTTAACAAGATTTAAAAATTCTTCTTCTCTTTTTTTCCAATCTATTTCTTGATTTTTCGCTTCTTGAGAACGGCACGCATCGCAAACCCCCTCATTATCAAAATGCAAATCAGGTTTAGTATCTGGCATTACACATTTTTTACAAAATTTCATTTTTACTCCAAAAATATCATAAACTTTATTAAATCGACTATGATTATATTTTCTAAAGCTAAATAAATTTTATTTTGTTACAATGTTTTTATTTGCAAAAGGCTAATCATGGATTTAACTTTACTTCCTTATTTGATCATAGGAATTTTTTCAGGAATGGCTTCAGGGGTTTTTGGTATAGGCGGTGGGATGATCATTGTCCCTTTTATGCTTACTCTAGGACTTAGCTCTCACCATGCTGTTGCAATTTCTGTTGTACAAATGATTTTTGCTTCTATTTTTGGTTCCTATTTAAATTATAAAAAGAAAAATTTAATCTTAAAAGATGGTCTTATCATAGGCTTTGGAGGCTTTTTAGGTGCGATGTTTAGTGGGCTTTTACTCTCGTATTTTTCAGATATAACCTTAACAAGTATTTTTCTATGCGTGAGTATTGTATTCTTTTTAAAATTTGCTTTTAATCGAAAAAGTACCATTGGAAATACCAACCACTCTAATATCTTGAAAAATTCTATTTTGCTAATTTGTGGTGTATTTACAGGAATTTTTGCTATATCTTTAGGAATTGGTGGTGGACTTTTAATCACTCCTATTTTGGCTTATTTTTTAGGCTATGATACTAAAAAAGTAGTGCCGCTTAGCTTGTTTTTTGTGATTTTTGCTTCCATTTCAGGGATTAGTTCTTTTGTATATAATGACATCATTGATAAAGAAGTCTTACAAAATGGAAGCTTAGTGGGGCTTAGCTCTATGCTAGGGGTTTATCTTGGTATTAAAATCATGGAAAAAATCAATCTCAAATCTCACCGTATAGCACTTTTAGGTATATATACCCTTTCTATAACTATGACTATCATAAGTTTAATGAAAAAAATAAATTTATTTTAATCTATCGGCAAATTTTTGTCTATTAGAAGTATAAACAAAACTTAAAACTTCTGCCACTGCTTTGAAAAGCTCTGGTGGGATTAAATCATTTACCTCGCAAGCTTTATAAAGTTCTCTTGCTAAAGGTGGATTTTCATAAATCATCACATTATATTCATATGCCATATCTTTAATACGTAAAGCTAAAAAGTCCACCCCTTTGGCTAAAACCTTAGGTGCAGCTTCTTTAGAGCTATCATAACGTAAAGCAACCGCATAGTGAGTAGGATTGGTGATCACCACATCAGCGCTCGCAACATCTTGTACCATTCTACGTCTTGCTGCTTCCATTTGTAAACGACGAATTCTTCCTTTTACTAAAGGATCTCCTTCACTTTGTTTGTATTCATCTTTGATTTCTTGTTTACTCATGCGTAAATTTTTAAAATACTGATACCTTACTAAAAGCACATCTAAAAATCCTATAATTAAAAAAGCTATAATCACAATAGTGGCAAGGATAATAGCCTTATCTCTAAGCCATAAAAGTTGAGGATAAATCGTATAAAGCTCTACTCTAGGTAATTCTTTCATAAATTGCAACAAAAAAATAAAAGCTATTCCAAAAACCACTCCAACCTTGAGTGTAATTTTTAAAGCATCAATAATTTTTTTCAATGAGAATAAATTTTTAAGACCATTAATTGGATTAATTTTATTAAAATTTGGAGTGATAGGCTTGGTAGTAAAAATAAAACCAAATTGCATTAAATTTCCAAGTACACCAGCAACCATAATGATTAAAGTAATAGGTAAAACCATAATAAACATTTCTATCATAGTTTTTATGATAATTTTTTGCAATATTTTTAAATCAAGTTCTATGCCTATAAAGCTTTGATAAAACCTATACAAACCACTAATTCTCTCACCTATAAAAGGCAACATAAATAACACCACAACTACAGCTATAATAAGTACAGCTACTGCAGATGCATCTTGGCTTTTTGGGACATTACCTTCTTGACGAGCATCTTCTATTTTTTTGGATGTAGGTTCTTCTGTTTTTTCTTGATCATCAGCAGCCATAAAAAAACCTTATAAAAAATTAAAATAAAATTATAACATTTAATCCAAGTATCTATAAATTAAATACTTGGATTTTATTCTATTTTAAAACTTTTTCTTCCTAGCATCTTCTAAGATATCATTAGCTATTTTATTTACATTATCAGATATAGCTGCACTATCATTAGCTATTTTTAAATTCTCTTGAGTTACATGATCAATTTGTGCTACAGCATCATTAATTTGAGTAATACCTGTAGTTTGTTCTTTAATACTCTCACCCATTTCATTAATAGATTGAACTAAGATATTAGTATTAGCTTCTATTTCACCTAAAGACTTTTGAGTTCTTTCTGCTAGGTTTCTAACTTCATCAGCAACAACAGCAAAGCCACGTCCATGTTCACCTGCACGTGCTGCTTCAATAGCTGCATTTAATGCAAGTAGATTAATTTGATCTGCTATATCTCCAATAATAGAAGTAACATTTTTAATCTCTTCACTTTGAGCAATTACTTCACTAGTTTTATGAGATACATTTTGCATAGAAGAAGTAATCTCTTCTAATGCCGCTGCTGTTTCTTCTAAAGAAGAAGCTTGACTTGAAGAAGAATCTGTTAAGTTCTTAACAGCACTTTGTAATTTACCACTTTCACTAGCAAGTAAGTTAGCAAATTCAGATGATTGTCTTAGCATAGCTACGATTTCTTTACCTAATACATTGGTTGTTACTTCAACTCCACCTTTAGCATTAGCAACTTCTGTTGTAAAGTCTAATGCTTTATAACTATCAAATACTCTATTGATTTCATTCATATTAGAACCTACTTTTTGTTCTAATACATTAAGCATTTCATTTAATACATTTTTTAATTCTATTAATTGAGGATTAGCAGGCATTGCATTAATTCTTGCTGTTAGATTACCACTTTCTATTTCTCTAGCAGTTTCTACTGATTGTTCTACAGCTTTAGTATCTTGTTCTAATGCATTTTTAGTTTTAGTGATGTTTTCGTTGATTATTTTACCCATTCTCCCTAGTTCATCATCAGCTTTAATTTTTATTGTTTGGATTTCATTGGTTTCATGATTTAAAAATTTGAAGAAGTTTTGTAAAGAATGAAGTATGATAGGAATTCTAGAACCTACTATTTTATTCACACAAAGATAAACAATAGCTAAAATTATAATAATTATAATCAATGCTACAGTGATTAAAATAAATTGCAATTTATACAAAGGTTGTAAAACAGATTTTTTTGGTGCAGTGACGATTATACTCCAGTGGCTAGAGTCTCCCAATGTGCTAAAAGGTGTGATACTAGCAAAACTAAGATTTCCATTTGAATCAATATAATTATCAATAATTATATCTTTACGTTCTTTTACTGCTTCAATAATAAATTTTGTAGAAGGATCTTTATTGATTTCAGGTAAAGTTTTTAATATGGCGTCTTTATTTTTATGAATCGTTATAATTCCTTGATCAGTCATCAAAAGTCTTAAATCACCTTCATATGCATCTAATTTTGGATCAAGCATTTCTTGTGATATTTCTAAAAAATCAAAAGTATATCCAACAACACCTATAAATTTACCTTTATTATTAAAAATAGGCATTCCTAGATTGATACCTAAAAAATCGCGTCCATCATAATTTAATTTCGAAGGAGATCCTACAAATAAAGTGTCTAGATCACCGTATTTCGCATCTTTTTCAATTTTCTTTAAAATATCTAATTGTGAAAAATTACTAGGAGTTTTTATAGATCTTATACCGCCAGCTTTTCCTGTGGTTTCATCAAAAAAAATCATAGTAAAAGTTTTATTATTTGAGCTTTTAAAATTTGAATCAAGCGTTTGGGTACCAGATAAAACAGAAGAGTCTTTCAGATAAAGAAATGCATAAGCTGCATAGCCACTGCTATCGAAAGTGTTTTTTAAGAGACTTTCTATTAAAGTAGCATCCACTTGATCGTGTTTTGAAAATATTTCATTAAGTGAAGTAGCCATTCCTTTTGTTAGGACAACTTCTTCATTTATAATGCCTTGCATAAAATTTCCATATCTTTTAGCAGAAAGAAAGATTGAATTTTTAGCTTCATTTTCCATATTAGAAGCAACTTGAAACGAAAGAATAATAACCAAAACAGCTATTCCAATAATTATGCTAATAGCAACGGATAATACTAATTTTAATCCTATATTTAAAGATTTAAACATTAACAACTCCTTGTTTATGATAAAAGATAATTCTATTTTTTTATATAAAATTATTTTTAAACTATTTTAAAATTTATAAAATAGTTTAAAAATATTCTATTAAAAACAAAGTAAAAAATAATATATCAATGAAAAAACATACTTTATAAAATAAAACAATAAAAATATTTTTTTGTAAATATATATTTATGAAATATAGTTATTATGAAAATATTTGTATTAAAGTAAATATAAATTGTTTCGAATGAAAATCTATATCATAATAGAATAAAATTTATAATCATCAGTGTTTTTAATATAATTTCTAGTTTATTTAAACTCCACCTAAACTAAACCCATTAAGGGTTTAGTTAATTATTTAAAACTTTTTCTTCCTAGCATCTTCTAAGATATCATTAGCTATTTTATTTACATTATCAGATATAGCTGCACTATCATTAGCTATTTTTAAATTCTCTTGAGTTACATGATCAATTTGTGCTACAGCATCATTAATTTGAGTAATACCTGTAGTTTGTTCTTTAATACTCTCACCCATTTCATTAATAGATTGAACTAAGATATTAGTATTAGCTTCTATTTCACCTAAAGACTTTTGAGTTCTTTCTGCTAGGTTTCTAACTTCATCAGCAACAACAGCAAAGCCACGTCCATGTTCACCTGCACGTGCTGCTTCAATAGCTGCATTTAATGCAAGTAGATTAATTTGATCTGCTATATCTCCAATAATAGAAGTAACATTTTTAATCTCTTCACTTTGAGCAATTACTTCACTAGTTTTATGAGATACATTTTGCATAGAAGAAGTAATCTCTTCTAATGCCGCTGCTGTTTCTTCTAAAGAAGAAGCTTGACTTGAAGAAGAATCTGTTAAGTTCTTAACAGCACTTTGTAATTTACCACTTTCACTAGCAAGTAAGTTAGCAAATTCAGATGATTGTCTTAGCATAGCTACGATTTCTTTACCTAATACATTGGTTGTTACTTCAACTCCACCTTTAGCATTAGCAACTTCTGTTGTAAAGTCTAATGCTTTATAACTATCAAATACTCTATTGATTTCATTCATATTAGAACCTACTTTTTGTTCTAATACATTAAGCATTTCATTTAATACATTTTTTAATTCTATTAATTGAGGATTAGCAGGCATTGCATTAATTCTTGCTGTTAGATTACCACTTTCTATTTCTCTAGCAGTTTCTACTGATTGTTCTACAGCTTTAGTATCTTGTTCTAATGCATTTTTAGTTTTAGTGATGTTTTCGTTGATAGCTTTTGCCATAGCACCAAGCTCATCATTTGTTTTAACATCTATCATAGCTGAGTCTTTGGTTTTATGATTGATGAAGTCAAAGAAAGAGTTGAGGCCGGTTTGGATAGTTGAAATTGGACCTAATAAATATGAGGCAAAAATTTTAACCAAAATTAAAACAACCACTAATACAATAATTCCAACAATAATTTGTGTTTTTAAAGCCAAATTACTAGCTTTTACATAAGTACTATTTTCTACCATAGCACAAATATTAATATTTGGATTAGGAGTTGCATCACACAATACAGCTTGAAGAACACCCTTATCATCTTTAGCGTAAAATAATGTATCTATATTTTCTGTATCAAGCAATTCAGGATTCTCAGATAGAGCTTGTGCTATATTTTTTCCTAATTCAGTTTTTTTTAATATTGCTTGAGGATCTTGATGTAACATAGTCGTTCCATCTTTTGAATATACAGCAACAAAAGAATTTTCTGTTTTACCGAGTTCTAAAGTATCCGATGAGTATTTATTTAAACTATAAATACCAGCAACTACTCCAACAATCTTATCTTTAATGATAATTGGCATCGAATAAGCTATTCCTTCAAGTTTTGCTGTTTGTGATCTATATGGCTCACTAGTATATATATCTTTATTTTTTTTAGCACCTATATACCATGGTCTAGTTCTTCCATCAAAACCGCTATCAATTGTACGTTTATTTCCATTGCTATCATAAGTAATTCCATTATTTTCAGTTGTTAAAAAAACCAAATCAAAACCAACAAATTCTTTTGTTAATTTTAATGTATCAAAAATTTCTTGCTCATTTTCAAGAATTTTCCCTTTTGCAATAGTTTCTGCTAAAAATTTTATTGATGATTTGTTATCTGCTTCATAAGTATTGAAAATATAGCCTACATCAAATAAAACCTTATTATGATTTTCCCTCAAATACTCAAAACTACTTTTTTTCGACTGAAAATAAGAAACACTACCTATTAATATAATAGCAATCAAAAAAAGTAAACCAATTCAAGAATTTTCCCTTTTGCAATAGTTTCTGCTAAAAATTTTATTGATGATTTGTTATCTGCTTCATAAGTATTGAAAATATAGCCTACATCAAATAAAACCTTATTATGATTTTCCCTCAAATACTCAAAACTACTTTTTTTCGACTGAAAATAAGAAACACTACCTATTAATATAATAGCAATCAAAAAAAGTAAACCAACTAAGATATTTACTTTTGAAACAATACTATTTATCTTCATAAAACAACTCCTTAATATTTATAATAATTAAGGACTAAATATATCTTTAAATACAAAATTTTGATTTAATATTTTTTTAATAAATGAGAGAGAATATTTTCAAATAGAATACATTATTTAAAGAAATCATAAATAAAGAAAAGTCTACTTAACATAGACTTTTCTCAATTATATTTTTTTATAATTTACCTTCATTTTTACTTAGATAATCAGCCACACCTTTAGGATCAGCTTTCATACCTTCATCACCTTTATTCCAACCAGCTGGGCAAACTTCACCATGTTCATTGGTAAACAACATAGTATCAACCATTCTAATCATCTCATCAATATTTCTTCCAAGTGGTAAGTCATTAATTACTGCATGGCGGATTGTTCCATCAGCATCAAGCAAGAAAGAACCTCTTAAAGCAACTGCCTCTCCAAATAAAACATCAAAATTTCTAGCAATTTGTTTAGTTAAATCAGCCACTAAAGGAAATTTAACTTGACCTATACCACCTTGATTTACTGGCATATTTTTCCATGCAAAGTGAGAAAATTCATTATCGCAAGATACACCAATTACTTCAATACCTCTGTCTTTAAAATCTTGATATCTTTTATCAAAAGCAATAATTTCAGATGGACAAACAAAAGTAAAATCTTTTGGATAGAAAAACACTACAGCACCTTTTGGTCCTATATTTTTATAAAGATTAAAATCTTCAACTATTTGGTTATTTCCCAATACAGCTGGTGCTGTAAAATCAATAGCTTTTTTAGTAACTATCATTTTTTATCTCCTAATTAATAAATTTTATTTGTAACAAAATAATATCATTTGTAAATTTAAAAATTTATTAATTGTGTAAAATTATCCACAATTTAATTTTATTATCAAAATTAATAGATTTTAAGAATAAAATTAAGACAATTTTGATAATCTTGATATTCAACTTTAAATATTCAAGGAGTAAAAATGGCAGTTAAAATTACTGATATTTGTATAGCATGTGGTTCTTGTATAGATGAATGCCCAGTAAGTGCAATTGTAGATGATGCAAACAATCCTGAAGGTGAAGACAGATACTATGTTTATGCGGATAAATGTGTTGAGTGTGTAGGACACAACGAACAACCAGCCTGTGCAAGTGCTTGCCCAACTGATGGGTGTATTGTATGGAGTGATGTAGTAGGTGGTCAACCAAGCCGCGATAACATCGGTAGTGATTTAAGAGACGGTTCAACTCCGGTATTTGCTTAATAAATTCAATGTAAGTATCTTGATTTCAAGTTACTTACAAATCCTTCAACAACTCTAAACTTTTATATAAATTTAAAGCTTTTTTGGTATAATTAGCTCTTTTATAAATATAAAACTTATTTAAATTAAAGGGGACGATTTTGGAAAAAACACTTTCTATTATTAAACCTGATGCGGTAGAAAAAGGTGTTATTGGTCAAATTTTAACACGTTTTGAAAATAATGGTCTAAGAATAGCAGCAACAAAAAAAATACAGCTTTCAGAAAAAGAAGCACAAGAATTTTATGCTGTACACAAAGACAGACCTTTTTTTAAAGATTTAGTTGAATTTATGATCAGTGGTCCGGTTGTGGTTTCTGTTTTAGAAGGCGAAAATGCAGTGTTAAAAAACAGAGAATTAATGGGTGCTACAAATCCAAAAGAGGCAGCTCCTGGTACTATTAGAGCAGATTTTGCAGATAGTATTGATGCAAATGCGGTTCATGGAAGCGATAGCTTGGAAAATGCAAAAATTGAAATAGAATTTTTCTTTTCAAAAACTGAAATTTTATAATGAAAATTGCTTTTGCAAAACTTAGCTCTATAGCTTATCCTTTTAAACTAGATCTTGATAATATAGTTTTTGAAGGAACTATTACAAAAGTTAATCCAAAATTAGCAAAAATAAAAGCTAATTTTAAAGGATTTACTTATAGAAATTGTGATCGATGTGGCGATGAAATGGAACTTGAAATTGATCAAAATATAGAGCTTTTTGCAAGTGACGGAATTTTTAAAGATGAAAATAACACTTTAAGTGATACTATGGAGTTTTTTGACTCTCATATAGATTTAATAGAACTTGCCACAAGTGAGTTGCAATCTTATTTAAGTGATTATTTTTATTGTAATAAATGTTTAAATTAATAAAGGAGTAAAAAATGGCAGTACCTAAGAGAAGAGTGAGCAAAACTCGTGCGGCAAAACGCAGAACTCACTATAAAGTTACCCTACCTATGCCTATAAAAGACAAAGATGGTAGCTATAAAATGCCTCACCGTGTAAATCCAGTAACTAAGGAATATTAATAACGATGACAAGCATTGCTATTGATGCAATGGGTGGTGATTTTGGGGAAAAACCTATTATAGAAGGTGTGATTCAAGCTCTAAAAGAGCGCGAATTTAAAGCTATCTTGGTAGGGGATCCTCAAAAGCTAAAAACCTTGATTCCTCAAGAATTAAACTCATACATAGAATACGAAGAAGCTTTTGATGTATTTGCTATGGATGAAAATTCCACAGATGCACTAAAAAGAAAAGATAGCACTATTTACAAAGCTATTGATTTAGTAAGAAATCAAAAAGCAAAAGCTGTTGTTTCTGCTGGGCATAGTGGAGCTACCATGAGTTTAGCTACATTAAGACTTGGAAGACTAGCAAATATTGCTAGACCTGCAATTGCTACTTTAATGCCAAATATCCATTCAAGAACACTAGTACTAGATGTTGGAGCAAATGTTGATTGTAAAAGTGAGCATTTATTTCAATTTGCTATTATGGGTGAAACCTATGCTAAAGAGATTTTAAAAATTACTAAACCTAGAGTTGCTTTACTATCAAATGGCGAAGAAGAATGCAAGGGAAATGAGCTTACCAAGGAAACTCATCAACTCTTAAAACAACTTCCAAATTTTGTCGGAAATGCCGAAGGTAGAGATATCTTTAATGGCACTATAGATGTATTAGTATGTGATGGATTTAATGGGAATATTTTACTTAAAACAGGTGAAGGTGTAGCAAGTGTTATTACAAAGCTTCTAAAACAAGAAATTCAAAAATCTTTTTTAGCAAAACTAGGCTATCTTTTGGCAAAACCAGCTTTTAATGAACTAAAAACTCATATCGACTATGAAGAATATGGCGGAGCTCCACTTTTGGGTGTAAAAGAATGTGTCATTATAAGTCATGGTAAAAGCGGTCCAAAAGCTATAAAAAATGCTATTTTTCAAGCATTAAATTTCATACAGTCAAATATAAATCAAACTATAGAAAAAGAACTTTCTAATTATGAAATCAACTAAAGCTTCCTTAAAAAGTATAGCTTCTTATATCCCTACAAAAACTCTAAGTAATTTTGACTTAGAAAAAATGGTTCAAACTAGCAATGAATGGATATTAAGAAGAACTGGTATAGAACAAAGACATATAGCAAATGATGATGAAAATACAAGTGATCTTGGCACTAAAGCGGCTATTAAAGCCATACAAAGAGCTAATTTAAGTCCTCAAGATATAGATACGATCATCGTAGCTACTTTAAGCCCTGATTATTTTACCATGCCATCAACTGCATGTAAAATCGCTCATAATTTAGGCTTAAAAAATATCACCGCTTTTGATATTTCTGCCGCATGCTCAGGATTTATTTATCTTTTAGAGCTTGCAAAATCTATGGTTGAAAGTGGCACTAAAAAAAATGTATTAATCATAGGAGCTGAAAAAATTAGTTCCATTATGGATTATACTGATAGAAGCATTTGCGTACTATTTGGTGATGGAGCTGGGGCTGGAGTTGTATCATTGGATGATAATTTTCCTATTATAGATACTCATACCGCAAGTGATGGAGAATTTGGAGATTTATTAATGACTCAAAGAGCTCAAAAAAGCAGCATCTGCTCTCCACTTTCCATGCAAATGAAAGGGAATGAAGTATTTAAAATCGCAGTGAATACCCTAAGTAATGATGTTATTGAAATTCTTGCAAAAAATGATATAAAAAGCAAAGAAATTGATCTTTTTATACCTCATCAAGCTAATTTAAGAATTATCAAAGCTGTGCAAGAAAAATTAAACTTCAAAGATGAACAATGTGTAGTTACTGTTCAAAAATATGGTAATACCTCAGCCGCTTCAATTCCTATGGCAATGAATGATGCTTATGAACAAGGCCGTTTAAAACAAGGTTCGTTAATATTACTTGATGCTTTTGGCGGTGGTTTTACTTGGGGTTCAGCATTGCTTCGTTTTGGTGGAGAAAATAACAAATAAGTTTTTTTGCTTATTTGTTATTTAAAAGCTCTAATTTGATCTAATACAGACTTTCTAGTTTGATTATCTGAAGAATCTACGCGGATATAAAATTCAACTCTATTGTTTATTTCATCTTCTTTTTTTGTACTCAAAGGATAGTTTTCACCAAAACTAACCACTATAAGCTGAGCTGGATTAATCCCTCTAGCAATCAAATAATCAGCCACAACTTGAGCTCTTTTACTTGCTAAATCAAAATTTCTTTTAGGATCTTTATCACTTGCATCAGTATAACCTCTAAGTTCTATTTGAGCTTGTTTTGGCATTCTTTTTAAAACTTCACTAATACGTTTTAGAAAATCTTGCACATCAGCTGAATCAATTTGTGTACTACCTCTAGTAAATTCAACTCTTGCAGGCAAATTTAAAACTATATTGTTTTCTCTTTGATCTAATGCTGCTTTTAATTTTTCTATATTTTCTTGTTGAGTGATACTTAATTTTTTAAGCTTTTCAAGCTCTTCAACATTTGCATTAGATGGTGCACTGTATTTATTATGTACTTCACTTTCTTTTTCCAAAGGATTTGAAGCGGTAAATTCAAAAATTTTAACAAATTCAGTTTTTAAAGCTTCGGTTTTAGCGGGGTTACTTTCAGAAATCGCCCAAAGAGCAATAAAAAGAGCCAAAAGCAAACTTAAAAAGTCTGCATATGGCACAGCCCACTTTTCACCTGCTGGACACTCTGGACATTTATGTTTTTTACCCATTTTTTAACTCTTACTTGTCAAATTGAGAAATTCTAGGCTCACCTTGTCCAAGGTAATTAAACAATTTAGCCTCTAAATCTCTAGGGTTAGCTCCCTCTGCAATACTTACTATAGCATGCGAAATAACTATCCTTTCTTTAATGAGCTCATGAGCATTAGCTTTGATTTTATGACCCCAAGGTCCAAATAAAGCATAAGCACCAAAAATCCCAGTTACCGTTGCAGTAAATGCCCCTGCAATACCTGCTGCCATAGCTTGAGGATCATCTAAAAGTTGCAAAGCAAGCATAAGCCCCATAACCGCACCAACAAGTCCCATAGTAGGGCAAGTTTCACCAAAACGGATCCAATATTCTGCCGTTTCTTTGTAATATTCTTCCATTTCCTCTATTTGGATTTCCATGCTTTCTTTAATCTCTTCTACACTCTTACCATCAACCATCATCATCATGGTTTCTTTTAAAAACTCATTATCAATTTCATTAGTTTTTGACTCTAAAGCCAAAAGTCCGTCTCTTCTTGCTATGATAGAGTATTCTACAAGTTCAGCTATCCTTTGACTTAAATTTACCCCTGCACCTTTAAAGGCAAGTTTTAATTCTTTATAAGCTGCTTTAACAAATTTTTTATGAGTTGCTGTCATCGCACAAAAAGCCGCGGTTGGAACCACAATCAAAAATGAACTTAAATGCAAAACATGCAAAGGATTACCACCCTCTAAAATATCCCCCACAGAAATACTAACAACAGCTAATACCATCCCAAGTATGGTTGAAAGATCCATTAATTATTCTCCTTATTTTAATGCGCCCCAATTTTTGGCAATACTTGATGAAGTTTTTAATTTAACTTTTAATTTTACAATATTTTCCATAATATCACTAGCATTTTTTGCAAATTCCTCACAAAGTTCATCTTTTACTTCAAAAATAAGCTCATCATGAATTTGTAAAATCAAACGTTTATTCTCATCTAAATCTTTTGCAATTTCTATCATTGCAAGTTTTATTATATCGGCAGCAGAACCTTGAAGTGTAGAGTTAATGCTCTCTCTTTCATACATTGCCACATGCATAGGCTTTGCATTTTCAAAGTCAAAATAACGCTTACGGCCTAGTAAAGTCTTTATAAAACCATTTTGCTTAGCTTCGTTTTTTACCTTTTCAAAATAAGTTTTAATACTAGTAAAATTCTCAAAATATTTTTCAATATATTCTTTAGCTAATTTTGCTTCTATTTTTAAATTTTGACTCAAAGTCTTATAACCCATACCATAAATAAGACCAAAATTTATGCTTTTAGCAATACTTCTTGTCTCATAATCGCTGCGATTAAAAATCATAATAGCAGTTTTTGCATGAATATCCTCATCATTTAAAAATGCTTCTAGTAATTTCTCATCTTCACTAAAATGAGCAAGCATTCTAAGCTCAATTTGCGAATAATCAAGTGAGATAAAACTAAATCCCTCTTTTGCTACAAAGCAGGATTTATAATCTTTGGCATATTGACCATGCGCAGGGATATTTTGCAAATTTGGATCTTTTGATGAAAGGCGTCCAGTAGCTGTTCCTGTTTGCAAAAAGCTTGAATAAATTCTTGAGTTTTCATCTTTTTTAGCTAATTTTAACAAAGGTTCACAATAAGTAGAAACTAATTTTGCAAGCTCTCTATAAGCTAAAATTTCTTTCACGATCGGATGTTCATCTAAAATAGCATTTAAAACTTTTTCATCAGTAGAATAACCTGTTTTGCTTTTTTTACCACTTGGTAGCTTTAATTTTTCAAATAAAACATCCCCTACTTGTTTAGGAGAGTTAATATTAAATTTTTCACCCGCTAAATCATATATTTTTTCGCTAAGTATTTTTATATCTTGATTAAAACTTTGCATTAAGTTTTCAAGCTTTTGAGTATCAAGTTTAATGCCATTATTTTCCATCATAATAAGCACTTTGATAAATTCAAACTCACTTTTTTGTGCAAGCTCAAATAAAGGCTTTTCTAAATTTTTTAAAAAATACAAATAAAATCTTAAAGTGATATAAGCATCCTCAGCTGCATATTTACAAGCTTTTTCTACATCCACTCCTGCAAAGCTTTCTCCTTTTTTTACTAAATCTTCAAAATGTAAAGTCTCATAATCAAATAATCTTTTTGCTAAATCATCCATATTTACACGTAAACTTGGTTCTTTAAGCCATGCAAGTATCATAGTATCAGCATAATTTTTTGGGGGAAGTAAATTAAAATTATTTTTTATAATCTCAAAATCATATTTAAGATTATGACCTATAACCATGCTTTGATAGATTTTTTCTATACCCCTTTTAGCCACTTGCATAGAAATTTGCTTACAAACACCTAAATAATCATGCGCAAGTGGTACATAAAAGGCTTCACTTTCATGAAAACAAAAACTAAACCCTACTATCTTTGCTTCTTTAGTATCTAAGCCCGTAGTTTCAGTGTCAAAAGCAACAATGCTTTGATTATCAATTTTTTCTAAAATTTCAAATAATTCTTTCTCATCTAAGATTAATCTTGCATTAAATCCTAAATTTTTATCTTTATTAGTAGGATTAGTACGTAGTTTTTTTAACAAAGCATTTAATTCATAATGCTCCAAAATATCCATAATCTTAAGCAAAGGCTCATCTTTTGGATACTCACAATTTAAAAGCATATCTTTTACATCTAAATCCTCATACAAAGAAGCAAGTTTTTTACTCAAAAAGGCATTTTCTTTGCCCTCAAGCAATAAATTACGACTTCTTTCATTACGCACTAGTGTTAAGTTTTCATAAATTCCCTCAATGCTTTCAAACTCATCAAGTAAATTCTTAGCTCCCTTAGCACCAATTCCTTTTACCCCTGGGATATTATCTGAACTATCTCCACATAGAGCTAAAAAATCTCTTATTTGACTAGGTTTTACCCCATATTTTTCCAAACACCCTGCTTCATTATAATCATTTTTTGAAATAGGACTATAAATACTAACTTTATCATCTTTTATAAGTTGATACAAATCTTTATCTTGAGTAATAATTCTTATAAAAATATCCTTATTCTCACACTCTTTAACCAAAGATGCGATGATATCATCAGCCTCATATCCTTCGCAAGAAAAACTTGAAAAACCCATTTTTTCTATCATTTGAATGCAAATTGGAATTTGAGCTAATAAATCAGGTGGAGGTGGAGTACGATTGATTTTATAATTTGGATCAATTTCACTTCTAAAAGTTTTTCCTTTACTATCAAGAGCAAAAATAATCATATCACTAGGATGTTCATTTTTCAAACTATAAATAAAATTAGCAAAACCGCTAATCATATTACTAGGTTCGCCTTTTGAATTTTTCAAACCCTTTAAAGCATAAAAAAGTCTAAAGAAAAAACCAAAAGTATCAATTATAGTTAAAGTTTTCATTTTTTTCCTATATTAAATAATAATAATAATTATCGCCCAAAATTATTTAAAAGTCGGTAAAAAGTATTAAATTTCCATTTTAAGCATTTTAGATAAAATTATCATTTTGAAATTTCAAATTAAAGGTTTAATCTTGCAAACAAAATCAATCGCGGATGAGAATTTTCAAACTCCACAAGGAAAAAAGGCCTTTAAAAAGGCTGTGTTTTCATGTTGGCTAGGAACTGCTATGGAATATGCAGATTTTGCACTTTATGGCTTAGCTGCAGCTACTGTTTTTTCAGAAGTTTTCTTTCCTGAGCAAACTCCTGTTATAGCATTATTGCTTAGTTTTGTTACTTATGGTATAGGTTTTATTGCTAGACCTATTGGAGCTTTATTTTTTGGATATTTAGGAGATAAATACGGAAGAAAAAATGTATTGATGAGCACCATTGCATTAATGGGTATTTCAACTACTTTAATTGGTTTTATACCAAGTTATGCAGTAATTGGAATTTGGGCTCCTATTTGTTTGGTTATTTTGCGTTTTATGCAAGGCTTTGGCGCAGGTGCTGAGCTTTCAGGTGGAACTGTCATGCTTGGAGAATACGCCCCTAGTAAACATAGAGGTTTAATCTCTTCTATCATTGCTCTTGGATCAAACAGCGGAACCTTACTTGCAGCTTTTGTATGGCTTTTAGTTACAAGTATGGATGATGCTAGTTTTAAAGAATGGGGATGGAGAATTCCTTTTATAGGAAGTATATTCATAGCACTTTTTGCTGTTTATATGCGTTTAAATGTAAAAGAAACTCCTGTTTTTGAAAAACAAAAAGAATTAATGCTAAAAATTCGTCATGAAAATGAAGTACATATGAAAAAAGATGAGAGAACTTTTTGGCAAAAAAGTCGTGCATTTTGGACTATGGTGGGCATAAGGATAGGAGAAAATGGACCATCTTATCTTGCACAAGGCTTTATAGTAGGCTATGTAACTAAAATTTTACTTCTTGATAAATCAGTAGCCACAACTGCTGTTGTTATCGCTTCTTTAGTGGGATTTTTAGTTATACCTTTAGCAGGATATTTAAGTGATAAATTTGGAAGACGCATTACTTATAGAACTTTTTGCTTACTTTTAATACTTTATGCCTTCCCTGCTTTTATGCTACTTGATAGTAAAAATGAAATTATCGTGATTTTAACTATCATCGTAGGTATGTCTTTGGCATCTTTAGGAATTTTTGGTGTGCAAGCTGCGTGGGGCGTAGAGCTTTTTGGGGCAAAAAATCGCTATACTAAAATGGCACTAGCAAAAGAATTTGGCTCTATACTTTCAGGAGGAACTGCTCCTATGATAGCTTCAGCTTTGCTTGCTTATTATGGCACTTGGTGGCCAATAGCATTGTATTTTGTTGTCACTGCAGGAATTGGTTTTATCACAACCTTCTTTGCACCAGAAACTAGAGGCAGGGATTTAAATTTAATAGAAGATGCGATATGATACGCCTTATTTTAGATACTGATATAGGCAATGGTATAGTAGGGGCTAATACTGATGATGGTTTAGCCCTTGGGCTTATTTTAGCCTCCAAAGAAATCAAACTTGAAATGATTAGCACTTTAAGTGGTAATGTACAAGCTTTAACCGCTTATAGCGTTGCTAAAGATTTATTAAATAAGCTTAATCTAGATATACCTTTGTATTTAGGTGCTCATGAAGCTTTATATGAAGATAGTCATTTTTGGAGACAAAGACTAGATAAAAGCGTAGAAGAGTTTAAACTTACTCATCTTTGGAATCATATAAAACCTATAAAAATCTTAGACAATATAAACCCAAATGCTTGTATGAAAATGGGTGAGCTTATTATGCAAAATCCAGGTGAAATTTCAATTTGTGCTATAGGACCTTTAACAAATATAGCCATAGCTATGAAGCTTTTTAAAGACTTTGATAAAAATGTAAAAGAAATTTTTATCATGGGTGGAAGTTTTGATATGCCTTATCATATCAAAGATACAAATTTTGGCTTTGATCCTGAAGCTGCTAGTATAGTTTTAAACTCAAGAGCTAAAATCACACTTGTTCCTTATAATGCAACAATGCAAACTATGCTCACACATGAAGATTTAAATGCTTTAGAAAATCAAAATCCTCTTTGTGATTTTTTAGTACAGACTTTAAGAGTTTGGATTGATTATGCAAGCAAAACAAGAGGCACAAATGGCACATGGATACATGATGCATTAACTATTGCTTATATGCTTGATCCCAATTTAGCAAATTTTGATGAGTATTTAGTAGATGTCATTTGTGATAGTACTTTTGCTAGAGGAAGCACGATAAGGTGTTTTAAAGATGCAAAAATGCCTATGAAAAATCATGAATTAAAAAACACCATAAAAGTTTTAAAAGATATTGATAATGCTAGACTTTTAAATCTTTTAAAATCAAAACTTTTAAATGGAATTTGCTATGAAAATTACAAAAGCATAACGACTTAATTTACCCAAGGCTATAAAAATACTTGCTTTTAAAAAAGAATACCTAGCAAATCCAAGCCCTAATGCAAAAAGATCTCCCACTATGGGTAAAAAAGTAAAAAAAGCATATAAGGAACCAAATTTTTTAAAGTTTGCATTGATTTTTTCTAATTTAAGCAAAGAGCCTTTAAAATATTTTTCTAAAATTTGACTCTCTCCAAAATAAGCTAACGCATAAGTACTTAAACTACCCAAAGTATTTCCCAAACTTGCTACAAATAAAACCATATAAGTATTAAAATCTAATTTTACAAAAGCAAGCACAAAAGCCTCACTTGCCATAGGCAAAAGCGTGCTAGAGAGAAAACATACTATAAAAAGTCCTATATAGCTTATGTCATTATATAAAAAATCAAACATTACAAATTTTCTTAGTATTTATTTTCTAAACTATCATTTTAAAGAATTTTTAATAATAATTATCTTAGAATGTAAAGTCATTTGGCAATTTTTTAAAAGGAAAAATTATGGAAAGGAAAAAATTTTCTAAACTAAATTTAGAATACTCATTTAACAAAGCTTCTTTTTCTTGGCGTTAAGCCTGCTACTACATTTTCAATTATTTTTTATTTTACATTTTTAGTTTTAGTTGATCATTTTTGATTTTAAATTATTAATCATTTTAAGGAAATACTATGAAAAAATATTATGGAAAATTTGGTGGGCAATTTGTGCCAAATGAAGTAAAAACAGCATTAGATGAAGTAGAAAAAGCTTTTTTAAAACTCAAAAAAGATAAAGATTTTAACACAGAATTAAAAGAACTCTTAGTTAATTATGTAGGAAGACCTACACCTTTATACCATGCTAAAAATTTAAGCAAGCTTTATAATCACGAAATTTATTTAAAAAGAGAAGACTTAACTCATACAGGAGCTCATAAGATCAACAATGCTATAGCTCAAGCCTTAATGGCAAAGAAAATGAATAAGAAAAAAATTATTGCAGAAACCGGAGCAGGACAACACGGGCTTGCAACAGCTACTGCAGCAGCACTTTTAGGGCTTGAGTGTGAGATATTTATGGGATCTATTGATGTAAAAAGACAAGCCTTAAATGTCTATAAAATGGAGCTTTTAGGAGCAAAAGTTCATGCGGTAGAAAGTGGAAGTAAAACTTTAAGTGATGCGGTAGATGAGGCTTTAAATTTTTGGGTTAAAAATACCAAAGAAGTATTTTATGTAGTAGGAAGTGCAGTGGGGCCTTATCCTTATCCACAAATTGTTACGCATTTTCAAAGTATTATAGGTAAAGAATGCAAAATGCAACTTAGAAAATTAAATAAAAAAGCAGATTACATCATAGCAGCAGCTGGAGGCGGTAGCAATGCTGCTGGAATTTTTCATGCATTTTTAAAAGATGAAAAAGTTAAGCTCATAGGTATTGAGGCAGCAGGTTTAGGAAAAGACACACCTTATCATGCAGCCACACTTACTAAAGGCGAAGAAGGCATTATCCATGGTATGAAAACTAAGGTTTTACAAGATGATAAAGGCAACATTGCTCATACTTTTAGCATCTCTGCTGGGCTTGATTACCCTGGCATAGGGCCTTTGCACGCATATTTGCAAGAAAGTAAAAGAGCAAGTTATCATGCTATTAGCGATGATGAGTGTATTAATGCTTTAAAATTATTATGCAAAGAAGAAGGTATTATACCCGCTATTGAAAGCTCGCATGCATTAGCTTATTTAGAAAAACTTTGTCCAACTTTAAAGAAAAAAAGTGTGATAATTGTAAATCTTTCAGGAAGAGGCGATAAAGATATGCAAAGTATTTATGAGTATAAAAAAGGTGAAATTTATGGTTGAAGTAAAACTTCAACCAATTTATTTTTTTGTGCTTTTTAGCTCTAAATTTAGATAATACCCCGTATAAGAACCACTTTTTTCATGATTTTTAGCAAGCTCTTCAACGCTACCTTTAGCTATAACCTTACCACCTTTAACTCCACCCTCAGGTCCCATATCGATGATATAATCAGCATTTTTAATCACATCTAAATTATGCTCTATCACAAACACACTATTTCCAAGATCAACTAAATGTTGTAAAACCAAAATAAGTTTATTAACATCTTCAAAATGAAGTCCCGTTGTAGGCTCATCTAAAATATAAAGAGTTTTTCCCGTATCACTTCTGCTTAATTCTTTAGCTAGTTTGATACGCTGAGCCTCCCCACCACTTAAAGTAGTTGCATTTTGTCCTAAGGTAAGATAATCAAGTCCAACTTTTACTAAAGTATCAAGTTTTTGTTTTATTTTTGGCACAGAAGTAAAAAACTCACTTGCTTCAATAATACTCATACTTAAAACATCAGCTATGCTTTTACCTTTATATTTAATCTCTAAAGTTGCATCATTATATCTTTTACCATTACAAACATCACAAGTTACCATCACATCAGGCAAAAAGTGCATTTCGATTTTAATCTCACCATCGCCGCTACACTTTTCACATCTTCCACCTTTAACATTAAAAGAAAAACGCCCTGCTTTATAGCCTCGCATTTTAGCTTCTTTGGTAGCTGCAAAAAGATTACGAATTTCATCCATAGCGCCTGTGTAAGTAGCAGGATTTGAACGCGGGGTACGACCTATAGGGCTTTGATCAAGATAAATCACCTTATCAAGTTTTTCTAAACCTTCTATTTTAGCCCCACTTAGTTTTTTAACTTTTTTAGCACGGTTAAGCTCTTCTTTTGCAAATGGAAGTAAAGTTTGTAAAATTAATGAACTCTTACCACTTCCTGAAACGCCTGTAATCGCCACAAGATTACGCAATGGAAAATCTACGCTTAGATTTTGAATATTATTAATACTCACATCTTTTAAGCTGATAAAATCTTTTTGTTCTCTATTTTTTTGATGAGCAATTTGCTTTTTGCCAGTCATATAAAGGGCAGTTTGGCTTTTGCTTTTTGACAATTCTTTATAAGTTCCACTAAATACAACCTCACCGCCAAATTTACCAGCATTTGGACCAATATCTACGATAAAATCTGCTTCTTCTATAGTCATTTTATCATGCTCAACTACGATTAAAGTATTACCCTTTTGCTGAAGATTTCTTAAAGTTTTAATGAGTTTTGCTGTATCTCGCTCATGCAAACCAATGCTAGGCTCATCTAAAACATACATTACCCCGCTTAAGCCACTACCAATTTGAGATGCTATACGAATTCTTTGAGCCTCACCCCCACTAATGGTTCTTGCATCACGCCCTAAAGATAAATATCCAAGTCCTACATCATAAAGAAAAAACAATCTTTCGTTAATTTCTTTAAAAATAGGTTTAGCTATCAATCTTTCTTGTTCACTTAAATACGCAAAATTAGTTTCTTTTGAAAAAAATGCAGTAGTATTTTCTATGCTCATATCTAAAATTTCACCCAAATTTTTTTCAGCAACTTTTACAGCTAAACTCTCAGCTCTTAAACGATGACCATTACAATCTTTGCAAGTTTTTTCGCTCATATACTCGCTTAAATCTTTTTCATCTTTTAACATTTCATAGGCATATTTAACCGCACCTTCAAATTTACGGCTTAAGCGATGTCTTTTCCATAAAAAGTTGATTTCCTTGGCATTACCATAAAGCACTAGACGCTTTTCTTCTTCATTTAACTCATTATATGGAATTTTTACCCTGATATCATTTTGTTCACAAAAGGCCATTAAAAACTTATAATAATAACTTTTATTAAACCCATACAAAAGCTTTATAGCTCCTGCTTCTAAGCTTAATTCTTCATTGATAAGTTTTTTCATATCTAGCGTATATCTTATACCAAGACCATCACAACTTGGACAAGCGCCTTTTGGAGAATTAAAAGAAAAACTCAAAGGTTCAAGCAAAGGAAAAGAAATTTTACAATCAAAACAAGCATTATGCTCGCTATAATGAAAATGCTTAGGTATTTTTAATTCTTCATTATTTAAAACTTCAATTTCCACTTCGCCAAAGCTCTCACTAAGACCTTTTTCTATATCGCTTGCAAGTCTTGCTAGCATATCATCTTGCACTTCAAGCCTATCTATAACAAGTTTTATAGTATGTTTTTTGGTTTTAGCAAGCTCAATATCTTCATCAAGACGCGTTAAAACTCCATCAATTTGCGCTCTAACATAACCTTTTGTAACTAAATTTTCCAAAAGATCTGCAAAAGTTCCCTTTTTTTCTTTGATCAAAGGTGCATAAATGATGATTTTAGCTCCTTTTGGAAGCTTTAAGATTTCACCTACAATATCTGCTGCACTCATAGATGAGATTTTTTGACCACATTGATGACAATGTTGTGAGCCAATCCTTGCATATAAAAGTCTTAGATAATCATAAATTTCAGTAATCGTTCCAACAGTTGATCGAGGATTTTTAGAAGTTGTTTTTTGATCAATAGCAATAGCAGGAGTTAAACCTTCTATTTTATCAACATTTGGCTTACCTACTTTATCTAAAAACTGCCTCGCATAAGCACTTAAACTTTCAATATAGCGACGTTGTCCTTCTGCATAAAGCGTGCCAAAGGCTAAAGTAGATTTACCACTTCCACTAAGTCCTGTAAAAACTATGAGTTTATTTTTAGGAATTTCTAAGTTGATATTTTTAAGATTATTTTCCTTAGCACCAATGATACTTATTTTGTCATTATTCATACTACAACTACCTTATTTTAAAACCAATATTTTACACAAAATAAGTAAAATAAAGCATATTTATATCTACATAATATTTCTTTAATTTGATTAAATATAGCGCCTATTATAGTTACTTTTGGTAATATATTTTTATATTAAGCCGTTCAGATAACTGTAAAATACCAAACTACGCTACACTAAATTTCACAAAGTAAAAAAGGAGTAAGATGAGTACATCAAATAAAATACTATGGTTTATTATTGCCATTGTTGGTGCTGTTTGTTTTGGAATGCTAGCGCTTCAAAATGGTGAAAGTGTTTCAGCGATTTATCTTGTTATTGCTGCTTTATGTATTTATATCATAGGATATAGATTTTATGGTAGATATATTGCCTATAAGGTGCTAGAGCTAGATAAAAACAGAGCAACTCCTGCTGTGGTTAAAAACGACGGATGTGATTTTGTCCCTACAAATAAAATCGTGCTTTTTGGGCATCATTTTGCCGCTATCGCAGGAGCTGGTCCTTTAGTAGGTCCTATACTTGCTGCACAAATGGGTTATTTACCATCTATGCTTTGGATACTAATAGGCGGTGTTTTGGCGGGCGCGGTACATGATTTTGTAGTTTTATTTATATCTACGCGTCGTAATGGAAAATCTTTAGGAGAGATGATAAAAGATGAATTAGGACAATTTGTCGGCGCAGTGGCAATGATCGCTATATTTGGAATTATGCTTATAATTATTGCAATTTTAGCTATGGTTGTTGTAAAAGCTTTAGCAGAGTCTCCATGGGGATTATTTACCATTGCAATGACTATTCCTATTGCTATTTTTATGGGAATTTATATGAGATTTTTAAGACCTGGTAGGGTTGGTGAAGCTTCTATTATAGGTTTTATATTGCTCATATTAGCCATACATTATGGAAGTGAAATAGCTGCTGATCCTTATTGGGCAAAAATCTTTACCTTTGATGCGCCAACCTTAGCACTTATTATGATGGCTTATGGTTTTATAGCTGCAATTTTACCTGTTTGGTTTTTACTTGCTCCAAGAGATTATTTATCGACTTTTTTAAAAATCGGTGTTATTGTGGTTATGGCTTTAGCTATCGTATTTGTAGCACCTGATCTACAAATGCCAAAAATTAATTCTCAATATTTAGATGGAAGCGGACCTGTATTTGCTGGGGCAATTTTTCCATTTTTATTTATTACTATTGCATGCGGAGCTATTAGTGGTTTTCACGCATTAATTTCAAGTGGTACAACCCCTAAAATGCTTGAAAATGAAACCCATGCATTAGCCGTTGGATATGGCTCTATGCTTATGGAAAGTGCTGTGGCTATCATGGCTTTAATTTGTGCTTGTATTTTACACCCTGGTCTTTACTTTGCCATTAATGCACCTGCTGCTACTATAGGTGTAGATGTTGCAAACGCAGCTGCCACTATTTCTAGCTGGGGTTTTAAAATAACTCCTGAGGAAATCACTACTTTAACTACAAATATAGGCGAACAAAGCATACTATCAAGAACTGGTGGAGCACCAACATTTGCCGTAGGAGTTGCTTTGATTTTACATGAATTATTTGGTGGAGTGAATTTAATGGGTTTTTGGTATCACTTTGCTATTTTATTTGAGGCCTTGTTTATTTTAACCGCTGTTGATGCTGGGACAAGAGCTTGTAGATTTATGGCGCAAGATATATTGGGTAATATTTATAAACCTTTAGGAAATATCAATAATACCTTAGCAGGAATTTTTGCAACAGCTTTAAGTGTTGGTGGATGGGGGTATTTTCTCTATCAAGGAGCGATAGATCCAAAAGGCGGAATTTACTCATTATGGCCACTTTTTGGAGTGAGTAATCAAATGCTTGCTGGCATGGCATTACTTTTAGCAAGTGCAATTTTATTTAAAATGGGAAAAGCTAAATATACTTGGGTAACATTACTTCCTGCTGCTTTTGTTTTGGTTGCAACCCTTTATGGAGGAATCCAAAAAGTACTTCCTTATAAAGAAGGTGATAAGATACATAATGCTATAAGTCATGTTGCTGCTGTACAAATAAATGCACAAAAAATACAAGAATTTAATTTAAAACTTTCTCAAACACAAGATGAAGCAATAATCGAGCAAATCAAAAAAGATATAAAATTAGCATCTCAAACTAAAAATTCCAATTTAATAAATGCAATTTTATGTGTGTTTTTCATGATTACCACTTTGCTTGTTATACTTTCTTGCTTTGGAATTTTTATCAAAAAATTAAACATTCCTTTAAAAGAAAGTCCTTATATAGCATTAAAAAAGGAAAAAGCATGATAAAAAAACTTAAATTATGGTATGAAAAATCCGAAAGGTTTTTTCATCCTTTAGTTGGAGTCGCAAGTTATGATAAATATCTTGAACATATGAGAGAAAAACATCCTAAAACACCTTGCAAAAGTAGAAAAGAATTTTTTAAAGATTTTCTTGAAAAAAAATATAATAGTGGCTTAGGAAAATGCTGATAAACATTAAAGAGTAAAGTTTTTACTATACAAAAAATGATTTTTGGTGAAAATCACCAAAAATCAAGCATGTTTTTTAGCAAAATCTTTCATAAATTCACTTAGCTTTTGAACCTTTTCAATGCTGATAGAATTATAAATACTAGCACGAATTCCACCTAAAATTTTATGTCCCTTAAGACCTATCATACCATTTTCTTCAGCTTCTTTTACAAAAACTGGTTCTAAGTTTTTATCATGAGCTATATTAAAACTAACATTCATTAACGATCTATCTTCTTTTTTTGCATGACCTTTATAAAAACCATTACTCTCATCAATCACATCATATAAAATTTTAGCCTTTTGTATGTTTTGCTCATTGATTTTATCTAAGCCACCTTGATTTAAAAGCCATTTCATTTCAAGATTAAACATATATATAGCAAAGGTTGCTGGTGTATTAAATAAAGAGTTATTTTCAGCATAAACGCTATATTTTAACATACTAGGTATATTTTTGTTTTTACTACGCTCTATCATATCTTTACGCACAAATGCACAAGCAAGTCCTGAAATTCCTGCATTTTTTTGCACCCCACCAAAAAGCATAGCAACATTAGAAAAATCTATCTTTTTAGAGAAAAAATCACTAGAAGCATCAATTATCAAAGGACTTTTAGTCTTTGGATAGCATTTATATTGGGTTCCATAAATGGTATTATTAGAGCATATATAAGCATAATCTGGATTATCACTAAATTCAAATTGTGGGATATGGTCAAACTCACTTTCTTGGCTACTTGCTACTATTTTTGTATTTACTCCTAAAATTTCAGCCTCTTTAATAGCCTTTTTAGTCCAAACACCAGTATTAGCAAATTCACAAACTCCACCCATATATAAATTCATAGGTATCATAGCAAATTGCAAACTAGCTCCACCTTGCATTAAAAGTACTTCGTAATCATCATTTACACCATAAAGCTCTTTTGCCATTTTAATAGCTTCAAAATGCACTTCTTCAAAAACCTTTCCACGATGAGAAACTTCCATAATAGAAAAGCCTTTGCCATGATAATCAAACAAATACTCCTGTGCTTCTTTTAAAACCTCATCAGGCAAGTTTGAAGGACCTGCACTAAAATTCATTACTCTCATTCTGTCTCCTTTTTATAGTATTTGAGCTTCTTTACTCTCATTTATTGAGCAAAGTTTTACAATATCTCCCTTTTTTAGTTTTTCAAGAGAAATATTTTTGCCATCTTTTTGTAAATTTATCAAATTTTTACTTTTATCAAAAAAATTTTTATGCTGAGTTAAAAGCTCTTCAAAATTATTAAGTTTGTTTTCATAATTTAATAATTTTAAATTTAAAACGCTCTCTAGTTGACTTTGTAAAAAATCAAGCTTTTGTTTTCTAAGAAAAAAAGTATTTTCTAAAGATTTCGCTTTGGCTAAATTTTGCAAATGATCTATTTTATTTTGATAAAACTTAAGATGATTTAATATTTGGTTTTTAAAACGCATAGCGAGCTCATCAAGTCCTTGCTCTAAACTTAGTTTATTTGGAAAAATCATATCAATAGCCGCACTTGGAGTTGGTGCTCTTAAATCTGCTACAAAATCACTAATAACATAATCAATCTCATGTCCAATAGCAGAAACAATAGGCGTTTTTAAAGAAAAAATACATCTTGCAAGTTCTTCATCATTAAAACAAAATAAATCTTCTCTACTTCCACCACCTCTTGCTAAAATAATCGCATCTAAATTACACTCATCAGCTTTTTTTAAAGCATTTATCAAAGAATTTGGAGCGCTTTGTCCTTGAGTGAGAGCATTAAAAATAGTTATTTTACAAAGATTGTATTCTTTTTGCGAAATTAACTTTAACATATCTTGCAAAGCAGCTGAAGTAAAAGAAGTGATTATACCTATTTTTTTGGGAAATTTAACAATGCTTTTTTTAACATTTGCATCAAATAAACCTTCTTTTTCAAGCTTTTCTTTTAGGGCTAAAAATTTAGCTTCTAAATCCCCAAAGCTTGTTTTCTGCATACTTTTAGCGATAAATTGATATCTACCACTTGCTTCATATAAACTTACATAACCTCTTAGATCAAGCATATCGCCAACCTTAGGTTTAGCTTGAACAAATTGATTAAAACCTTTAAACATCACACAAGCTATGCTTGATTTTTCATCTTTTAAATCAAAATACCAATGCCCTGAACTATGAATGGTAATTTTAGAAATTTCTCCACTAAGCTCTACATCATCAAGATGAAATTCTAATAAACTTTTAGCTTTTAGATTAAGTTCTGAAACTTTCATTTTTTTCTTGCAATAAACATAGAGCAAACACCAAAACTAAAGCTTTTATACTCTAGCATTTCAAAATACCCACTCAATTCTTTAATGAATTCTTCTTTGCTTAAAAAATCTTCTATAGAACTTGGTAAATACTCATAAGCACTATAATTTTTACTGATAAATCCACCTACTTTTGGCAAAATATTTTTTAAGTAAAAATCTCTACAAGCAGCTATAAAACCACCCTGCTCTCTTTTGGTAAATTCAAGCACAAGTAAAATCCCATCCTTTTTTAACACTCTTGCAAATTCTTTTATGGCTTCTTTTCTATCTACCACATTGCGTATACCATAACTTATACTTACGATGTCTGCACTTTCATTTTCAAGTGGAAGTTCTTGTGCTTTTGCTTGCACAAAAGTCGCATCAGGAATTTTTTTCTTAGCCACTTCAAGCATGCCCGCACTTGGATCAACCCCTTTTATGCTAATGATATTTTTATTTGCTCTTAAGGCTTGATTTTGCCATTCTATAATCATATCGCCCGTACCACAAGCTACATCGATAATATCAAGTTCACTATTAGAAAATTTAAAAACATCCAAACAAGCTTTTTTTCTCCAACTCACATCACTTCCAAAGCTTAAAATTCTATTAGCCTTATCATAAGTTGGTGCTATATCATCAAACATTTTAACTATTTTTTCTTGTTTTTGCATGTTTTTCCTAACTATATATTTTTAATTTTTTGATGCTTTTTTCAATTTGTTTTATTATATTTTCATCATAAGAATTTTGATCTAAATGCTTATATTTAAAATAATTTTTCAACTTTTTAATGCTTTTTTCTTCAAACATAGTTGCAAAATAGCATAATAAAAATTTTATTTTTTCTAATTCTTCTTCAAGATTTGTTTGAGATTTTACAATTTTTTTCTTTAAAAAAACTAATTCTTTTCTTAGTTTAAAAGCTATTAAAGACTTTAAAATTTGATTTTTTCCTTGATAAAATTCATAATCATTTTTTAAAATAAAATCCATATCAAGAAAAATATCATTAATTTTTTCATCGCTTAAAATAAAAATATATTTTTCTAATTCAAACTCATGGTATTTTTTCATATTAATTTGATTTATCAAAAATAAGAATTGTTGTTTTAGCTTATTTTGAATATTTTTTTCAAAAAGAGTGTCAAAAACATCAAAACAAAAACAAATTTGTTTAAGACTTATAAAACATTGTTCCAAGTTTTTTTCACTTGAATTTTTTAAAAAATTTAATCTGTCATTTTTTAAGTTTTTTAAAAGAACAAAAAGTAAAATTTTACCGGCATTAAAACTTTGAATTTGATTTGGAAAATGTAAGTTAATATCTTTTTGTTTATCTAAAATTTTAATACATCTAGCACTATCAAAAACTTTAGAAAAATCCCCATATAATGCTAAATTTTTACTATAAAAATTCTCATCATATGTAATTTCTTTATAATTTTTAAAAAAATGAGGTAAAACAAACCGCTTTGCTTCTTCAATAGTGAAAAAAATCACTTTTAAAATGACTAAATTTTTTAAATTGTTTTTAAATTTATAAAGGAAAAATTGAGTATTATCAAGCTCAAAACTAATTCTTGTTTTTTTCACCATATTGGTTATAGCATTTTTACCTTGATGTTTAAATTCTTTTTTAGATATTTTATGAATTTTCTTATCTAAAATATCATGCAATTTATAAAATGTAAATTGATAATAATCTTGATTGATTTTTTTATATTTGATATCACAAAAAGGATTTATACGTGTAAAAAATACACGTATTTTATCCTTAGAATAAGCAAGTTTTTCTTTTTTTAAAATTTTGATAAAATCATCATTTTCAATTAAAAAGCGTTTTTGTACTTCGCAAATCATTTTACTTGCAAGACTTACAACCATTCACATAGGCAAATACACCAAGATAATCAATAATATTACCAATCTTTTTCTCAAGATCTTCTTGGTATTTATTAATCCCACTATCTTCATAGCGCACATCTTCTATATGATTGCATTTACTACAAATTACATGAATATGTGGATATTCATAAATGTCATAACAAGTTTTTTGATTTGGAGTATTAATTTCTACCACCAAACCTTGTTCTTTTAAGGTATTTAAATTTTTATATACCGTAGCTAATGAGATAGAAGGATATTCTTCTTTAATACTTTCATACAAAGATTCTATATTAGGATGCTCATGGCGTTTTAAAATTTTTAAAATACAAAGTCTTTGTGGAGTAGCTTTTAAATCACAATTTTTAAGCATTTGAATAAGTTCCATAGTCTATTCTCCAAATATTTTTACATATAGTATAACTCTTTTTTTATAAAAAAATGATTATATTAAAAGATATTTTTTATCTTTTAATAAATTTTAATTTTTTGACACAATGAATCAATATCAAGCTCTAAAAATTTTTCTACTTCATTTGTTTTGCCATGGGCTATAAATTGATCTTCAAATTCAAAACTTACTAGTTTTATATGATAAAGATTTTCTTGTTGTAAAAAATTTGCAATCAAACTTCCCACTCCGCCTATTTTAGCACTATCTGAAAAAACAAACCAAGTTTTTGTATCTTTTGCCAACTCTTTTAAAAGCTCTTCATCTAAAGGCTTTGCAAAAATCAAATCTATTAAGCTCGCATAATCTAATCCAAATTTATCTAAAGCTAGTTTTGCCTTAGCCACACCTTGACCAAAACCTAAAAATACTTTATCACTTTGTGCTTTAGATAAAATTTGAGCTTTGGCAAGTTTTATCTCGCATGGATTAAAATCATCATTTAATAAAAAATTACCCCTAGGATAACGAAAAGCAAAAACGCCTTGATGAAAATATGCATATTCCATGATCTTTTCCATCATAGCCTCATCTCTTGGAGCCGCTAGGGTAATATTTGGTATAGCACTTAAAAAACTAACATCAAAAACACCCTGATGAGTTTCTCCATCTTCTCCTACAATTCCTGCTCTATCCATAGCTATAACTACATTTAAATTCATAATAGCACAATCATGAATTACTTGATCATAAGCTCTTTGCATAAAAGTACTATAAATTGCTATAAAAGGTTTAAAACCTTCTTTTGCCATAGCCGCCATAGAAGTAACTGCATGTTGTTCTGCAATTGCGACATCCCAAAAACGTTCAGGATATTTCTCTATTAATTTATCAAGTCCAGTACCACTTGGCATAGCAGCGGTCACACCCACTATATTTTCATATTTTTGAGCTAAATTCAGTAGGGTATTTGAAAAAATTTCTGTGGCGCTTTTTTTACTTATATTTGCCTTTAAACTCTCCCCGCTACTTCTATCAAAAGCACCTACTCCATGCCATTTAGCATTTTTTCCCTCGGCTAATGCATAACCCTTGCCTTTGATAGTTTGCGCATGCACAACGCAAGGTTTTTTCATAGCTTTTGCTTGATTGAGCGCATTAATAACCTCATTTAAATTATGTCCATCAATAGGCCCAATATACTCAAGCCCTAATTCTTCAAACAAAAGTCCTGGTGTAATAAGTCTTAAACCCTCTTCAAAACGCTTTGCCATATAAGATGCACCTTGAGGAAAGTATTCTAAAAGATTTTCTATGCGTTTTTTAAACTTTTGATAAAACTGCGTTGCCATTGCTTGAGAAAGATATTTTGAAATAGCTCCAATTGGCCTTGATATACTCATCTCATTATCATTTAAAATAATTACACAAGGATATTCTCTATCGCCAAGCTCATTTAAAGCTTCATAAGCCATACCCGCACTAAGCGCTCCATCGCCTATTAATACAACAGGCAAGCGATCTTCATTTTTTAATCTTATAGCCTTGCAAGCTCCAACTGCTAAAGATATAGAAGTGCTTGAATGTCCTGCTACAAAATAATCTCCCTCATCAGGCTTTGTATAACCACTTAAACCATTAAATTGTCTTAGAGTATGAAAATTACTTATTTTACCACTTAAAAGTTTGTGTGGATAAGATTGGTGTGAAACATCAAAAACAAAAGGATCTTTTTTTACATCAAAAACATAATGCATGGCTATACTAAGTTCCACAACACCTAAATTTGAACTTAAATGTCCACCATTTTTACTCACTGTATCTATAATAACTTCACGCAAATTATTAGCTAAATTTTCTAACTCTTTAATTTGCATATTTTTAATATTTAAGTTATTTAAGTCTATCATTCATTAACCATATTTTTGATTTTTTGCAAACGATTATTAAGGTTTGATTCTATATTGCCTGCATCACTTAATATTAAAATACTCCCCTTATTAATCGCATCATCAAGGCTAAATTTGATATTACTTTGCTCTTGTTCTAAATGTGATTTTACATATTCAAAATCATCAGGGCTAAGTTTTAATTCTATTTTAGTAGCATTTTTAAGCTCATTCATAAGCTCTTTTGCCAAATTTAATGCTATAAGTGAGGAATTTTCCTCAAGTTCTTTTGCAATCACTTCTTTTGCGATAATTACAGCTGTATCGGCTAATTCTTTTTCATTTTTAGATAAAAACTCATTTAAATTTTGCACTGTGTTTTCAAGTTTTTCTACACTTTTTAAGTATTTTTCTTTTAAAGCTTCTAATTCACTTTCAAAATTTTTTTGAGCTTGTTCATAACCTTCTTTGGTAAATTTTTCTTTTGCATGTTCTAATTCTGTATTTAAACGATTGTTAAATTCAGCCTCTTGGCTTTCTATTTGCATTTGTAGCTTAATAATATTTCCTGACATTTCATCAGTTTTTTTAAGCAAATCTTCTACAAAATCAGGTTGGATTTGTGGTTGTGGAGCTTGTGGGGTAGTTTCTACTGTTTGATTTTCCACTGCTTGCTGAGTAGCATTTTGAGCCAGAGAAGTTTGATTTATAGTTTGAGTTTCTTCTTGTTTTTGCTCTTCACTAGAAGACATTTCGCTCATAACCTTAAAATGATATCCCTCAACTACATGAGCAGAAATGTTTTCAGGTGAAATTACATTAGTTAATTTAGCCATAATCTTACTCTATCATCTCATCAGCCTCACCCACTTGGATAAGACCTTGTTCTGCAAGTTTTTGCACCACTTCTACAACTTTTCTTTGAGCCTCTTCAACATCTTTTACACGTACAGCACCCAAAAAGCCCATTTCTTCTACAAAAGCTTCAGCAGCACGCGTTGACATATTTGCCATAAATTTTTGTTTTAAATCCTCGCTTGCACCCTTTAAACCTATCATCAAATCGCGTTTATCAGCAGCTTTTAAAACTTCTCTAATCGCATTAGTACTAAGCTGAGAAATATCATCAAAAGTAAACATTAAATCTTTAATGGTTGTAGCAAGTTTTTCATCACTTTGCTCAATATAAGAAAGTGTTGTTTTGGATGCTTTTTGACCCAAGCGATTAAGCACTTCAGCAACCGCTCTTGGACCACCCACTTCAACTTTATAAGAAGTAAGACTTTCAAGTTTACTTTCAAGCACAGCAGATACTCTTTTGATAATTGAAGGTGAAATATCCCCAAGATTTGCCATTCTTATTACAACCTCAGCTCTTAACTCATCGCTAAAATACTCCAAAGTTTCAGCAGCTTGAGTAGTATCCATATGAGCTAAAATCAAAGCTATGGTTTGAGGGTGTTCTTTAATGATAAAGTCAGCAAGCTGTTGTGGTTTGATTTGAGAAAGATAAGCAAAATTTTGGTTATTTTCCATACTTTTGGTAAGTTTTTCCAAAATTTTATTGGCAATTTCAGGACCAAAAGTTCTAAATAAAATTTCTTTCGCATATTCCAAACCGCCGCTTTTTAGATATTGGTTTGATTGTAATAAAGTATAAAATTCCTCAAGCACCGCAGTAGCAACTGGTTTGTCAACATTTTTTGCTAAAGCAATATAGCGAGAAATTTCAGTGATGACATTAATATCCATATGAGAAAATAAAACCGTCGTTACATCTTCTCCAAGCTGGATTAAAAAAATTGCGACCTTTTCTGGCATAGAAAGGTCATCATAGACCATTTTTTGTTCTTCACTAAGCTTTATCATCAGATATCCTTCTCACCAAATTCAGCTTCATTTTCAACAAGTTTTTGTAACAATAATGCTACTTCTTCACCTTTTTCATTAGCTACTGCTCTTAATTTTTCGAGCAAGACATCATATTGAAGCGCATCTTCATCAAAATTATCTCCAAAGCCAAGTTGTTCTTCAACTTTTCTACGTGCTGCATTGAATTTTTCAATAGCATCTTCAGCCTCATCAATGATTTGCCCGTCTTTGCCTTCCATCTCTTCTTCAAGCTTGATATCTGCAAGCATTTTTTGTGAAAATGGCACAATAACTTTTTTATAAAAGATGAAAAGTAAAATCGCAGCAAAGACATACTTAACAGGTGGGATAAATGGCTCAACAAATCTTGAATAGAAAGTTTGAACCTTATTTTCAACTTTAGCTGTTCTATGAAATTCCAAATTATTTACTTCAACTGCATCACCTCTAGCAAGATTAAAACCTATGGCACCTTTAGTGAGATTTTCAATAGCTTGAATTTCTTTATCACTCAAAGGAATATATTCATTAGTAATATTTCCCTGATCATCAGTAATTACTTTGTATTTTCCATCTACTACAACAGCTGCAGAAATTCTTTTGACAGTTGCAAATTGCTTAGTGGTATTGGTGATTTTTTTAGAAATTTCATTATTAGTTGTAGTTTGGTTTTTAGTGTAAACCTCGCGTGCACCTTTATCATCTAAACCTTCTACAGGACCGATGTTTGAAACAGCACCTGGTACACCTTGAATTTCTTTATCTTTATAGCCTTCTCTATGTTCTTCTAAAGTTTGCTCACTACGCACAACTGTGTTTGGATCATATACTTCACTTTGTGATTCTTCTTTAGAAAAATCATAATCAATACTAACCTTTGCTACTACTCTATCATAACCACCCGCAAATGGAGCAATAGAAGCAACAATTTTTTGCTCTAATTCATATTCTTGATCTCTTTTATATTTAATTTGAGCAGCGATTAAATCACTCTCAAAAGCACCCTCATCATCTAAAGGAATACCTTTTTGATCCATGATTTTTACATTTTCAGGGGTAAGTTTTGTTACTGAAGAAGCAATTAAGTTTTTAATCCCCATAATTTGCTTTTTATTAAGCTTTAAGCCTTCTTTTATCGTCAAAGCTACTGAAGCAGTTGGTGGGACTTGTTGCTGAGTAAAAAGTGTATCTTTAGCAAAAGCAATATGCACCGTGGCACTATGGATAGGCTCTAAACTTTCAATCGTTCTAGCAAGCTCACCTTCTAATGCTCTTTGGTATTTTACCTTTTGCTCAGCTTCTGTTGCACCAAATTCTTGTTTATCAAAAAGCTCAAAACCTACTTTATTATCCTTTGGTAATAACCCTGCAGAAGCAATAGCTAAACGCTGCTTATATACTTGTTCATTAGGTACTAAAATAGTTCCCTCATTACGCAAAATATAAGGAACTCCACTTTTTTCAAGCTGAGTTACTATCATCGCTGAATCACTAGTATTAGCATTTTCAAACAATACTGAATATCCAGCCTCACTAGCTACTGTAGAGCCGCTTCTAAAAAGGGTTAAAAATACTAAAAATCCAACTACAACAACAATAGAAGCAGCAATGATAATACGCTGTCTTAAACTTAAGTTTTGATAAAGTTGACCTACTTGGTGCAGTATAGTTTTATAATCCATTTATTTCCTACAAACTAAAAATTTTTAGAAAACTCTTCAAAAAACCTTGAATTTTCATACTCTGTACCTATACTTATACGCACAGCATTTAAACCATAACTTTGTAAATTTCTTATTATTATACCGTTTTTAAGCAGTTTTTCAGATAAATCTGTGCTATTTTTTTCATCAAAAAAATAGGTAATAAAATTTGTATAGCTTGGAATGTATCGAATTTGATAATTTTTAGCAAAATCTTCATAAAGTTTCATTTGCGAAAAATTATTTTCCAAAGTTTTTTGCACAAACTCATCATCATCTAACGCAGCAACAGCAGCTTTTAAACTCAAATTAGTCACATTAAAAGGTGCTCTTAATTTATAAAATGCATTGATAATTTCCTTGCAAGCTATACCATAACCCACTCTCATACCACCCAAACCATAAAGCTTAGAAAAGGTTCCTAGATATACTGCATTTTGAAATTTATGGATTAATTCCTTAGGATTGATATGTTTTTTGCTATCTTTAAATGAAGCAAATTCATTATAAGCTCCATCAATGGCTACCAAACAATCCTCATCAATTTTTTCTAAAAACTCAAAAACTAAACTTGCGTCCAAACACTCACCTAAAGGATTATTGGGTAAGCATAAAAAAATTACTTTGATTTCATTTTTATGCTTTTGATATAACTCATACAACTCATTTAAATCATGGGTTAAGCTTGGGGTTTTATAAACCTTAACTCCTAGTTGTTTTGCATAAATTTCATACATAGCAAAGCTAACCCCACATTGCAAATAAGCCTTAGAATGATCAAGTTTTGCATGTACTATATATTCTATAATTTGATCACTCCCACTACCTATGATGAGATTTTCTTTTAAAATATCATATTTTTGCGCTAGAGCTTGTTTTAATTCACTCATAGTATCATCAGGATACAAATGAGCTAAATGTGCATTATTTATAATAGCTTCTTTAGCTTTTTTACTTGTGCCATAAGGATTTTCATTACTCGCTAGTTTAATAACTTCTTTTAAACCATATTCTTTAGCAATTAAATCCATATCCTTGCCACTTTCATAAGTTTTAATAGCTTCTAAAAAAGGATTAAATTTCATTACTTTCTCCTGATAAATATGATCCAAGCCATTTTATATGATCAGCTTTTTTTAATACTCTTTGGACATTTTCATCATCAATATGTCCTTCAAAATCTATATAAAAACTATGCACAAATTCTCTTGTTTTTATAGGGCGTGATTCGAGTTTTGTTAAATTTATCCCCTCTTTCTTAAACTCATATAATAAATCACTAAGTCCACCTGGTTTATGTGCAGCAAGCGCCAAGATGGAAGTTTTACAATGGGGCATTTGAGGTATTTTTATATCACTTAAAATCAAAAACCTAGTACGATTTGCCAAATTATCCTCAATCGTTTCAAATAATATAGGTACATTATAAAGTTTTGCTGCAATCTTAGAGCAAATTGCAGCTGAAGTAACATCTTGCGAAGCTAAGTAAGCTGCATGAGCTGTGGATTTACTTGCTACAAATTCAACTTCACTTAAATCATGACTTTCTAAAAAATTTCTACATTGATTATAACCTTGTGGATGAGAATATATACGTTTAATATCTTTTAAATTTTCACTCATACTTACAAAAGAATGATGAATATCCATATAAATTTCAGCAAAAATCTTTACATCTTCGTATTTTCCAAGACAATCAAGCGTCACACCCACTGCACCTGCTGTATTATTTTCTATAGGCACTACTCCATATTTTGCCTCTTTATGAGCTAATTCTTTAAAAACATCTTCTATATTTGCAAGTGGGGTATAACGACTCATAGCACCAAAACGCGTTCTTGCTACTTGATGAGTATAGCTTCCCTCAGGACCTAAATAAGCTATGCTTTGGGGCATTTCTAAATTTCTTGATACGGCAAAGATTTCTTGATAAATTGCTTCGATTGCATTTTGATCTAATAAGCCATGATTATAATTTTTAAGTCTATTTATAATAGCTCTTTCACGCTCAGGTCTATAAATACTTCCACCTAAATTTTGCTTAATAACTCCTATATCTTTAACATGAAGCATTCTTTCATTAAGCAAAGCCAAAATTTTATCATCGATAGTATCGATTTTATTGCGTAATTTTTCTATCTCTTTCATTTAAACCTCGATATATAGTAATCCTTAATACTATCATATACAAAATTAAGTTTAGTTGTATCAAGACCTTGAGTGTTAGAAATTTTACCGCTTAAAACTAAGGCTGTTTGCATGCCAAGCTCACAAGCACCAAGCAAATCACCTTTAAAATCATCACTAATAATCAAAGTCTTTTCAAAACTTACATTGCAATCTTGCTGTTTTAATAAATTTAAAGCACTTTCATAAAAAGCCTTACTAGGTTTTCCTATGACTTTATAATCAAACTCGCATGCATTTTTAAGCATAGACATGATACTTCCAACACCTGGATAAAGCCTTGAGCTTTTCTTGTAAATACTACTTTCATGCATTGCTATAGCTTGCACACCATTTTTAAGATACTCTATCATACTAGCAAAATCTTGAAATTTAAAATCATCATAACTTGCTAGTAAAAATGCTTTTGGATCTTTATAATCAAGCTCATAACCTAACTCTTGAAGTGAATCTAAAAATTCTTTTGCTCCAAAAGCTGCTATTTTACAAGGTTTTAAATGATTTTTTAAAACACAAAAAGGATCAATATAAACTTTTTCATTAATTTCAAAACCCAAATTTTGCAAATAATTTAGAAAATCTAATCTTTTGGTGTTATTAGTGATAATCACATAAGGAATTTTTTCTTTATTTAAAGATTTAATGAGTTCTAAAGCACCATTTATAGGACTTTTATCATAATCTGAAATCAAAGTCCCTTGCACATCTAAAAATAACATTTCAATCCTTTAAAAAATCAAGCTCTAAAGCAATTTGATCCTCATAACTTTCTCTTTTTCTAATCATTCTTACTGTACCATTTTCACAAGCTAGCTCACATACTCTATTGCGAGTATTATAATTACTACTCATACTAAAACCATACGCACCTGTGCTTTTAACTATGATCAAGTCTCCTGCTTTTGTTTTAGCTAATTTTCTATCTTTAGCTAAAAAATCTCCACTCTCACAAACCCCACCAACAATATCACAAAGACTCTCTTCTTTATTTTCGCTCAAAAGCTTGATTTCATGATAAGCACTATATAAACTTGGACGTAATAAATCATTCATCGCCCCATCAACAATCACAAAACGCTTTTTATCATTAAATTTTTCATATAAAACTTTAGTAACAAACTCACCTGCATTTGCCACTAAAAATCTACCAGGCTCCATACCTATACACACATCAAGACCTTGTAAACTTGCTAAAATTCCTTGAGCATAATCGTATAAATTTGGTTCTTGCTCATCTTTATAACAAACCCCTAAGCCACCACCTATATCAAAGAATTTAATATTAATTTTTAAAGCCAAAAGTTCTTTTACTAATTTTGCAACAATCGTAGAAGCTTCATGAATACTACTTACATCAAGAATTTGCGAGCCTATGTGAAAATGCACACCAACTGGCTCTAAAAATTGTGAGTTTTTAGCATAAAGATACATTTTTTTGGCACTTTCTATATCTACACCAAATTTATTTTCATGCAGACCTGTGGAAATATAAGGGTGTGTTTTAGCATCTACATTTGGATTTACTCTTATGCTTATACGAGCTATCTTTTGACTTTCTTTAGCAATTTGTTCCAAAAGAAGCATTTCTTCATAGCTTTCTAAATTTACATAAAGTATGTTTTGCTCTAAAGCATATTTTAACTCATCAGCACTTTTACCTACCCCGCTAAAAATAATTTTATAATTTTTAGCCCCTGCTTTTAAAGCTCTATAAATCTCACCTGCACTAACACAATCAAACCCGCTATCTAAAGAAACTAAAAGTTTTAAAACACTTAAATTAGAATTTGCTTTAACTGCATAAAAAATTTGTGATTTTCTTGCTTTAAAAGCATCTTTTAACATTGTAAAACGCTCTTTAATTTTATCAAAATCATAAATATAAAATGGTGTGCTGTATTCTTTTGCTAGTTTTAAATAATCCATAAAAACCTCACTTGTAGTTATTTGTGTTTAAAATAATAAAAACTTCCTATACTCATTAAAATAAATACTGGTAGCATTATACCAAGCTCTGGAAGTAAAATTTCATTTTCACTCAATCTTGTTAATAAAAACAACAAACCCCAAACCAAAAGTATGCACACAAAAAATACAAAAGCTAAAAGCGCGAGATTAAAAAATCTTGCAGTTAAAGGAAAATAATAATACACAATAAGCATCAAAAATGGTGCAAAAAATGGTGTAAGAACTAAAGAGTATAAACTTGTTCTAAGTGTATTAGTAGAAATATTTTGTTTTGCAAAAATCACCATACTTTCTAGTGCGTCTAAAATAGAATAAGAAGGATTACTCTCTACCAAAGAAATTCTTTCTAAAATTTTTGGAGAAAAGTCTTCTAAACCTTTAATATTTTTAAATTCTTCTATACTTAAACCCTCTTTTGAAACAATCAAATTTTGTGGTACATTAGTAGATTTAGCATCATTTAAATCCCAAGAATCTCCATTAAATTTAGCAGTTTTTGCATGGATTATACTTTGAATGTCTAAATTTTTTACATCAAAGATCTTTACATTATATAGGGTTTGAGAATTTGTTTTTTGTATATAAATAAATTTATCATTATATTTAATCAAAACTTCCCCGCCCTCTCTATCCATAACGCCACGCTTAAGGATATTACTTTTATATTCATCTGCATAAGCAAAAGAGCTAAAATTAAGTCCTACATAAACACAACAAAAAAACATAGCCCATAAAAAAGGATAAAAAATCACTTGATTTTTACTTAAACCCAAAGCATATAAGCTAACAAATTCATTCGAGCGTATCATATTAAAAATACATAAAACCAAAGCAAGGACTATAGCTAAAGGTAGTATATAAGAAGCTGCTGAGCATGTTAAGAAAAATATATACAAAAGCTCTAAATTTGCACTTTTTGGCAGTCTATTGAAATTGAGCAAAAAATCAATCGCTACAAAGAAAAAAGTCAAAGAAAAAAATAAAATAAAAAATGATTTTAAATACAAAGATGAAATATAGCGAAAAAATATACTCATCGTTTAACTTTTTAAAGAATATTTTGAAGCGATTTTTTCTATATCAGAATTTAAAAGCTCAAGTAAGGCTTTTTTGCTATGTTCTAAAACCTTAATTAAGCTTTCTTGCTCTTCTTGTTTAAATTTCCCCAAAACATGAGAAATTACATCTTGTCCTTTTCCTACTCCTATGCGTACTCTCTCATAAGCATTACCACAAAGATTATCTATACTTTTAAGTCCATTATGCCCACCACTTGATCCACCTATTTTAAATTTCAAAGCACCTAAATTTAAATCTATATCATCATGGATTACAATAATTCTATCACATTTATAGTATTCGCTAACAGCTTTTACGCTTTCTCCGGATAAATTCATATAAGTGGAAGGTTTTAAAAAAAGAGTAGAAGAGCTTTTAAAAAGCTCTCCTTTAAATTTAGCATTTGAAAGCATTGTTGTTTGTAAGTCTTTCAAAATTAAGTCAATTAGCATAAACCCTACATTATGACGGGTTTGGGCGTATTGTTCTCCTATATTACCAAGTCCTACGACTAAGGTCATTTTATCTTGCTTTTTCTACGCCAACTACAGCCACTCTATCAGCGTCAACCATAGTTACACCCTCAGGCACAACTACATCGCGGATTAAAAGTGCATCACCAACATCAAGTTTAGTTACATCTAATTCAAAATAATTTGGTAAGTTTTCAGCTGTACATTTTACTTTCAATCTTCTTTTTGATTGGATTAAAACACCTTTATTTTTAAGACCCATAGCTGTTCCTACGATTTTTACAGGAACCATATATTTAGAAATAACACCTTTTTGTGCTACTTTTAAATCTACGTGTTTTAATTCTGCAGTTACAGGATCTTTTTGATAATCAACTACCACAACATTTAATACTTTATCTGCTACTTTTACATCAAAAGCCAAAGTAGTTTTTTTGCGTACTTCTTTAATAAATTCATTTACTTTAAAAGCAGCATTGATGTTTTCTAATCCTTTTCCGTAGATGTTTGCGATTAGATAACCATCTCTTTTTAAAGCTTTAGCAGCTTTTCTACCGATACTCTCTCTAACGATACCTTCTAACATCTGTTTCCTTTCTAAAAAAATAAACGCTAATTATAGCTAAATAAGTTTATAAAGATTTTAAAATATCTTCATAAGCTATGCAAAATTGTTCTAAACCATCATCAAGTAAATCCTTGCAAGCTTTACTTAAAGCATCTTTTGAAATATTTGCATTCAATTTTTTCTCTATACACTCATCTTTTAAAGGCTCTTTAAATACGATTTGCTTACCTTTAAAAGCCCTAATAGCATCTAGCGGTGCAGTATTAATAGCTTTATCATAAAGTAATTCTTTAATATAATAATCTTTTTCTAAATCATCACCTTTAACACCTGTACTTGCAAATAAAGCTCTAATATTTGCTTCATTTTGTTTAATGATATAATTATAAGCCTTAGTTGCAGTGAGAATTCCTATATAATTTTTATCTAAAACTTGATTATTTAACAATCTATCAAAACGACTCACAAAAATACTAATAACAGCTTGAGGCTCTTTTTTGGCTACAATATTATTTTTTCTAAATTCTTTTAAACCTAAATTTAAAGCTTCAAAGCATTGTTTAGTTTGCTCAAAATCAAAAATCAAAGTAGCATTTACACTAATGCCATTTTTCATCAATTCTCGCATTACCTCATAAGAAGCTTCTGTAGCAGGAATTTTCATCATAACATTTTCTTTTGCAATTTGCGTGTATAATCTTTTTGCCTCAGCCAAAGATAAACTAGTATTATCTTTTAATCTTGGATCAATTTCAATACTAATAAAACCATCATTATTTTCATAATAATTAATAGCTAATTTATCTGCGGCTTTAGCTATATCTTCTACCGCAAGATACTCATATAAGGCTTTTTTATCTTTAAGATTTGATTTTTCGATTTTTTCTTTATAAATAGCTGAGTTTAAAATCGCATTTTTAAAAATAGCAGGATTTGAAGTAGCGCCATTGATTGTTTTTGAGTATATTAAATCTAAAAATTCATGATCTAAAAATTCATTTTCTATAAAATCACACCATAGTGAAAATTTTTTCATTGTATTACCTTTATTATTTCTTTTAAATCTTTTTTATCTACACAAATATCTGCATGAGATCTTAAAATTTCTTTGGCACAAAAAGCTATTTTTAATCCACATTCTTTAAACATAGAAATATCATTAGCTCCATCGCCCACACACATAATTTCTTCTGTTTTTAAATTTAAAAATTTCTTAAGTCTTTGCAGTATAATACCTTTTGAGTTGTTAAACATAATTTCTCCACCAACTTTTCCTGTTAAAACACCGTTTTTACTATGTAAAAAGTTAGCAAAACCAAAATCAAAATGAAGTTTATTTTGTATTAAATCAATTCCTTCATGAAATCCACCACTAAAAACAATAATTTTTGTATTTTTATTTTTTAAATACTCGCACAATTCTTTAGCGCCATTCATCAAAGGTAAATTTTCACAGCACCTTCTTACTTGATCAACTGGCATTCCCTCAAGTAAGGCTACTCTAGCACTTAAGCTTTCAAAAAAATCAAGCTCACCATTCATTGCTTTCTCAGTGATGCTTTTAACAGCATCACCGACATTATACTCTTGTGCTAAAATATCGATGGTTTCCCCATCCATAAGCGTAGAGTCAAAGTCAAAGGCGCAAAGCTTTATCATTAAAACTCACGCTTTAACAAAGCTTCAGCTTTTAATATAGTTAAAATATTTTCTTCTCTTTTACCTATACCAAAAATCATACCTTTTTCTTTTAGTAAAGTTTCAGGTGGCGGATCAATTCTGCTTCTGTGAATTTTGATAGCCTCTGTTAATCTATCTATCACAAAACCCGCATTACCTGCAGGAGTTTGATTTCCATTTGCTACACCTTTTAAAACAATGTATCTAGTTTGAGGTGTCATTTTAGAACTACCTTGATTAAATCTTTTTGCAAGATCTATCAAAGGCATAACATTACCCCTCATATTAAACACACCTAAAACATAATCAGGTACACTTGGAACCCTAGTATATTCTATAGGTTTAATAATTTCTTGAATATTAAGAATAGGAATAGCATATTCCTCATCTCCTACCACAAAACCAACAAGCTGAATAATATCCTCTTCTTTATCCACATCTGGTTCTGCAATTTGCGCTTGTTGTTTTTGCAAAACCTGGCTTAATTTATCATTCATCTTCTTATCCTAGTTTTAAATTTTTTCTAACTACATTTTCTAAGTACTCTGGAGAGTAAGGCTTAGTAATATACTCAGTCATTCCTACTTCCACACCTCTTAGACGATCTGATTTACTAGTTCTTGAAGTTACCGCAACAAGTGGAAGGTTTTTGTATTTAGAATATTTTCTAATTTCACCTGCTAAGGTATAACCATCCATTCTTGGCATTTCAATATCAATCAACACTGCATCAATATCATGCTCACCTGATTTAATTGTATTTAATGCCTCAACACCATTAGTTGCTTCTATAATACTCACACCTAGTGGTTCTAATGATTTTTGCATGATATTTCTATCCATCTTAGAATCATCCACTATAAGTACCGTATAATCGCTTGGTTTTTCTTTTACAACTTTTTTAGCTTGTGCTTCAATTTGTGCTTTAATATCTACTTTGATCTCTTTAGCTATATCCATCATAGCAGCAACATCAATAATCAAAGTAACTCTACCATCACCACGAATCGTTGCTCCTGCTATACCTTGGATGTTTTGTAAATATTCACCCATAGACTTAATAACGATTTCTTCTTGACCTACTAAAGTATCTACTATAATACCAAGCTTACTTTCTGCTACACCTATAACAACTACATAAGTTTGATCAGTATTTTCAAGCACTTGTTTTACGCCAAATACATCTGAAAGTCTTACTAAAGATAAAACCTCATCTCTTAAGCGAAGTACGTTTTTACCTTCAATGGTATAAATATCATCAATTGGCACTCTAACTGTCTCAAGAACACTTGCAAGAGGAATAGCATAAAACTCTTCTTGTGTACCTACAAGCAATGATTGAATAATTGCTAAAGTAAGTGGGATTTTAAGCTTCATCACAGTGCCTTTACCAAGTTCACTGTCAATCTCAATCACACCATTTAGTTTTTCAATATTAGTTTTAACAACGTCCATTCCAACGCCACGACCTGAAACGTTAGTAATCTTAGCAGCAGTTGAAAAACCTGGTTTAAAAATCAATGCAAACGCTTCTTTATCACTCATTTGATCAGCTTCGCGCTCTGTGATTAAGTTTTTCTCTATAGCTTTTGATTTTAAAGCATCCGCATCAAGCCCTTTACCATCATCAGCAATCTCCACTACAATATGGTTTCCTTCATTGTATGCTTTAAGATTAACGGTTCCTTTTTCTGGTTTACCATTAGCCACACGTGTTGCTGGATCTTCTATACCATGATCACACGAGTTTCTAATCATATGCATAATAGGATCGCCAATTTCTTCTACAATAGACTTATCAAGTTCAGTTTCTTCCCCTGAAATTTCAAGCTCCATTTGCTTACCAAGTTCACGACCCAAATCACGTACAACTCTTGGGAATTTATTGAAAACTTTTGCAATAGGTTGCATTCTTGTTTTCATAACTGCTAACTGAATATCTGTAGTAACAATGCTAAGTTGCGATACTACTTGGTTTAATTCTTCTAAAAATTTCTCCCCATCATATCTTTCTTCAACATCATCATAAATTTTTAATAAGCGGTTTTTACCAAGAACAAGCTCACCGATTAAATTCATCAAATGATCAAGTCTTTTTACTTCAACCCTAATGGTTTGATCCATATTTGCACCACTACTTCCACCACCTGCTGCAGGAACTTTTTTCTCGGCAGTTGTATTTTGTGCTTGAGCAGCTGGTTTGCTTGGAGCTAGATTAGCTTCTTGTGTTTTTTTCTTTTCAGCACGTCTTGCTTGATCTTCAGCTTTTCTTACTTTTAAAAGTCTTTCAATTTCAGCCTCAACCTCATCATCACTAAGTTTATTTACATCAACTTCAGGTTCTTCAGCCTTTGGCTCTTCTTTTATTTCTTCTTTTGACTCTTCAGTTTTAGCCGGTGCAACAGACTCTAAACTTTCACCCTCTGAAATAGCTGTTAATCTTGTACAAATTGGAGCTATATCAAGTCCTATTGCTGTATCATTTCCATTATCTCTAATAGAATTTAATAAGGTTTTCATCATATCAATAGACTCTAAAACCACATCCATTACTTCAGGAGTAATTTTAAGCTCATTATGTCTTGCTTTATTTAAAACATCTTCCATATGATGAGTAAGTTTTGTTAAAACATCAAAATTTAAAAAGCTTGATGAACCTTTAACAGTATGTGCAACACGGAAAATTCTATTTAATAGTTCTAAGTCTTCAGGATTTGCTTCTAATTCAACCAAATCATGATCAATTTGCTCAACTAGTTCAAAGGCTTCAACTAAAAAATCCTCAAGTATTTCTTGAATATCTTCCATTTTTACTCCTCACCTTTTTCATGTTTTTTAATAACACGAGAAATTTCAGCAAAGAAATCACTTGCGTTAAATTTAACTAAATATCCCTCTCCACCTGCTTCTTTAACACCTTTATCACTCATAAACTCATTTGACAAAGAAGAGTTAAACACGATAGGAATATTTTTAAATCTCTCATCTCCTCTTACTTTAGCTGCAAAGTGGAAACCATCCATTTGAGGCATTTCAACATCACTTACGATAATTTTTAGATGCTTATTTAAATCATCACCGTATGCACCATATAATTCTTGGAGTTTTTGTAAACCTTCAACCCCATCTTTAGCTTCTACAACTTTTAAGCCGATTTTATTAAGCAAATCTTTAACAAGTTTTCTTGCAGTCGAACTATCATCAAGCGCTAAAGCTATGCCTTCAATTTTTTGAATCTTATCATCTTCTATATCAGTTTGCGGGGTATAAATTCCAAGCTCTTGAACTATACTTTCTAAATCCAAAATAAGTAAAACTTCATCGCCTTCAATTTTGGTTACACCTGTTATTTTACTTTTATCTAAACTACCTGCACTTGTAGCAAAATTAGCTGGTTCAATATTTTTCCAATTAATTCTACGAATTCTTTTAGCTTCATGTACAATAAAACCGATTAATACATTACTAAATTCAGTAATGATAACTCTAGGTTTTATATTTGTCATTTCTGGCTCTTGAATTTGCATCCATTTAGCTAGATTAATTACAGGAATCACTACACCACGAAGGTCAAAAATACCTTCAACATACTCAGGTACCCCTGGAATTTCAGTCAAAAAAGGAATTTTTATAATTTCTCTAACCTTAGATACATTTACACCATAAATTCCTTCATAGACTTTATCTTGGCCCTGCTTAAAGATGCGAAAATCAACAAGTTCCATTTCATTTGAACCTGTTTTAACGACATTCTCATCAAACATTATGCCTCCTTAAGTTCTATTTTATGAAATCTGATTTCTGGCTCATATTTTACTATAAAAAAACTTTCCTTATATGCAAAAGTAGGCAAATTTAAATATTTTATACTTTCAAATTCCAAAAATACGTCTTGATGATAATGACCTTCTATTATAAATTTTACATCATAATGCTTTAGGCGCTCTTTCACCATAGAAGAAAAATGAGGAATTTTCATAATAAGCTGTTTTTTATGTTGATTTTTCAGAATTTTTCGAGTAATTTTTTCTTTACTAATAACATTTAAAAAATTTAAAAAAATTAGCAAATAATGACTTCTTAAACTTTTCAAGAAAAATTGTAAAAAAGGTTTTAAAAAAATATCCCCATGAGCTAATTTTACTAAGGTTTTATCTTGAAATTCGCAAAGTAAGGGTTGTTGTTTTATATTAACAACTTTTACTTTTTTAAAAAATTTAGCCAAATTAAAATCATGGTTACCTTCTAAATAAATGATTTCAATCTCACCAGCAAGCTCTTCAAGTAAGTCTATATAAGCTTTTGCAAAATCATGAGTTGCTTTTACCTCATAAATTAAAAGATCAAAAATATCACCCATTAAAAAAAGTTGTGGAGTTTGGAGTTTTTTATTTTTTAAGGCTTGTAAAAAATCCCAAAAACCATGTCTATTTTCATTTTCATGTGCATCAGCAATGAAAATAGCATTTTCTTTTATAATTATTTTTTGCAAAAATTAAAATTCCAAAGCTTTGTATTCTATAGAAATGATTTCAAATTCACTTTCGCCTTTTGGCAAACGCACTTTAAAATCATCGCCTTCTTTTTTACCAAGCATTGCTTTAGCAATAGGTGAACTAATGGAAATATAACCTTTTTCTAAATTTCCCTCGTTTACCCCTACCAAAGTATAAGTGCTTTGTTTCTCACTTTCTAAATCTTCTACCACAACAGTTGAGCCAAATTTCACGCTATCATGCTCATAAGAAGATGGATCGATGATTTGCGCTCTTGAGATCAAATCCCCAAGTTCAGCTATCTTTCCTTCTATAAAAGCTTGCTTTTCTCTAGCTGCGTGATATTCTGCATTTTCTTTTAAATCTCCATGACTTCTTGCTATGTCTATTTCTTCTACTACTTTTGGGCGTTCAACCTTTTTTAAATGTTCTAATTCTTTTTCTAATTTCTCATAGCCGTATTTACTCATAGGTTCTTTTTGCATGATTTATCCTTATTTGATTTCATAAAGTATTTTAGCTAAATTTTTTGCACTTGCAAATTGCAAGTATTCTTTTAAAAAATCTACTTTATCAAAAAACGCCTTATAATCGTATTTAAAATAAGCTTGATATAAATTTTCCACATTTACTTGCTCTTGTAAAAATTCAGGATTAAGCTCGCTTTTTCCTGCAAAATCTAAAAAAATATTTGCAAGGCCTATGTGTTTGAGTTTTACAAAACATTTTGCGATAAATACATCAATAGCTTTAGCTTTATAAGCAAGCACAAAAGGCGTGCCGACCAAAGCTGCTTCAAGTGTAGCTGTACCACTACAAATAAAAGCAAAATCAGCATTTTTTAGCACTTTTGGAGTATTGCTTTGAATTTCAAAACCATTTATATCCCCATAAAGATCTAATCTTTTTAGATTAAACTCAGGCACACAAAGGATTTTTTTACTTCCAAATTTAGCACTTAATTCTCTAAAAATAGGCATTAAACGCTTTATTTCACTTTTTCTTGAACCTGGTAAGAAAGCGATGATTTTTTCATCATCTTTTTTTGAAAGTATAAAATTTATATCTTCTTGATTTTTAAATTCTTTTATCTCATCTAAAAGTGGATGACCTACATAAATGCTTTTGCTAAAAAACTCACTATCAAAAGGCAAGATAGAAGCTAGCACATCAAAATGACTTTCTATGATAGGTATGCGACCTTTTTTCCACGCCCAAACTTGAGGTAAGATATAATAAATTCTTTTTATTTTAGAATTTGCTTTTTTTAAAGCTTTTGCAAAAGGTATATTAAAAGCGGGAGAATCTATACATAAAATCGCATCAATTTTTTGAGTAAGACTTAAATTTACTAGCTCTTTTATAGCTCTTTTGGCTTTTAAAATGAGTGGCAAAACCTCTATAAAACCCATAGCACTAAACTCATGTGAGCTATAAAGTGGCTTGGAATTTAGACTAAATTCTTTACACAAACTCTCATCATAAATTCCCATTAAATCAAATTCTTTATACTCATTTTTATAAGCTTTTAAAACTTCTTTTAAATGTAAATTTGCTGAAGGCTCTAACGCGCAAACTAAAAAGGTTTTCATTTAAATTCCTAAATAAAATTATAAGGATTTACATTAAAATGTTTTTCAGATAAACAACAATCTTGTATTGCTATTTCTTTATATTTTCTTTTATTAACTTTTCCGATAGTTTTTTTTAAATTAACGTTATTTATTCTAGGATATAACATAAAATATTTACTTTCATTTAGAGCTTTAGTAAAGCAATCTGTATCTACTTTATGTACAAAGTTATAGCATTTAAAAAGATATTCAAGCCATAATTTAGAATATAATATTTGACATCTTGCTTTTTCTAAGTCAGTATTACTACTTTTTATTTCACAAAAACTAATTTTTACCTTATTATTTTTAGAATAAACTATTATAAAATCACAAGATAAACTAGTTTTATGTAACCAATCTTCTTCATTAGAATAATTTAGTAAAGAATGTTGGCTTTTATGATGATTTTCTTGTCTAATTATTATAAAATCTTCATTATTTTTAGTAAAATTTACACCTAAAATTTTAGTTCTTCCATCATTTTTTTCTTTAATATTTTCACAAAGTAAATTTTGATTTATGCTCTCTTTAAATGTTTTAAGACTATTATCCATTTTAATCTTCCATAAACATACTAGCCATTTTTTCATCTATATTTATAGTTTGTTCGATAACATCATTAAATGTTTCCATATCTATGCCATTTTCATTGCTTATATCTACCTTTTTTAATGTATTTTTTTTATTTTTTGTATCATAAAATGCGATATAAGCATTTACATCTTTTTTTGATAATTTATAACTATCATTATATTCTTTAAAATTTTCTTTTATCTTTTCATTTGTAAAATTATTTAAAATAATACAATTATTTAACTCTCTAACTATATAATCACTATGAGTAGTAATAAAAATTTTAATACCTGCATTTGTCAAAAGAACAAGAAGCCTTGCTAATAAAATTTGATTTTTAGGATGAAGATTAAGTTCTGGTTCATCTATCATCAAAATATCACCTTTTTGAGCAACATGCAAAATATAAAAATACAACATCAGCAAAGATCTAGCGGAACTTGAAGCTACTTCAATATTAAAAAATTTCTTACTACCTTTTGGCTGATATAAAATGCCATAATCTGTAGCTTTATATTTTCCACCTACTACTTTTCCCAATAAATCTAAAATATTTTTATATTTATCTTTATCTTTTTTAAACATACTTTCTAATTTTGATTTTTGTTTTACATCTCTTATAAAATTTATATTGTCTCTTACAGATTTTGGATAAAGTTGATTTTTTTCTTCTATTTTTTTGTGAAATTCAAACAAATCAACATCTTCTTCTTTTAATATTTTTTGCATAGCTTCTAATTTTGCTATTTTAATAAAATCTAATTCTTCTTGAAAAATAGAAGCACCAGTTCTTTCAACGCTTAAAATAAAATTTTTCATAAAAATATAATTCAATAAATTATCAAAAAATATTTCTAAATACTCTTTAAATTCAAGTTTATTTAAATCAGAAAAACCAATACCATCATCATAAACTATATGTTTAGCTTTTGCTCTATTGTTTAAATTTAATTTTTCTAAATACTGCTTTATAGCTTGTTTAACATTTTCTAAAGAAATTTGCATATCTACATCAAATTCTGCATTTGCAAAATCTTCATTTTTACCTGCTAAAACTTTGACAAGTATGCGATGAGAATATAATTTTGTTTTATTTTTTATATGATCTTCTAATTTGTTTTTAATATCTATATAAGTTAATTTTATTTCTTGTGTATCTTTTATGTCATTACTTAAATTTTCATCATAAAGTTTTCTTTTTCTAACAAAAAAATTTTCTCTGACAATTCTCATAAAATCTAAATAACCATACAAGCTATAAGTAGCATAAGTTTTTCCGGTATTGTTTTCACCGCAAATTAGAGTAATATTTCCTACTTCAAATTCTGCCTCATCAAGCATTCCAATATTTTTTAATTTTACTTTCATAATTTTTCCTTCAATATATCTACTGTGTAAGATTTATATTTTGGCTATTAAAATTATCTGCAAAAATTTCAAAGACATTCTAACAAATTTTAACTTAGAGTTTAAACCCGCGAAGCGGGTTTAGTTTAATAAACTGGAGTTGCCTCAACGATAGCAGGAGCAAAGAAAAATAATTCTTTTAACTCTATCGGCACAGAAGGATTTACAGTGCAATCTTCCAAACCAAAACGTTTTTCTATAGGTATATGTGCATCATAAAAAGTACTCATACATTTTACCCCGCCTCGTGTTAAAGAACGAATTTGTACGGCAGCACTCGTAGTAGGCATAACAGAAAAAACCGTTTGTAGTTGTTTATCTTGTAAATCTTGTTTGCAAGATTTTGTTCCAAAAGTTTTTTCATCCAAAACAGCTAAGCACACATCATCACCCCTAGGGTTTATAAACTGCACATAGCCAAAAGGACGCTGTGTAGCATACCTATCTTTTTGTTTTAATTCATCACTAAGTATTATTTCTTTTAAAAACCAATTTTGCTCTTGAAGTTTTTTAGAAGTATCCCTAAAAGGACTTAGCGAAATTCCTGTTTCTAAAGATCTTATAGCAAACATAGGTGTAAAATCTTCTAACTCATCTAAACCAACTTCAGCTTTTAAAAAACCCAAAACAACAAACAATAAAACACAAATTTTTCTCATCATATCCTCCTAAGGTCTTCTAAAATTCACAGGAAAATGATCTGAAGCTAAAAAAGTTCTAAGTCCTGCTACAGCCAAAAGTGCGATGATTGGTGGTGGGTTATATAAAGTGGCCGTGTTAGAATTTCCTGTGATAGCATAATCAATAGTTCTTCCACTAGTTTGAGTATTAGCAGATGGAGGAATTACACGCGTACGCGCTCTTAAATCAGCATCAAGTAATGAAACTAAAGAACCCGACTCTCTATTAAAATCCCCCATAATCATCCAGTTAATATGAGGCATATTTCTAAAAAATCTATCCACAGCAGCCACAATAGCACCGCCATCATTACCTCCTCTTGCTAAGGCATGTATACTAAAAAATGCATCATTACCTATACGAATTCCTATAATAGGCCTTGAAGCTACAGTTGGAGGTGGTAAAACAAAAACCTCATCAGCCCTTACCCTGCTCACAATAGCCATATTTACCCTATTTGCACCCACATCTACTCTTGAATAATATATAAAAACAGAATTAGGACGGCTTGAAGAACCTAAATTCCATTCATACTCATGGATAGGAATTCCTACTCCAACAGGTTGTACTTGTCTTGGCGTCATCACTGCAGTAGCAGGCAAAACCCCTGCTTCTTGCACTGCTAAAATATCAAAAGGATTATCTCCGGTTACTAGTTGTCTTATGCTGATATTCCATTTACTTTCAGTAGAAGCAGATGAACCTTGTAAATTCCAAGTGCCACTATTATAATTTTCTAAAGCACCAAAGAGTAAATTAAAACTTAAAACTAAAAAAACTATTTTTCTCATAATCATTCTCCTTAAAACGCATAAGGCGATCTCGTTTGAAAGGCTGGTGCACCTATATTCCATTGTCTATCTAAATTTTTTTCGCCCGATTTTAAACAATCTGCTAGATAAATATTAAAATAACTCGCACTAAAGTCTTTCATTACATTATTAACAGGTGTTTGAATACATTTTTGATTGGCAAAATTTTGAATTTGATAAGCCCCATTACTCATTGGATATAATCTCCAAAATTGTGCAAAATTACTTTGATCGCAAGGATAATGCACTATACCATTTCCATACGAATTTAAGCAAGTTAAGGTTTTTGCATTTTTTATCATTACAGTGTTATTTGGAAATTCAATAAGCTGCCAAATTCTTGCATCGCCAAAAGATTTACTATTAAATAAACTATAGCCCCATATCCAATTGCCAGGAGCTAAAGCCCATACCGTCAATGCAGCGCCGTTTGGATTCATAATAATTACAAAATCACTCACAATGCCTGAATTTTCATATAAAGCACTAGAAGTAAATTCGTTATTAGAAGTAAGTCTTGGCAAAGGCCCTTTTATAGGATTATTTCCTTTAAAGGTATTTACTTTTATAATTGGTGGTTCAAGCGGTATAGCAGAAAAGCGTTTACCTTCTACCAAGGCTGGCACTTCTTGTTTTACAGGTGGTGTTGGTTTGTTGCCTATTTTTAAAGGATCTATATCATTTACACTACCTAAAGAACGCCCTAAAGGATTGAGTTGTTCTTTAGAAGAACATCCGATAAAAAAAGCCACAAATACACTAAATATCATTATGAATTTAATTTTTTGCATTTTTCCTCCTTATTAATTTAAAATTAAATATATTATCATAATTATAGATAAACTATAATATAAAATATTACTAATAATTTTTATTGATTTTAAAAATATTTTATCACTTATGATAAAATTTAAAAAAGGAAAAAAATGAAAGAAATTTTAATAACAAACGATGATGGCTACGAAAGTGATGGTTTAAAAAAACTCATCAAAATGCTAAAAAAACATTTTAAAGCCAAAATCACCATAGTAGCACCTGCTAATGAAAAATCAGCATGCTCGCATTCTATAACATTAACCAAACCTTTGAGATTTCACAAGGTTGGTAAAAGATTTTACAAACTTGATGATGGCACGCCTGCAGATTGTGTTTATCTTGCTTTACATGCTTTATATAAAAAGCGTTTGCCTGATCTTGTGATAAGTGGAATCAATAAAGGGGCTAATGTGGGTGAGGATATAACCTACTCAGGAACTTGTGCAGGTGCCATGGAAGCCGTGCTTCATGGAATTCCTGCCATAGCTTTATCACAATTTTATAAAGATAGCCAAAAAGAGCTTGATTATAAACTTGCTTTAAAACTTACTAAAAAAATAGTCAAAAATATCTTTGAAAAGGGCTTTCCTTTAGATAAAAAAGAATTTTTAAATATCAACTTTCCTTCTAGCAAAACAGCCTTTCAAGGCTTAAAAATTTGCAAAGCAGGAAAAAGAATTTATAGCTATGAAGCGCACTCAAATACAAATCCAAGAGGCGTAGAATACTACTGGTTAGCTGCTGCTAATCTTGATCATGAAAATGAAAAAGATTCAGACATAGCACTTTTAAAACAAGGCTATGTCACAATAACCCCTATAATGCTTGATCTAACAGCTTATAAACAAATGAAAAATCTCAAAAAATGGATAAAGAATGGATAGATACACGCGTATAAAATGGCTTGTTAATGAAGAAAATTTTCTTAAATTTCAAAATACCAAAGTTTTAGTTTGTGGTTTAGGCGGAGTTGGTGGAATTTGCGTTGATGCGCTTTTTAGAAGTGGTTTTGGCAATCTAACTTTAATTGATGCAGATAAATTTGAAATTACCAATCAAAACCGCCAACTTCATAGCGAAAATATAGGTGAAGAAAAAGCTAAGGTTTTTGAACGCATTTACAACGCCAAAGGCATAGTTAGTAAAATTGATGATGAGTTTTTAAAAAGTTTTGATTTGAGAGAATTTGATTTAATCATTGATGCGATTGATGATATACCTGCTAAGGTTGCTTTGGCTAATTTGGTTGATTTAAAAAAGCAAATTTTTATCTCATCAACTGGCGGTGCTAGAAAGCTTGATCCAACGCGCATTAAAACAACAAGTATATTTAAAACTCATGGCGATGCCCTAGCTAAAAAATTCCGCTATGAGCTTAGAAAATCAGGCTTTAAAGGGGATTTTGATGTAGTATTTTCAGATGAAGAAGCTCATTGTAAAGATCTTGGCTCATTTATGGGTGTGACAGCCTCTTTTGGACTTGCTTTAGCTTCTTTGGCTTTAAGGAAAGTGATTGATAAGAAAATTTAATATAAAAGACTTAGCTTCTTGTATCAAGCTTTTTAAGCAAAGCGTATCCACTCTTTGTAAAAATGATTACACAAAAGAACAAATTCATGCTTGGATTAATATAGACCAAAAAGCTTGGGAAGAAAAATTCCAAAAGCAACTAAGCTTTGTCTATGAAAAAAAAGGCCAAATCATATCTTTTATAAGTATAAATTTAGAAGAAAAAACACTTGATCTTTGCTTTACTCATGCAAACTATGCTCATCAAGGTTATGGTAAAGCTTTATTAGAATTTGCTCTTAAAAACTACCCTTATAGTGAAATTTATACTTTTGCTAGCCTTAGTTCTAAAAATTTCTTTTTAAAAGCAGGATTTAAAATCATCAAAGAAAACATTACTATAAGAGATCAACAAGAATTGAAAAATTTTTTAATGAAAAAGGAAATAAATTGAAAAAAATACTTTTACTTTTTAGTCTTTTTTGCTCTTTTGCTTTGGCAAATGAAAATTTAAAAGATCTTTTTAAAGATTACAATGAAAGTGGAGTTTTTATAGCTTATGATGGTAAAAAGTATTATAGCAATGATTTTACAAAAGCAAACAAACGCATTCTACCTGCCTCCACTTTTAAAATTTTCAATGCCTTAATCGCACTGAATGAAGGCATTGTGAAAAATACTAATGAGATTTTTTATCATTACAAAGGTGAAAAAGTATTTTTACCATCTTGGAAAAATGACGCAAATTTAGCCCTAGCTATGCAAAGATCTCAGCTACCTGCCTATAAAGAACTAGCTAGAAAAATCGGCTTAGAAAAAATGCAAAAAAATCTAAATAAACTCAACTATGGCAACCAAAAAATAAGCAAAATAGATGAGTTTTGGATAGATGATTCTTTACAAATTAGTCTTAAAGAACAAGCAAGCTTACTTTTTGAACTAGCAAATCTAAAATTAGATTATCCTAAAAATATACAAAAAGAAATTATAAATATAATAAAACTTAATGAAAATAATCATTATGAGTTTTTTGCAAAAACAGGCTGGGGTAAAGAAAAATACGGACAAATCGTAGGTTTTATAAAAGATAAAAAAACTCATCAAATTTATGCTTTTGCTTTATGTATGGATATAAGTGATTTTAATAAACTTTATCTAAGAGAAGAATTAGCAAAAAAATATCTATCATATTTAATAAACTTGACACATAAAAAATAAAGGATGATAAGTCAAGGTGTTTTGAAATTCTTTTTCATAGTTTTTTAAAAATGCCTTGCTTATAAAAAATTTATCACTCAAAGCATTTACTCCGCTTAATTTCAAATGCCTAAAAAGCTCTAAAGTATGATCAAATTTTAACTCTTTTAATTCTTCTTTTGCCTTGATAATCTTAAAATTTTTAGAAAGTTTTTGTGCAATTTGCTCTAAAGTCAAATATTCTAGTGATAAATTGGTACTTTGCTTTATTTGAATGAAATTTTTTTCTCCAAAAGTAGAAAAAAGCAAAATCCCATTTTTATTTAGCATATTTGCAAAATTTTCTAAAAGCTCATCTATCTCTAACCACTGCATGCAAGCATTGGAAGCTATAAGATCAAATTTTTTCGTATAAAAGTGATGATTTTTAAGTTCATTCATATCAAAAACGCCAAATTCTTCAAACTTACAAGGGTTTTCAAAAGGATAAATATCATTTAAAAAATAATGCTTAAATTTAATACACTCTTGCAAAGTCTTGCTAAAAACCCCTACCCCACAGCCAAACTCAAACACCGCTTCAAAATCGCTAAAATCATTCTCGCTAAGCATTTTACAAAGCTCTTTAGCCATATCTTTTTGCACAGGTGTATTTGCACTATAAGTGTCTTTTGCTCTTATGAAAGTTTGCAAAGTGCTTCCCAAGTGTGGTATTTAAAAAATGCAAAATGTGGCTCATCGATAAACATTGCCTTTTCTTTGAAAAAATTTAAAACATGCTTTGGTGGAAAGATTTTATCATCTTTGCTGATTATAGCTTTATCCCAAGTGAAATTTACATTTAAATCCTTAGTGCAAAACTCATATAAGCTTAAAAGTTCTTCTTTTAAATACTCATTTTTTTCAAAGTAAAATTCATCGCTTAAACTCATTCTTTTTTCAAGTAAATTTGATTTAAAATCCTCTAAAGCAAATCTTTTCATCGTAAGTTTAAAAATGGCTTTTTTGATCCCAAATTCATCATCTATAGGTAAATTTGTGCCATTTATGGCTATTTTTTTATCAAATTTTATATCTTTTAAAATTTTACTCGCCACGCAAACTCCCATAGAAAAGCCAACGAGAGTGATTTTTTCAAATTTATGAAGATCAATTTCCCAATCAAAACTCGTATAATCATACACCATTAAAACATTTACATCACTTTTTAAATGCGAAAAATGACTAAAATGTGAACAAAACCCTGAAAAAAATAAAATCAACTCAGATGAATTTGCATTTTCATGTAAAAAATGAGTTTTCAAAGTACCTCCAAAACCTTTTCTAAGTCTTTTTTTACTAAACCAGCATGCAAAGAAAAGCGAATTCTAGCTGTATTTTTAGCTACGGTTGGTTCTTTAATAGCAGGTGCGAAAATACCATTTTCTAAAAGCTTTTGAGAAATTTCACTAGCTAGTGCATTTTGGCCTAAAACAAAAGATATCACATAAGCCTCGCCTAAAACTGCACCTTTACTTGCCAAAGCATTTTTAAACCAAGTGCTTAACTCTAAAAGCTTTTTTCTTTGAACATTAAATTCATGCAAATGCTTAAAAACATGCAAAGTCCAAGCTACATTGATAGGTGCAATAGCAGTTGAGTATATAAAAGCTCTTGCTTTGTTGATGAAAAAATCTTTTTCATCACTTATCATGCAAGCTCCCATGGAAGCTATGGCCTTACCAAAGGTAAAAACTAAAAAATCCACTTCCTTTTCTAAACCCAAAAATTTCACATAACCCAAACCATCATCATTAAAACACCCTATGCTATGAGCTTCATCAATGTAAATTTTGATATTTTTAAACTCTTTTTTTAAATTTATGAATTCTTTTATAGGTGCAAAATCCCCATCCATGCTAAATAAAGCTTCGCTTATGATGATAATATTTTCAAATTCTTTATAATGCTTTTGTACTAAACTTTGTAAATGCTTTATATCATTGTGTTTAAACCTTATAAATTTAGCCCCGCCAAGCCTTAAACCATCGATGATACTTGCATGCACTTGCTTATCTGCTAAAAATAAAGTATTTTTAATGCTTGCTAAAGCTTGCAAACAGCTAACATTTAAGGCATAGCCATTATTAAAATGTAAGACTTTTTTGCCCAACTTAGCTTCTAAAAAGCTTTCAAATTCATCAAAAATCGCATAATTTCCACTCAAGCTTCTTGAACTTGAACTAGAAAATTCAAATTCTTTTAAATGTGTTAAAAAATCTTGCTTTAATGTTTTTTCATTGCTTAAATTTAAATAATCATTGCTCGCTAAATTTAGCAATTTTTGCCCATTATAAACGACATATTTTCCCTCATGTTTTAATGAGCGTAGAATTCTAAAATTATCTTGTTGTTTTAACGCATCTAAAATTTGTGCAATTTGCATTATCGTTTAAGCCTTGCGTAGTTTTCACAACCCTCATCGCTTTTTAAATCACAAGCCTTACCAAAATATTCTAAAGCTTTGGAAATATCTTTTTTAACTCCAATTCCATTTTCATACATAAGACCAAGCGCACCACAACCTTTGCCTTCATTTAAAATACAAGATTTTTTAAACAACTCCACTGCTTTAAAGTTATCTTTTTTAACACCTTTACCTTTGAAATACGCAAGTCCAAGAAAAACACACCCATAACCATCTTTTAAATCACAAGCCTTTTTAAAAAGTTCTACTGCTTTGAAATTATCTTCTTCTAAACCATTGCCATTAAAATACATTGCGCCAATCTTATAACAACCGAAGCTATCATTTAAATTACAAGCTTTTTGATACAATTCAACTGCTTTGAAATTATCTTTTCTTACACCATAACCATTTTCATACATAAAACCTAGCTCGGAACACCCCAAGCCCATATTTAATTTACAAGCTTTACTATAAAACTCCACTGCTTTAAAATTATCTTTTTCTACGCCTAACCCATCTCTATATAAAAGACCAAGAAGAACACAACCTCTAAGATCATCAGAATCGCAAGCCTGTTGCGAATACTTTATAGCATTGGTGTAATCACCACTCTCATAGGCTTTAATTCCTTTTTCAACAAAATCCTCTTGCGAGTATGCAAAATTTAAAAATAAAATTGTTAGAACAATTAATATTTTTTTCATTATTTTCCTTTTGAAATTTTAAAATAAAAAAGCTAATTATATAAATATTTTCTAAATAATCCTTTTTCGTTTTAAAGCATAAATTTGAGTAAAAATTGTAGTATCATTAGTAATAAAAATCAAAGAAGTAAAAATGAATTTAAAAGAACTAGACTTAAAATACATTTGGCACCCTTGCACGCAAATGAGCGATCATGAGTTTTTACCTTTAATACCTATAAAAAATGCCAAGGGGGTGTATTTGTATGATTTTGATGAAAAATCCTACATAGACTGCATTAGCTCTTGGTGGGTAAATATCTTTGGCCATTGTAATGAATATATCAATGAAAAAATCAAAAATCAACTTCAAAATTTAGAGCATGTCTTGCTTGCAGGCTTTTCACATGAGCCTATCATAAAGCTTTCACAAAGACTTTGTAAGCTTTTACCTTTTGATAAATGCTTTTTTGCAGACAATGGTAGCTCGGCCATAGAAGTGGCTTTAAAAATGAGCTTTCAATACCACTTAAACAATGGCTCTAAAAAGGATAAATTCTTATCACTTAGCAATTCTTACCATGGAGAAACCTTAGGTGCATTAAGCGTTGGCGATGTAGCACTTTATAAAAAAACCTATGAGCCTTTACTTTTAAAAAGTATCACAACACCTGTGCCAACTAGCAAGGACTATACAAAAGAACTTGAAATTTTAGAAAGCATTTTAAAAAATCATCATCATGAAATTTGTGCTTTTATACTTGAGCCTTTACTTCAATGTGCGGGCAATATGCACATGTATGAGCTTGGGTATTTAAATGAAGCCATTAAGCTTGCTAAAGATTATGGTGTGCAAGTGATATTTGATGAGATAGCCACGGGTTTTGGGCGCACGGGAGAGATGTTTGCGCTTGATTATTGCTCACAAAGTATTGATTATATATGCCTTTCTAAAGCTATCACGGGTGGATATTTACCACTTTCAGTGGTGCTTACTAAAGATGAAATTTATGAGAAATTTTATGATAGCTATGAGAGCCAAAAGGCCTTTTTACACTCTCACTCTTACACGGGCAATGCCCTAGCTTGCACAGCGGCTAATGCGACTTTGGATATTTTTGAAAAAGAAAATATCATCGCAAAAAATAAAATAAAAAGTACTTTTATAAAAACACAATGGGAGAGTTTAAAAGAATTTGACTTTTTAGGAAATTTTAGAAATTTAGGCATGGTAAGTGCATTTGATATACAAAAAAGCAAATACCAAAGAGCAGGACTTGAAGTCTTTCAAAGAGCCTTAGAAAAAGGCTTACTTTTAAGACCACTTGGCAATACAATCTACTTCATGCCACCATATGTTATAAATGAAAATGAGATTGCTTATGTAGTGGAGTCTTTAAGAGAGATTTTCAAGGATTTTTGAAAGTTTTTTACACACTTTATCATCAAATTCTATGATAGGAATTTTAGCGTATTTGCTTATAAAATCCTTGCTAAAAGTATCTTGGGTTTTTAAGATTAAAGCAAGGATTTTAATATCTCTTTGTTTTAGTGCCTCTATGCTTAAAAGTGTGTGATTAATACTTCCTAGATAGTCTTTTGCTACTAAAATCGTAGGGTACTTAAACACACTCATATAATCAATCATCGTTTTTTCATCATCAAGAGGAGAAAAAAGCCCACCAGCTAGCTCGATGATAAGTTTATCACTTTGTGGAATTTGTATATCAAAGGCTTTATAACTTAAATTCTCTAAAATCCTGCCTTTGTGTGGCGAAGCAGGGGTTTGTAAAAACACACCTTCTTTGAAAATCTTAGTTTTTGGGCTAAACTCAGCTACTACCTCACTATCTTTTGGCGTGCCTGCTTGAATAAGCTTAAAATAATCAAATCCTAATTCCTTGCAAATTCTAGCACTTAAATAAGTTTTGCCAACATCTGTGTCTATACCGCTAATATATATTTTCATTTTTAACCTATGAAAGTATTTTTAAACCCACGGTGCAAGCGATAATAAGTGCAATTAAAAAAAGCTTTAAAAAGCTTTTGCTTTCTTTATAAAAAAGTACTCCTATGATAACCCCACCTGCAGTTCCAGCTCCTGTCCATATAGAATAAGCCACACTCATAGCAATGCTTTGCATACTAAGGCTTAAAAATCCAAATGAAAAACCAAAACACACTATCAAAGCTAGAAGATAAAGCTTATTTTTAGTGCTTACAAGTTGTTTCATGATAATCACACCAAAAATTTCAAAAGCAGTCGCTAAAAATAAAAAGAACCATTCCATTATTTAGCTTCCTTGCTAATGATTTTAAGGCCTATAATACTTAAAAGTAAAATGGCTATTAAAGCAAGTTTGGTAGCAGAGCTTGGCTCATTGAAAATAAACATCTCATTAAGCACCACTCCAACCGTGCCAATACCTACAAAAACACTATAAGCAATACTTACTTCAAGCCTTTCACAAGCTTTTAAAAAACATGTAAAAGATATGCAAACTCCAATGGCTGTTAAAGCATAATGCCAAATTTCAGTAGAGTATTTTAAGCCACTCACCCAAAAACACTCAACCAAACCACCTAAAATTACCATAAACCAACCAAAATTAGAGCTTATTTTTGTTCTTTCTATCATAATCTACCTTTTTTCAAAAGCGCAAATTATAGCTAAAATTACAAAAATAAAACTTTAATCAAAAACTAAACATATAATAATAAAAAATATCATTATTATAAATATTTTTATAATATTAATTTATATTTAATTTTTATTATTATAAAATGAATGGTTAATAAAAAGGAGATAAGAATGAGTTTTTTAGCAAGTGGCAAAAAAACTTTGTTAGTATTAGCTAGCTTAGTACTTTTAACAAACAACAATACTTTTGCAAAAGATTTTGAACCTATTATCGTTATACACGGTGGCACAAGTGGCTTAGGACTTACCAAAGCAGAATTTGCTAAAAGAGAAAAGGTAATGAAAGAATCTTTAAAAGCAGGCCAAAGCATACTTGAAAAAGGTGGAAGTTCTGTTGATGCAGTAATAGCTGCAATTAAAGTAATGGAAGATAGTCCTGAATTTAATGCTGGAAAAGGTGCTGTATTTACTTCTGATGGATTTAATGAACTAGATGCATCAATAATGGATGGAAAAAACTTAAAAGCTGGTGCAATCGCTATGGCTAGAACGATCAAAAACCCTATAGAAGCAGCAAGACTTGTGATGGAAAAAACACCTCATACTTTAATAGCAGGTGAAGGTGCGGATAAATTAGCTAAAAAACATGGTTTAGAAATAGTGGGTCAAAAATATTTCTTTACAGAGCACAGATATAAACAACTTCAAGAAGCTAAAAAAAGCAAAGAAGTATTACTAGATAGTGATAAAGCAAAAGCTCACCTTGGTGTAAGTACTGAACCATATTTAGGTACAGTAGGTGCAATAGCTTTAGATAAAAATGGTAACCTAGCAGCAGGTACAAGTACAGGTGGTACTACAAATAAAATGACAGGACGTATTGGAGATTCTCCTATCATAGGAGCGGGAAATTATGCAAATAATGATTCAGTAGCAGTTTCTTGCACAGGAACAGGTGATATTTACATAAGAGTAGCCACAGCTCACGAAGTTGCATCTTTATATAAATATAAAAAACTTTCGGTGCAAAAAGCAGCTGAAGAAACTATCAAACAAGTAGCTAAACTTGGTGGCACAGGTGGAATCATCTCAATAGATAAAAATGGAAAAGTTGGCTATGCTTGGACTAAAGATAAACTCGGAATGTATCATGGACAAGCAAAAATCGGTGAAGAACCAAAAATATTTTGGCCACTTGAAAAATAATTAACGTAACTTAACTTTTTTAACGCCTCGAAGTTTAAAAATCTTTGAGGCTCCACTTTCAAAAAACTTTTCATCTACCATTTTATCTGCATTTTGCATAGCCCATTGTAGATCAAATTTTTTTCCATGAATATTTGCAGAAGTAGAATAAAGCCAATCAAACTCTTTCAAAAATTCCTCATGAGCGCAACCTTTTACAACGCGTATTGCTTTAGAATTAGGATATAAAAAAGTAGTTTTTTTGGATTTTCTAATAGTGTTTTTAAAATGACTTGGTACTCTTGTAAGTTTTTTAAGCTCACTAAATTTAGCTGTGGTAATCAAACAATCTTGTTTTAAAGGTCTTTTTTTTAAATTATTAAGGGCTTTCAAGTCCTTGCTTAAAAACCCTGCTGTTGTATCAGTTTGAGCAAGATAAATCATGCTTTTAGGTATTCTTGCAAGCTCTTTACTTCAAGGCATGATTTATTTTGTATAGCTTTAATCGCTTTAGCACCTGCATACGCTGCTCTTAAATTGGTAAAATATGGGGTTTTAAAGCGTAAAATATTTGCTCTGATTTTTTTAGTATCACCTTTAAAGCTATGCTCATCGCTTGTATTAATAGCAAGTTGAATTTGAGAATTTTTTAACTTATCCTCTACATTTGGACGCCCTTCAGAAATTTTATGCACAAACTCACACTCCAAACCCGCTTCTTGTAAAATTTTATAAGTACCACTTGTAGCAATGATTTTAAATCCTAACTTAATATATTCATTAGCTAAATCTACTGCGTATTTTTTATCTTGCTCTCTTAGTGATAAAAACACATTACCACTTTCTGGTAAGAAATTTGAGGAAGCAAGTTGGCTTTTTGCATAAGAATTTTCAAAGTCTTTGCTTACACCCATAACTTCGCCGGTTGAGCGCATTTCAGGCCCAAGTTCAAGGTCACTTCCACTAAGTTTAGCAAAAGGAAATACCACTGATTTTACACTAATGTGTTTTGGTTTTTTAGCTCTTAAAATTCCATTTTTTTCCTCTACCACTTTGAAGGTGTCATAAAATTTCAAGCTTTCTCTTAAATTTCCTTGCCACATCACGCGCGTTGCAACCTTAGCTAAAGGAATTCCCGTGGCTTTACTCACAAAAGGCACAGTTCTACTAGCTCTTGGATTTACCTCTATCATATAAAGCTTATTATCATGGATAGCAAATTGTATATTTAAAAGCCCTACTACACCTAAATTTAAAGCAATATCTTTTGTTTTTTGCTCAATCATTTCAAGCATAGCTTCATCAATATTTATAGCAGGTAAAGAACAAGCACTATCACCTGAGTGAATTCCTGCTTCTTCAATATGCTCCATAATACCTGCTACATATACCTCTTTTCCATCACTTATCGCATCTACATCAAGCTCAGTTGCATTGTCTAAGAATTGATCGATTAATACAGGAGATTTATCACTCACATCTACTGCTTCTTGCATATAAAGTCTAAGCTCGCTCTCATCATGCACTACACGCATTGCACGGCCACCCAAAACATAGCTTGGTCTAACAAGCACAGGATAACCTATCTCATTTGCTTTTATGATTGCCTCTTCTACACTTATAGCTGTACCATTTTTAGGTTGATTTATGCCTAGATCTTCAATAAATTTAGCAAATTTCTTTCTATCTTCGGCTAAATCTATCACTCTTGCGCTTGTTCCTATAATCTTTGCTCCAAAAGCACTAAGGCGTTTTGCAAATTTAAGTGGAGTTTGACCACCAAAATGCACTATCACCCCATCTGGTCTTTCTCTATCAATAATCGCTCTTAAATGCTCAAAATCAATTGGCTCAAAGTATAAAATATCACTTGTATCGTAATCTGTTGAAACCGTTTCTGGGTTACAATTATACATTATAGTTTTTACACCCATATCTTTTAGAGCAAAAGAAGCATGCACACAAGCATAATCAAACTCAATACCTTGTCCTATGCGGTTTGGTCCACCACCTATAATCATCACTTTTTTATCTTTTTTATCTTTGCTTTCTTTTACTTGTGTAGCTTCATTTGCATTGATACTTGAGTATAAATACGGAGTTAATGCTTCAAATTCGCCTGCACAAGTATCTACTTCGCTATATTGAGCGATAATTTTATGTTTAATTCTTGCATAATAAATATCATTTTGGCTTAATTCAAGATTATCTTTTTGATTAATCAAGCTAGCGATTTTTTTATCTGAAAAACCTAAGGTTTTGGCTTTTCTTAATAGTTGTTTATTGCTTAAAATATCCATATCTATTTGATTTTCAAATTCCACTATTTCTTTGATTTGATTTAAAAACCAAGGATCTATTTTACAAAGCTCAAAAAGCTCTTGTGTGCTAAAACCTTCTCTAAAAGCTTGTGCTATATAAAGCAAGCGTTTTTCATTAGCTTGGCGAATTTTTGCCAAAAGCTCATTTTTATCACATTCTATAGCATCAAAGCCACTTAAATTTCTCTCAAGTGAGCAAAGTGCTTTTTGAATGCTTTCTTTAAAAGTTCTCCCTATAGCCATAACTTCGCCCACACTTTTCATAGCAGTACCTAGTTCAGTGCTTGCATTTGGAAATTTTTCAAAAGTAAAGCGAGGTATTTTGGTTACGATATAATCAATTACTGGCTCAAATGAAGCAGGAGTTCCTGTGATATCATTTTTAATCTCATCTAAACTAAATCCAACTGCTAAAAGTGTAGCTACCTTAGCTATAGGATAGCCAGTTGCTTTACTAGCTAGAGCTGAAGATCTTGAAACCCTAGGATTCATTTCAATAACTATCATTCTACCATTAGTTGGATTGATAGCAAATTGCACATTTGATCCACCTGTATCTACTCCAATTTCTCTTAAAATTGCAAAAGAGGCATTACGCATTGCTTGATATTCTTTATCAGTAAGCGTCAAAGCAGGAGCTATAGTGATAGAATCACCCGTATGAACCCCCATAGGATCAATATTTTCAATAGAGCAAACGATAATACAATTATCATTTTTATCTCTAATGACCTCCATTTCGTATTCTTTCCAACCAAGTAAGCTTTCTTCAATTAAAATTTCATGAATAGGACTTAATGCTAAAGCAGTATTTGCAAGCTCTACAAACTCATCCATATTATACACCACACCACTTCCTGCACCACCTAAAGTAAAAGAAGCCCTAATCATCAAAGGAAAACCAATCTCATCAACAGCTTTTAAAGCTTCTTCATAATTATATGCATACATAGATTTTGGTAAATCCATGCCTATTTTTTTCATACATTCTTTAAAAGCTTGTCTATCTTCGCCTTTTTTTATTGCCTCAGGATTTGCACCTAAAAATTTTACATCTCCTAGCTCACCACTTTCATAAACCTCCATAGCAACATTAAGTGCTACTTGACCACCCATAGTAGGCAAAATCGCATCAATTTTTTCTTTTTTTATTATACTTAGAATACTTTCTTTGGTGATTGGTTCTATATAAGTTGCATCAGCAAATTCGGGATCTGTCATAATCGTAGCTGGATTAGAATTGATCAAAATTACTCTATAACCTAGCTCTTTTAAAGTTTTTGCTGCTTGAGTTCCTGAGTAATCAAATTCACAAGCTTGACCTATAACAATAGGCCCACTGCCTATTAGTAATATATTTTTTATATCTGTTCTTTTTGGCATATATTTTCCTAAGCTAAATTTTTATCCAAATTATAACAAATATAAGTTTTTTAGAAGTTGAATTTAAAAAGAATTTAGCCCATTAAGAGCTAAATTTTATTGACGCTTGCCAAAAGTTATAGCATAAGCTTCATTTCTTACATCAAACAAAGGATCTTGTGGCGGATTTACTCCTTGAGGTACATCTGAAGGAAAATATACATCAAAATTACAATCTTCATCACTCAAAGCATTAACTTTAAAAGTTCCAACTAAGCTTTCTTTATGCTTACCACTCCATAAAGCTGTTGTTTCATTAGTAATATCATTTTTATTTGCATATACTAAATACATTTTATATTCTACTGGCTTATTAGTCTTTACGCGATCTTTGAAATCTTCTTTTAAAAAATCACTACTTGCGCTTTTCATTTGCGCCTCATTTAAATACGCCACACCTTCACTTGGAACTAATTTCCATCTTGCTGGCAAATAATTTTCTCCATCTGCTTGTTTAAAATAAAAAGTATGAATACTAAAAAATGGAGTATTTGCTACACTTTTACTAATACCAATTTTATCAGTATATGCAGCAAAATTTCTATAAGAATCAACCTCTTGCATCATTTTACTTATTTTTTCTTGATCAACTTTACCATTTACAGGAAGTCTCATTTCAAAAAACTGACCAAATTCTTTAGGATTTTTTGCAAAATTTATCTCTGTATTTAACATAACCATAGTCCAAGAAGCAGAATCTTGAGGATCAGTAATTCTAATAGCCATGCCTCTTGTTTTGCTTTTATCATCTTTAAAAGCTCCACCCAAAGAATACCTTACTTGAATCGGTAAACTTTTGTGTGTTAATAAAGGCACATCAATTTCTTTATTGATAGATTGAGCTGGTTCAAAAGTTCCCATAGCACAAAAACCTTTTGCATGATTAACTTTTGCTTTGGGATTTTTAGGATCCGCATTGAGTTGATAAAAAATATCCGCTATTTTTTGTGCGTCATATTCCACATCGTTGGCATAAATAGCACTACTTAAACAACAAATAGCCAAACAGCTGCTAATATATTTTTTCATTAAAACTCCTAATTTTAAACTTAGACTATTATAATATATAATTACAAATAATAATTTATATTAATTAAAATAAATATTTTTTTGCTATAAATTTTCTACTACATAAAAATAACTTGGTATTTTCATTTTCACATAAGGTTTAACATAAGCATTTTGATAGGCACCTTCTTCTTCTATTTTAAAAATTTCTCCTACTGGAATTCCTGAAAAGAAAATTTCATCCAAACCACTTGTATAGACTTTATCACCTATTTTAAGTTCAAGCCATTTAGGGATATATTTAACCAAAATATAGTCATTTCTTCCATGAGCTATACCTGGAGCTTGTTCTTTACCTATGTATACAGAAAAAATACATTCCTCATCACCTTGCAAAAGTCCCAAAGCTCTACCATTTTTTTCTATAACTATGCCTGCTGCATAACCATTATAAATTAAACCTTTAATTTTTCCCTTATAATCAGTATCAAGCCAAACCTTATGATAATCACCAATCTGCGCATAAGAAGTTGCCTTAACTAAACTCACATTAGGATAATAAAAACTTGAATTTTTATCACTTAAAATATTATTTAATTCATTAGCAAAATTTTTCATATAGATATTATTTTTTTCAAGCTCGGCGTTTCTTTCTCTTAAATTTCTAATTTCTTGAGCTTGATTAAAATGTTCATTAAATTTATTTTTCAAAACATCAATACTTTGAGAAAATTGATTAACAATAGCAATGTTTAAATCTAAAATATTTCGTTTTATTACATCACCATAATAAAACGAAATAAATACTAAAAAAGATAATATTAAAACGCTAAGAATTTTACTCTTCATTCGTTAGCTGATGTAATAATGAAATTTCTTCTAAGGCTTTACCTGTACCCTTTGCAACTGCTAAAAGTGGTTCATCAGCTACATATACTGGAAGTTTTACAATTTCAGATAAATACCTATCAAGCCCGCGTATTAAAGCTCCACCTCCTGTTAAAACAACACCATTTTCAACAATATCTGCTGCAAGATCAGGCGGCATCATTTCAAGAACAATTTTTAAAGCATCAGCAATTTCTTTTAAATGTTCACGCATAGCCTCTCTTACATCTTCACTTGTTAGTTCGATTCTATTTAACAAGCCTGTTACTTGATCACGCCCTTTAACCACCATAGAAAGCTCTTTCGGAAGCTGAACTGCTGAACCAATAGCGATTTTAATTTCCTCACCAGTTCTCTCACCTATGACAAGATTATATTTTTCTTTTACATAATTTACTATACTAGTATCAAGCTTATCACCAGCTGTACGAATTGATTTTGATATTACAAGCCCACCTAAAGAAGTAACACCAATTTCAGTTGTACCACCACCAATATCAACCACCAAGCTCCCTTGAGGCTCTCTAATTGGTAAATTTGCACCAATAGCTGCTGCCATAGGTTCTTCTATCAAAAATACCTCTCTAGCGCCTGCACTCAAAGCACTTTCTCTAACTGCTTTTCTTTCAACTTGAGTTAAACCATAAGGTACTGAAATGATAATTCTAGGTCTTAAAAAAGATTTTCTTCTATGAGTTTTTTCTATAAAATAACGGATCATTTTTTCAGTCATATCAAAATCAGCAATCACACCATCTTTCATAGGGCGAATTGCTTCGATATTACCTGGAGTTTTTCCTACCATTTCCTTAGCTTCTTTTCCAACAGCTAAAATTTTAACCCTACCATATCTTTCGCGCTCTACTGCAACAACTGAAGGTTCATCAATCACTATACCTTTATCTTTTACCAAAACTAAAGTATTTGCAGTGCCTAAGTCAATCCCCATATCACTTGAAAAAAATCCAATTATTTGATCTAAAATCATTCTCAGCCTTTAACTTTTTTATTTTTTATAAATAAAGGTTTTGCACCTTCTTTAATTACCTCTTTATTAATTACTATGCTATATCCATTATACTCTGGCAAATCAAACATCAAATCTACCATCATCTCTTCAATAATACTTCTTAAACCCCTAGCCCCTGTTTTACGCTCTAATGAAAGCTTGGCAATCTCTCTTAGTGCTTCATCTTCAAATTTTAATTCTACATTATCAATAGCAAAAAGCTTTTGATATTGCTTAATAATGGCATTTTTTGGCTCTGTTAAAATACGCACCATGCTTTCCTCATCAAGCTCTTCTAAAGAAGCAAGCACATGTAATCTTCCTATAAGCTCAGGGATAAGTCCAAAATGCACCAAATCGTCAGGCTCTAGCCTTTGAAGTAATGCTTCTTTTTCATCTTTTTTATCATCAGTAAAAAAGCCCATGACATTATCGCCTAGTTTTCTTTTAATAATATCACCAATACCATCAAAAGCTCCGCCACACACAAATAAAATATTAGTCGTATCTATTTGTATGAAATCTTGATTTGGGTGTTTTCTACCGCCTTTTGGTGGGATATTTACTAAAGATCCTTCTATGATTTTAAGTAAAGCTTGTTGCACACCCTCACCACTCACATCTCTTGTAATGGAGCGATTTTCACCCATTCTTGCGATTTTATCTATCTCATCGATAAATATAATCCCTTTTTGTGCTCTTTGTACATCTCCATCAGCAGCTTGCAAAAGACGAGTAAGGATATTTTCAACATCTTCTCCTACATAACCTGCTTCAGTTAAAGAAGTCGCATCACAAATTGCAATAGGCACATCTAAAAATCTAGCTAAAGTTTGTGCTAGCAAAGTTTTTCCACTTCCTGTTGGGCCTACCAATAAAATATTTGATTTTGCTAATTCTGTATCATCATCTTCTAAGTCAGATCTAAAAAGTCTTTTGTAGTGATTATACACCCCCACGCTAAAGATTTTTTTAGCTCTATCTTGTCCGATGACATATTTATCTAAATATGCTTTTAATTCTTTAGGGGTTATATCTTTAAAATTTTCTTTATCAACTTCTTTATTTTTTAGCTCTTTTTCCTCTCCAAAGAAAATATTGCATGCACTTTCAGCACAATACTCACATATAAAGGCATTATTATAATCATTTACTAAAATTCTTCTTTCGCTTGTTTCTATTTCATTGCAAAAACTACATCTTTTAACCATGGTTTTTTTCCTTATATATAGGAATTCCTCTTTTTGTTTCTAAGATAAAATTACACATTTTTTTAACATTTTCATTAGAAGTATTTTCCAATAAACTCAAAGCATTGTCTTTTAGATTTCCTTGTCTAAATAAAAATTTAAAAGCCTTGCTTAAAATATCCACTTCTTCTTTATCAAAACGTCTTCTAATACCTACTAAATTCAAGCTTCTAATACTTGCGCGATTTCCCTCAGCCAAGCAAAATGGCACCACATCTTGAGAAAGCGCACTAGCACCTGCTATCATACATCCTTCTCCTACTTTTACAAATTGATGTATTGGAGTAAGTCCACCTACCACAGTATAATCTCCAAGTTCTACATGGCCTGCTAAAGTAGCATTATTTGCTAAGATAATGTGATCTCCTAAAGTACAATCATGCGCAATATGAGAATAAGCCATGATAAAAGCATTATTACCTATCCTTGTAAACCCATCGCCTTTAGTTGTACCTGAGTTAATAGTAACAAATTCTCTAATAACCGCATTCTTTCCTATAATAACACCTGAATTTATCTCATCTTTATAAGATATATCTTGCGGGATATCTCCAACTATGGCATAAGAAAACACTTTTGAATTCTCACCTATAGTTACATTAGGTAAAATTCTTGCACCTTGTTTGATGATAGTATTTGCACCTATGTTAGCATTTTTACCAACATAAGCATAAGCTTCTACTACAACATCATCTGCTATAATAGCTCCATCTTCTATAACTGCACTTGGATGAATTTTGCTCATCATTTATCTACTATCATAGCTTTAAGTTCAGCTTCTGCAACTAATTGTCCATCTACAAAAGCTTTTCCTTGGAAAATCCACATATTTCCACGATTTTTTACTACACTCATTTCATAATCAAGTCTATCACCTGGACGTACTGGATTTCTAAATTTTGCATTATCAATACCCGTAAAATATACTACTTTGGTGCTTGGATCTACTTTATCATCCATACTTTCAAATGCTAAAACCCCTCCAGTTTGTGCCATGCCTTCTAAAATTAACACACCTGGATAAATTGGATGATCTGGAAAATGTCCCATAAAGACATGATCACTTATACTAATATTTTTATAACCTCTAACAACTTCTTTGTTTTTTAATTCTACGATTTTATCTACAAGTAAAAATGGATACCTATGTGGTAAAATTTTTTGAATTTGCATTACATCTATCATAAATTTAGCCTTAAAATATATTCAAAATTCAGATTTTACAAAAAAAATATTAATAAATTAATTAAGTTTTATAACTTCACAATCTTTTCTTTGCTATCAAAATAAATTTCACTTTTTGCCATAAATTCATAAGCACCTTTAATAATATTTTCAACAATAATCACCGGTGAAAGATCATAAGTACCAAAATGCTTTTGTCTTATTTTAATTTCTTGCTCTATTTTCAAAGGATTTTGTAAAAAATCTTCAAAATTTTTAAATCGCATTTTACATAAGCTATTAAAATAATCAAAACTCCATAAATTAATCTCATCCTTTGCACTTTTATAATGCTTTAAACCCTCATCTAAAATACTAAATTTAGTGTAAGAATTTTTAAAATGTGAGTAAAATAAAACATGAGTTTTTATAGCTTGTTTATTTTGTTTTATCAAAGCTCTTAACAAGCGGTAATTTAAAAATTTCTCTCTTTGAATTTCAAATTTAACGCCCTTTTTTTCTAACTTTTTTACCTGGTTGTAAAATTTAATTTTTTCTTCTATGCTTGAAGGCAATATTTGTTTATTAATAGGACTCATCAGCTCATCTATAAAGGCTTTTTGACCTTTTTGTTTAGAAAGTGCATAAATACATCCGCAATAATTTTGATGATAAAGCATATCTTGCTTTGCTAGGGAAAATTGTCTTTGCGTACCTCCATTTTTTCTAAAATCTGGCGCTAAAAATTCTATGCCAAATTTATCGCATTCTTTTTGTAATGCTAATTTCAGTTGCTCTAAGTCTTTTTTAGGAGAAGTTAAAAGAGTTGTTGTAAGTTTTTTTTCTCCTATTTTTTGGGCAAATTCAACGCTTTTGTGCATTCTAAAATCAAAACAAATTTGACATCTTGCACCTTTTTCAGGCTCATCCTCATAACCCTTTACGCTCTCAAGCCATTTTTCATACTCATATTCACCCTTATAAAGTTTAATGCCTAATTTATCACAACTGCGTTTAACATCTAAAAATCTAAGTTCATGTTCACTATATGGATGAATATTTGGGTCATAAAAATACCCAATGATTTTCTCTTCAGGATAGGCTTTGCTTAATTCTTGTATAAAATAATGACTATCCACACTACAACAAATATGAACTAACATAATTCTTTTAACACCTTAAAAGCATGATCTTTAGCTTTTACATTTTTATAAATTTTTGCGATATTTCCTTCCTCATCAATTACAAAAGTAGATCTTATAAGTCCTTCATACTCTTTTCCATAATTTTTCTTTAAACCCCAAGCACCATAAAGTTTGCAAATTTCTTTTTCACTATCACTTAACAAAGTGTGTTTTAAATCATATTTTTTTATGAAATTTTCATGTGATTTCACACTATCTGGACTAATACCTATAATCACAGCATTTTGTCCTAAAAAATCTTCATAATTTTGACTAAATTCACAAGCTTGTGTAGTGCAACCTGGGGTATTATCTTTTGGATAAAAATACAAAATAATTTTTTTACCCAAAAAATCACTTAGAGAAATTTTAACCCCATCTTGATTTAAAAGTTCAAAAACTGGGGCTTTATCACCAATTTGTAATTCTTTCATTTTTTACCTTTCATTCTCAATTTTTCTACACTTTCACCACCAAAAGCAATATTATATGGTTCAATATCTTCTAGCATTATGATTATATTTTGCTTTGGTTTATTATATTTTGCATGCAAAAGCTCTGTAATATCTGCTATTAACTCTTCTTTTTGTGCTTTGCTAAATTCTGGTTTAGCAAGTTTGATATTAATAATAGGCATTGTTTTTCCTTACTTTAAATGAAAGAATTTTACTATATTCTAGCAATTATTAGTATATTTTTGATAAAATTAGTTTTATTTTTAATAAAGGCTTAGTTATGATTAGGGCAAAAAAAATTTGGATGGATGGAAAAATCATTGATTTTGATGATGCAAAAATTCATGTTTTAACACATTCATTACATTATGCAAATGCAGTTTTTGAAGGAACAAGAGCTTATAAAACACAAAATGGTTTAGCAATTTTTAGATTAAAAGAACATACCAAAAGACTTTTAGAGTCTGCAAAAATCACTTTAATCAACTCACCTTTTTCTCAAGAAGAACTTGAAAATGCGCAAGTTGAACTTTTAAGAGCAAATGATTTTCAAAATAATACTTATTTGCGCCCATTGATCTTTTTGGGTGATGGAACCATGGGAGTTTATCATGCTAAAGCTCCTGTTAGAGTAGCTATTGCTGCTTGGGAATGGGGTGCTTATTTGGGCGAAGAAGGCTTGAAAAAAGGTATTAAGGTTAAAATTTCTTCTTTTGCTAGAAACAGCGTAAAATCTAGCCTAGGTAAAGCCAAAGCAAGTGCAAATTATTTAAATTCTCAAATGGCTAAATATGAAGCTATAGAAGCAGGATATGAAGAAGCTTTAATGCTTGATGAAGAAGGTTTTGTAGCAGAAGGGACAGGCGAGTGCTTTTTTATGGTTAAAGATGGGAAATTAATCACCCCGCCAAATGATTTTTCATTAAAAAGTATTACCCAAGATACTGTTTTAAAAATTGCACATGATTTGGGCATAAGTGTAGTGCGCCAAAGAATTTCAAGAGATGAAGTTTATGTAGCTGATGAGGCATTTTTCACAGGAACTGCAGCAGAAATAACCCCAATAAATAATATTGATACAAGAATTATAGGAAATGGAAAAAGAGGTGAGCTAACAACAAAGCTCCAAAATGCGTATTTTGATATAGTTTATGGACGCAATGAAAAATACGCTTCTATGCTAACTTATATTTAACAAAGGAACTAAATGCCAGCTGATCTGAATGATTATTTTAATAAAAAAAACAATCAAAACAACAATAAGCAAAATTTAAATTTCAAAGCTCCAGAATTTAATTTCAAAGGTTTTGGAAAATTTTCTCCATTAATTTATAGTGCGATTGCAATTGTTTTAGTTTTTGCACTTTTTAAACCTTTTGCAATAGTTAATTCAGGAGAAATGGGGATCAAATCTACCACGGGTAAATACAGCCCTACTCCACTTGAGCCAGGACTTCATTTTTTTATGCCTATACTGCAAAAAATCACTATCGTAGATACTAGAGTAAGACAAATTAACTATGCTTCAATCGAAGGAATAAATGAAAATTTACAAATAGGCTCAGGTGTTGTAAATAAAAACAGTATCTCTGTGCTTGATTCAAGAGGTTTACCTGTATCTATTGATGTAACCGTTCAATATAGATTAAATCCTTTACAGGTTCCTCAAACCATAGCTACTTGGGGACTTAATTGGGAAAATAAAATCATCGACCCAGTAGTAAGAGATGTGGTAAGAAATGTGGTAGGTCAATATACCGCGGAAGAGCTTCCAACAAATCGCAACACCATAGCAGTGCAAATTGATCAAGGTATTAGAAAAACCATAGAAAGCCAACCAAATGAACCTGCTGAGCTTCAAGCAGTTCAACTTAGAGAGATTATCTTGCCTATAAAAGTAAAAGAGCAAATTGAAAGAGTACAAATTGCTAAACAAGAGGCTGAAAGAACCAAATACGAAGTAGAAAGAGCTAATCAAGAAGCACTTAAAAAAGCAGCTTTAGCTGAAGGGGAAGCAAATGCAACCATAATTAGTGCTAAAGGTAGGGCAAGTGCAGTTAAAATAGAAGCTGATGCACAAGCATATTCAAATAGAGAAATAGCAAAAAGTTTAAATAATCCTTTGCTTGATTTAAAACAAATCGAAACTCAAAAGCAGTTTAACGAAGCACTTAAGGTTAATAAAGACGCTAAAATTTTCTTAACACCTGGTGGAGCTGTGCCAAATATTTGGGTTGATAGCAAAGATAGTAAAAGAACAAGCTCAGTAGCAAATTAAAAACTAAAGAAGTGATAATGAATGCCCAACACATTCGAGAGCAAATGATTTTTTATACTACTCATTTGCACTTAGTTGATTTTTTATTAATGGTCTTGGTTGTATTTTTTTTCATTATCACTTTATTTTTAGCTTTAATTATTAGAAACAAGCCTGCTTTTGCTTTTACGGTTATTTTTTTAGGAATTTTATGTTCAGTAGGTATCGCTTATTTAGGATATTTTTTAATTGATACTAAAGTTAGATCAAGAATAACCAGCTTAGATAATGCTCAATTTTTTGTATATGATAACTCACTCAGCGTTGATTACAGCTTAACAAATACTTCTAAAAAAAGCTTTAGATACTGCAAATTAAAAGTAGAAGTTTTTAAGAAAAGTGATAATAATAGTACTTTTAAAAATTTAATACATACTATAAAACCTTTAAGAAGTAAATCAACTATGATAGAAAAAACAATAAATCCACAACAAACTATTAATTTAAAAACTAAATTTTCCGATTTTAAAGAAGATCAAAATTTTGACATTGAAATTAGTTCAAAGTGTTTTTAATGGGATATTTTACATTTTTTCATATTTTAATCATTGTTATTATGTTAGTTTCTACAGGTTTAACTTGGGTTTTACTTTACTTAAAAGTTCAAAATAAAAAATATATGATTATTTTTTGCATAGTGAGTTTTATACTAGCATCGATTTTGACCATTTCATTACTATTAACTATAGATCAATATACCAAAAAAGCAAGTTTGAGCAATTTTTCAACCTACAGACGCTTAGCAACAGAAAGTATTATTGTAAAAGGTAGAGTAACTAATGATACTAATTTTAAAATTTCTGAATGCTTTTTAGAGCTTAGGATAATTGATGATAACAAAAAACACGAGGTAAGCGGTGAAATCTTTAATCAACAAAATTTTGATAGTATAAAAAGAGCAAATCAAGAACAAAGAGATGCTTCATATAATATCAATATTGCAAAAAACTTACCAGGACATACTTATAAAGATTTTTCATTTGAAGTGGGATTGCCACCTCATTTTCAAAGCTATAAAGTATTTAAACAATTAAAATGCAGATAAGGATTATTTAATAAAATAATCCCCATCAAAACTAATTAAAGAGTATTTTCTTTCATCGCCTATACTTGAAACTAGTTCATTGATATTCAAAAAAGTCAAGCTATCTGCACCTGTATATTCTCTAACCTCTTCAACACTTTTATTAGCTGAAATTAATTCTTCAAAAGTAGGCGTATCTATACCATAAATATCAGGAAATTTGATTTCTGGACATGCTATAGCCAAATGGATTTTTCTTGCGCCTGCTTGTTTTAAAAGTGCAATGATTTTTTTAGAAGTTGTTCCTCTTACCACACTATCATCAATCACCACTATATCTTTGTCTTCTAAGACTTTTTTCATAGGATTGAGTTTTAATTTTACCTTCAAATTTCTCATTTCTTGAGTTGGTTCTATAAAGGTTCTGCCTACATAGTGATTTCTCACTATTGCCATTTCAAGTGGGATTTTTAAATATTGTGCAAAACCTATAGCAGCACTTACGCCACTATCTGGAACTGGCACTACAAAATCCACTTTTTCTTTAAATTTTTTAGCCAAGGCTTCACCCATTTTTTTACGCACTTCATATACGCTTTTACCTTCTATAATACTATCAGGTCTAGCAAAATAAATATACTCAAATGCACAAATTCTTGGATCTGTCTTATCAAATACTTGAATGCTTTCAAACTCATCACTACCCTGAGTAAAAATTAACATCTCGCCTGGTTTTACATCGCGGATAAATTCAGCCTCTATCAAATCAAAAGCGCAAGTTTCACTCGCTACAATATACCCACCATCTTTTAATCTACCTAAAGATAAAGGTCTGACCCCATAAGGGTCTCTTACTACAAAAAGTTGATTTTTACTAGCAAGCATAAAACAATACGCTCCCTTGCTTTGAGTCAAGCTTTCTATAAATCTATCTTTTAAAGTTTCTTTTTTACTTTTTGCTATTAAATGTACTACATTTTCTGTGTCCATATTAGAATGAAAAATAGCCCCATTGTTAATCAGTTCTTTTCTAACTTCTTCTTTATTAATCAAATTTCCATTATGCACTAAAGAAATATCACCCAAAGAACAAGTAGCTGCAACAGGCTGGGCATCATGCAAAGAAGAATTTCCTGCAGTGGAATAACGATTATGTCCTATAGCTATCTCGCCTTTTAATCCTGCTAGAATTTGCGTATTAAAAATTTGTCCTACTTCGCCTTTAGCTTTGTGTGTTTTGATATTCAAACCATCACTTACACTAATCCCGCTTGCTTCTTGTCCGCGATGCTGCATAGCAAATAAAGCATAATAAGCCACCGTACTTGCATTTTTTGAATTAATTACTCCAACTACTGCACACATTTAAATTCCTAAACAATCATCTATATCATATAAGCCATTTTCTTGAGATACCAACCATTTTGCACATTTTATCGCACCTTTTGCAAAAGTAGCTCTTGAAGTAGCTGTATGATTTAATTCTATAAATTCACCTTCATTGTAAAAACCAACCCTATGTGAACCTACTATATCACCACCTCTTAAACTCATCACTGCAATTTCATCTTTACCTCTTTGCCCAATAATCCCATCTCTACCGCTTACTCTGACCTTTTCTAAGTCTAAATTTCTAGCCTTAGCAACATTTTGCGCTAAAGTCATTGCGGTACCACTTGGAGCATCTTTTTTCTTATTATGGTGCATTTCAAGTATTTCTATATCAAAATCTCTCAAAACCTCACTAGCTAAATGAGAAAGCTTTTTTAAAATCGCCACACCTAAAGACATATTGGTTGCATAAAGAATAGGCATAGTAATACTTGCGCTTTGCATTAACTCATTTTGCTTAGCATCTAAACCTGTAGTACCTATCACCAAAGGCTTGGGATTACTTCTAGCATATAAAAGCAAATCCTCACAACCCTTTGGAGTAGAAAAATCAATAATTACATCGCATTTATTAAAAAAATCTTCATAATTTGATCCTTGATCAAAAAACACACTAGCCTTTGCCTGCTCATCATCTTCTAGGCAAAGTCTTATTTGGGTACCCATACGCCCATTACTTCCATGGATTCCAATATTAATCATTTTAAATCTGCCTTTTTAGAATTTGGAAAATTGTAGCGTTTATTTATTTAAAAGCAAATAACGCTTTTAATTAATCATCCCATTTTTGCCCTAAAAAATTTCCATTTCTATCAAAAAACATTTCCATATTATTACTTAGTTTAATTTCATATCCAAATTCCTCCCAATCCACATCTACAATAAAAGCTCCAGGAAAAGAACTTTGAATTTTATCTATAATAGGTTTAGAAAGCCCATAATAATTTTGCGCATAAGGATTATGCTGAGGCATATGAGGCATATTTTGTTGATATAAATTAGTATTTTGTTGTATAATATTTGCACTAGCCATTAGTACTAAAGTTGTACTTAGAATTAGTATTTTTTTCATTTTAGATTCTCCTTAATTTTTTATAGGAGAATCTTAATTAATTTTTGTGAAATTTATGTGAAGATTAATGCAAGTTTTCAATATATGCTAAAGCACTAAGTGCTGCAACTGCCCCATCGCCTGCTGCACATATTACTTGTTTTGGAGCATCTTTTCTTAAATCACCTGCTGCAAATAATCCTGCTATGTTAGTTTGCATTTTAAGATCAACACTCACTTGACCACCTTCTTCCATGGCACATAAAAATTCACCATTTTCTTGTTTTAAGATTTCATTTCTCACATTCAATCCAACAAAGGTAAAAATTCCAGGCACATCAAGATCTCTTTTAGATCCATCATTAAATGCTATTTTTACCTTATTAACACCCATATTATCACCACAAACCTCATCAACTACTGCATTTGTGATTAATTCTATTTTATCGTTATTTCTTACTTTTTCTACTGTTGAAGGCGCTGCTCTAAACTCATCTCTTCTATGAATTAAATATACTTTTGAGCAAATATTAGCTAGATACAATGCCTCTTCTAAGGCTGTATCTCCCCCACCTAAAACAGCTACTTCTTTATTTTTATAAAAGAATCCATCGCAAGTTGCACAAGTGCTTACACCTTTGCCAAAAAATTCATCCTCGCCTTTAAAACCTGCACGACGTGGAGTAGAACCTGTGCAAACAATAACAGCCTTTGCTTGCTCGACTTTACCATTTTCTAATTTGATATTAAAACTACCATCAGTATTTTTACTAATTTGTTCTACACCTATCATTTCATGTTTTAAACCAAAACGCATACATTGTTCATTCCATGGAGCCATAAAAGAAATTCCATCTAAAACTTGTGCAACTCCAGGATAATTTTCAATTTCTGAGCTTGAAGTTATTTGCCCACCTGGCGTACCTTTTTCAAACATTACAACATTTTTTAATCCGCCTCTAGTAGCATACAATCCCGCACTTAAACCAGCAGGACCACCGCCTATAATAGCTAAATCTAACATCATTATTTTCCTTGTGATTTATTTCAGAGATATTATACAAATTTTTCTTTAATTATAAATAATAAAAATTATTAAATAGTAAAAAATATGAAGAAAAGCCACTAAAAGTGGCTTGAGATTATAAAAGTGAGTTTAGTTTATCTGCTAAAACTTGTTTTGATTGAGCACCAACTAATTGATCAACCACTTCACCATCTTTAAAGAAAAAGATAGTTGGAATAGATCTTACGCCAAATTGCGCAGCTAAATCACCTTGCTCTTCTGTATTTACTTTGCAAATTTTAGCCTTACCGTCAAAATCATTTGCAAGCTCATCAATTACCGGCGCAAGCATTCTACAAGGTCCGCACCATGGAGCCCAAAAATCTACTAGAGCTACACCTTCTTTTGCTTGTGCAAAATTTTCTGTAGTTAAATCAATATATTTTCCCATGTTATCTCCTTTAATTTTTTAAGATTTTATTAGATTAAAATAAACATTCTCTTAATAACTAATGTTTTCTAAAAGTTTTATATCATCTTTATACACACAAAGTAAATCTAATTGAAAATTTTCATTGCTTTTGTGTTTCATAAAGTAATACTCTATGGTTTTAATAATTTTGTTATATTTTTTACCATCTAGTCTATAGGCTACTTCATAATTTCCTTGTGTACTTTTAACTTCAATAAAATGTAAAATTTTATCTTTTTTAGCAATAATATCAATTTCACCAAATTTAGAATGAAAATTTCTTTCTAAAATTTCAAAATCTTTATTTTTAAGATATTCGCATGCTATGTCTTCACCTTTTATACCAAAAAGATACTGTGATAAAGCCATTTAATCTTCTATTCTGATCATAAAAACATCATCTTTAACAAATTCTTGTTCTTTAAGTTTTTGAGTTAAAATTTGTATATTTTTTTCATAAGTTTGATGAGTGATAAAAAATAAAGTACTACAATCTTGTTTTTCTTTTTTTGGCTTTTGTAAAAAAGTATCAATTGAAATTTGATGTTCGCTCATTAATTGTGTAATTTTTGATAAAACCCCTATTTTATCCAATACTTTTAATCTTAGATAATATCTTGTATAAATTTCATCCTTATTTAAAAGCTTATAAGAAGTATCATTTAAATATCCAAAAATAGCACTATTTTTTTCTTTTCTTGCTATATCAATTAAATCTGCTACAACAGCACTTGCAGTTGCCTTGCCACCTGCTCCTGGACCATAGTATAAACTTTCACCCAAAATATCCCCATCTATACTGATAGCATTCATCACTCCATCAACTTTTGCTAACATTTTATCTTTATTTAACATAACAGAATGAACTCTTAGTTCTATTTTTTCATCTTTTATTTTAGCAATACCTAAATGTTTTATGGTGTACTCAAATTCCTTTGCAAAATAAATATCCTCATCACTTACCTTACTAATACCCTCAATCAAAATATCCTCAGGTTTTACTCTTAGTCCATAAGCAATATTTGCTAAAATTAAAAGCTTATGCGCGGCATCAAATCCTTCTATATCAAAAGTAGGATCAGCTTCAGCATACCCTAAATCTTGGGCTTTTTTTAATACTTCTTGAAATTTAGCATTATCTTCTGCCATCTTGCTTAAAATATAATTACTTGTGCCATTTAAAATACCTTTAATGGAAACAATATTGTTAGCACTCAAACCCTCTTTTAAAATTTTAATTATAGGAATTCCACCCGCCACGCTTGCCTCATAACCAAAAGCTGTATCTTGTGCTAATTTTTCAAGCTCATAACGATGATAAGCAAGCAAAGCTTTATTAGCAGTTACTACTGATTTTTTTCTTTTTAAAATTTTTGAAATTATCTCAAAAGGCAAATCAATACCACCCATTAACTCCACAAATACATCAATATCTTCACGCTCTAAAACATCATCAATATCATTAACCACAGAAATCAATGCATTTGGTTTTGGATTTCTTGCTAAAGCAATTACTGGAATAATTTCTTCATCACATCTTGCTTTAATTAAATCTTGATTTTTTAACAAAGTTTCTACAACAGCACTTCCTACCGTGCCATAGCCTAAAATTGCTATTTTCATTTTATTCTCTTAAGTATTTTTTGATATTTCTTGCTGCTTGACGAATGCGATTTTCATTTTCTATTAAAGCTATTCTAACATACTCATTGCCCGCTTCACCAAAGCCCACTCCAGGACTTACTGCTACATTTGCTTTTTGTAAAAGCTGCTTAGAAAATTCCATACTACCAAGATGAGCCTTACTTTGAGGGAGTTTTGCCCAAACAAACATACTTGCATTAGGCTTTTTTAACTCCCATCCTGCTTGGCAAAATGATTCTAGCAAGACTTCTAATCTTTTTGCATAAGTTGCCTTAATCTCTTCAACACAAGTTTGATCTCCATCTAAAGCTACAGTAGCAGCAACTTGTATAGGCGTATACATACCATAATCAAACCAAGATTTGATCTTTTTCAAAGCCGCAATTAAGCGTTTATTACCCACCACAAAACCCACGCGCCAACCTGCCATGTTGTAAGATTTTGAAAGTGTATAAGTTTCTACTGCTACATCTTTAGCACCTTCAATTTCAAAAATCGAAGGAGTTTTGTAAGAACCAAAAGTTAAGTCCGCATAAGCGATATCAGAAATAATATAAAATCTTTCTTTTTTTGCCATAGCAACCAATCTCTCATAAAAACTTTTTTCCACTGTAACTGTTGTAGGATTATGCGGAAAATTTACTACTACATATTTTGGACGAGGGATGCTTTCATGTAGTGTTTTTTGTAAATTTTCAAAAAAAGTATTTTCGTTTAATTCATAATTTTCATTAAAATCAAAATTCATAGTTGCTACACTACCACCTGCTATGATAAAAGCTTGAGTATGTATAGGATAAGCAGGTGTAGGCACAATAGCTACATCCCCTGGGTTAATAACAGCTCTTGCTAAATTTACAAAGCCTTCTTTAGAGCCCATTGTTGCAACTACTTCACTTTCAGGATCTAAATCAACATCATATTTTCTTTTATACCAATTACAAATTGCAAGTCTTAGTTTATAAATTCCACTCGAAGCAGAATAACCAGAAGTTTTGTCTTTATTTGCACTTTCACAAAGCTTGTCTATAATATGCTGAGGAGTTTTACCATCAGGATTTCCCATAGAAAAATCTATTATATCCTCTCCTGCTCTTCTTGCTGCCATTTTAATCGCATTAACTTCAGCAAAAACATAATTTGGAAGTCTTTCTATGGTATTAAAATGAATTTCTTCAAACATTATCCATCCTTTTTAGCGTCTTAAGTAAATTTTTAAACCCCTTTTTATATTATCAAGGCTAAACATATCCCCTATAATAGCATATTTTGCGCCCAATGGTATATTTACATTTACTTCATTTTGCTTATGTGTATTTTCTACACCTTGTATAAAATTCAAGTTTTTATCTAAAAATTGGATTTTGCAAAACCAAGAATCAAGATTGTGCGCACTAAGTTCCATACTTTTTGCACCTTGCAAATCAATAATATATTCTCTTAAAGGTTTGTTTAATTGAGTAATAATATTTAATGGAATTTGAGTATTGACTTTAGGTTTTGCTTTTGAAAAATCTAGCTCATATTCATAATTTAACTCTGAAATTTTGTAAATATCTTTAATAAAAACAGAACTACCCAGCAAAGCCTTATAAAAAACTCCTGGATCAAGCATGTACTGAGAATCTACAGCTAATTTATAAGTGATATAGTTTTCCCTTAAAGTTAATTCAGTTGGTATAAAATAAATATAACCTAGTTCATTTAAAGTATCATTAATTGTTTTAAAAAATAAAACAGAATCGGCTTGAGCTTTAAAACTAAAAATTAAAGTTTTTGGCTCATTTAATATAAAATTTGCCAAAGAATTGGTTTTTAAAATTTGAGAAATAGTATAAATATCTACATTTCCACGCTCATCTTTATAATCATTTCTTGCAAACAAAAGTTCCAATTGTGCGTCTTTAGAATTATCATTAACAATATGCTTAGCAACTTCTAAAGCACTTAGCGCAAAAGCATTAAGAGTAAAAAAAATGGAAAATATTAAAATTCTTACCATAATTTTCCTCTATTTTCTTTTATAAACTCAGCTTTTGTAATTTGCTTGATTTTACCATCTTTAATCATTAAAAACTTAGACACACCATTTTTAAACTCTAAAGTATTATTATTCTCATCATTCAAACTAAAAGCAGCATGACCTGTAGTAATAAGCATATCTTTATCTAAAGATAAAGTATAATCATTTTTAATAGTCAAAGAACTTTTTCTAAAAGTTTTTAAATCCACCATACCAAGCCAAAGCTCTGCACTTGGTTTTATAACACTTTCTTTAAGCAAAACCATATTTTCTTCAGGCATATTTAAACTAGTATTACCCTCTAATGTTTCTTCTGTAGTATTATTACTTTCATCTATTGATTCTAAAATAGCACTTGTGTTTGTTTCATTGTTTTCTGTGGTTTCATCAGCAAAAAAATTAAGAACTGGAACTTCATTCTCATCAACTTTTTCTTCTAAGATAATTTGTTCTTGATTTAGCACATTAGTAGTATTTTCATCTAGTGTAGAACTTTGGAAAAATCTTGAAACACCCCAGGCTAAAGCCACTATCAAAAGCACTACTACTATAATCACAATATACCATACACTTGAGCTTTCTTTGGTATATGAGTTCATTCTAGGAGCAATATGCACATGATTTTTTTTCTCAATACCATTTTCCTCTAAATAAGCATTATATTCTTCTAAAAAGCTAGAAAAATCAAGCTCATATTCTCTTTGTAAAATTTTAATAAAGCCATTTATATTAAAACGAGATAAAGACTTAAAATCTTTTTTAATGATATATTCAAGACAAGCTATTTCTATTTGTGTTCTTTTTTGAACTTCTAATAAATTTAAATCTTCTAATTTTTTCCAACTATCCATTTTTCATCCTATCGCAAAGTATTGCAAATGCCGCACTAACATTTAAACTATCAAAATCATTGTACATTTTTATACCTACACACTCATCGCATTTTTTAAGCACCTTTGGTGCTATACCAAAACCCTCACTTCCCATAATCAAAACTTTTTTATCTTTGGCCTTGATAGTATGTATATCACTACCTCCGCTTGCACCAGCATAGATATAAAAACCTTTTTGTTTTAATTCATTTATCATGCTTAAAATATCATCATTTAAAACTATTTTCATATCTAAAGCTGCGCCACTACTTGCGCGAATAACTCCATCCATAGCCACGCTTTTAGCTACCAAAATAATCCCATCAGCGCCCAAAGCATAAGCACTACGCACGATAGCGCCTATATTTCCAACATCGCTAATATTATATAAAATAACTATAAAATCTTTTTCTTTTAAACCCTCAAAAGAGCTAAATTCAAACTCATCAATTTCCATTAAAAAACCTTGATGATTTCCACCTCTTGCCAAACTTTGCGCGGCCTTAAAATCAAGTTTTTTAATTTTTTTTGATGCCTTTACTATTTTTGAAAAATCAGCTTTTTCACATTCTTTTGCTAAATAAATTTCCTTAATTTTTTCTTTGTGTTTTTCTAAGATATAAAAAAACACTTGCTTACCATAAACTATCATTTTTAAATAATAACCAAATTCAACTTAAAAGCAGTTTTTGATAATTTTCTTTTGGAGATTTTGCATTGATTTTTGAAAGAAGCTTTGCCTTTGTTTTTAAAGGTAAATCAAGTTCATAAATATCTTGTTCACGCAAGGTATTTTGGTGAAATTGCTTTTCTTTAGCACTTACGACTACACACCATTCACCACGCAAGTCCATTGTTTTTAATTTTTCTAAAGTTTCTAAGGCATTTGCTCTAAATTTGGCTTCAAATTTCTTTGTTGCTTCTTTTATGATAAAAATTTCTCTTAAAGGATCAATTTTACTAATTTCTTCTACTAAATTAAGTATTCTAGTGGGTGCTTCATAGACTATACTAGGATAAGGATTAAACATTAATTTTTCAATATCTTTTTGTCTTTGAGGATTTTTATTAGCCAAAAAACCCATAAAAATAAATTCTTTTTTACAAAACGCACTTGAAACTAATGCAAGCAAAGCGGCATTTGACCCTGCCAAGACTTCATAATCAATATTATTTTTAATGGCATATTCAATTAAAAATTGCCCCGGATCGCTAACACCCGGCATACCTGCATCACTCAAATATGCAATATCTTGTTCAAAAAAATCACCATCTATTTTTGCTAAAAAATCTTTTTCATTATGAGTGTGCAAGGCTAGATATTTATCAGGTTTTATTTTTAAATTAAATTTTTCATTAAGGAGATGAATTAAGGATTTGCAAACTCTAGTATCTTCGCATAAAAAGAGTTTGCATTTTTTTAAAATTTCTAAAGAATGAAAAGAAATATCGTTTAAATTTCCTATGGGCGTAGGAATAAAATATAACATTATTGCATTGCGTATTTTTTCTTAAATTTCTCTACACGACCCGCAGCATCTACGATTTTTTCACTACCTGTAAAAAATGGATGGCAGTTTGAACAAATATCAACTTTAATTTCTGGTTTATTTGACTTAGTAGTAAAAGAATTTCCACAAGCGCAACTAACTTTGCATTCTACATATTCTGGGTGAATTTCTTTTTTCATTGTTTATCCTTTTTCAAAACATTAAGGCATAATTATATAAATTTTTATATAAAAAATAGCTAAATTTAAGCGTGTTTTTAAATTATGAATTTTGAAGCAACCCCTATTAAAGCTGTTTGTGCTTTAAGTATAAAATCAGCCTGTAATTTTGCTTTTTTTACACTCTCCTCTCTTTCTTTTTGCGAAAATCCACCTTCAGCTCCAATTAAAAATACATGCTTATTAGGTTCAAAACTCATCAAATCTTCACCTTCAAAGTCTATTAAAACAATATTTTCATAAACTTGCTGAAATTTTTTAAAATCATCAAAGCTTTCAAGCTCCATTAAAGAAGCACGACCGCATTGTTGGGATGATTCAATAAGAATCTTTTCCATTCTTTTAAAATCTAATTTAAAATTCTTTTGTGAATAATCCATATACACAAAAGAAAGCTTAGCTACTCCAAGTTCATTTAAAAAAGGTAAGGTTTTTTCTATAATCTTTGGATCAATCACCGCTAAAGCCAAATGTAAATGCATTTTTAATTCTTGTTTTTCGTCTTTTTTATCCAGTAAATTTAATACACATGAGCGTCTAGAAAACTCTATGCATTCATAAGTGTAAGCAAAAAAATCCTTTAAATTTTTTAATATAATTTTATCGCCTACTTTAACTCTTCTAGCTTTTAAATGTAAAAAAGCTTCATTTTCTAACTCTAAATTTAAAGCACCGCTTTGTGGGTGATACAAAAATCGCATTAAAAATAAAACCTTTGAAGCAAATAAGGCACAAAAAGTAAAAATATACCCGAACACAAAATAAAAAAGCTTAAAAATCTAAATTTAGCATAACGTTTAAACAATCTTGCTTTTTTAAATAAAACAAATTGATAAATAGCCAAAGCAAAAATAAAAATCCAACAAAACCACATGGAAAGCATGTATAAATTTAACTCAAAATGCTTTAAAGCCCAAAGCAAACTTCCTGTAAAAAGTGTAATTGCTAAAAATAAATAATAAATTGGCAAAAATAGGCGAATTCTTTTTATAAAAATAAACTCTTGCGAAAAACTACTTTGAGTTAAATACAAATAAAATAACATTAAAAAGCCATTTGCGTATAAACTATATACATGCAATGCTAAAAAAAACTCATAACTTTGATCCATCACTGTCCTTGTGTGTTATTTTCATCTTTGATATCATCATCTACAGGTATAGGAAGCGTGTCATCATCTATAATAACATTAGAATCGCTTTGCTCAATTTGAACTTGTTCAGTCTGCACCTCTTTTTTTACGCTTGTATCTTCTTGGCTTGAGCAAGCAATAAAAAACAATAATGGCACGATCAATAAAATCTTTTTCATTACACCTCCTTTTGATTAATAAAAACAAAATTTGTATCTTGAAGTTTTTTAAAAAAATCTTTATCTTTCCATTCATCACTTATAGCTTGTGAAAATTCAATATCTGCCAAATTTATCTTTGGTAAAAACTCACTATAAGCATCTTCTCTAAAACCTTGTGCATAGCCTGTTCTTGTTTCATGCACAATAATACTTTTCAAACTAACACCTTGCTCGCCATTGACCATCTTAGTCTTTAAAAGCAAGGTATCTATCAACACAAAAAATATGCGTACAAAATTTTCCGCACTTACATTCACAGGTAAACTTACCCATCTTTGTGAGTGCTTTTTCATATCTTCTAAATAAACTTTATCATCATCTTTAAAAAGTGTAATAGCATGATCGAAACTATCAATAATTTGTTTTATTTCATCTTTTAACAAACCAAAATCATACACCATTCCCGCATTGTCAAGGTATTTACTCTCAAGTAAAATTTCTACCTTATAAGAGTGGCCATGTATGCTTGTTTTGCATCGTTTGGAGCTACAAAATCTAACAATATGAGCATTTTCAAATTCAAACATTTTTCTAATAATCATACGCCTTCTTTATCTCCCCAAATTCTAATATGCAATCTATCGGAGTAATTATATCCATTTTTTATACAAAATTCAGCAACACTTAAGGCATTTTTAGAAATTTCTTCTTCACTTGACCCCATAGGCATGCAAAACACCTCATTTTCACAAATTTGTAAAATTTCATTGATTTCGTTTAAGGCTTTACTTTCTTGTAAAAAATCCTTATCTAAAACAAATTTATAAAAACTATCTTTAGCATAATGTTTAAAAGCTTTCAAGGCTTTTTCATTAATCCTTTTTTCTTTTTTTACACCACTATTGCTAAGCTTTACACCCAAAGCAAAATAACATTTTTTATACAAAGGATATTTTTCAAAATCAATTTCAATGCTTGCATTTGTTTCAAAATGCACTTTAAAGTCATTTTCTAAAAGCAAATTAACAAAACACAAAAAATCTTTATTTTGATAATTTAACAAAGGCTCTCCACCCGTAATGACAACTATAGCTTTGTGTGAATCTGCTAGTTTTAAAACCTCATCAAAAAGCTTTGCTGAAGTATAGGTTTTATAACAAGCTTTAAATTCTTTGGTAAAAACGGCTCTTATAGTATCACAGCCCAAAAGTATTTTAGAATCTTTTTCTTTTTTTACTCCAAAGCCTACGCAATTAAAATTACATCCAACAAACCTTACAAATATAGCTAAATTTCCACTATATTTTCCCTCACCCTGCAAGCTTAAAAAAGTTTCAACAACTTCCATTATCCACCTGTTTGATAAAAGGCTCTTGTGGAGCTTTGGTTGGCTTCATTTCCTGCCCATCTATTTTTTTCTGATTTGTTTTTTATCACGGTTTTTAAAACTTCACAAGCACCTGCTATGTCTTTATTGCGTATGGCCTTTTTAATGCTTAAAGCCTCATCATAATATAAACAAGGTATTAAAAACCCTTCGGCTGAAAGTCTTATACGGTTACAACTATCGCAAAAATCATGGCTATGTGGATCAATAATACCAAACTTATACCCATCTTCAAGTTCATAAATAGTTGCAGGTGCATTTGGACTTTTTTGTCCTTGTTTAAAAGAATACTTTTGAGCAATAATATTTAAAATTTCTGCTGATTTTAAGCCTTTCAAATCCCCGTAAGCATGGTAATTTTCCATAAATTCTATAAAGCGAATTTGGCTTTTGCGCGCTTTGGCAAATTCTAAAAGATCGATAAATTCACTATCATTAATCCCTTTAAGAGCTACGGTGTTAAATTTAATATTAAAGCCTAATTCTAAAGCCTCATTAATACCATTTAACACATCCTTAAGTATGTTTTTTTGGGCTAATTTAAAAGCTACTTCTTCTTTTAAGGTATCTAAAGAGATATTAATTCTTTTTAAACCTGCTTGTCTTAAATCTTTTGCTTGTTGTTTTAATAAAGAAGCATTAGTAGTAAGTGCTAAGTCTATATCCTGTTTATACTCACTAATCATAGCAATAAATTTATGTAAATCTTTTCTTACTAAAGGCTCGCCACCTGTAATACGAATTTTTTTAACCCCTTCATCAATACAAACTTTAACAAACATAAAAAGTTCTTCAAATGATAAAAGATTTTCCTTAGCACTCCATTCAAATGGAGTTTTTGGCATACAATAAAGGCAACGAAAATTACATCTTTGTGTTACTGAAATTCTTAAATAATCTATTACTCTTCCATAGCTATCTACTAACATCAAAGGCCTTTACAATAATTTATTAAATTTCAAAATAAGCTCAACTCTACCCATACCTATACGCAAATCTTTAGCAATTTGCTCAATGGATTTTTTTTGATTAAAAAGCTCTATTACCTTTTGTTCTTCATTATCATAGCTTGGGCTTAATTTTGTAATACTTTGGGTTTTTTGTTCTAAATTTAATAAACGATTTTTTTGCTCACTTTGAAATTCTTCAATCACCTCTTCTACTTCTTTTAAAGCGCTTAAAATAGGAATAATATTTTGATTAATTTTTTGTTCTAATACTTGCAAAAGCTCTTCTTTTAATTCTTCTTTAATGGCTTCAGTATCTATTTCTTTTTTTTCTTGCTCTTGCTCATCTAAACTTTCTTTTTTTAAATAATGATATTGCTTATTTAAATCTTCTATCATCTTACCAAGCTCATTAATCTTAGCAATACTTTCTTTTTCTTTTATCATCATATAAGCAAACATAGCAAAAATTAATAAAGCTACCACAAGCCACAATAATATATCACTACCCATTTTCTTGCTCCTTTAAAATCTTAATCATCGCTCTTTGCATATTTGCTACAAAATTATCATACGCAAGCTCATCTTCTGCTTTTATTTGTGTGATTTTTGCCTCATTTTCATTTAAGGCTTTAAAAAAAATACTAATTTTTTGACCATTTAATTCAAATCTTGCATAATATTCCTCATCTTGAGTCAAACACTTATCTTTAAACCGAATGTGTGCAAAATTTACACCCACCGCAAAGGCTTTATATTTTAAATCTGTAAATAATTTTGTTTTATTGATATCATTTTTTATCAAATACAATTCTTGCTTTATATCCATAAGCAAATCAAAAATAATTTGCTCACCTTCGCTAAATTCCACTCTTGAAGCAAGCTTTTTCCATTTGCTTAAATTAACATAATTATTACTTGAAAGATATTCTTGCAAAAACTCTTCATATCTTTCTTTACTCTCTTCAAACTCAAGCTCTAACGAACTTTTAAAAAAATTTATCTCCATAAAAGATCAACCCAAATAAATATAAAAAACACTATACTTAAATACCCATTTAAAGTAAAAAATGCTTTATCGATTTTTGCAAAATTCTTTCTAACAATGCGGTGCTCAAAAAATAAAATAATCGCACTAATTATCACGCCCAAAAAGGCAATATTTCCCGTTGGAGCCACCCAAACAAATAAAAGCCAAAAAAGTACTGCTAAAACATGACAAAACGCTGAGATAAATAAGGTTGCATCAAGCCCAAATTTAGCAGGTATAGAGTGCAAGCCTGTTTTTTTATCATATTCCATATCTTGCAAAGCATAAAGCAAATCAAACCCAGCCGTCCAAAAAGTAACACCCAAACACAAAATCACACTATAAATTTCAATACTTCCCAAAACTACAATGCTACCTGCAATAGGAGCAAGTCCTAAGCAAAATCCTAATACTAAATGCGCTAAGGATGAAAATCTTTTAAAAGCTGAATAAATAGCTAAAATAAACAATACCGGTAAAGAAAGAGCAAAGGCTAGCTTATTAATAAAATAACTTGCCAAAACAAAAATAATAGCATTTAAAATAATAAAAAGTAAAATACTAGTTTTGCCTATACGCCCATCGATATTAGGTCTATTTGCGCATCTTGGATTATTTTTATCAATATCCTCATCCATCAAACGATTAATCGCCATTGCAAAATTTCTTGCACTCACTGCACAAATAACACCCAAAAACAAAGCCTTAAAACCAAACCAAGTACTATCATTTAAAATAACAGAAGCCACAATCATTGAAGTGAATAAAAAGGGTAAAGCAAAAATAGAATGCTTAAAAACTATCAAGTCTAAAATATCTTTCAATTTTTCTTTTAATATAGGCATTTTTTCTCTTTATAATATATTTTTGTTATGATTTTACTAAAATAATTTTAAATTTAGGATATTTTTACGATGTTTTTTGAATTTGCACTCATTGGAACCACTGCAAGTGGCAAAACAGAACTTGCTAATAAACTAGCTTATGAATTTAACGCAAGTATTTTAAGCCTTGATAGTCTTTGTGTGTATAAACAAATCAACATCGCTTCGGCAAAAACAGAGCAAAAAACCCTAGATGAGCTTGATTATTTTGGTATAAATTTGTTAAATGTCAATGAGCATTTTAACATTGCTTTGTTTTTTGAAGAATACAAAAAAGCAAAAGCCTTTGCTCAAAAAAACAATCAAATGCTTATCATCACAGGCGGAACTAGTTTTTATCTAAAAGCCTTAATGGATGGTTTGAGTGAAAATTTTAAAGAGAGCCAAAGCACGCTAAGTAATGATGAAATTTATCATTTAATGATAAAAATTGATCCACAAGCAAAAATAGAAAAAAACGATACTTATCGTTTGAAAAAATGGCTTGGAATTTATGAGCAAACTAATAAAGTTCCAAGTGAAGTTTTAAAAGAAACCAAACAAGAGGCTTTGATTAAAAAACTTGATATTTTTGAAATTTCTTGGCAGAAAGATCTTTTAGAAAAACGCATTATCAAGCGCACTAAAAATATGCTAAATGAGGGCTTAATAGAGGAAGCTAAAATGTTATTTGATAATTATGATCATCATTTAAAAGCACTAAATTCTATAGGCTTAAAAGAATGTAAAGAGTTTTTAGATAAAAAAATAAATTTAAATGAGCTTGAAGAGCTCATCATCATCCACACAAGACAACTTGCCAAAAGACAAAGAACTTTTAATAAAAAATTCAATAAAGAAATTTTAGATTTTCAAAGTGCTTATGAGAATTTAAAAGCTTATATTTTAAAAAAATATCAAGGCTGAGTATTTAAAATATTTAATTTATCTTTACATAAATTTTGCCAATTGCTCGTTGCGTTAATATCTATACAATTTTGTAAACTTTGTTTTTGATTTTGCACATCTTTTAAATCTTCATAAATATTACTTTGCACATAAAAAACTCTTGCGCGCTCATCATCTTTTAAAGGATTAGCAAGTAAATCTTTAAACAAAGTTAAGGCTTTTTGAGCTTGATTGCTTTGTTTTAAAGCTTTGATATAGATGAATTCTAAATCAGGACTAAAAAGATTTACCCCCTTTAAGTTTTGATAATCAATAGCCTTTGGAGCATAGTTTAAAATACTTGTTAGAAAATTATTTTTTTCACAATAACGCAAAAATTCATAATATAATTCCACCATACGATAATTCATAGGAAATTGCTCCAGTTTTTGTAAAGTTCTTATCATGGCATTATAATCTTGCAATCTAAGCTCAGCAAAAAACTTAATATAATTTGCTTCAAATTTTTCATTATCACTAATAATCGTTCTTGTGTCTAAAATATCGTTAATTGTTTTTATAACAAAATTATAACGTTTATCTTTAAGAGCTAAATCAGCACTTTGAAGCTTATAAAAAATAATATCATCGTTTTCATTTTCCACTATGTATTTTTTAGCTTCTTCTATGCGCGTTGTGCGTTTAAAACACTCAAGCATTTGCTTTTTATTTTGTATTTTACCTCCTATATTATAGGCTTTAAAATCACCATATATTTTAATAGCAGCCAAACACTCATCATTTTTTAATCTTTGCTCTAAAACCAAAATAGCAGCTTGCTCTAAAAGATTTTTTACTTCTTTATTGGAGTATTTTTCAATATCTTTTTGATAACTTATAACCTTTTCATAATTCTTTTCTTGAAAATATAATTTGACATTATCAAACAGCGCCTTACTAGAAATTTCTCCAGCGTATTTTTTCATAATTTCTTCATATTTTTGATGCAAAAAGCTTGCATTAGCATCTTTTAAATATAAAAAGTTTTTATCTTGTGCTTCTTTAATTAAACTCACATATTCACCCAAAGGAAAATCTTCTGTATAAAGATCTAAATATTTTTGAGCTTTAATATGTTCATTTGCATTTAATAAAGACAAAGCAAGATCTTTTAACACTCTTTCATATTCTTTATCTACCTTGGTTAAATGCGTAAAAATATACCCATAAATTTTAGAACTCAAATCATAAACCCTATTATTAGAAAAAGCTTTAGCTAATAATAAAGAATTTTCCAAATCGCTCATGAAAAATTCAGGGTTTGATTCTAAAATTTTATTTGCTAATTCTTTGGCTTCTTTTATATTTTGTGTCTCTAGATGATTTTTTGATAAAAATAAAGCAGCTCTACTAGCCAAATCTGCATTGGGAGTAGAATAATACACATCTTGATAAATATTATTTGCGGTATTTTTTTTACCCAAGTGATATAAATAATCTGCATAATCAAGTAAAGCCATTATAGTATATTTATCACCTTTGTGTTCAGTATTTAAAGTATCTATAATATATTCAACATTAGATCTTTGCGATAAACCCATATAAACTCTCATCATAATATACATCACTTCTGTATAATCTTTATCGTTAATATAAGTTCTCACCCATCTTTTAGCATCATCTAACATTTGTTCTAAAATTAGTTGGTCTTTATCAAATTCATAAGTATATAGTTTATTTTGAGCTCTTAGTTTATAAAGTTCAAATTCATTCATAAATACACTACCCTGGTAACGCTTAATAGCGCTAGTTGCATCCCTTAAAACCTGATCATATTTTTTTGCTTCATATTCTTGTTTTATACTAAAATAAGCATTAAAATCTGCACTTTTTGAAGTTTCCATAGGATTAGAATTTAAATCTAATGCTCCAATATAAGGCATTAATACATCATCAAAATAAATATCAAAATCAAGCCCATCGCTAGGTTTATAATACCTTAAATCTTTAGTAAAAATAAATACAAAATGCTTAGAAGCATCTTCACTCTGACTTTGAATTTCTTTAGCATTAAAAATATCTTGAGAATAATTAAACATCTTAGCTAAAATTTTAGGATAAATTTTGATTGTCAAAAAAGTTTGGTGCTTTTCAAAATAAATCGTAAAATCATCAAATTCTTTATTTTGAAACTGCATATTGCTAACACCTAAAACATTGCACTCAAAATGGGTTTTTTCAAATTCAAAAACACTTTTGCAAGTAAAATCCTTATCATCTTTTAAATGCAAAAGCGTAAAAGGACGTTTATGTTCCTCCCCTTTGTTAACAATAATTTCAAAAGAAAATGTATAAGTTATACTTAATAAAAATAAAAATAAAACCCTTATCATAAGCGTGATTATAGCAATATTATTTTACAAAAGCAAAAACACGCAAGAAATACTTCCAATCAAACACAAGCATAAAATAATCTTTTGTTTTACATCTAAGTTTGCACTTTCTATAATTTGAGCCTTTTTAAAAAAAACATAAATTAAAATTTTTAAATAAGCATAAAGCATAATCATAGAACTTAAAGCTATAGCAAATACAAGTACATAATAGCCTGAGTTTAAAATAGAAGCTAAAATTAAAATTTTACCCCAAAAAATACCAAAAGGCGGAATACCTGCTATACACAAAATAAATATAGCTAGCATTATAGACAATACTGGTCTTTGATCAAACAAACCTGAAAAACTCTCAAATGAGCTTTTTTGAAATAAACTCAATATTAAAAAAATTCCATAATTTGCAAAAGCAAAAGATATCCAATACACAAACAAAGCAAAAATTGAAAGCAAATAAGAAGTCCCATCTCCTTGAGAACTCACACTCATACTAGAAACAATAACTGCTAATATAAAAGAAGAATGGGTAATAGAACTATATGCTAGCATTTTTTTCACATCTTTTTGGATTAAAGCTACTATACTTACAGCAAGCATAGAAAAAATTGCTAGCAATGCTACTATGTATTCAAATTTTACTCCACCACCCAAAGCAGAAAAAATTCTTAAAACTACTATTATCATAGCTATTTTTGGTACTATAGATATAAATGCAATAAAATTTGTATGTACACCACAATACACATCTTTTAACCAAAAATGAAAAGGTGCAATAGAAAGTTTTACTCCAACAATGACTAAAAACATTACTCCAGCACAAAGCAGGATAGGGTCTGAAATATATTCAGAATGCAATAGATTATCTAAATCCAAAGACTTTGTTTTTAAATATACAAAAGCACAAGCAAAGACAAAAAACCCAGCGCCCACCGCAGCTAAAGTAAAGTACTTTATACTAGAGCTAATAGCATTATGAGTTCCTCTTAGTGCTATTAATGTATAAAGAGCCAAAGAAGAACCTTCTAAGGCTAGGAAAATTACAATTAAATTAGTACTTGATATCATTAATATCAAAGAAGCAATCATAAATAAAAACAAGGAAAAAAACTCTGCCTTTTGCTCATCTTTATCCATTAATAAATAAAGCATTGAAAAAACTAAAATAACTATTTGAGCAAAAATTGCATAATTATCACTTACAAATAAACCAAAAAAAGCATGAGAATTATCTAAAACAAAACCATTATAAATCAATAAAAAACACAAAGCACTAAATAAGGCTATAACACTTGCTCCTATATAAAAATTTCTAGAAAGCTTTTTAAATGCATCCAATAAAAGCAAAACAATGGCCCAAAAAAGCAATGATAACACAGGAAATAATAATACAAAATTGAATTTTTCTAAACTAAAGCCACTCATTAAAAACCTCTTATATCATCTATGATTTTTTGATTTTCTATTGCAATATTTCTTGTTTGCATAACTTCAAGAATGCTATTTACATTCAAAGCAATTTCATCAAGCATAGCACTTGGAGCTACCCCTAAATAAATTACCAAGGCACTTAAAATACTCAAAACAAAAATTTCACCTTTTTTTAATACTAATCTCTCCATTTTTTCTTCACTAGTGGCAAAAAACATATTTCTATAAATATTTAACATATAAATAGCCCCTAAAATAATCACACCACCTGCAAATAACGCATACCACAAATTCACACTTGCTATGCCTTGTAAAATTAAAAACTCACCTACAAAAGAAATAGTCAAAGGTAGTGAAATAGATGAAAATAATAACACCGCAAAGAAAAAGCTAAATAACGGAGCTGTTTTAGCTAAATTTTTATAAAAGTCTAAATCAAAAGTATGATATCTTTTATAAAGTATATAAGCAGCCAAAAACAAACCTCCCGTTACTATACCATGTGCAAACATGTAAAATACAGAGCCGCTTAGCCCATTATAAGTAAAAGTCACAATACCCAAAATCACCACACCTAAATGCGAAATTGAGCTATAAGCGATTAATTCTTTTAAATCTTTGGCTTTAAAAGCAATTAAAGCTGCATATAAAATTCCAACTATACATAAAATTGCAAGTAAAGAATAATAATGATTTAAAGTATCAGGTGTTAAAGGCAATATAAATCTTAAAAATCCAAAAGGAGCCATTTTAAAACTAACAAGCATTACAGATACTAAAGTTGGACTTTTTGCATAAACTTTTGGCGCCCAAGTGTGGAAAGGAAACAAAGGACTTTTAATCGCAAAAGCGATAAAAAATCCTATAAAGATTAAATTTTGTACACTTTCAGGTATGAAAAAATCACTCTTATACCAAGCAAGTAAATCAAAACTCCAATACCCAAAACTTTGATAATACAAAAATCCTACATAAATAATCGCTAAAAGCATGAGCATAGAACCACAAAATGCATAAATGAAAAATTTAATCCCTGCTTTATAATTATCTGAATATCTGCCTATTAAATAAATAAGTGGTATAAGAGAAAACTCCCAAAATACATAAAACAATAAAGCATCTAATGAAGCAAAAAGTCCTATAATACAAAATTGCAATAAAAATATACTTACAACAACACTTTTATCTTGAATATCCAAACATATAAAAGATAAAAAAATCATAATAGAACAAAGCAACATCAAGTATAGCGCTATAGCATCTACACCGATATGAAAATTAACTATTAAAGAATTTAAACTAAACTCATAAGCTATACCACCATGATAATTAAACAATAAAAAAACATTAAAAACTAAAATCAAGAAGCTAACTAAAATAGCAAAAGACTTACTATCTTCTTTTTGCAAAAATAAAGCTATAAAAGCTGCAAAAAATGGAAATAACATTAACAAACTAAGCATTCTACACCGCCAACGCTAAACAAAATAAACATACAAAAGCCAACACTGTAATTCTTAAAACCAAAGAATAATCCTTACCTATGCTAAGAGTCCTAGCAAAAGTTTTAAGGAAAAATGCAACACTATCTACCAAAGTATCTAAAATTTCTTTATCGCTTTTTCTTAAAAATTCACAAAATAAAGCATATTTGCTAACAATAAATTGATGATAAAACCTTGGTATATAGTATTCATTAAACAAAAGCTTATAAATACTTGTTTTAGAAAGTGATGGTTTAAACCAATTTTTCCAATAAGCCATGATAGCTAAAAGTACTCCAAGCACTGCAGCAGTACTTGCAAGCATCATAACTAAAGAATTTTGCCCATCAATAAAAGCTAAATTTTTACTTACAAACTCCATAAAGCTATGCTCAAAAAACCCTGCAACAATAGCAAGTAAAGCCAAAGGACTCATCGCAAGTAAAGCTATTTTACTAGCTTCATGAGGATGTTCTTCATGTCTTTTCGGAGTAAAAAATACAAGCATTAAAAGTCTAAAACTATAAAAAGCTGTCATAAAAGCTGCTATTAAAAGTACCAAGAAAATTCCATGATGATGACTTATAAAAGAAAATCCTAAAATTAAATCTTTAGAGAAAAATCCTGCAAAAGGATAAATTCCTGCCAAAGCCAAAGAGCCTATAAGCATTAAAATAGCACTAAAACGCATACTTTTATAAAGTCCACCCATCTTGCTAATATCAAGCTTATCATTCATCGCATGCATAACATTACCTGCACCTAAGAATAGTAAAGATTTAAAAAATGCATGAGTTGCTAGATGAAATAAAGCTATAGCATAAGCCCCAAGACCTGCTGCTACAAACATATATCCAAGTTGAGAAAGCGTTGAATAAGCAATAATTCTTTTTAAATCTTTAGCCACCATAGCCATAGAAGCAGCAAAAAGTGCTACAAAAGATCCAAGTATAGCGATAAAATACCCTACTTCAGGGACTTGCAAATAAAGTTCTCCAGCACGAATCACCAAATAAACTCCCGCAGTAACCATAGTCGCAGCATGGATTAGCGCTGAAACTGGTGTAGGTCCTGCCATAGCATCAGCAAGCCAAGTATGGAAAGGAAATTGTGCTGATTTACCCATAGCGCCCACAAAAAGTAAAAGTGCTATTAAAATCAAAATCATATCATTTTCATGCCCTAAAGATAAAAGGGTAAAAAACTCATCATATTTTAAAGAATTGAACTCTATATAAATTAAGAAAATTCCTAAAAGCAAAGCCAAATCTGCAATTCTATTCATGATAAATGCTTCATTAGCAGCAAAGGTATATTTTTCATTATGATACCAAAAACCTATCAAAAGCCATGAGCAAAGTCCAACGCCCTCCCAACCTATGAAAAGTCCTAAGAAATTATCACTCATAATCAAAAACATCATAGAAAAAACAAAAAGTCCTAAATAGCTAAAATAGCGATTAAACCCTTCATCATGCTCCATATAAAATATACTATATAAATGTACAAAAGTAGCAACTATACTTACTACATTCATCATAATTAAAGTAATAGAGTCTATTTTAAAACCAAAACTAACATCTACCAAAGATATCCAAGTGCCAAGTTCAAAATTAAAATGCACTCCATTGCTTAATAAAATAATTGAAGCAAGTGCTGAAAAAGCTATAAGCAAAGAAGCTATATAGCCTAAAATAATTTTCTTAGCACTAAAAGCAAAAATACCTAAAACAATAGCTGAAACTAAAGGAGAAAAAAGTACAATTAAAGCTAAATTTTGCATTTTAACTCTCCTTTTTCAGCTAAAGAGCTAAGCTCTAGTGTTCCTGTTTTTCTATACCATAAAACACAAAGTGCTATCCCAACAGCTACTTCACAAGCTGCAACCCCCATTACAAATAAAGCAAAAATTTGCCCTTCTATGTCTTTGTGAGAAGCTCCTGCTGTAACTAAAGCTAAATTAGCAGCGTTTAATAAAATTTCACTTGAAATAAAAAGCATAATTAAATTTTGGCGTTTTATAATACCTATTAGACCAATGATAAACATCAAAATAGCCACAATGTAGTATTTTTCTAACATCATTGCTCATCCTTTTTTATATTTTTTTGAGTAAGTGCTATAGCACAAATTAAAGCTATTAAGAGTAAAATTGCCATAAATTCAAAAGCAAGCATGTATTTTGTAAATAAAGTAAAACCTATTTGCTGAGTTGAATCAAGATCATAAACTTCACTAGTTTCATTTAAACCAAAGTTATAGCCCATAATAATACTAATTAACAAAATAGCACTAAAAATCACAGCAAAAATAAATACTCTTTTACCTTTTAGATTTTCCTTTACTTTTATTGAAGCATCAAAAAACATCATAGCAAAACTATAAAGACCTAAAATAGCCCCACTATAAACGATAATTTGAATTGCTCCAATAAATTCAGCATTAAGTAAAAAATAAAATCCGCTTAAAAAAATCATAGCCGCAGCCAAAGAACTAATAGCATAAAGTACACTAGTACTTAAAACGCTAATTAGAAAAAATCCCAATACCAAAACACTTAACAAACAAAAAGCTATCGTTTCAAACATTTTCTTCCTTTGAGGTATCTTGCTGTCTTTGCAAATCTATCTCATAATAATTTGGAGTTTTCTTTACTAAATCATCAGCATCTTTTCTTAAACTACCACTTCCTTCAAATACTACTTGATTTTTAAGCTCATCAATAGGAGTTAAAAAATCTTCCTTTTGACCAAAATACGATCTTTGCTCTGCTGCATTTTCATACTCTTTACCATGTACAATGGCAAGCTCAGGACAAACATCGGCACAAAAGCCACAATAAATACAACGCCCTAAATTGATACTATAATTTTCAACCTTTTTACGTCCGTCTTCGCTTAAACTTGTTTCCATTCTTATGCAATTACTAATACAAATTTTTTCGCACAAACCACAGCCAATACAACATTCATTTTCACTTTCAATAAAACGCATCAAACGATGTACCGCACGGTAGCGATTATCTAAAGCAACTTTTTCCATAGGATATTTAATCGTTGCACTATTATTTTTTTTAAACATTTCTCTTAATACGACAAACAAACCTACAAAAAGTTCTGTATTTAAAGAACGCTTGATTACTTGTATGAATTTTTCATAAGCATTTTGAGGATTTTTACGCTCAAAATCTACTTTAAAATAACCTTTTTTCATTGTTTTTCCTATACCACAAGCACTAAAGCACTAATTAATAAATTTAAAACCGCTAAAGGAATTAAAATCAAATAACACATTCTCATTACTTGATCAGGACGCAGTTGCGGAAAAGCCCCTCTAGCCCAAAAATACCAAAAGAACACAAAAGAAACTTTCAAAAGCATCATAATAGCTCCTGGTATAATCCAAAAATCATTAAATCCACCCAAAAATAAAAGCGATATCATAATCGCTCCGGTAATCATGGCTGTATATTCACCAATAAAAAACATACCCCATCTAAGCCCACTATATTCAGTGCCATAACCTGAAACAAGTTCAGTTTCGTTTTCACTTAAACAAAGCGGAGTTCTATTAGTTTCTATAAAAATGGCTATTACAAATAAAATAAAAGCCAAAGGTTGTTTAAAAATAAGCCAAGAAAGTATGCCTTCACTTTGATAATTATTAATATCTACCAAAGACAAAGAACCAACAAGCATTACAACACATACCAAAGAAAGACCTGCAACACTCTCATAAGAAATGATAGAAACAAGCCCTCTTGCCCCACCCAACAATGACCATTTATTATTACTAGCCAAGCCTCCTAAAAAAATCGCATAAAAACTAACTCCACCCATACCTATGACAAATAGTAAGGCCACATTGATATCAGCAATAATAGGGCGAATCACTCTACCAAATAAAGTAAATTCAGGAAAAATGGGAATAGCTGCAATTGCCACAAAAGCACAAATTGCTGCAATCAATGGAGCGATTAAAAACACCACTTTTTGAGCATAAGTTGGCACTATATCTTCTTTAGTAAAAAGCTTAATCATATCAGCAACTACTTGAAGTAATCCAAAAGGACCTACCATATCAGGCCCCAAACGACGATGAAATAAAGCCAAAGCCTTTCTTTCAAGATAAGTTGCCAAACCTGCTAAAGTAGCAAAAATAGCTATAACAAGCACACATTTAATAATTGTTTCTATAATAAAAAAAGTAATATCACTCATATTTTAGCTCCTGCTTTTTCAAGCCAAACTTTTGCATATCGAGCATTATTAAATAAAGATTTATAATCAATCTTACTATCATAATCCCCTAAATACGCACCATTTTCTAAAGATTCATCACATTTTACACTTATAGCAATTTGAGTTTTTTCATTTTTTAAAATAACACTATCATCTTGGTTTAAATCAAATTTTTGCATTATATCAACTGATAAAAATAAAGCTCCAACCTCATTAAAAGCTCTATTGCTAAGCTTTGAAAACTGATGAATACTATTTGCATAATATAGGGTTAAATTTCCTTCATTTTGCTTTTTGACTTCTTGGGTATTTAATGTTTTTTCAAACTCAAAATGAGAAAAATCAAGCTCATAGCCTCTATGATTTACCCCACCATTATCATAATGATTTTCTAACTCATCAAAATCAATTGCCCTAAAGCCTTTATTTTGTGGTAAAAATTTAGTATAGTTGATTGTAAATTCTTCATCAAAACCTAAAGCATTTGCTAAATCATTTAAAAAATAACCTTTAAATTCTAAAGCTGCATTTGTAGGAACTAATCTTTTATCATAATTTACAAAGCTACCTTCTTGCTGATTTAAGCTAGAACTTGCAAGATCAAAATGCCCATCATAAGAAAAAGTAAAATCGCCTTTTTCGTTATAACCTAGTATTTTTCCCACTTGAAAATCTTGACTTAAATCACAAATTAAACTCACACCCAAAGTATTAGTGCAAGTTGGATTTAAAAAGATTTTAAAATCGGTATATTTTTGTACCAAAGCACAAAGTTTTGCTAGTTTTACACTTTGCTCATCATAGTAAAAATCACTTCCTACAATAAGTGTAAATTTTTGCTTTTTTGCGAGCAAAGTTTCTAAAATATCCTCATCTATGCCAAGATTTTTCGCATAATTTGATCTTTGTACCTCTATGCTTTTTTTAATTTTTTTAGGCACAAGTTTTTTAACTTCTTCTATAATAGTTTCGCCATTTTCATTTTGTTTTTCTATCTTTTCAATAATTTCTTCATTAATAGTTTCTTCGATTTCTTTAGTGCCTTGATAATACGCATTTTCTAATATATTTTTAAAATCTTGTGGAAACTCTTTAGCAAATTTTTGCAAGATAAATAATAAAATATTTTCATTATCTTTAATATCATGATTAATCTGCAAGAAATTTTTAGAATATTTATCCACACCTTTATCTTTTATAGGGTGAAAATATAGCCCCGCACCTTTATTCATTACCAAAGCGTTATTAACTTTATATCCTAGCGTTGGCGCATCATAGCGTAAAAATGAACCTACGATGATTAAAAAATCACTTTGAGTAATATCATCTGTATTTGCATTATATATTGCATTTGCATTTTGATAAAAACAAGCTAGAAAATCTTGGAATTTTTTAGCTTCATGATTTATAAGGTTAAGGTTAAATTTTTTACTTAAATTTTGCAAGATTAAAGCTTCTTCGTTAGTAATAAAACTATTAAATAAAATATTTTTTATTTCATCGTTTTTCATCATATTTACTAGTTTTTCAAAAGCTTTTTCGTCTTTACCTTGAACTTCATTTTGGGTATTAAAACCATATCTTGCAGCTTTATTTAGCGTAGCAAAAGCAAAATCATTACTCACTCTATAAATTTTTTCTTTTTGATTATTAATACTAGTTTGTTTAATATCATAATACATCAACTCACAATCACTAGAATGTGGATTACTAGCTGGAATTTTCTTTAGCTCCCAAGCATTAGATGTATATTGAAAAGTCGAACCTACCAAGGCTCCTGTAGGACATACACTTGTACATTCTCCACAAAAAGAACAATCAAGCATATCACCACTACTTGGCGCAATTAAACTCTTTTGAAATTTAGTCCAAATCGCTAGCGCGTCTTTGCTCATACTTTCTTTAAAGCTGGCATCTGGTGCATTTGCTCCTCTTGGAGTAGTTTTTAAAGCACTTTCACCTATTTTATCTTTGCAAACTGTGATACATCTTTCACACACTATACATAAAGCTGGATCATAATTAATCTCGCCCCATTTTTTATGCTCTTTATGGGTATCTTTAATCCAATAATTTTGCACATTTACTCTTGCTTTGTGTGTAAAGTTTTGAAGCTCACACTCACCAGATTTATCACATACCCCACATTGTAAAGGGTGGTTGATACAATATGCTTGCATGATAGCATTGCGCTCATCCCACAAATTTGGCAAATCACTCTCTACCACCATACCTTCTTTAACTTTAGTATTGCAAGAATAAACCTTTTTACCATCAGCTTCTACCATACACATACGACAAGCAAGTGTTGGAGAACAACCATTTAAATAACAAATCGCCGGAATGAAAATATCATTTTTTCTTGCGACATTTAAGATATACTCACCCTCATTTGCCTCACATTCTATACCATTAATGATAACTTTCATTTTATAACCTTAACTTGAGCTTTTGAAAAAGCAAAACCAGCGCTTTCATAATCAAACAAAGCCACCGTGCCTTTTAAGTCATGATTGATTTTTACTATAGTTGTAAATTCTTGAGTGTTTATTTTTAAATTAATTTTATCCTCATCCTTAACCTTAGCAATCAAAGCAAAAGATGAAGAACAATGCAATTTTTTGTCTTCTAAAGGTGTTTGCATGATGATAGTTCCATCAAAATTATCAAGTTCTAAAAGTTCATTAAAAGAATTTTGTATTGACAAATTTTCTTCATTTTCATTAGAGCAAATCAGCAAAAGATTAAATTTATGACAAAGTTTTTCTAAAAAATACTTAATATTTTCAAAATCTTTATGTTGGTATAAATTTTCATCAAAAATAATACACTTTGCTTCTTTTAAAAAATCCAAAATCTCTAAAGCTTCTTCTTCGCCAAAGCAAGATTCAGCACTTAAATAACCCTCATCAAACTCGTTAAATTCAGTCTCCAAACTCATCTTACAAAGTAATGCAAGCACAAAAGGCACGCTTGCAATCTCACATTTATAAAAGCTTGCTTTTAAATTTTTATCTTCTATACAGGAAATATTATAATTTTTACTTTTGTTAAGCTTAGCACAAAGTGAAGGATTTTTTAAAGAAAGTAAATCCACAAAACACAAAGCATTTAAGCCTTCTTGATATTTTGCTAATTTCATTGTCCTACCTTTTTAAAAACTATAGTCCAATCTACTTGATTAAATTTTAAAGAATTTAAAAGTTCACAATTTTGCTCTTTTATGAAAGCAAAACTTTTTTCTACATTAGAAAAATCTCCTATTTCAAACAAAACCACTAAAACTTCACCCATGTAAGCATTTTGAATGATTTGTTCTAAATCTTTAAACAAATCTTGACTTTTTCTTAAATCCACACGTCTCATCGATCTATCTCACCTAAAACTATATTAATACTTCCTAAAATTGCCACCGCATCAGCCAAATATGACCCTACAAGCATTTCTTCTAAAAACGCACAGTGAAAAAAACTTGGGGTTCTAGCTCTTAATCTATATGGCCTACCGCTACCATCTGAGTGGATAAAAAATCCAAGTTCGCCTTTTGGACTTTCAGTTGGCACATACACCTCTCCTTTTGGTGGTTTTAAGCCTTGGGTTACTAGGACAAAATGTTGCATAAGTGAATAATTTTGTGTCATAATTTGCTCTTTTGAAGCACTTACATATTCAGGATGATTGCATAAAATCTCAGGCGGAGTATCTTGATAGAGCTTAGCACATTGAACTAAAATTTTCAAACTTTCTCTAAATTCTTGCATATAAACTTTATATCTTGCATAAGAATCACCCATTTTAGCCACAGGCACGCCAAAATCTACCTCATCATAAAGTAAATAAGGCTCTTCTTTTCTAACATCATAAGCAATCCCGCTTCCTCTTAGCATAACCCCGCTACAACCCCAACTTAGCGCTTGTTCTTTGTTTACCACTCCTACATTTTCAGTTCTTGCACGCCAAATTCTATTATCATCAAGCAAGGCTTCATAATCTTTTATATCATTTGGAAATTTATTGCAAAATGCTAAAAGTTCATCTAAAAAACCCTCAGGTAAATCAAGCATTACCCCGCCTATTCTCATAGATGAATGTGTAAGTCTTGCCCCGCAATATTTTTCTATTAGATCAAGCACATATTCACGCTCTCTAAAGCAGTATAAAAATACTGTCATCGCACCAATATCAAGCGCATGTGTAGCAAGCCATAACAAATGCGAAGCAATGCGGTTTAACTCAAGCAAAATCATCCTTATCACACTTGCTCTGCGCGGAATTTCTAAGCCACAAAGTTTTTCCACAGCAGCTACATAGGCATAATTATTTGCACTAGCTGCGATATAATCCATTCTATCAGTAGTTGGGATAAACTCTTGATAGATCATATTTTCAGCCATTTTTTCCATACCACGATGCATATAGCCTATACAAGGAGCAGCCTTGGTGATTTCTTCTCCATCAAGTTCTAAAATAAGGCGTAAATTTCCATGAGCGCTAGGGTGTTGGGGACCAAGATTTACTATCATAGTACCATCTTCACGCTCAAAGCTTATATTTTCATAATAAGGTTTTAATTTAGTAGAAATTTGCATTTTATCTTCTCTTGTCTAAAATTTTTACTTGCGTTCTTTTGGCTTTTTTCACAAAAGGTACGCCACCTTCTTCTTGATATTCTTGTAGATATTTATCTTCTCTTGGAACTTCGCCTTTACCAACCTCATGATAAATTCTACTAAAGTTTAACGTGTCTTTTTCATCTACAAAACCTGGATCTCTATTTTCCTCGCCTACAACCTCGCGGTATTCTTTTCCAAAAATTTTATCTATCTCGTACCATTTAGCAAATTCATCACCATGCAAAGGATAGCTTTTTAAATAAGGGTGTCCATACCAATCATCAGGCATTAAAAGTCTTTTTAAATTCGGGTGATAGATAATGAAAATTCCAAACATATCATATATTTCTCTCTCACACCAATTAGCACCCTTAAAAACACTCATAACACTTTGAAGTCTTTCTTTTAAACCAACGAAAGTCTTTACTCTCACTCTTAAATTTTTCTCCATATTTAAAAGCTGATAATATACTTCAAAACCTTGCTTTTGAGCGACAAAATCAATCGCACTTGCATCAGTAAAACAGCTATAACCTAAATTCTTAAGCTTATCAAGAATAGCAACATTATCATCTTTGTTTATCTCAATCACCCAAAAATCAAGCTCTATAAAAGAATTTTTTAACTTAAATTCTTGGCTTAAAATTTGATGATCACCCTCAAAAGCACTACCCTCTGTGCTTAGTTTTTTAGTTGTAGGTGCATGGTAAAATCTATCTTCATAATAATTTTTTAGCTGAGCATTTTTCTTATCGCTATATTTTCTCATCATATAAGCCTTTTTGGAGCTATTTTTCTGCTTGCTTTTTCTTTACGAATTCTTTTTTGCAAAATCATCAAAGCAAATTGAAAAGTTTCAGGGCGTGGGGCGCAACCTGGTACATAAATATCTACCGGTATAATCCTATCCACCCCTTGAACAGTAGAATAGGTATTAAACATACCACCAGTATTTGCACAAGAACCCATAGAAATAACCCATTTAGGATCAGGCATTTGATCATAAAGTCTTCTTGTAAATTCAGCGTGTTTCTTGCTTAAAGTACCCGCTATAATCATTACTTCAGATTGTCTTGGACTTGCCCTAAAAATCGTTCCAAATCTATCAAAATCATATCTTGCACCACCTGCTGCCATCATTTCAATAGCACAACAGGCAAGCCCATAAGATAACGCCCATAAAGAATTACTTCTACCCCATTGCACTAATTTATCAACCGTAGTTAAAACAACTGGCGCATTGCTCATTTTTTGATACTCTGCCATGCGAATGCTCCTTTTTTATAAGCGTATAAAAAACCTATTGCAAGCAATAAAACAAAAATAAACACTTCTATTAAGGCAAATAAAGATAGGCCATAATTTGAAAGCTCTGCGGTTAAATCTTTAAAAATTACCGCCCAAGGAAATAAAAACACTACTTCAATATCAAGCAAAATAAAAATCAAAGCAAAAACAAAAAATTGAGAATTGATTTTATTTGCTTGCTTAGAAGCCATAGGCCCACACTCATAAATTCCTAGTCCAAGTTTTTTTCTATTATGAGAAGCGAGTTTGGAGCCTATTTTAGAAGAAATATACACCAAAGTAAAAAATATAACACTTGCAATAACAAGCATTGCAAAGATGCCAAAGTATTGATGCTCTATAGTTGCGTGCGTCATAATAAACCTTTTATTCAAGCATAATTAAAATTTATTTTACTTTAACTTAGCTATATAAAAACTTATTATCAAAAAAATAAATTTTATGATATTTCAAAATGAAACAATTTTTATCTTTATTATAAAAATACTTTTTTATGGCATATATCTTGCAAGATTTTTTCTTGATGAGAAATAAATATATAAGCAATATCGTGTGTTTTTTGAAAAGTGTGTAAATAGTTTAAAATTTTATAAGCAGTCACCACATCAAGCGCTGCTGTGATTTCATCTAAAATAAGCAATTTTGGCCTTAAAAGCAAAGCTCTAATCAAACCTAATCTTTGACTTTGACCACCACTTAGCTTAGAGGGTTTTAAATTTAAAATATCTTTTTGAAGTTCAAAAACATCAAAAAGCTTAAAAAGCTCTTCAAAATCAGGCTTAAGTTTAAAATTTTCATATACATCAAGCAAAAGTCTTTTAGTGTTTTTATAAGGATTTAAAGCTAGCTTTTGATCTTGGAAAACATATTGAATTTTTTGGCGTAATTTTCTTTGAGTATTAAAATCTAAATTTAATATATTTTTATTTTCAAACACAACCTCTCCAGTATTTGCACATTCAAGCATACAAAGAATTTTAGCTAGAGTGCTTTTGCCACTACCACTTTCCCCACAAAGCAATAAATTTTCATTTTGATTTAAAGAAAAACTCACATCTTTAAAAACATAATTTTCTTCTTCTTTTAAATACCAGTGTTTTTTAATTTTATAAGATTTACTTAAATTTTTAACTTCTAAAAACATTTTCATTCTCAAAATAATTTAACAACTCTTTAGCAAAAACACCTTTTGGATTACTTAAAAATTCTTTCACGGGCATTTGATAAAGCAAAGTTTTATCTTCTATGATGGCTACCTCATCGCAAAGTTCTTTGGCTAAATTTATATCATGGGTGATAAAAATGAGATTTTTAAATTGCACTTTTAACTCTTTTAAAATAGCGATGATTTTTTCTTCATTAGTTCTATCAAGTGAACTTATAATCTCATCACACAATAAATACTTAGCCCCACTTAATAAAGCTAGAGCTATTTGAACGCGTCTTGCCATACCACCACTTAGTTGATATATAAAAGAATGCCACAAAAGATCATGATTTTTAAGGCCTAAACACTCAAAATAATAAAAGGCCTTTTCTTTAATCTCTTTTGTACTTAAATTAGTATGAGTTTTTAAAACTATATTAAAATAACTCCCTATATCAACAAGAGGGTAAAAGCTCCCATAAACATCTTGAAAAAGTAAATTTACCTTAGCTCTTAAGGTATTTAGTTCTTTTTCTTTTAAATTTAAAATATCTTTTTGATCTATCTGAAATTTTTGTGCATTGAGTTTATAATGCTTATCAAAAAGCTTAATCATGCTTTTTAAAAGCAAGCTTTTTCCTGCTCCACTTTTGCCCATGATAGCCAAAGCTTTACCATCTTCTAAATTAAGATTTATATCTTTTAATAAGATTTTATCTTTAAAGTTAAGATTTAAATTTGCAATTTCTATCATGCTTTAATCTCTTCTTGTAAATCATTACCCAAAGCAAGCAAGGGTAAAATAAGCATAAGTATAAAAGCTACCGGAAAAACTATCATCCACCAAAATCCTAAAAACACAGCTTTGCTTGCTTCATTTAGCATATTTCCTAAACTTGGAGTCCAAAGCTCTACACCCAAGCCAAAAAAACTCAAAGTGGCTTCACTTGTAATAGCATGAGCAATATTTAAAACAAAAAGCACAAAAAGCAAATTCCAACAAGCGGGCAAAAGCTCACTAAATAAAGCTTTCATCTTACTAGAACCTAGAATGATAGCATTTTGATAAAACTCAAGTTTTTGAAATTTATTCAGTTGGGTATCAAGCACTTTTGCCACAAAAGCAAAATGTCCCAAAGCGATAATAAAAATCATACTCCACAAAGATCCTGCCAAAAAGCTTTGAAAAAACATAATCACAAGCAAAGAAGGTAACGCTAAAAGCATATCAAGCACCCTAGCAAAAAAAGCATAAGCAAAAAATCTTGTTAAAAACACATAAACACAAGCAAAAAGCACACTAAAAAATGCTGCCATTACCCCTACAAACAAAGAAACACGCAAGGCATATAAAATACGCGTAAAAACATCTCTACCAAGTAAATCTGTACCAAAAATATGACTTAAATTTGGGGCTATTTTAGCCTTACTTAAATCCACTAAATTAGGATCATAAGAACTTATTAAAGGTGCAAAAAGTGCTAAAATAAAACTTAGCAAAATCATCATCACGCAAAATTTACGCATTAGCAAACCTTGGATTAATCATCTTGCAAATTATCTCTACGATCAAATTTACAAGCACTACCACTAAAATACTAAAAATTACCACAGCTAGCACCACAGGATAGTCTTTAAACAATATGCTTTTAATCACCAAATTTCCCACGCCCTCATAAGAAAATACGCTTTCTACTATATAAGTTCCCATTAAAAAACTCACAAAAGAAGCACCAAAATACGCAAGTATAGAACCAAGGGCATCTTTTAACACAAAGTGCAAATAAATTCTTGTTTTACTAAGCCCTCTTGCAAAAGCACTTTCTATAAAACTTTGATTTAAACTATCAATCAAACTTGTCCTTATAAAACGCACAAAAACAGCCAAATGTGAAAGCACTAAAGCGCATACTGGTAAAAACAAATGCCACAAGCGATTAAACACATCATCTTCAAAGCCAATATCTGCAATAGCAGAACTTGGAAAAATCTTAAAAAATACAGCAAAAACCAAAATAAGCATTAGTGATAAAGAAAAAGCAGGCAATGCAAAAAAACTCATCGTTGAAAAAGTGATAAATTTATCTAAAAAACTATCTTTATAAAGAACACAAAAAAGTGCCAAAACCAAAGATAGCGCAAAAAGTACAAAAAAAGCCAAACTACCTAGTATGATGGTATAGGGAAGCTTTTCTTTCAAAATCTCACTAACTTTTTCTCCACTGATTAAAGAGTAGGAAAAGTCGCCTTTCATGGCATTAAAAAGCCAATTTTCATACTGCTCTAACAAGGGCTTATCTAAATTTAAATTACGCTCGATTTGCTCTTTTATTTTAAGGCTAGTTCCTTGAGGCACACTAGCAAAAACCACGCTCCCTTTAGCATGATATATCATCACAAAGCATAAGAAACTTGCAAAAATCATCAAAAAAAATGCCCATAAAAGGCGTTTAAAAATGAGTTTTAGCACTAATTTTTGCTCCACTCATAAGCATTCCAAGTAAAACCTACTCCATGATGACCTAAAATGTGAGGTTTTATACCTTGGATATTTTTAGCAAAAACTAAAGGATAATCAATATAAGCTATAAATAAAAACGCAGGATCTTTATATAAAGCATCAATAAATTCTTTATAGTGTTTTTTTCTTTCATTTATATCAAGTGAATTTCTAGCTTTTATCAGAGCTTCATCAACTTTAGTATTTTGATAATGGCCAAAATTCCATCCGCTCGAGTTTAAAGCACTATCTTGAGAGCTTGCAAAAACTCTAAAGGTATGAAAATCAGGATCATAAGGACTACCCCAACCTACTAAAAAGCTATCAATTTTCGTATAATCAAAGCTTCCACTTGGCTTAGCTACCGCTTTTGCTTTTATGCCAAGCTTTAAAAACTCACTTTGCAAGATATTTACCAAAGCCACTCTTAGTGGATCTTCACTCATAGCATACATTTCAAAGCTAAATTCTTTGCCATCTTTTTCTAAAATGCCATTTTTATTTTTTACAAAACCTGCTTTTGCCAAAAGATCATTTGCTTTTTTTACATCATAAGTATAACTTGCAAATTCTTTAGGATTTGCCCATGATTTTTCTAAAGGATGATTTGCTACCTTTCCAAAAGAATGTAAAAGTGAATTTATAATAGCTTGTTTATCGATAGCATAATTTAGCGCTAAACGCACATTTTGATCTTTTAAAAACTCATGATTAAGATTAAACATCAAAGCACGATAATCAGCCGAAGGCTCTATAAGCATTTTAAAGCTTTTATCATTTGCGAAATTTGAAGCTAGAGCAAAATCAACCAAAGCCACGTCAATAGAACCATTTTTAAGCTCAATGGCACTAATACTTGGATCTTTAATGTGTTTTAGTATGAGTTTTGGTGTTTTCACCTTAGCTAAATGATGGTTTTCATTTGCCTCTAAGATCATGTATTGACCTTTTTTCCATTGTTTTAGCTTATATGGTCCTGTTCCTATGGGCATTTGATTAAATTTAGTGGTGTTTAAATTTTCTTTTTCAAGCAAGTGTTTTGGTAAAATCCCTACACTCAAAGCATCTAAAAATGCAGGAAAAGGCTTTGAAAGTGCGATAGACAAATGATAATCATCGATGATTTTTACCTCTTTAACTGCGTCAAAATTTACTTTTGAAGGCGAATTTAATTTCTCATCTTTTAAAGCATTTATACTAAATTCCACATCTTTAGCACTAAATTTAGTCCCATCATGCCACAATACATCATCTCTTAAAGTAAATTCATAAACAAGCCCATCTTTACTAACTTTCCAAGAACTAGCAAGATCAGGTGCTAGATTCATATTTTCATCAAAGCGTGTAAGTCCTGAAAACACAAGAGCAATTGCCACATCATGATCTTCACTAAAAAGTGGATTTACACGCTCTGGTTCATTTTCCACTGCGATGATGATAGTATCTTTTGGTGTGGCGGCAAAAAGATTTAAAGCACAAAAAAGCATGATAAAAAATCTCAACATAAAAGGCCTTTCTTATAAGAATAAAGTGTAATTATAACGCTTTTTAATCATAAGCTTTGGTAAAAATTTCATTTTTATCATCAAATAAAAGTTGCAAATACCTCTCATACTGCTTTAGTATATCTACGATGATTTCTTGTTCGTTTAAATACTCTATATTATAACCATTACGCGAATCAGCAAAGAAAGTTTGTGGCTCAAAAATAAATTCTTTAGAGTAAGTTGGCATAAATTTATCATCGATTATGCTTTGGCTTGCTTGTTTTTTTACTACTTGTACCCCATAGATAAAGTCTTTTGCAAATTCTTTTTTTATAATCAAACTTATACTTGATTTTTCTTGAACAATTTGTGTTTTTAAGCCGTAATTTTTTAGACTTTGGCTGAGTGATTCCATAGCATTTTTGACTTTAGTATTTAAGAAATTTTGTATGTCTTGTTCTTTGCTTTGTTTTAAAATTCTAGCTAGTCTTTCTTGCCAAAATTCCCCTGAAAAATACACACTGCTTTGACTAAGTTTAGTTAAAGAGTAATTTACATCTACAATTAAACCTTTAAGCAGTGAAAAACACATCAAACAAAGTAAAAAGGCAAAAGGCAAAGCCACTATCATAGTGATACTTAAAATCGCTCCCAAACCACCTGAATACAGCAAAGAAGTAGCCAAAAGTGTAAGCACAAAACCCCAAAGGATATTTTGCCACTTATGTGGCTCATGAGCACCACCACTACTTAAAGAATTTAACACAAATATCCCACTATCTGCTGAAGTGATGAAAAACAAAGCCAAAACCAAAAGTGCAAGCAAAGAGCTAAAATAAGAAAAAGAAAAATTTTGTAAAAAATAAAAAAGCAAGCTTTCAGGTGCTGAAGTAAAAGGACTTAAAATATCATTGAAATTTAAAGCACTATTGCCAAAAATGCTAAACCAAAGTATATTAAAACTAGTAGGCACTACAAGCACACCAAAGATAAATTCCCTTATCGTTCTACCGCGAGAAATTTTAGCGATGAAAAAGCCCACAAAAGGCGACCAACTAAGCCACCAAGCCCAATAATAAATAGTCCAGTTATTAAACCACTCTATATGTTCTTTTTCATAATAATAAGTCTTAAAACTCAAAGAAATTAAATTTTGCAAATAATTGCCAATATTAGAGCTAAATTGTGAGAGAATTTGAATGGTGTTGGTTGAAAAAAGTACAAAAAGCATTAAACACACCGCAAAAACCAAATTTGTCTCACTTAAAATTTTTAAGCCCTTTGTCAAACCGCTAATCGATGAAAGCGTAGCTAAAGAAATGATGATGATTATAATCACGCTTTGTTCTAAAAAGCTTTGCTCGTTTAAAATGCCTAAATTTAAAAAGCCAGCATTAAGCTGAGAAGCACTATAACCAAGCGTAGTGCTAATACCAAAAACCGTGACAATCAAAGCTAGTATATCAACTAAATTTCCCCAAAAGCCATAAATTTTGTCTTTAAGCAAAGGGTAAAAAGCGCTACGCAAGCTAAGAGGCATTTTATATCTAAAACCAAAATACGCCATAGCCAAAGCACACACCCCATAAATAGCCCATGGGTGAATTCCCCAGTGAAAGATAGTATGTAGCATAGCTTCTTCATCGCTTGTTTGTAAGGCTTTTTTATGTATGAGAGGTTCAGCCACACCAAAATACATAAGCCCCACACCCATACCCGTAGCAAAAAGCATAGCAAGCCATGAGGTGAATTTAAAATGAGGTTTTTCATCATCATCGCCGAGCTTGATATCGCCAAATTTTGAAAGTGCGAGTGCTAGCATAAAACACACAAAAAAACTCACGCTTAGTATATAAAACCATGAAAAATTTGTAAAAATTCCACTTTTGATATGATTGATAAAATCATTTGTAAGTTTAGGTAAGAAAATACAACTAAGACTTAAGATAATTATAATACTAATGCTTGGGATAAAAACTGATTTTTTAAAACTTGTCTTTAGCATGGTACTCCTTTTTTTGGATGATTTTCATTATACCATAAGCTAAAAACGAGATGAAAACCTATTTACAATAACTATTATAATGCTTTATAAGAAAATCTTTCAAAGGTTTAAGCGCTATGTGATTAAAATCAAAAATTTCAGCATAAGAATTTTTTCTTGCTTTTTTAGCTTTTTCATCATTTGATGGAAAAAAACCTAATGCTTCGAAATAAGCAAATCTAGCTGATTTTTTATGGATATTTTTACTATATTGCGGATTAAGCTTTTCTATGCATTTTTTATAATTTTCAAAGCACTGACAAATTTGTGCTTCTTTGGCTATGGCAAACAAAAGGGTTTCTAGTTCCCCATTTTCAAAATTATTTGGAAAAAGAAAGATATTTTCATCTTGTAGTAAATCTTTACTTTCTTTTTTAATCCTTTCTAATGTTGAGTTAAAATTTTTATCTGTATCAAAAATAAGTAAAATTTTTTCATTATTATCTTTTGCTTCTTCCATTTTAGATATAGCATCTTCATCAAGATGATTTTTTCCACATGGTATTATATTTGCATTTGGAAGTTTTAAAAAATTTAAATATTGTTCTAAAAATTCTTTATCATGCTTTCCTTCTACAAAAATATTAATTTTCATTATTTTCTCCTCTAGGGTCTATCCTATCAAGAGTGAAATAAGCTTCGCCATTTTGAGAATACGAATAAGTCTTAATGCCTTTTTCTGTTAAAGCTACTTTAAATATTTTACTCTCATCATTTAAAATTTTTCTTGCTATGTCTAAAAATTCAAGACTATGAGTGGTAAAAAAGAATTGAAAATCTAATTTTTTTGATAATTTTAAAATACTTTTTAAAAGTTTTTGCGTGCTAGAAAAATGCAGACCATTTTCAATCTCATCTATACAAACGCAAAAACGCGTATGCCATTGATTTGCTGCTAGCATTAAAGCAAGTATGCAAGTGTATTTTTTAAACCCTTCACCTAAAAAATTAATATCAATCAATTTTTCTATGTTTTTAAGATTAACCAAAACACTATTTGCTTGTGTTTCTATATCAATAATTCTCTCATCAAAAAGTCTTAAATACTCCAAAAGCTCATCTCTTTTTTTTTCTTTTCTTACAATATCAATAAAATACTTCAAACCCCACTGCTCTATATCACTTGGAAGATATAGAGCTAAAAGCGGAAGTTGCTCATCACTTTTGGTAGAATCTTGTATATCGCCATTAAATTGAACACTAAAATGAGAGGTAAATTCTTTTTTTCCGTGTATTCTTGTGAAATTTAAACCATTGATATTTTGCTCTAGCATAGAACTTTGTTTAAATTTTTCTTGAGAAATGCTTTCACTTTCAGTTTTTGGCTGAATTTGAACTTGAATGTTTTTTTTGTCATAACTTGAGTGTATTTCAACTGGTGTTAAAAAATCAAAATTATAAAAAATACTAGAAAGATTAGTAGGTATTACCATAGTGCGACGAAAATTTTGAATTCTTATCAAAGAATTTGCCTCTTCTTGACTATAACACATAAAAATAGCTTCTAAGATACTCGTTTTACCACAACTATTTTTTCCGACAAAGACATTAAAGCGTTTAAAGTCTTTGATTTCTAAATCTTTCAAGCCTCTAAAATTTGTAATTTTTATAGTTTTAATCATTTAAATTCCTAATAAAATTTGATTTAATACTAGATTATTTTTGATTTTTATTATATATCTTTCAAGCTAAATTTTTACAATAACACAAAATAAAAAAAGCCAAGCTTTAGCTTGGCACTATGGAGTTTTTGCGTGCAGTTTTTTGGAGTGAGAATATCACTAAAGCTACAAGTATAAAATACACTACCGATAAACTAAGCAGTAAAGGATAAGTAGCATTAGTGTCTTTTTCCAAAAAGCTTCCAAACACAGGAAGCATTAAACTAGGTTTTGCAAGTAGTGCAAAAATGCAAACTATATAAGAAACACCTACAAAAAGAAATCTTTCAGGCTTGCTGTCAAAAACCATTATAAATACAAAAGTACATGCAAATAGCACTATAATCATAAAATGAGTAATAATCGACATAGGAAATCCTATGCAATAAACCACCCCTACAAAAAAAGGCAAAAGCAAAAGCCATAAGTATTTTTTATTCAACAATGCAACAAAAGTCACTAGCAATACAAAACCGAGAGAAAAATAAATCTCAGTTTTAGATAATAAATTATCCAAGTTTTTAAATTCTTGCTCTATATTCAAGGATAAAAAATTATAAGTCGTTTTATTATGTTCTTTAAAGATATAACTTTCGTTAGTATCTACTTGAACAATGTGATATTTTGCATGATTTTCTATGCTAGGTTGTTTAAATTTATCAAGCGCAAAAGAAAAAACGCTAAAAAGCATGATGATGATAAGTAGATTATGAAACACCTTTAGCAAGTCTGTATGATGATCACAAAGTTTACGGTAGAAAAAGAGTTGCCATTTATCTACTATATCTTTAAGAGTCTTGCCTTTTTTATTTTTTAGTTCTATCTCTTTACAATAAAGCTCGTATTTATGAAATTTTGAAGCGTCTAAGAGATTATTATCTTTTATCAAAGCACTTTTAAAATTCCTGAAAGAATCTCTAAAATCATTTGCAATTTCATAATTATACTTACCTTTTCCTTGTAAAGACATTAGCTGTATTTTTTTATCTACCCTAGTAAAACCAAAATTTAAATTCGAATTTATAACATTTATATTGCTCTTAAATAAAGCTTGAGAAAAATTTGGAGTTTCATCAAATTTTACTCCATAAAAACAAGCAGTTTTTTCAAATTCACACTCGTGAAAATCAACTTCCTTTTTAAACCAAGAATTATTAAAATACACGCTTTCTTTAAATGTGCAAGTATTGAAAGCAACTTCATTGAAAGTATAATCCTTAAAATTCATATCTTGCAAAAAGATGCATCTTTCAAAATTTACACTCTTTACAAAAAGTTCTTTTGGTATATATAATTTTCCAAAAGTAATATCTTTAAAATTTATATTTTGTGTGAGTGTAAAATTATTTATAGATAAACTTATTTCTCCTTTAAAAGTTGAATTATTTAAAGATATGTTATTAGCTGAAAGAAAAGACAAATCAGTATTTTTTTCTATGGTGGAATTTATAATTTCTATATTGTGTCCTGTGGAGTTATTTAAAGTTAAATCTTTCAATATTTCACTATCAATAATATTTAATAAATCAAATGTTACACCTAGAATCAAATTATTTTCAAAATTTGATTCTATAATAGTTATATTCTTTCCAATAGCTCCAATAAAAGCAACTTTATCTTTACATTCTATGTAAAAATTAGCTTTATCACACTTAAATTTAGCCCTATTAAATTTCAATTCTTTTTGAAAATAACCTTTATAAAAATCTATATTACTACTAAAAATAGCCTCAGAAAAAACAACTTCATTTAAAAAAGTAACATTGGAAAAACTTATCTCTTTTTTATTTTCTGTATTTCCAAAAACAGCACCTAAAAAAGATACTTGTTTTTCAAAAGTAACACGAGAGCAAATAAAATTTTCAAAATTTGCTTGTTGAAAATTTACTTCTTCTTTAAAAGTACAACCTGAAAAAACTAATTCGCCTATAAAATTAGAGCTAGTTTTGATTTCATTTATAAAAGTTACACCTGAAAAAGACATATCTAGTGAAATATCTTTTACAAAGATAATATTTTTAATTTTTTTTGATTTTATATCAAGGCATTTTATGTCTTTTTCTTGTAAAATCTTAATGTCTATAGTTTCTATTTCTGCATTGCCAAATACACTTATTCTATCTTTTCCTATTGATTTTTGAGCATTTTTTGCCAAAATTCCATATTGTGCTAATGTTTGATCAAATTCGCTCATTACTTACCCTCAATGATTTTTATTTCTTCTTCGTTTAGGTTGTAAAGTTTGTAAATGATAGAGTTTATTTTGTCTTCTTGGGTTTTGGTGTTTGCGTTTTTGTCTTGTTCTTTTAAATTTAAAATCTCATCAACTAAGCTTATAAGCTCGTTTGCTAATTTTTCATTTTTAGAATTTATCTTTGGCAATGGTAAATTTTCTAAGGCATGTTTATTGTATTGATAACCTTTTATTCCTAGTTTACAACCTTGAGAAAAATTTTTATAATAATATGTAATTAAATTTGATGATAATAGTCCTAATAAATATTTCAAATTTTCACAGACTATAAAAAAAGCTGTTTTTTCTAAGAAAATTCCTTTATTATCATAGACAAAATATGCCCCTTGAGTTGTTTCAGGATACACTATCTTTTCTTTTTCAAATTCCTCCAAATAAGCACAATTTCTAAGGTTATAAGGTGTTTTTCCTTTGTCAGTTCTTTTTTCTAAAGTTTTATAATACGGCTTTAAATGCTGTTTTAAGCTAGGGTACTCATCTATGTTTATCGCTTCCACCTTTTCTCCGCTTTTGCTTTTATAGCCATTGTGAGTGTTGATCACCCAAAGCCCCGCCCACTCATAACTATATCTTTTTATATCTCTACCGCGTAGCATTTTACGTATGAGTTTGGCGGTGCGTTCTTTTTCGGCTTCATCTTTGCATTTAGCTAGAATTTCATCTCTTTTTTCAGTAGTGATGATAAAGGCTTCATTATAGCCCGTTTTTATGCCATAGTTTATATTAAGCCTATGCCAGTCTTTAAGTGGGGTGCCGTGCTTTTCTATCTTTGCTTTTAGTGCGTTTGTATTTTCATCGTTAAAAGTAAAGCTTTCTTTGCTTAAAAAATTTTGTGCGATTTTGTTAAAATTTAAAATGCTTTCTATGTTAAAGTCATTTTCTTTTAAAAGCTCGGTGTTTGGGGCTAAGTACTTAAAGCTATTATCTTTAGTTTTTGCTTTTTCAAAGCTTAGTATAGAAGTATCCACCGTAGCGCTTTCAAAAACTTTTATACCATTTAGATCGATGTATTCTAAAAGTGTGGTATTTTTAAGCAAAAATTCACGCAAAGGCTCTCCATAACCTGCTCTTGTGTATTTGTTTGAAGTGATGAAAGACAAAACACCATTTTGTTTTAGCACATTAAACCCAAGCTCATAAAAGTAGGTATAAATGTCGCTTGTGCCTTTATATACTTTATAGTTTTTAGCTAAATTTGGCTTTAGTTCTTTGATGTCTTCTTGTCTGATGTAAGGTGGGTTACCGATGATGAGATCAAATCCTTGAAAACTCCCGCCCTCATCAAGCACTTCGCTAAATTCAAAACGCCATTCAAAAGGATTTGCACTTTCTAAGTCAAATATACTCTCATAAAGCTTTTTAAGCTTTTTAAATTCTTTCTTAGCTGCACTTTCATCAAAGTCAAATTCAAACATATTTTTAGAAAAAAATGCTCTAAAATTCTCATCTTTTTCATCTTGCGCTAAAAAATCGCCGTATTTTTTAGAGTATTCATTAGCCCCGTTAGTAAGTTGCTTGATCTCTTTGGCAAATTTGTCTTTTAAGCAGAAATTTTTAAAAGATTCTTTGAGGTTTTTGATCTCTTTTGCGATGAGAGTTTTGTCGGTGTAAAAGCCTTCTTTGTAGTCTTTGACTATGCGTTTGTATTTATCCATGCGTTCTTTGATGTTTGGGTAGTGAGAAAGGCTTTTGTGAATTTCAAAATAACTTATAAGCGAATTCCCGCATTTTATGTTGATGTCGATGTTTGGCAAGGTTTTAAGATCATGATAGTTTGTATCATCAAAACTTTCATAAAAGCTGTGTTTTAAAAGCTCTATCCAAAGCCTTAGTTTAGTGATCTCACATGAGTTTGGGTTGATATCTACTCCAAAAAGGTTGTTTTCTATGATGTCTTTTTTACGCTCGAAAAGTTCTTTTTGACAAAGGTGGGTTTTGTCTTTGTCAAAATCAGGGCGTTTATACTCTAAAAACTGGCCTTTGTGATTTTGCACTAAAATTTCATCATTTTGCACGCTTAGGTAAAAGTCCTCTTCAAACAAACCAAGCTCATAATGCACCATAAGCATGGCATTTAAAGCTGAAACTAAAAAATGCCCACTTCCCACCGCAGGATCGCAAATGCGTATGGAATTTAGCAAGGCTAGTTTTTGTTCTTGAGGGATTTTTTCTTGGCGTAGCTGGATTCTTAGCTCGCTTAGCTTGGTGGCATTTAGCTTAAAAGTATGGTTAAACTTATCAAGCACAACTTTTTCTATACTGACTTTACACATATATGAAGTGATAAAACTTGGAGTATAAAAACTACCTTCTTTGTAGCCATTTAGCTTTTCAAAGACATTTCCCAAAACGCTTGAGTTGATGAGTTCTTTTTGTTTGATGAGTTCTTCGCTTTGTTCATCTGCTCCAAAATCAAAGCTGTCTAAAAACTCAAACAAATACTTAAGCAAACCTACTTTGCCCTTTTTGCTTTTACCTTTGTCATCTTTTAACTGCGTGTGCGGGTGATACTCTAGCAAAGCGTCATTTTCTAAAGTAGCGATTTCTAATGTGGTTTTTTCGATGGCTTGTTTTTCAAAAAGCGATGAATTTAAATAAGGCAAATAGCTAAATTTACTCTGCGCTCTTGTGTGCTTTTCTTTAGCTAAGATATCAAAGAAAAGGTGTGAAAGGGTAGTAAAATTTGGAATTTTTTCATAGTTTAGAAATTTAAGGGTTTTATCATCGTTAAATCTAACCAAATTAGACTCTATAAGCTTTAAAAATAAAATGCGATTTAACCAAAGTATGATGAATTTTAACACCTCTTCAAAATCATGCTTTGGGAGTTTGCTCGCTATGAGATGATAAAGCGTGCCTTGAGCTTGTTTGCTTTGCTCACTTTGTGTGATGATGAATTTAGAAAGCTGTTTGCTCTCGCTTAAACCTAAGATGTATAAAAGCTCTTTATAAAATGCGTTGTTTAGTGAGTTTGCGTCATTTGGACTAAATTCATTTAGCAAAAAGTCTCTATGAAAGGTTTTAAAAATGCTTGCTAGGTTTTTGAAATTTGACTTTTGCTTGTCTTTTAAAAATGCCAAGTCGATGAAAAAGCCTTTTAAGCTTTCTTTGGAATTTTCTATGAGTTTGCTTGCTTCTTTATAAAATTCATCGGTGTTGCCTTTAAAAAGTGAATTTGGGCTTTGAAATTCTTCAAAAAGTTTTTTAAAGCTTGTGTTTTTATAAAAAAGCTCTTCAAACTCACTAGCTTTGAAAATGTAAAATTTATAAAAGTCTGTGATGATGATAAATTTCAAACTAAAGCTATGTTCTCTATTTCTAAAATAATACAAAATAGCCTCATGCAAGGCTTTAGAATTTGGCTTTTCGTGGGTGATGAATTCTTTTGAGTTGGGCTTTTTAGCTTCGATGAGAACTTCTAAGTCTTTACTAAGCTCATCTTTAGCGATGGCCAAATCAATCTCGCTTTTGCCTTTTTGTTTGGTTTTGATGTGGGTTTTGAAATTTAGCATGGTTAAAAATGGACTAAGTGCGTTAGCTACAAGATAGTCTTCATTTTCACTTTGTGAGCTTTCAAGCCTTTCTATATACTGCGTTAAAGCCTTGCAAAAAGTGTCAAATTCATTTTGTGTGATTTGCTTTTTGCGGTAGTAAGGGTTGAAAAAATCTTTTTCATTTAACAAAGTAAAGTACATTTTTAACCTTTATAAAGAATATTTTATATTTTACTAAAATTTACTTTAAAGGATTAAGAAAAAAATAGTTGAATAATTATAATTTATACTATTTCAACACTACAATCATACATATCTTAAATATAGCCACAACCAACCCACCAAATAAGCCATTAAAACAATTCAATAACCAGCAACACAAAAAAACCATAACAAACAGCTAAAACAACCAAATATTTAATTCTTGATAAATATTTTATCTAACCATATGCTAACATAAATACAACTACCCAACCACCCAAAAACCAAAAGTTAAGTCATTAAAACCCATAAAAATAAAAAAACTATAAATAATTAAGAGCGATAAGAAAGAAATATAAGAAATATAAGAAATATAAGAAATATAAGAAATATAAGAAATATAAGAAATATAAGAAATATAAGAAATATAAGAAATATAAGAAATATAAGAAATATAAGAAATATAAGAAATATAAGAAATATAAGAAATATAAGAAATATAATCTAAAACCATAAAAATTTAAAAATAAAAAAATATGAATTAAATTATATATAAAGTAAGAATAATAAGTAGAATTAACAAGTCCGCAATGAGCTACTTTCCCCCTGCCAGTAAGGCGTAGTATCATCACCCACGATGTGCTTAGCTTCTTGGTTCGGGATGGAGCAAGGCGTCTCCACATCTGTATAATCACGGACATTGTTATTTAAATATTCTATTTAATATAGCATAATAAAAACTAGATTTAAAATCATTTTTAGCTTTCATCTTATTCTTATATTTAGATATTTTACTAAACTAATCACTTTATTGTTTTAGAATACTTAAAAAACAATGTTAAGAGCAAGTTCTAATATAAACTTTACTTGTAAGATTTTATAAGCTAATATAGTTTTCATATAAAAACGTTCAAAGCTTTATTAAAAACCTTAACAAGGAAGTGATGCTTAAATAAGATAAGCCAAACGCTCTATTAGTACTGGTCAGCTAAAGGACTTTCATCCATTACACACCCAGCCTATCAAACTAGTAGTCTTCTAGAGAGCTTAGAGAAGATTCATCTTAGAGTTGGCTTCACGCTTAGATGCTTTCAGCGTTTATCCGTTCCAAACTTAGCTACGCTGCGATGCTCTTGGCAGAACAACAGCTACACCAGTGGTTTGTTCAACCCGGTCCTCTCGTACTAGGGTCAAATCTCTTCAATCTTCTTACGCCCACGGCAGATAGGGACCGAACTGTCTCACGACGTTCTGAACCCAGCTCGCGTACCGCTTTAAATGGCGAACAGCCATACCCTTGGGACCTGCTCCAGCCCCAGGATGCGATGAGCCGACATCGAGGTGCCAAACCTCCCCGTCGATGTGAGCTCTTGGGGGAGATCAGCCTGTTATCCCCGGGGTACCTTTTATCCTTTGAGCGATGGCCCTTCCACACAGAACCACCGGATCACTAAGACCGACTTTCGTCTCTGCTTGACTTGTATGTCTTGCAGTTAAGCTGGCTTATACCTTTATACTCTACGAACGATTTCCAACCGTTCTGAGCCAACCTTTGTAAGCCTCCGTTATTATTTGGGAGGCGACCGCCCCAGTCAAACTACCCACCAGACATTGTCCCACTTGAGGATAACTCAAGCTGGTTAGCTACCCAAATAAGAAAGAGTGGTATCTCAACAACGGCTCATATACAACTGGCGTCATATACTCAAAGCCTCCCACCTATCCTGCACATTCTTATCCAAATAGCAGTGTCAAGCTGTAGTAAAGGTCCACGGGGTCTTTCCGTCTTGCCGCGGGTAGGAGGAATTTTCACCTCCACTACAATTTCACTGGATCCCTCTTTGAGACAGCTCCCATCTCGTTACGCCATTCATGCAGGTCGGTATTTAACCGACAAGGAATTTCGCTACCTTAGGACCGTTATAGTTACGGCCGCCGTTTACTCGGGCTTCGATCAAGAGCTTCGCTAATGCTAACCCCATCAATTAACCTTCGAGCACCGGGCAGGCGTCACACCCTATACATCCTCTTACGAGTTAGCAGAGTGCTGTGTTTTTGGTAAACAGTCGGGAGGGACTCTTTGTTGTAAGTTTCTTCGCTTTCGGAGTAAATCCTAATACGAAGCGAACCACACCTTATACCGAAGATACGGTGCTATTTTGCAGAGTTCCTTAAAGAGAGTTCTTCCACGCGCCTTAGAATACTCATCCCACCCACCTGTGTCGGTTTACGGTACGGGCAACATTAGCTAAACTTAGAAACTTTTCTTGGCTCGACGGCATCAGCAATTCTCCTCGCTGTCCGAAGACTTTGAAGAGCCTTTCAGTTCTCAGAGTATTGTTATACGGATTTGCCTATATAACCTCCTACGACCTTAGACTAGCACTTCCATCCGCTAGCTTGCTTAGCCCTAAGCGTCCTTCCATCGCACACTAATGTTGGTATTGGAATATTAACCAATTTGCCATCGTCTACCCCTTTCGGACTCGACTTAGGACCCGACTAACCCTACGATGACGAGCATCGCGTAGGAAACCTTGGGTTTACGGCGTTAATGATTCTCACATTAATTATCGCTACTCATGCCTGCATGCTCACTTCTATTCGCTCCAGCACTCCTTACCGGTATACCTTCGGCGCAAATAGAACGCTCTCCTACCACTTGATAAAATCAAGTCTACAGCTTCGGTACTTACTTTAGCCCCGTTATATTTTCCGCGCAAAATCACTAGACCAGTGAGCTATTACGCTTTCTTTAAAGGATGGCTGCTTCTAAGCCAACCTCCTGGTTGTTTAAGTAACTTCACATCGTTTTCCACTTAAGTAAGATTTAGGGACCTTAGCTGGTAGTCTGGGTTGTTTCCCTCTTGACGACGGATTTTATCACTCGCCGCCTGACTGCTGTGATTACATATAAGGTATTCGGAGTTTGATAGGGTTTGGTACATTGGTGTATGCCCTAGCCCATTCAGTGCTCTACCCCCTTATACTACGACACAACGCTATACCTAAATATATTTCGGAGAGAACCAGCTATCACGAAGTTTGATTGGCCTTTCACCCCTATCCACAAGTCATCCGGGGGCTTTTCAACGCCTATCGGTTCAGTCCTCCACTAGTTCTTACACTAGCTTCAACTTGCTCATGGATAGATCACTTCGTTTCGGGTCTGCAGCATCTGACTTAAGCGCCCTATTCAGACTCGCTTTCGCTACGGCTTCGCGTGTGCTTAACCTTGCCAGACACCACAACTCGCAGGCTCATTATGCAAAAGGCAGTCCATCACACTGTATTGCTACATAGTGCTCTGAATGATTGTAAGCAAATGGTTTCAGGTTCTATTTCACTCTGATCACCTCAGTTCTTTTCACCTTTCCCTCACGGTACTTGTGCACTATCGGTCTGGTAGTAGTATTTAGGGTTGGATCGTGGTCGACCCAGCTTCAGACAGGATTCCTCGTGTCCCGCCCTACTCAGGATACTGCTAGCTAAGGTTTGGTTTTCGTATACGGGACTATCACCCTCTATGGCTACACTTTCCAGAGTGTTCTACTAACCTCACCTATTGCACATTGCAGTCCTACAACCCCAGTGCAAGCACTGGGTTTGCCCTCTTGCGCTTTCGCTCGCCGCTACTGACGCAATCTCTATTGATTTCTTTTCCTGTAGGTACTAAGATGTTTCAATTCCCTACGTTCGCTCCATTATGGTAGTATATATCTCTATATACTGGGTTGCCCCATTCGGAAATCTACGGATCAAAGCTTCTTGACAGCTCCCCGTAGCTTATCGCAGTCTAGTACGTCCTTCATCGCCTTTACCAGCCAAGGCATCCACCATTCGCTCTTAATAGCTTACCTTTTAAATTCATTCTAAAACGCATCACTTCCTTGTTAAAGTTTTTATGATAAGACTTTGCTATCTTAAGACGGAAAGCATTTAAACACTTAATAAAACTAAACAAATTAGTCTCACTAAGCTGTGAGTTTAAAACTTGTCTTTAACTAAAAGCTAAAGAAAAGATAGTTAGGTTTTATCCTTTAACAAGTCCTGTAAAATTGTTTTTATTAAAACTTGCTTGTGACTCTTAACAATGATAATTCAAATAACATTAAATAACTAATCTAATATATAAAATATTCTATTATTTATTTAGCTTAGGTCTTAAAACCTAAAGGAAGTATATATAAAGAGTTTAAATAATTTAAAAACATAAACAATAAAGTATTTTACTTTAATTGCTGCTTTATTATTAGTTATATACTTGCTTTAAGTTTTAAAACTTTATTATATAATTGATAAACAAATCTTTTTATGGTGGGCCTAACAAGACTTGAACTTGTGACCTCACCCTTATCAGGGGTGCACTCTAACCAGCTGAGCTATAGGCCCTTAATAAATGGTGGAGAATAGCGGGATCGAACCGCTGACCTCCTGCGTGCAAAGCAGGCGCTCTCCCAGCTGAGCTAATTCCCCAAAATTAGCTTTTCATCAATCTTTGAAATCTAAACAAGGATGATTGAGTCTATATGTGAACTGATAGTTGTGAGACTTATCAGTTTGTACTCTAGAAAGGAGGTGATCCAACCGCAGGTTCTCCTACGGTTACCTTGTTACGACTTCACCCCAGTCGCTGATTCCACTGTGGACGGTAACTAGTTTAGTATTCCGGCTTCGAGTGAAATCAACTCCCATGGTGTGACGGGCGGTGAGTACAAGACCCGGGAACGTATTCACCGTAGCATGGCTGATCTACGATTACTAGCGATTCCGGCTTCATGCTCTCGAGTTGCAGAGAACAATCCGAACTGGGACATATTTTATAGATTTGCTCCACCTCGCGGTATTGCGTCTCATTGTATATGCCATTGTAGCACGTGTGTCGCCCTGGGCATAAGGGCCATGATGACTTGACGTCGTCCACACCTTCCTCCTCCTTACGAAGGCAGTCTATTTAGAGTGCTCGGCCGAACCGTTAGCAACTAAATACGTGGGTTGCGCTCGTTGCGGGACTTAACCCAACATCTCACGACACGAGCTGACGACAGCCGTGCAGCACCTGTCTCTAAGTTCTAGCAAGCTAGCACCCTCTTATCTCTAAAAGGTTCTTAGGATATCAAGCCCAGGTAAGGTTCTTCGCGTATCTTCGAATTAAACCACATGCTCCACCGCTTGTGCGGGTCCCCGTCTATTCCTTTGAGTTTTAATCTTGCGACCGTACTCCCCAGGCGGTACACTTAATGCGTTAGCTGCATTACTGAGATGACTAGCACCCCAACAACTAGTGTACATCGTTTAGGGCGTGGACTACCAGGGTATCTAATCCTGTTTGCTCCCCACGCTTTCGCGCCTTAGCGTCAGTTAAGTTCCAGCAGATCGCCTTCGCAATGGGTATTCTTGGTGATATCTACGGATTTTACCCCTACACCACCAATTCCATCTGCCTCTCCCTCACTCTAGACTACCAGTTTCCCAAGCAGTTCAACGGTTAAGCCGTTGGATTTCACAAGAGACTTGATAATCCGCCTACGCGCCCTTTACGCCCAGTGATTCCGAGTAACGCTTGCACCCTCCGTATTACCGCGGCTGCTGGCACGGAGTTAGCCGGTGCTTATTCCTTAGGTACCGTCAGAATTCTTCCCTAAGAAAAGGAGTTTACGCTCCGAAAAGTGTCATCCTCCACGCGGCGTTGCTGCGTCAGGGTTTCCCCCATTGCGCAATATTCCCTACTGCTGCCTCCCGTAGGAGTCTGGACCGTGTCTCAGTTCCAGTGTGACTGATCATCCTCTCAGACCAGTTAAGCGTCATAGCCTTGGTGAGCCATTACCTCACCAACTAGCTGATACTATATAGTCTCATCCTACACCGAAAAAACTTTCCCTACTCAACTTGTGTTAAGCAGGAGTATAGAGTATTAGCAGTCGTTTCCAACTGTTGTCCTCTTGTGTAGGGCAGATTAACTATACCTTACTCACCCGTGCGCCACTAATCCACTTCTAGCAAGCTAAAAGCTTCATCGTTCGACTTGCATGTATTAGGCACGCCGCCAGCGTTCACTCTGAGCCAGGATCAAACTCTCCATAAAAAAATAATTGGAAAAGTTTAATCTTTTTCTTCAAAGAAAAAGTTGATTGTTAAGATTTAAAAATAAATCTTTCTGGCTCAATCGATCACTTATTTAGATTTCAAAGATTGACTATAAGATTTGATTAACAATATTAATAATTTAAAGAACAAATACTAAAAAATTAAGACAAAAAGTCTTATCTTTTTAAAACCCTTTCGTTTAAAAAGGAAATGAAATTATAGCAATAAAAGCTTAAAGTTTTATTAAATATATTATAGATGCGGAGGAATTATTTTAGGGGAGATAGTGGAAGGAATATAGAATAATAAAACATGAGATGTAAGAGGATAAAAAACTCCAAGATTTTAGTAAGGCTTTTAAATATTTTACATAAAACATATTTAATTATAAAGTTAAAACGCTTGTTTTTCCAAAATAATATATGATTTTAACCAAATAATTCCATAGCGTCTTTGTATGCACTAACTAACGAAGCTAAAGCAACAAAACCACCGATAATTAAAAAAATCATTTCGATTTTTTTCTTTTATTCTCTTTTATTTTTTCCTTTTTATATTCTTCTTGATTTTGTTCAATATGCAAAATATCAACAAGATTTTTATCTGGATTTTAAGCTCTTGATGTTGTTCTAAAATATCGTAATATTGAAATATAATTTTCCATATTGCATGTTATTGTTGGTAGCTATAGTGCACTGGATTACTAAAAGATACTTTAGATTAAAAACATAAAAATCTTTTTTAATATCAATAACATCATGATAATTTTCTTTATCTATAATACTTGAAGTTAAATTCAAATAATACTCCATTTTCTCACGATAAACCAAAGAAAGCGCAAACATAGTTATTGTATCATTAAATTTACTTTCATAATTATTAAATCTAACCTGAAATAAAAAGCCTTTTTCTGAAAACACAACTTTAATATCTGGATTATCATAACAATTTGATTTATCTATTTTTAATGTAGAACTGCCTCTTAATAGTTACGATATTTTACCATCATTCATATTTTCATCAGTATATACAACTATATGATCTATTACACCTTTTTTAAATTGACAATACTCTTGACTTACCGAGACTCCATCTTTTATACATAGTAATACATATATCAAAAATTTTATATATTAATATTGTATTTTCGGCATACTTTTGATCTTCTATATTGGTGTAAATTTCTAAATTTTTAGCCAAAAAAGTATGAAAAAATCTTTTGTTCTCATATCTTCTTTAAATTTATCCTTGCAAAAATTTTCAATAATTTTAACTTGATACATATTTACCATAGCATCTTCCTAATTTTGCAATATTATAAATTTAACTTATTGTTATAAATACGATTAAGATGAATTGTGAAACTTAAATACTTAAAAGAATTATAAATTAGTGGTGCGGATGAAAGGACTTGAACCTTCACGCATTGCTGCACCAGATCCTAAGTCTGGCGTGTCTGCCAATTTCACCACATCCGCAAAAGTGGTACGCTCAAGAGGATTCGAACCTCTGACCTACGGCTTAGAAGGCCGTTGCTCTATCCAGCTGAGCTATGAGCGCATAAAAATAAAAGTAACAATAGGCTTATGGTGCGCCCGATAGGAATCGAACCCATAACCTACAGATCCGAAGTCTGTCGCTCTATCCAGTTGAGCTACGAGCGCTGATGGGGTGAGTGATGGGAATCGAACCCACGACCCTCAGGACCACAATCTGATGCTCTAACCGACTGAGCTACACTCACCATTTATAAAAATGGTCGGGGTGAAAGGATTCGAACCTTCGGCCCCTTGGTCCCAAACCAAGTGCGCTAACCAGACTGCGCTACACCCCGATGTACAAAAATAAAGCGTTATTCTACATAAAAAAATATTAAAAGTCAAGATAAAAAAATATTTAGCATAAAAAATGCTAAATATTTTAAGAATTATTTGTTTGTTTTTTTTGTGAAATGATGTTTAAAATTTCAACTATCAAAGAAAAAGCCATAGCTGTATAAATATATACTTTATCTATATGGATATCAAAACTTTCACATACTAAAACAAAGCCTATCATTACTAAAAATGCCAAAGCTAAGATTTTAATACTTGGATATTTTTCCACAAAATCTGCAATTGGTTTAGAAGCAAAAAGCATAACTAAAACTGCAACAATAACAGCAATAATCATAATCTCTATATCTTGAGCAATGCCCACAGCAGTAATAACACTATCAAGAGAAAATACTATGTCTATCACGGCTATTTCAGCTACTACAACCCAAAGTTTATTGCTAATTTTTATATTGCTTTGACTTTCCTCTTGGTGCATTATACTTTCTTTAATTTCCTTAATTGACTTAACTATTAAAAACAACCCTCCAAGTAAAAGCACCAAATCCCTACCTGAAATTTCATTGCCTAATATGCTAAATAAAGGTGTGACAAGTTTCATCACCCAAAATAAAGACAATAACAATAAAATTCTAGTAATCATCGCAAAAGCAAGACCTAAAATTCTACCCTTATCTCTATGTTCTGGTGGTAATTTAGAAACTAAAATCGCTAGAAAAATGATATTGTCAATCCCTAACACAATCTCCAAAGCTGTAAGAGTAAGTAATACCACCCAAGCATCTACACTAAAAATCCATTCAAACATTTACTTTCCTTAAACAAAAGCGTAATTATAATGATTAAAAATTAATCATTTTCAAAAATTTTTACAATAGTTTCAGGTAAAAGCATATGTTCGAGCTGGTGAATTTTATCTTCAAACTCTTCAAAGTTTAACTTAGCCTTCTCAAAAGCTTTTTGAGCAATGATTTTACCACCATCAAGTTCTTCATTAACCCAATGCACACTAATGCCTGCAACTTTCATATCGCTTTCATAGCTTTCTTTGATAGCATGAGCACCTTTGAATAAAGGGAGCAAAGAAGGATGAAGATTAATAGCCTTTATATTTTGAGTGAAAACAGGACTTAAAATTCGCATAAATCCTGCTAGGATAGTCAAATCCGCTTGACTTTCTTTTATAATTTTTACTAATTCTGCGTCAAATTCTTCTCTTGAAATAAATTTTTCATGTTCTATGATCTTGGTATCAAGACCATATTTTAAAGCTCTTTGTATACCATAAGCTTCTTTTTTATTACATACACATAAAACTACTTCAAAGGTATTTTTACCAAAAGTTTTTTTATGTAATTTTTCTAAAATATTTTCCAAATTACTTCCATTACCACTAAATAAAACTGCTAATTTTATAAGCATTTTAACCCCTTTATTAATTTTAAAGCATCAAAACTAATTTTATTTTTCTTATAATTTTTAGCCACCAAAGCATGAGCTAATACTGCATTTTTTGCAGCTTCTAAAGCATTAAATTTAGCTCCAAGCAAAGCTGCTATCATGCCACTTAGCACATCCCCGCTTCCACCTTTTGCCAAAGCTTCATTGCCACAATTTACTACAAAAAGTTTTTCTTTTTGAGTGATGATGGGATTAGCCCCTTTTAATACCAAAACACATTGAAATTTAGAGCTAAATTTTCTTGCATAAAAAAAGCGATTATTTTGAATTTCTTCTACATTTACATCCTCATTAAAACAAAGTTTTAAAAGCATAGAAAACTCTTTAGGATGAGGGGTTAAAACAACATCTTCTCTATTAAGATAAGAAAGTAAATTTTCACTTTGAAAGCAATTTGCATCTAAGACTAAAGGAATGTTTTTTAATCTTTCATCTTTTAAAATACTTAAATCATCAAGTCCCATACCTATAGCAGCTGCATTTATTTTGCTTTCAATATTATCTTTTAGCATAATCAAAGGCGAAAAACTTTCTTTAGCTACTAAAGATACAAGCCCTGCTCCAAACTCTAAAGCACCAAGTCCAGCTAGAGTACCTGCACTTTTATTGGCAAAAATATAAACATGGCCAAAATCACCTTTATTTGAATTAGCTTTTTTTGCAATGAGCTTTAAATCTTTTTTTTCTAGTAAAAAACTTGAAGTATTTTGTATATAGGATTTTAAACCCAAATTCGCAATTTTAATTTTACCTACAAATTCTTTTGCAAAATCTTCTAGTAAAATTTCTTTAATCACTCCCATACAAAGAGTGTAATCAGTCTTAAAACATAGCTCTTGTCCAAGACCACTAGGAATATCACAAGCTATTTTTAAAGTTTTGCTTTTAGTAATTTTTTTAAAAATTCTTTGTAAATTTTCATCTAAAGGTTTATTTAAACCACTTCCAAAAACACAATCAACTATAATGTCAAAATCTTTAAATTTAGGTTCTTTTTTTAAGAAATTAAAACCTATATTTTTTAAAATTTGCTCTTGCTTGATAAACATTGTACTTTTTTTATATGGCATAACATAGGCAAAAGCTTTTTTTAAATGCCTTATAGCCACAAGCCCATCGGCTCCATTTCCACCAGTACCAAGTAAAAATAAAATTTTGGGATTTTTTAGCTTTTTACTTTTTTTCTTAATCAAATTTGCAAGCTCTATGCCTGCATTTTCCATCATTAAAAATTCATCCAAACCTTTTTCAATCAACTCTTTTTCATAAGAAATATTATCTTTAAATACTGCTTTCATCACTCATCTCACATTTTATAAGCTTTTGGGTTTTTGCACCTAGCTCTTTAAGCTTTATCACTCTTGAAGCGATATTCCCGCTTCCATGAGTCAGCTTCGTTTGCATATTATCTACATTTGTGTTTAATCTTTTAATGTTTTCTTTGATTTTTTCAAAATCATCTAAAACACCTGCAAATTTATCATGAAATTTGCCAAGCTCATCAAAAGCTTTTAGGATATTTTCATTACTTTGTATATTTTTCCATGAAATATTTATCGTATTTAGTGCCATAAAAAGAGTATTTGGCGTAGTTAAATAAACCTTTTTTTTATAAGCATATTGATAAATTTCAAGATCTACATTTAAAATCAAATCCAGGATATTTTGATAAGGTATAAAAAGCAAAACAAACTCATAAGTGTGTTTATTATACTGCATATAAGGTTTTTTGGCTAACTCATCAATCCTTGATTTTAGATTATAAGCTAAATCAAGACAGGTATTTTGACTAATATCTTCAAAAGTAAAATCACTTGGCAAAGAAAATTTTGCATCAATGATTATACTTTTTTGTTTATCTAAAAACACAACCGCATCAGGAATATAGGTTTTACCCTCATCTTGAAATCTCTCTTGCAATTTATACTGCACGCCCTCTACTAGGCCACTATTTTCTAAAACTGATTTTAGTTGCAATTCTGCAAAATTACCACGAATTTTTTTATCACCCTTTAAAATTTTAGCTAACCTATCTGCATTTTCTGTCATATTTTGGCTAAATTTAAACATATTATCAATATGAGTTTTAAGACTAACTTCATTTGAATTTAGTCTTTCATTGTATTCTTTAACACTTTTTTTCACAGGCAAGAAAATTTCTTCTAAGATTTTTTTTGTATCTTCATTAAGCATAAGTTTGTTTTGGCTTAAAATATTAGCATTTTGTTTTTGTAAATTTTGTTCTAATTCTTGTTTTAATTCTACTAAACCTTGTTTGTATTTTTCTTCTAGTTTTATTAAAGTTTGAGTATATTCTTCTTTTAAATTCGCACGCTCTTTTAAATGTATATTTAAAAGTTCTTGCTGAGTTTGTTCTTTTTGAGCTAATTTTGCTTCTAAAGCCTCATTTTTAGATAAATATAATATTTTTTCATCTAAAAGTTTGGAATTTTTTTCCATGAGTGTAGTTTTTTCAAGCTCTAAATTAGTAAGTTGATTTTGCAAGGCTATATTACTTTGGTTTAAAAACTCCAATTTTGCTTTTTCTTTTTGGCTTTTAAACACATACCATATGAAAGCTAAAATTACAACAACTAAAAAGGCTATCAAGATATTTTCCATTTTTAAGCCTTTATTTTTTCAATAAGAAAATAAATATTTTTTTCATTACCTTCTTTAAATTGCTTCATTTGCGGTAAAAACTCTTTTACTAAAGCTCTAAAATTTTTAAAACCAAAATTTTGAGGGATAAAATTTGCGTGCTTTCTATTCATATTGGTGCGAATTTGAGCATATTCAGCACGGCCTTTTTCTTCTATCAAGGTTTCTGTGATATTGATTAAATCTTTAATATATTCTTTAGTGCTTAATATTTTTTCTTTAGATTCATCTTGATCTAAATAAAAAAATTCACTAAAAGAATTCACATAAGATTTTACAGCTTGTTTTAAACCCATACCTATAACTTGCTTTTTGCCCTCTTTAAGCCTTTGGATTAAACTAGTATAATCACTATCACTTGAAACAATGACAAAAATATCAATATCTTTTTCATAAAAAAAACTCATAATCTCAGTGATTAAATACATATCACTTGAGTTTTTATTAGCTATAAAATTAAATTGTTGCATAGCGATGATAGAATATTGTGCGATTTGTTCTTTCCAGTTTTGTATATTTTTTTGTGTCCAATCTCCATAAATTCGTTTTATAACAATTTCTCCATAATCAGAAGCGATATCAAAAATAGATTTTGCATATTTTGAAGGAATATTTTCTGCATCAATAAAGATTGCCACACTTTTGTTATCCATTTTTTCTCCTATGTAGTTCTCATTCTAAAACTTAATGCTTTTAAAATATGAGTTTTTAAGATCAACTCACTTTGCTCTAAATCTGCAATGGTTCTTGCCACTTTTATGGTTTTATTTACCCCTCTTTGAGAAAGATTATATGAATTTATAGCCTTTTGTAAAATTTCATTCGCAGTAGAATCTAAAATACAAAATTGTTTCAGCTGTTCATCATTTAATTTAGCATTAAATTCTTCTTGTTTTCTTTGCTTTTGAAATAAAAATCCTTTAAAAACCATTTCACCCATCTGTTCAGAGCTTAAACTTGTTTTATCTTCATGCGAAATCTCATCCATAGCTACATAAAGATCAATTCTGTCTAAAATAGGAGATGAAATTTTATTTTTATATTTTTTAATTTCTATCTCTTGGCAACGACATACAAGACTTTTAGAAAATAAATTTCCACAAGGACAAGGATTTTGTGCACAAGCAAATAAAAATTTAGTTTCATAAATCACTTTAGTATTAACTCTTGAAATAAGAATTTTAAAATCCTCTAGCGGCTCTCTTAAACTTTCTATGATTTGTTTTGAAAAATGGGGAAACTCATCAAAAAACAAAACTCCTCCATTTGCAAGTGCTATTTCTCCTATCTTGGCATTTTTGGTTCCTCCACCAAAAATACTAGCCCTAGTACTTGTATGATGAGGACTTCTAAAAACCCTACTAGCACTAAAATCATCGTCTAAAGAATTTAATGATTTATAGGCATTTTGAGCTAAAATTTCTTTCAAACTTTGCGGTGGCATGATGAAAGGAAGTCTTTTAGCACACATACTTTTACCACTACCTGGACTACCTTCAAATAAAATATTATGCATACCCAAAGCTGCTATTATACAAGCAAATTTAGCATTTTCTTGACCCTTAACTTCTTTAAAATCATAAGGGTAAATAGAATTTTTTATATATTTTTGATTATTAATTTCTATGGCATTTTCAAACAAAGGATGAGCATTATTTATATGATAATTCTCATAATTTTTTTCTTTAAAAAAATCCATAGCTTGAGCTAAATTTTCCAAAGCATAGATTGTTAAGTTAGGTATCATCGAAGCTTTTTGTGCAATAGCTTTTGGTACTACTACTTTGGCATTTTGTACTTTTGCACTTAAAAAAAGCAAGATAGAAAATAAACTAGCAGTACTTTTAATACTCCCATCTAAACCAAGTTCTCCAAAAACAAAAAAGTCATCTAAATTTTCTTTTTGAAATAAAATCAAAATCGCAATAGCCAAATCAAAATGAGAGCCATTTTTAGGGATATCTGATGGACTAAGATTGATAGTGATTTTTTGTGCTGGGAAATTGAAATTTTGACTTAGTAAAGTTGCCTTAACTCTTTCTGTACTTTCTTTAATGGTAGAATTTGCAAGACCCACTATACTAAAACCTGGCAAACCTCTTGTGAAAGTTGATTCTACATCGATAATATCAAGCTCTGTAGAAAAACTTGCACATTTTAGTTTTTTCATTTGTTCTTTTTGGATTTTTTCTTAAAGTCTTTATCAAATTTTTGGCGTTTTAAAAAAGAAAGTTTTTCTATAAACAAATGTCCATCAAGATGATCAACTTCATGTTGAATAGCCACTGCTAAAAAATCATGCGCTTGCAAACTTTGTGGCTTTCCAAACCTATCTTGATAATCAAGTTGTATATTTTTATAACGCATTACATCTTCATAAAAACCTGGTATGCTTAAACAACCTTCATTGCAAGAAATTTTTTCATCATCTAAAGGTGTTATAATAGGATTAATAATTTCTAAAAGAGTTTGCTTGTCTTCTTTTTGCTCACCTTCTTCATCACCAATATCTACAAGCAAAGCTCTAATTGGCATATCAACTTGAATAGCAGCCAAGCCTACACCCTTATTAGCTATCATTGTCTCATACATATCATCTAAAAGTATATGCAAATCTTTATCAAAATTTTCTACTTTTTTTGACTCTAAAAATAATCTTGGATTAGGATAGGTAATTATCTTTCTTATCATTTTTCTTTTTCCACTATTATAAAGGGTTCTAAATTTTTTCCTGAATCTTTTAAAGCTTCAATGCATTTTTCTATTAATTCTTCACTCTTGCTATCTTGATTAACAGCACTTATAGCCACTTCAACATCTACATCTATTTCTTTATCTGCTAGGAAAAAATTTGAATTTCCTAAAGATTCTAAAATTTTATTACATATTTCTTGTGCTTTTTCTAAATTTGTATGAGAAATCATCATAGCAAAAATATTGTTTCCACAATGGGCTACTATATCGCTTGAAGAGACATTTTTACTAAAAATTCTACACACACCTTTTAAAAAAGCATTTTTTTCTTTTTGAGTATAAGTTTGCTCAAGAATTTCTTCTTTTGCTCTAAAAAATATTAAGGAAGTATGGTAATTATATTTTGCATTACTTTCAATGCTTTTTTCTAAATTTTCTAAAAAATATTTTTTGTTATAAACTCCAAATTTAGAGTCAAAATCACTTTGCTCTTCTATATGTTTATAAGTTTGTCTAACCTCATCAAAACTTTCTTTAATCTCATCTGAATATTTATCTAAAATACTAGAAAACCTTGAAAGATCTGCTTCAAGAGCGTGAATTACATTAGAAACAGCCAAATTTCCTGTACTAATAGCAAGTTCTGAATTACGTCTTCTTAACATATCTTTAACTGTTTCAAGATGTCTATAAATCATAGCAATGTATTGCAATAATGCCGAAGTAGAACTAAAACTTTTTTTGATTTCTTGTTCTATATTTGCACGTTTGATACCATCATCATTTTGTTCAAATTCCATAATCTCGCTAACTTTTTTCTTAAAAACTACCGGACGTTCTTCAAGCATTTTTTGAAAATAAACTCCATAATTAGTCGGTGTTGGAGGTACATTATCTTTTACAAGCTCAGTCAAAATAGACTTTGCAAATTTTTCAAATTCACCTCCACTAATTTTTTGAATTTTTGAAGCTTCTTTGGCTGGAGTTGGATCACTACTTAAATTTAAATCAGCAAATAAATCATCATCTAACATTGCTATGCTTTTCCTTATTTAAAACTTTTTTCCAAAACCTTATCAATTAAGCCATATTCCTTAGCTTCTACAGCACTCATAAAAAAGTCTCTATCAGTGTCTTTTTCTATTTTAGAGAGTTTTTGTTTGGTATTTTTAGCCAAAATATCATTTAAAATCGCTTTTAATCTTAGAATTTCTTTTGCTTGAATTTCTATATCAGTTGCTTGCCCTCTTGCTCCACCTAGTGGTTGATGGATCATAATTCTTGAATTTGGTAAAGCAAATCTTTTCCCTGGAGCACCGCAACTAAGCAAAAATGCACCCATTGATGCAGCTTGACCAATACAAATAGTACTTACATCAGCTTTAATATAATTCATCGTATCATAAATACTAAATCCACTGGTTACAACCCCACCTGGTGAGTTAATATAAAGATAAATATCTTTTTGAGGATCTTCAGCTTCTAAAAACAAAAGCTGAGCTACAATAGAAGCAGCAAGATCATCATTAATCTCGCCACTTAGCATGATAATTCTATCTTTTAAAAGTCTTGAATAAATATCATAACTTCTTTCGCCTCTGCTTGTTTTTTCAACCACATAAGGTATGTATGAGCTCATTATTTTTCACTTTCTTTTTCAGTTTTTTTCTTGTCATTTTTTTTGAAAATATCAGCAAAAAGTTTTTCTTCGATTAAAGACATTTTAATGGCAGGCAATGCACCTTGTTTTTTGTAATTATCTAGATGTTCTTGTGGATTAAAACCATATCTATAAGCTTCAAAATAAATCGCTTGGATTAATTCTTGATCACTTACTGTAACATTTCTAAGTTTTGCTAGCTCATCTATAATGAAAGTTAATTTTACGCTTTTTTGCGCATCTTCTTTAAAACTTTCTCTTTTTTCTTTATATTTAGCTTCATCTTTAAATTCTTTTAATTCTTCTTCGCTTAAATTTCTTAAAGAACTTCTAAATTGCATATCCGTTTCTTGTTCTACTATATTTTTTGGTAAAACAAAGTCAAATTTAGCTACCAAAGCTTCTGCAAATTGATTTTTAAGCTCATCGTTGATAAGTTTAAAGATTTTTTCATTTTTTAATTGCTCTTTTAATTTTGCTTCTAATTTTTCAACACTTGGCTCTTTTTCTTCAGGCAACAAGCTTTTTAAAAGCTCTTCATTTAATTCAGGTAGTTTAAGTTCTTGAATTTCATGTAATTTTACTTTAAATACCGCATCTTTACCTGCTAAGTGTGTTGCACCATATTCTTTTGGAAAAGTTACATTAATATCTTTTTCCTCACCTATTTTTAAACCAATCATACCTTCTTCAAATCCAGGTATAAATTGTTTTGAGCCAATTTCTAAAACATAATTTTGAGCTTTTCCACCATCAAAAGCTTTACCATCAACAAAGCCTTCAAAATCAAATTTTGCAAAATCACCTTCTTTTAAGGCTCTATCTTCTTTGATAGCTTCAGGAGTAGCAAATCTTTTTAATAATTCTTCTTTTTTTGCATCAATTTCTTTTTGAGTTACTTTTGGTGTATTATAAGTTGGAACTAGCTCTTCATATCCATCTAATTTTACTTCTGGTCTAAAAGATAATACCATTTGAGCCTCAATAGCACCATCTTTTCTATCAAATTTTTCAAAATATGGCTCACCTACTAAATCTTTTGCGTCTTTCTTAACTTCTTTTAAAGCACCATCTACAGCATTTCTTAAAAGATCTTGCTCCGCATCTCTTGTAAGCTCTTTTTCATATCTTTTAAGTATAGCAGCAACAGGAACTTTTCCTGCTCTAAAACCATCCATTTTCATAGTTTTAGACGCTTTTTTAGCTAATTTTTCAACTTCTGCTTTAATAGCTCCTTGAGCAATTTTCACAGTAGCATTTGCATTTGCAAAATCAATTAGTTTTGCTGTAACTTCCATAATATTTTCCCTTTTTAAATAAAATTTTTTGATAATATACCAAAATTTTCCTTATCACTTTATATAAAAATAAAAATATGTTAAAATTTTAATTTTTGATGGAGAAAAAATGCAAGAAAAATTTGAACAATCAGTAAAAAATATGTTAGAGATTATCGGGGAAAATCCACAAAGAGAAGGGCTTTTAAAAACTCCTACTAGAGTTTTTAAGGCTTTTGAATTTTTAAATAGTGGTTATAAACAAGATCCAAAACAAATACTAAATGATGCCTTATTTGAAAGTTCAAACAATGAAATGGTTTTAGTAAGAGATATAGAATTTTATAGTCTTTGTGAGCATCATCTTTTACCTTTTTTTGGGCGCGTGCATGTTGCGTATATACCAGATAAAAAAGTCGTAGGACTTAGTAAAATCCCACGTCTTGTAGAAGTTTTTGCAAGACGCTTACAAATTCAAGAACAACTCACAGAACAAATCGCAGAAGCATTAATGGAACATGTAGGTGCAAAAGGTGTTGGGGTGGTTATTGAAGCAAGACATATGTGTGTTGAAATGCGTGGGGTGCAAAAGGCAAATTCTACTACTAGCACTTCAGCACTAAGGGGTAGCTTTTTAAAAAGTGAAAAAACAAGAAAAGAATTTTTTACCTTAATTAACTCAGCAAAACAGGTTAGATTTTAATGGGTTTAGAAAAACTTCGTAGTAAAATTGCTTCACAAAATCTTACCAGTGTTTTTGGACAAATTACTAAAATTTCAAGCACTAGCATAGAAATAAATGGTTTAAAAACTAGCATAGGAGATATCATTAAAATAGTCTCTAGCGAGGATGAGAGTAAAGAAGCTATGGCTATGGTGGTAGAAGTAGATGAGAATTTAAGCTATTTGAGTCCTTTTGGCTTTGTGGAAGGTTTTAAAATAGGTGATCGTGCTTTTATTAATGATGCGGGCATGCAAATAGGAGTTAGTGATGAACTTTTAGGAAGAGTGGTTGATCCTTTTATGCGACCAAAAGATGGCAAAGGACCTATTGAGGCAAGTAAATTTATGCCTATTATGCGCGCACCTATTGATGCAATGAAACGAGGTTTGATAGAGGAAGTTTTTCCAGTAGGTGTTAAAACAATAGATGCACTTTTAACTTGTGGGGTAGGACAAAAGCTTGGGATTTTTGCAGGAAGTGGGGTTGGCAAATCAACCCTTATGGGCATGATAGTAAAAAATTCCAAAGCTCCCATTAAAGTCATAGCTTTAATCGGTGAGCGTGGTAGAGAAATTCCCGAATTTATACAAAAAAATCTTGGTGGTAAACTTGATGATACTGTCATCATCGTTGCAACAAGTGATGATAGTGCTTTGATGAGAAAATACGGAGCATTTTGCGCTATGAGTGTGGCTGAGTATTTTAAAGAACAAGGTAAAGATGTATTATTTATCATGGATAGTGTAACGCGTTTTGCTATGGCTCAAAGAGAAATAGGTCTAGCTCTAGGTGAGCCTCCTACAACAAAAGGTTATCCACCAAGTGTTTTAAGTCTTTTACCTCAGCTTATGGAACGTGCAGGAAAAGAAGAAGGCAAAGGCACCATAACAGCATTTTTTACCGTTTTAGTTGATGGAGATGATATGAGTGATCCAATAGCTGATCAAAGTAGATCAATACTTGATGGCCATATAGTGCTTAGTCGCGAACTTACTGACTTTGGAATTTATCCACCTATAAATATACAAAATTCAGCCTCAAGGGTTATGGGTGATATTATTAGTGATGAACATAAGCTAGCTGCTAGAAAATTCAAACGTTTAAATTCTTTGCTTAAAGAAAATGAGGTTTTACTTAGAATTGGTGCTTACCAAAAAGGCACTGATAAAGAACTTGATCAGGCTATCGCTAAAAAAGACTTTATGCAACAGTTTCTTAGTCAAAATCCTGAAGAAAGTTTTGAATTTGAAGATACTATCAATATGCTAAAGATGATTGATACGCAATAATTGGAATGATTTTTGCTTTTTTTACGATAAAAAGTCATGAAAAAAGGATGGATCATGTCAAATATAGCTTTTTTAGATCATCAACAAAGCTTAGGTTTAAAATACACTGATATTTGTCAAAATATCTTTGAAAGAGAAATTTTTACACATATGTTTTTAGAGTGTATAAGTTATCTTTTATTAGAAAATAAAGCTAAATTAAAATACTTAAAAATTATTAATTCAAAAGAAGAATTTATCGTTGAATTTAAAATCAACAATCAAAAAAAATCATTTATTATCAATGATAAAAAAATACTAAATGCAGAATTTAGTGCAAAAAGAATAACTCAAGATGAGTATGAAAGAGAAATCGCTAGAATTTATCAAATAGAAAGATATTTAAAAACACAAAGCAATCTTCAAAATTTTTCTAGCGAAATTAACGCTACCATGAAAAATCTTTTTAAAGATATGGATAAGTTTAAAAACTATATCGATATGCTTGAAGCAAAAGAAAACACTCACAATCACTACTTATCAAAAATTTATAATATAGCTTAATATTAATCAAACTTTGCCGATAATACTACCAATCCAAACAAAAGGAGTATGTTATGGGCGAAGTTATTAACAACCAAGCAAGTTTAATGCTTAACATTGCAACTACTATGATGAAAAAAACCATAGAAGCCAATGAAAATGCAGTAATGCAAGTACTTGAAGGCGTAAATGCAAACCCTGCTCCAACTACTACTCCTAGCACTAGTTCAGGATTGCTTGACATTTACGCTTAATTTTTCTCTTCGATTCAAAAATTTTGGCATAGCTTTTGCTTTTTTAAAGCTAAGCAATATTTTTGAAGAGAAGAGTTATGTTTGTAAATTCTAATGTCAATCCGTATCAGAATTTTGCAAATTATCCTTTTGCAAAGACTGGACACGCGGAAGAAAAAAAAGAAAATACTAATATTAAAAGTGATTTACTTGATATAAAAGGTTCTAATTTAGACTATGAAGTAAGTTATGCAAGCGAGTTTGGTTTTAGAATCAATGAGCAAGGTTTTTTTGAAAAAGATCTTAATAAAACAGCTGCTTTGCCTCTTGATTATGATATTAATATAAAAAGTATAAGAGAAATTTCAAAACAACTTATAAAGCTTGATGAAAATTTAAACTATAACAAAATAGACTTACCAAGACTTTTAAACACCTATCATAATACGCTAAAAACCATCAATCATGAATTTCAAAAAAATGATAATAATTTTTTAAGTAAAGCACAAATTTCAGAATTAAATCAAGGTTATAGCTATACTTATGAAGGAAAAATTTTAAAAGTTTATGAAAATGCCAAAAGTTTACAAAATGCAAAAGAAACAAATAAAAACCTAAATACCTTAATGCTTGATAATAAAATAGGAGACTTTGCATTCAATGCAAGCATTGAAAACACAGCTAGTAATCCTATCATAAGACCTTATCTAAACCGACAAGGCGAAGTTTCTAAAAGTGGATTATTGCTTAATTATATTTATCATGATTTAAAAGAACAAAATAATCAAAAGGCTAATTTCTTTTTAACTCCTATTGAGTTAGATATATCTTCTAATGTAAATTTTGAAAAACTCATGAAGGGTCAAATGAGTATGCAAGATTATCTAAGTGAAAGCAATAAAGAAAAAATGAGTTTTGATTTATATTTATATATCAATGGAGTAGATAAAAACAACACCACAGAAGATAAACTTTCAGTTTTCTTTCAACAATACATTAACTATCAACACAGTATTAACATGCAAGAATTTGCTAATTCAAGTTCTATTTATAGTCTTTATAGCGAACAAATTAGCAAAGATTTTGAAGCTTTAAAAAAAGAGTTTAATCAAAATGATTCTAATATCGATCTTGAAAAAATTAATACTCAAAAAGAACTTTTAGATACTCAATTTTTAGAAAATCGCAAAAGACAAGCAAGCATTAATAAAATTTTACACTCATATTTAAATGCAATGGCTTAACTTGTGCTAAAATAATAAAAAATTTTACATAAGTTAAATCCATTTGATTTAATGTTAAATTTAACATTTTAGTGTATATTAACAAAAAAGATAAAAATTATCCTAATTAAAGGAGTGTAATTTTGAAAGTATATTTAGATAATAATGCAACAACACAACTTGCACCAGAAGCTTATGAGCTTATGAAACCTTTTTTAAAAGAACATTATGGCAATCCAAACAGCCTTCATCAATGGGGTAGTGCAACCCACCCTGCTTTAAAAGAAGCTATGGATAAACTTTATGCGGGACTTGGGGCAAGTGATTTAGATGATATCATAATCACTTCCTGTGCCACAGAGAGTATTAATTGGGTATTAAAAGGTGTGTATTTTGATAGAATTTTAAATAGCGATAGAAATGAAGTAATTATTTCTAGTGTAGAACATCCTGCAGTAGCAGCTAGTGCTATGTTTTTAAAATCTTTAGGAGTAAAAGTCATAGAACTTGGCGTTGATCATGAGGGTGTTTCTAGTGTAAAAGATCTAAAAGAGGCTATTTCAGATAAAACTGCCCTAGTAAGCATTATGTGGGCAAATAATGAAACTGGTATGATTTTTCCCATAGAAGAAATGGCTCAAATTACTCATGAATATGGAGCATTATTTCATACTGATGCAACTCAAGCTGTTGGGAAAATCAAGGTAAATTTTGCAAAAGCTGGGGTTGATTTTGCTTCATTTTCTGCACATAAATTCCATGGTCCAAAAGGTGTAGGTGGACTTTATATTAAAAAGGATATAGAATTAACTCCGCTTTTACATGGTGGTGAGCATATGGGTGGTAGAAGAAGTGGAACTTTAAATGTGCCATATATTATAGCAATGGCAGAAGCTTTAAGAATTGCAAATACTATGCTTGATTTTGAAAACTCACACATTAGAAGATTAAGAGATAAATTAGAAGATTTAATTTTAGCTATGCCTGATACAAGCGTAGTTGGAGATAGATCAAGAAGGGTTCCTAATACCATCTTGGCAAGCATTAAAGGTGTAGAAGGCGAGGCTATGCTTTGGGATTTAAACAAAAATGGTATAGCAGCAAGCACTGGTTCAGCCTGTGCTAGCGAAGCACTTGAGAGTAATCCTATCATGGAAGCAATTGGTGCTGAAAATGATTTAGCTCATACTGCTTTAAGACTTTCTTTATCAAGATTTAACACAGAAGATGAAATTGATTATGCAGCAGAGCAAATAAAAAAAGCAACACAAAGACTTAGAGCAATCTCAAGTACTTATGCATATAAGCCTGAAAATATTTAAAGGATAAAAAATGGCAAAGAATAATTTAATTGGCGGATCAATTTGGGATGAGTATTCTCAAAAAGTACAAGATAGAATGAATAACCCTCAACATATGGGCGAATTCACACAAGAAGATGCACAAAAAGCAAATGCAAAACTTATTGTTGCGGATTTTGGAGCTGAAAGCTGTGGTGATGCGGTTAGGCTTTATTGGTTAGTAGATGAAAAAACTGATAAAATCATTGATGCTAAATTTAAAAGCTTTGGCTGTGGTACAGCAATAGCAAGTAGTGATACTATGGTTGATCTTTGTATAGGTAAAACCGTAGATGAGGCTGTAAAAATTACAAATTTAGATGTTGAATTTGCTATGAGAGATAACCCTGAAACTCCTGCAGTTCCACCGCAAAAAATGCACTGTTCAGTTATGGCTTATGATGTTATCAAACAAGCTGCAGCGCATTATAAAGGTGTTAATCCTGAGGATTTTGAAGATCAAATCATAGTTTGTGAGTGTGCTAGGGTAAGCCTTGGAACCATCAAAGAAGTAATTAAACTAAATGATTTACATACAGTAGAAGAAATAACGCAATTTACTAAAGCAGGTGCTTTTTGCAAATCTTGTGTTAAGCCTGGAGGACATGAGAAAAAAGATTATTATCTTGTAGATATTTTAGCTGAAACTAGGGCTGAAATGGAAAGAGAAAAGTTAAAAGATCAAAGCAAAACAGATATTGCTTTTGATGATATGACCATGGTTAAGCAACTAAAAGCAGTAGAGGCTGTTTTAGATAACGATGTGCGTCCTATGCTACATGGTGATGGTGGAGATTTAGAAGTAATTGATATTCAAAAAAGTGACAATAAAAATATAGATATATACATACGTTATCTTGGAGCATGTAGCGGCTGCTCAAGCGGGAGTGGTGCAACTTTATATGCTATAGAAAATATCTTACAAGAAGAACTTAGTCCAAATATACGCGTTATACCTGTTTAAGCAGTTTTTCTGCTTAAACTTTAAATTTCAAGCCTTTTTATGTTAAAATAACACCGTTAATAAAAATTTAAAAAGGCTATTTATGCAAAGACTTCAAACCTTTGTTAAAAGTGAAACTTTCCCCGGTGTTTTACTAATATTTTTTACCGCACTTGCACTAATTTTACAAAATAGTTCTTTAACGGATCAATATACCAACTTTTTAAATATTCCTTTTGGCTTTCAAGCTGGAAGTTTAGAAATTTTCAAACCTTTACTTTTATGGATTAATGATGGTCTTATTGCAATCTTTTTCTTTGCAATAGGACTTGAATTAAAATATGAAGTAACAAGAGGGCAACTCAATAGTATAAAGGCTATGTCTTTACCTGTATTTGCTGCACTTGGCGGTATGATAATACCTGCTTTGATTTTCGCGTTTTTTAACTATAAAGATCCTTTTGCTTTGCAAGGTTGGGCTATACCAACGGCTACTGATGTAGCTTTTGCTGTTGGTATTTTAATGCTTTTAGGCAAAAGAGTGCCTACTTCTTTAAAATTATTCTTACTTTCTTTAGCTATTTTTGATGATTTAGGCGCGATTATTGTAATTGCTTTATTTTATACAAGCGAACTTTCAGTTTTTGCTATGATTGCTGCTTTAGTATGTATTCTAGCGCTTTATTTGTTAAATCACTTCCATGTTACTAAAAAATCTTTTTATATCATCATAGCTATAGTATTTTGGATAAGCATGTTAAAAAGTGGGGTGCATGCAACTTTGGCAGGTGTGATTACTGCTTTATTTATACCACTTCAAACAAAAAGTGGTGAGTCTTTTTTAAAAGAAATAGAACATGACTTAGCACCTTGGGTGAGTTATTTCATCTTGCCTATTTTTGCTTTTGCCAATGCAGGTGTTGATTTAAAAGATATGGATCCAAGCTTTATGTTTTCTTCGGTTAGCTTAGGTATTATTTTAGGATTATTTTTAGGAAAACAAATTGGAGTATTTTTATTTTCATATATTAGTATAAAACTAGGACTAGCAAAACTTCCACAAAATGTTAATTTCAAACAACTTTACGGGGTTTGTATACTCACAGGTATAGGTTTTACTATGAGCTTTTTTATAGATGGCCTAGCTTATCAAAATAGTGATATTTTTGCATATTCAGACAAACTTGCAATTTTAGTAGCTTCATTATTAAGCGCTATAGTTGGATATGCTTACTTAAAACTTATTTATAGTTTTAAAAAATGAAATTGAAAAGTTTCCAAAACTTTTTATCATTTGAAATTTTAGGAGGATTGTTGCTTTTATTAGCAACGATCTTTGCCTTGCTACTTAAAAATAGTCCTTATGGACAACACTATATGGATTTTTTAAGTGTAGAAATGGGTGTAAAAGTGGGTGCTTGGGAACTTTTTAAGCCTTCTTTATTGTGGATCAATGATGGCCTTATTGCAATCTTTTTCTTTGCCATAGGACTTGAATTAAAAAAAGAATTTGTTCAAGGAGAGTTTAAAACTCTTAGTAATATCACCCTACCCTTAATGGCTGCTATAGGCGGTATAGTTGTGCCTGCTTTGATATTTTGCGCTATCAATTTTAACGATGCTTATGTTTTAAAAGGTTGGGCTATACCTACTGCAACTGATACTGCATTTGCTCTAGTTATACTTGCAATGCTAAAACAACGCATACCAAGTTCTTTAAAAATATTTTTAGTATCTTTAGCGATTTTTGATGATGTAGGAGCTATTTTAATCATTGCTATTTTTTATACAGGAGAGCTTTCTACTTTAGCTTTTTTTGTTGCCTTTTGCTGTATTGTAGGTTTGTTTTTACTCAATCGCTTGGGCAATGAAAGAAAATCATTTTATTATATACTTGGAGCATTGCTTTGGCTTAGTGTGTTAAAAAGTGGAGTACATGCAACTTTAGCGGGTATCATCACAGCTTTATTTATACCTGTATTTACAAAAAACAACCATGCTTTATTAGAAGAAATCGAGCATGGTTTAAAATTTTGGATAGCTTTTATAATACTACCACTTTTTGCTTTTGCCAATGCAGGGGTTGATCTTTCAAAAATTGAAGCACATATGCTATTTAGTGGTGTAAGTGTAGGGATTTTCTTAGGCTTGTTTATTGGAAAACAACTAGGTGTATTTGGCTTTGCCTACATGGCAATTAAATTTAAATTTGCAAAACTACCAAAAGATGCTAATTTTAAACAACTCTATGGAGTTTGTATACTCACAGGTATAGGTTTTACTATGAGCTTTTTTATAGATGCTCTTGCTTATGAGGTAAGTGATATATTTAATTTTGTGGATAATTTTGCTATTTTGCTAGCTTCCTTAGCTTCAGGTGTATTTGGTTATTTTTATCTGCGCTTTGTAAAATAATTAAGTTTTTTTTAAATTAAATAAGATATAATTTCATTTCTTATTTAATGTTTGGCCCATTCGTCTAGCGGTTAGGACATCGCCCTTTCACGGCGGTAACACGAGTTCGAGTCTCGTATGGGTCACCACTTTTAAACTTCTAATTACAAAAACATTATAAATAGCAATTTTTCACAACTAAGCTTAATTTATACCAATCATCAAATAAATATTCTAAAAGTAAAAAATATAAATAAATTTTTACCTACTGACAAGATTGTAATATTTTATGAAAATATCATAGATAATAAGGCTTATCCTTTAAGAGTTTATAAGATAAAATTTCAACTTTCTTTGTTTTCTCCATCCTTAAAAGAAAATATAGGCAAACTTAAACCATAATATATAGCCAAAAGTCTTGCTATGGTTCCTACAATCAATGAAGCAAGAATCACCCACAACTCATCTACACCTAAAATATACAATATATAATACAAAGCACCTGTTAATATAGCAACACCTGCATAAATTTCTTTTTGAAATACAAGTGGTATTCTAGCACACAATATATCTCTTAATATCCCACCAAATACACCAGTAATCACAGCTGAACTCACAGCTACTATAAAACCATACCCCATTTGTATTGCAATTTGTGCACCTAAAACACTAAAAACAACCAAACCTATAGCATCTAAAATCAAAAAAAGTTTTTCAAGCCTTATAACATATTTGGCAATTTTTGTTGTAATCATAGCTGCAACACAAATTAAAATCACATATTCAGGAGTTTTAATCCAAGTTAGCGGATGATGATCAAGTAAAATATCTCTAATAGAACCTCCGCCAATAGCTGTTACTAAAGCTATAAATATTACTCCAAAAAGATCCATTTTATGCCTTCCTGCAGCAATAGCTCCTGTCATCGCATCAACAGTAATTCCGATAATATAAAGTATAGTTAAAAGCATAATGAGCTTTAAAAAAACCCTTGTTAAAACAAGGGTTAATTTTTACTTACAATACTAATGATATTTTGAGCTACTTTTTTAGCAATAGGCTCAACAAATTCAGCAGGAGAAGTAAATCCTACACAAGAGCAATTAATCTCACCTAAAACATATTTATCTTTACCATTTTCATCTGTATCTAAGATAAAATCTGCTGTCCAAATCAAAGGAATATCATAATTTCCAAGTTTTGAACGAATTTCAGGTAAGGTTGCTAAAAACCAATCTACCAATTCTTGCCAATCTTTTGGCTCATCATATCTATATTTTGCACCTGAGAAAAGCGTAGCAGAGAATGCATCAGCACCTTCTGCAGGCTTTTTATGCACTACATAAATTGGAGTATGATAAAGCATTAAAATTCTAATTTCACCTTCTTTAATACGCGGCAAGAAAGTCATATCTACAAGCATACCATTATCACCTATAATGTATTGCTCACAAAAATCCATAAACTCACCAAGTTCTCTTTCTTCTGTGTGATTATCTTTTGCTTCTGTGCATTTGATTTTTGTACTCAATGGTACGCTCACAGTTCCTGCTGGTAGCTCATCTATCAATCTCACACGCCAAATTCCCTCACCTGTTGAGCCACGATTTTGTTTTAAAACCCTCTCACCCTTTGCTAAAGTTTTTGGGAAACTTTCTTTAAAAGTTTTAATATCATAATATGCATAAGTATCTTCAGGTACTAAAGCTGTTTTATTAAGCTTAGTAAGTGCATCTTTAGCGCCATATCCTATCATCGCATCAGGATGAGGCATACCTATAACTCCATTTGCACAAAGTTTTCTGAGCATATCAAAATACTCATTTTCTTCTTTTAAATTTCCTGGGTTGATTCTAGAAACATAAGCATCAGCATTGTTTTTTACATATTCATAAATTTCATCTTTTTTCTCTACTTCAAAAAAGATAACTTCAGCATTCCAACCTTGTCCTTTTAAAGCATTTACCATAGGCATAGTATCTTTTCTATGGCCATCCTCACCTTTATCGCTACCACCTCTAACTTCAAAAAACACAATATTTTTTTTCATATTTCTCCCTTTTTAAAGATATTTTATCATCATATCTAAATAAGTATTAAATTTTTATTTATTTTTTACATAAACTCGTTGTAAATTTTGCAAATTTGAACTTGTATTTAAAAGCAAAGCATCAGCCATGCAAATTGCCACCATAGCATTTACTACAACACTACCTCTTATACCCACACAAGGATCATGTCTACCTTTTAACTCATGTATAATATTTTCCCCTTGAATATTTTGTGTTTGTTGGGGTAAAAATATAGAAGGGGTTGGTTTAAAATATGTTTTTATATCGATAAAGTCCCCATTAGAAATTCCGCCTAAGATCCCACCGCTATGATTGCTTAAAAACATCCCATCTTTTAGCTCATCATTATTTTCGCTTCCATATATATAGCTACTTTGAATGCCACTTCCTATTTCTATAGCTTTAACCGCATTTACCCCCATAATTGCATGAACAAGTTTAGAATCAAGCTTATCATACAAAGGCTCGCCTAAACCTATGATAGGATTTTTTACTCTAGTAAAAACTCTAGCACCTATGCTATTTTTAGCCTTTTTAGCTTTTAAAATTTCATCTTTAAAACTTTGCTCTAAATTTTTATCTAAAGCATAAACTTCACTATTTTTAGCATAACCAAAATCAAACTCACCATTGCTGAGTTTACTATCAATACTTCCTACTCCAAAAACTCCGCTCATTATCTCTATGTCAAATTCTTTTAAAAGCATTTGTGCCACAGCTCCTGCTGCTACTCTTGCTACACTTTCTCTAGCACTAGCTCTTCCACCGCCTCTATAATCTCTAATGCCATATTTGTGATAATAAGTAAAATCAGCATGCGCGGGACGAAATACATCTTTTTCATAATCTTTTGAGCGTGTGTTTTCATTATACACCAAAACACTTATAGGGGTTCCTGTTGTATAACCCTCAAAAACCCCACTTAAAACTTGAGCTTTGTCTTCTTCTTTTCTAGGAGTGCTAAATTTATTTTGACCTGGTTTTCTTTTATCTAGCATTTCTTGTAAAAAATCAAAATCAAACTTCACTCCTGCTGGCATACCATCTATCACACAACCTATAGCTTGACCATGAGATTCGCCAAAGCTTGTAAATTTAAATCTTACTCCAAAATTATTCATAGTTTTCCTAATTTCTCAAGTGCAATTTTAGCACATTGTTGCTGGGCTTCTTTTTTACTACCTGCTGTAGATCTTGCTACTTCTATACCTTGAATTTTTACTGCGATTTCAAATTGCTTTTTATGATCAGGCCCAAAAGCTTTCACCACTACATACTCAGGTGTGCCTGCCATATTTGCCTGCGTGATTTCTTGAAGTCTTGTTTTATAGTCTTTAAATAAACTTTGTGTGTCAATATGTGGATAAACCTCATTAAGTAAATTTAATGCTATATTTTTGGTTTTTTCAAAACCTATTTCTAAATACAAAGCCCCCATTAGTGCTTCAAAAGCATCAGAAAGTATAGAAGGCTTATTGCGTCCATCGTTATTTTCTTCTGCAATAGACATAAAAATACATGCTCCAAGATCAAGTTTTTGCGCTAAGGTTGCAAAAGATTTTTCATTTACCAAAGCTGCTCTAAGCTTAGAAAGATTTCCTTCTGAGTCTTTTTGAAATTTAAAAAACAAAAACTCTCCTACCACTAAATCCATTACAGCATCACCCAAAAACTCTAATCTTTCGTTATTGTAAGGCTTTTTGTAACTTTTATGCGTCAAAGCTTCGATGAGTAATTGCTCATTTTCAAAATGATAATTTAGTCTTTCTTGAAGTTTTTTAAGCATTTATCGACCTTTCTTCTTGGAGCTTTAAGGCTGCATTTCTTGCTAATTCATCACAACGTTCATTTAACTCATGACCATCGTGCGCTTTGATCCAAAAAGCAGTTATTTTATGATCTTTAGCTACATTTAAATACTCTTTCCAAAGATCAATATTTTTTTTACCTTTAAAGTCTTTTTTTACCCAACCTTCAAGCCATTCATTAATACTTTGAACCATTAAATTTGAATCTGTGTATAATTTCACATCGCATGGTTCTTTTAAAGCTTTTAAAGCTTCTATAATGGCCATTAACTCCATGCGGTTATTTGTTGTATTCTCACATGCTCCACTTTGTTCTTTTTGATAATTTTTATAAGTTAAAACATAAGCCCACCCTCCAAAACCAGGGTTATTTAAACAAGAACCATCAGTATAAATTTCAATATTTTTCAAGCTTTTACCTCATAATAAATCTCACATTTTCCAAATTCATAACAAAATGGACAATGATAAAAAAACAAAAGACTTTGATTTTTACAATTATTACACACATAAGTAAAGCTAAGATTTGCATTTAGTTTATTATCGTTTAAAATTTTTAAAATTTTTAGTTTATGATTTTTGATAGGAATAGCTTTTGTACTTAAATTTTTTGCATAAAAAAACTCATGGTATTTTTCATCTTCAAGATTAAGCGGATTTTTACATTCATTAAGCAAATCAATGACATTTTCAAATTGAGGCATTTGAGTAAGTTTATCTTTATAATGCAAAAAGCAAAGTCTTAAAATATACTCATTATCTTTACTCAAAACTAAAATTTCTTTTAGTTTTTGTTCTTGCTCTTTAGAACTTGCTTGAATTTTTAAAGCTTTTATCAAGGCTTTTTCTGCGTATATATTTTCTCCTAGCTCAAACAAACACTCTAAAACATCCAAAACCTTATCATAATCTTTGAGTTTTAAATAAACAATTTTTAAAAGTTTTAGGCTTTCTTTGTTGCGTGCTTTGATTTTTAAAGCATTCAATAAAGCTTCTACGCTACGCTCCAAAAATCCTGCTTTTAAATAAACTTGTGCTAGTGAAAAAAAGATAAATTCTTTTTGGCTTGCCTCACTTACTTTTTGCAAAGCTATGAGATAAATCCCCACAGCTTTTTCAAATTCACCACTTTTAGTAAAAATTTGAGCTAAGAAATTTAAATTTTCTATGCTTAAATTAGCATTTTTTAAAATTTGTTGATGTGTAGAATTAATTTCAAATTTTTTTACAAAACGATCAAGTTTACTTTTTTGGTCTTTACTTGCAAAAATACGCCATATATAATGTGAGCTAGCTATGATAAAAATCAAAGCAGTTAAAACAATAAGACCAAATAAAGGATCGCGATATTCTACAAAGAAAAAATCCATAACCTTGCAACTTAATTTTCAAATTTATAACAATTATAGCTAAATGCTTATATAATTTTCTTTAAGGTTTAAAGATGATAGAACAAGCAAGTATAGAACAACTTTTACAAAAAACAGATATTGTTGATATTATAGCTCATTATGTTGAAGTGAAAAAACAAGGCTCAAGCTATGTTTGCGTTTGTCCTTTTCATGATGATAAAAATCCTAGTATGCATATTAATTCCATTAAAGGATTTTATCATTGTTTTGCATGCAAGGCTGGGGGTAATGTTTTTAGATTTGTAATGGATTATGAGAAATTAAACTTTGTTGAAGCGGTGGAAAAAGTTGCTTCATGGAGTAATTTTTCGCTTACTTATACCTCACAAAAACAAGATAATAAAAAATCCATCATTCATATCTTGCCTACCCTTAATGCTTTTTATAAACAAAACTTAGCTAAAAACAAAGAGGCTTTAGCTTATCTTTATAAAAGAGGCTTAAATGATGAGGATATTAGAACTTTTGAGCTAGGCTTTGCACCAAGTTCTAATGAAACACTAAGACTTTTACAAAATGAGCAAATCACTCAAGAAGAAGCTCTAGAGGTAGGTGCGATAAAACAAAATGAAAATGGTACTTATGCAAGTTTTATCAACCGCATTACTTTTAGCATTTATGATCATAAAAATTTACTCATAGGCTTTGGTGGTAGAACTTTAGATGAAAACAATATGGCAAAATACGTTAATTCTCCCCAAAGTAAACTTTTTGATAAATCACGCGTTTTTTATGCGCTCAATTTAGCAAAAGATGCTATTTATAAACAAAAAGAAATGATAATTTGCGAAGGTTACATGGATGCTATAGCCTTTCATAAAGCAGGATTTAAAAATGCTGTAGCGATTTTAGGAACAGCTTTAGGCGAAAATCACATACCTTTAATAAAAAGATTACAAGCCAGAGTGATCTTATGTTTTGATAATGATAATGCTGGGCTTAATGCTGCTGTGCGTTCAGCACATTTACTAAGTTTAGCAAAAATTGATGGAAAAGCGGTCTTAATAGAAGGTGGGAAAGATCCGGCTGAACTCGTAGCAAGCCATCAAGAAAAATTACTTTTTAATATTTTAGAAAAAGGTATAGAGTTTGGAGAATTTTATATAAGAAGTTTGATTGCAAGTTGTGATTTAAACTCAGTACTTAGCAAACAAAAAGCCTTAGAAGAGGTGCAAAAATACACTTTTAATCTTGAACCTTTAGTAGCGAATTCTTACACTGCTTTAGTAGCAAATCTTTTGGGTGTAAATACTAATGATATTAAGCTTTCTAAAAATACAAGAAAAATAAACTTCACTAATCCTATCAAACAAAGTAAAATTAACAGTATAAGCGAGCTAGAGCTTTTGAAATTTTTATATGAAAATAATGAAACCATAGGACTTTTTAAACTTTTAAGTGCAAAAGAATATTTTTTACACCAAGATATCACTAAAGCTATTTTAGAACAAAAAAACTTTGAAGATCCTAACATAAGAGAGCTTTATGAGTTTGAAAATATCCAAAATTTAAGCAATTTAGAAGAATTTTTATATGCCATTTGCAAGATCAACCTTGCTTATTTTAATAAATTAAAAAATTTAAATTTAAAACAAGCCTTTAAAAAACAAATTTATAATTTACTTAATCAAAATTTAGAAAAAATCAAAAAAAACTATCAGAATGATGAAATTTTTTTAAACCACTTAATAGAAGTTTTAAAAAGTGTGCATTTTTTAGATGATGAGGAAAGTTTGGAATTATTTTTAAATAGATTGCAAAAAAATATCAAAGATAAAAAAATAATTCATTATGACTTTGAAGAAGAAGTTTTTTAAATAAAAACTTGTACAAAAATTAAAAAATATTCATTACAATATGTCGAAAAATTTCGAAAGGAAAAAATGAAAGCATTAGCACTTTTTAGTGGTGGACTTGACTCTATGCTTGCTATAAAACTCATAAGCTCTCAAGGCATAGAAGTAAAAGCCTTAAACATAAATATAGGCTTTGGTGGTACAAGTGATAAAAGCGAACTCATGGCAAAACGCGCTGCTATAGCAGGAGCTAGTTTTGAAATGATAGATGTAAAAAATGCATATTTGCAAGAAGTTTTATTTAACCCTCAATATGGATACGGAAAACACTTTAACCCTTGTATAGATTGTCACGCTTTTATGTTTAAAACCGCTCTTTCTATGTTAAAAGATGAAAACGCAAGCTTTATCATCACAGGGGAGGTAGTTGGTCAGCGTCCCATGAGCCAAAGAAATGATGCTATGGTTAAGGTAAAAAAACTGGCTCTTGATGAAGAAGATTTGATCTTACGTCCAATGTGTGCTAAAAATTTGCCTTTAACCAAACCTGAACGTGAGGGTTGGGTTGATAGAGAAAAGTTAGAAAACATAAGCGGAAGAAGCAGAAAAAGACAACTTGAACTTGCCGCTCAATTTGGTTTTGAAGATTTTGAAAGTCCAGGTGGTGGATGTTTGCTCACACTTGAGAGTTTTTCAAATAAAATCAAAGATTTTATTAAATTTGATAAAAATATGCAAGTTAATGATGCGCAACTTTTAAAATATGGACGCCATTTAAGACTTCCAAATGGATCTAAAATGATAGTAGGTAGAAATGAACTAGAAAATCAATTTTTAAAAGAATTAAAAACTCAAAAATACGAAGAATTAAAACTTTTTGATTTAATAGGTGCTTATTCTTTGGTGGATGAGAACATCAATCCACAAGATCTTGAACTTGCTCTAAGCATAGCACTAACTTATGCTAAAACTCAAAATAATACAAAATACAAAATAGGCTTTAAAGATAAAATTTTCCAAAGTATGGCTTTTGAAGATAAAAATAAAATTCAAGAATATTTTATAAATTAAACTACCCTTTAAAGGGTAGTTTTTTAAAATTTCTTTCTTCTAACCTCTGCTACAATATCAGCTGACATAGAATCAACTTCATTAGCTACAGAATTAGTCGCATGAGCAATTTGTGAGTTTTCTTTAGTTAAACCATCAATTACTGAAACAGATTGATTAATTTGTGAAATTCCTAAAGCTTGTTCTTTAATACTCTCACCCATTTCATTAATAGATTGAACTAAGATATTAGTATTAGCTTCTATTTCACCTAAAGACTTTTGAGTTCTTTCTGCTAGGTTTCTAACTTCATCAGCAACAACAGCAAAGCCACGTCCATGTTCACCTGCACGTGCTGCTTCAATAGCTGCATTTAATGCAAGTAGATTAATTTGATCTGCTATATCTCTAATAACATCGGTTACATCTTTAATATCACTACTTTGTTTAATAACCTCTTCAGTTCTTGCTGCTACTGCATTCATAGAAGCACTCATTTCTTCAACCGCAGCTGCACTTTCTTGTAAAGAATCAGCTTGTTTTTGCGCACCATCATTAAGTTTTAAAACACTCTCTTTTAAAGAATCGGCCTTAGTTTGAAGCATTTCACCTTGTTTTAATGAAGCTTGAAGCATTTTTCTAATCTCTGCACCTACTGCATTAAGTGATTTTTCTATCTCACCTTCTGCATTTTCAAGTTTATCTGAAAAATCAAGATTTTGAAAACTTGCAAATACTCTTTCTATTTCATTTAAATCTTTACCAATTTTCATCTGCATATCATCAAGCATTTTATTCAACACTTCTTTTAAATCTATAAGTTTTGGATTTATAGGATTTGATTCTATTCTTTGAGAAAAATATCCTTTTTCTATCTCGCGAGAAACTTCTAAAATATTTTGTACAGTAATATCATCTTTTTCTAAGCATGCACGAATATATTGAACATTATCATTAATCACACCAGCCATTTTGCCAATTTCATCATTATATCTAGGCTTCACAACCTCGACTGTTGAGATTTCATGGTTTAAATATTTAAAGAATTTCATCATATGCTCTTGCAATCTTGCAATCCTATTTGTTATTATAGTTTTCATACTAATTCCAAGAACTAACACTATAACAACTATAGCTATTAGCCCGCTTATCAATATAGCATTTCTTAATTCAGAAATAGGGGCATCTATAACTTTTTGTGGTGCAACAGCAAGCATTGACCACAAAATTCCTGTATTAGGCCATACTTCAAAAACCCTTATTGCACCATGATATTTAGAACCATCATCTGCGATATAATCAATACTTGTAACTTGTGGTTTTTGAATTATTTCAATAATATTACTAGCATTTTTATTTACATCAGTTATTTTTTTTGTAACAAAATCTGCATTTGGATGTGTAGCTATAACACCACCATTAGATAATAATATTCTTCTATCACCTTCATATATAGATCTAGAAAAATCATTAAAATCGTTAGCTAATATTTTCATATCAAATATCATACCTAGCACACCTAATACTTTACCGTTTTTATCTACAAGCGGTGTAGCAATATTTGAACCAAATATTTTTTCACCATTAATATTAAACCATCTTGGTTCTCCAAAATATAATTTATCGCCACTCATAATATGTTTAATACCCCTTAAAGATGATAAATCTTCACTTGCTTGTATAGTTTTTACACCCCCAGGTTTTAAAATATCAAAATCCTTCATCAATACCATAAATTCATTATTACTTGTAAAATATTTATTATTATTTAATCCAATATTTTTATAAGTTGATCCATCTTTTAAATAATAATACCCATAAGCAATAGTAGAACTAGCGTCTATAGTCTCACCTAGAATATTTTCTATTCTTTTTTCTGAAATGGTACCCTCTTCAAGCAAAGTATTAAATATTTTTTGTGCTCCAATAGTAGAGATAAAAAATGATTTTATAGCAGCCTCAGCTGAATTTGTATAACGAAAAACTGAAGTAATAAGTGTTTTATTAATCTGTTGAGACAGGGTATTTGTAGATTTTTGTACAATTAAAAAAGATAAACTAGCCAAAATCAAAATAACAGTCGACACTACAATAACAATAACTTTAGTACTAAGTTTTAATTGCTTCCACATTAGACACTCCTTAAGTATAGATAAATAATTTTTGTAATTATAAAAACTTATTATTAAATTAACATAAAAAATTTATTTATTTTTATAAAAATATTAAATAATTATATACATACCAATAAAATACTTATAAATATAATATATTATGGGATACACAAGTAATAAAATTTATTACTTGTATTTAAAATATATTAAAGTTAATAAAATCACTTTGCCCATTTTCACTAATAATGTTAAGAGTATATTTACCTTTTTTTAAATTTAAGGCTAAAGATTCTTCTTTACTTTCAAAGATTAACTCTTGATTTAAATACCAAAAAAGCTTTTCTTTTCTAGGATTTGTAAGCTTTATTAATAGTTTTTGTGAACCCTTTAAATCTTTTGGCAAAATAATATTGAGATTATTTAATGGATAAATAATTTTTAAATTTTGATTAGAACTTTGTAAATTTTGTTTTTCTTTTGCAAAAAATGCTTGTGCATTAGATGGTAAATTTAATACAATCTTTTTCTTTGCGTGGATGAAATTTTCATCTAAAGAATTAACTTCTTTGTTTTTATATATAAAAACTTCTTTTAAAAATGGAGAAATTCTTAAAGCATTTGCACTTTGTGGGTAAAGTACCTCTTTAAAATCAAATTTATAATCATATCTATATCCTGTTTGATTTTCAATTTTGATAGTAACTAAATCACTAGGCTGTTCAAATTCTAAATTAACTCCCTCAAGTAAAGCTAAAAGCTCAAAAAACAACTCTCCTGCTATGCTTACTCCGTATAAATTTGCATTTGCTTCGCCATTAAAATTTCCAACCCATACTCCTAAAGTGTATTTTGGAGAAGTTCCTATAGCCCAAGCATCTTTTCTACCATAACTTGTACCTGTTTTCCAAGAAATAACGGTGTTAAAATCATATTGTCTTAAACCTGCTCTATCTAAATCCTTTAAGGTTTGTAAGGTTAAAAAGCTTGCTCCATCACTAATAAGTTTTTTATCTTTTTTAGTAAATGTATTTTCTTCATATAAAAGTTCTTTGAATTTTCCATAATTTCCAAGTCCTAGATATATTTTTACCATATCTTCTAAGCTAAACTCTTTTGTACCTAAAATCAAAGAAAGTCCGTATTTTTTAAAATTTTCATCTTCATAATTTAAAATATCTTTGAGTTTATAAAAAAACTTCTCATACCCATACTCTGCAAGCAAACTTACAAAAGGAATATTGAGAGATTTTTGCAAAGATTCTTTTGCGCTTATAAAGCCATAGTATTTTTTATTTGCATTTTGTGGTACAAAATTAGAAAAAAATGTAGGCACATCAAGCATTAAAGATTCAGGCACTATAAGCCCTTCATCTATGGCTAAAGCAAAAAGCAGAGGTTTTAAAGTTGAACCCACACTACGCTTTGCTACAACTCCATCAACTTGACCAAAGGTTGTAAAATCATAAAAATCATTAGAACCTATATAAGCTAAAACTTTATTTGTTTTGGTATCTGCTAATAATATAGCTAAATTTTTTATACCCTTTTGATCTAATTTATAAGAATATTCTTTGGCTTTTTCTTCAAATTTGATTTGAATTTTTTTATCTATACTAGAAATGATTTTTTCTTTATCTACTAAAAGTCTACGTGCTAAATGTGGAGCTAAGTTTTTCCTTGTTTTAAATTTAGGAAGTTTTTCAGCCTTTGCAAGAGTTAAAATATCTTTAGAAAAATATCCCTTTTCAAAAAGTCTATCAAGCAAAGCATTGCGTTTTTTTAAAAGCTTATCTTTGTTTTTTTCAAGATTAATTAAACCTGGATTATTAGGAAGCACTGCAAGCAAAGCTGCTTCACTCCAAGTAAGATCTTTTAAATCTTTTTCAAAATAAAACAAACCCGCACTTGCAACACCTACTAAATTTCCTCCATAGGGAGCATTGTTTAAATAAAGCCTTAGAATTTCATCTTTTTCACAAGCACTTTCTAAAGCAAAAGCTTTGATGATTTCATTAAATTTATTAAAATATGTGCGTTTGTTTTGCTCTAGAAGTTTGATTGTTTGCATAGAAATTGTACTTGCACCACTTCTTTTACTTGAAAAAATATTATTTTTAAAAGCTCTTATAAGCGCTAAAAAATCTACTCCATAATGAGAATAAAAATTTTTATCTTCATATAAAAGAACTGCATTTTTTAATTTTTGTGGTATAAACTCACTCTCTAAATGCCATTGTTCATTAGCATCTAAAAATACACTAAGAATTTCTTTGTTTTTATCAAGCAAAACTTTACTATAAGTGCCTTTAAATAAATCCTTGCTATCAAAACTAAAATAAACTAAGCCTATGTAAAAACATAGGCTTAAAAAGCATACTACAAGGCTTATTTTGATTTTCACTGCACTACTTTGACTCTTTTACTCTCACTTAAAACTTTATAAGCATTATCATACATTGCTTCAGCATAAGCTCCACTCAAAGTATAAACACCTGGAGTAACAGCACTTAATTTCACAAAAAATTCTCTTGATTCATCAGAATATAAAGGAAAGAAATACATAATCTTATCATCTCTTATATCGACAAAGTCATAATAAGAATTTTTCACAAAATCAGGAGTTTCATCATTTAAAAGATCATGCACTACCTCCCATCCACTTGGTAAAATTTGAGTTAAAGCTATATTAGAAGCACCTGGATAATTTTTATTTGATATTTTTAATTTCATATAAAAAATTTGAGAACTTTTTATAGTGCTTTCATCTATTTCATTTCCATTTTCATCATAAAAACTTCTTTCTATATACATACGCTGTGCAAAAGGCTCGGCAATACCTTTTTTAATACCCTCTACTCCAAAATGCACATAAGTATCTTCTTTAGCTTCTATCAAAGCGCTACCTTGATTAAACTCAAATTTAGAAAAACTTGTATTGAGCTTTTTACTCTCACCATTAATTTTTAGGTTTACATTAATAGCTTTAGGGTTTTCATCGCTAAAGCTATTTGCCAAAGCATATAAAGCATAGCCTGTGCTTTGAGTACTAAGCCAAGCTTGGCTTTCTAGAGTTTTTTTAATATCATCTAATAATTCATCATTATCTTTACCATAAACTATTTTATACGCATTTGCAATAATAGCCTCATCTCTTAAAAAAGATCCGTAAGTATGAGTATAATTAGCTTTTTCATCAGGCTTTGTGCTTAAATTTTTAGCTATATTTAAAGCTGCCTCATCAAAACCTGCTAATTTATAAGCTGCGCTAAGTTGCCAAAGACTTGCATTATTTAAGCTTTGCAAATAAGCACTATCTTCATAAATAGCATTCATTATGCTTAAATTTGGGTCTTTTGCCAAAGCTAAAAGATATAAAGAATTTATTCTTATTTCTTTATCTGCTTGAGCTTTTAAAATATAGCGTTTTTGATAATCAAGCCATGCTTTAAACATTCCCTCACTCACATAATAGCCTCTTTCTTTAGCCAAAATCATAAACATACCCGCATAATTACTTCCCCAAGCATCAGAATCTTTAAGTCCTTGCCAATAAGCAAAGCCACCGTCAGCGGTTTGAAAATTTGCGTATTTGCTTAACAATACATTGATATTGTTAATATTTTTTTGTTCATTTGCCCCTTGATCAAGTTTTTGTAAAAAAAGTTGTGGTAAAACTGCTGAAGTACTTTGCTCTATACATCCATAAGGATAATTTTGCAAGTATTTTAGTCTATGATTTATGTTTAAAATAGGCTTAGAACTCACACTTAAAAACGCCACTGGATTAATATAATCTTGTGTGATTTTAAACTCCATAGAAGTATTTGCAGGAATTTTAAAAGATTTACCTTCATAAGTAATGGTATTTAATGCCTTTATATCAATTTGTGCATTTTGAGTATAGGTGTAATCTTTTGCATTTAAACTTAACTCTATTTCTTCTACTCCGAGCTTGTTTGAATTTACTTTTGCATTAACATAAATATCTTTTGTTTTTTCATTACCAAAGTCAATTAAAATTTCATCGTTTTCAAAATTTATGAGTGAATTTTTTGTTTTTAGCTTAAGTTTTGCATTTTTTACATCATCATCTACTTTAAATACTTGCACCAAAAGCTTAAACTCATCATCAAGTCTTAAAGCTCTTGGCAAGGTTTCAAGCATCACAGCAGGCGCGCTAACTTGGACATCTTTAGAAATACTGCCAAAACCTGCTAAGTTATTTGCTACCACCATAACTCTAACCGAACCTAAGTATGATGGCATATTAAATTTTAATTTTGCATAACCATTTTCATCACTTTGCACTGGCTTTTGAAACAATACAATAGGCTTAAAGCGTCTTGCTTTTTCATCATTTTTGCTTTTATTTGCTCTACTTTCTAAGAAAACATCACCACCTGTAGTTAATACCTTAGAAGTATTAGAAATATTTTTAGCAATGATTTTATCATAGGTATCATATATGCTCATGTTAAAGCGAATTTTTTGATAAAAATATCCCCAAATATCTGGAGTTTTAAAAGCATTCACATCAAGCAAGCCCTCATCTACAATAGCGACGGTATAAGTATAATTTTGCTTGTTTTTACTTTGAATTTCTACTTCAAAATCTTGTTTTGGCATGATTTTATCTGGCACTTTTAAATCAAGCTCAATTTTACTTTGCTCATCTACTACATTCAAAGGTACTACACCAAAAAGTCTTAAGGCTCTATCATTAGCATATTGATCATAATCTTGAAGTAAAATCACGCTCACATAAACATTTGGCATATATTCTTTAAGAATAGGAATTTCAACTTTTGTAATATCTTCATATGTATTTATCACAAAGCGCTTTAAAACCTTTACATTATTATTTAAAGTAACGATGGCTTTTGCGCCTTTAATACTTTCAAATTCTATAAAAGCTGTTTCATTTGGCTTATATTCTTTTTTATTACTTTTTATTTTTAAAGAACTCACTATATCAGCATTACTTGGCGCACCAAAACTACTAATATAAAAAAACTCTCCTGCGCTTGTTTTACTTTGTACATCTTCAAGCTCTATGAACATTTCACCATGGTATTCTTTTGGATCAAACTCTATTTTAACTGGTCTATCTTTACTTAAAATACTTCCTTGAGTAATGATTTGTGTGTTTTTATCTTTTTTGAGTGATTTTAAAAAATCATCATAATTATCATAATCCCACCACCAAGAATAATCATTCGCATAAATAGTATATTTAATTTCTCTATTTGTTATCAAATTCTCATCTAAATCACTCACAATAGCTTCAAAATTAATTGTAGAACCCGAGCTTAAATAGTGATTTTTTAAACGCTTAATACCCACAAAATACTCATGCAATATTACTTGTGAATTTGCCAGTGCTTCAACCGATCTTGAACCTTTTTCAAAAACCCTAGCCCTTATATTAGCTTCTAAATTATATGGAGTATTTTTTAAAAAGTCATTTAAAGTAAACTCTTGCTTTGTAAAGCCATTTTCATCTAACATACCTTTTAAATTATATTGATATTTTTGCACTAAAACACTAGGGTTTGAAAAAATATATTCTGGATATTTTGAATTTTTATATTCTTTTTTACTTACAAATAAATCAGCTTGATATTGCAAATTACTTGCTGGTGTTCCAAAAAGATATTTTGAGCTAATATTAAAATCTAATTTTTCATTTTCTTTTATACTTTTTGGAGCTTGCATGGATACTTTTATACGATTTGGCACTATATTTTGCACTAAAATTTCTTTATCAAAAATAGCATTTGCAAATTCTACTCTAGCTAAATACACTCCACTTAAAGCTTGTTGATCAAGTGAAATTTTTTTATAAAAAGTTCCATTACTCAAAGGTTCAAGCTTAATTTTGTCCAAAAGCTTTTTATTGCGTGGGTCAAAAAAACTTAAAAATATAGGATGATTAACAGCCCCTTTATCATTTCTTGCAACCATAGTTAAATGGATATCATCACCTGGTCTATAAACCCCTCTTTCTGTGTAAATAAATACTTTATTTTGAGAAGTTAAATCAAAACCATCTACATCAAAACCATCATATAACAAAGGTGAACTTAAACGCAAGATAGAAGCTTGTTTATCTTTTGAAGCAATGATAAATAAAGCTTTTGACTCATCAATATCATCAAAAATAGCCAAACCATTATCATCACTCATTCTAGAAGCTAAAACTTGATTGCTTTTGCTAATAACATCAACCTTAACCCCACCTAAAGCCTTTTGTGTAGTAAAATCTCTCACATCTACAAAAAGCTTTTTATTTAAATTTTGAGCAATTAAAGCTATATCTGAAAAAATTAAGTTCTTGCTTACTTTTGCTTTTTGGTTAAAAAATCTATATTTTTTCCAACTCTCCATTCCCTCATCAAAAACATAATCAACATCCTCTTCTTTAAAATAAAGCTTGACTATAAATACACCGCTTAAATCTTTTAAACCATCTAACACTATCTCGTTTTCTTGCCATTGATTTTTAATATTTTTAATATCAAAGTCTTTTTTTAATACTACTTCACTAGTATAATCACTCTCTGAAAAAATATCACTATCATAATCGCTTAAATTTTTAGCACCTTGAAGATTTTTATATCTTAAATATTCACTTAAATTATTTGAAAATACTTGATAAACTTCCAAATGAACTTTTTTAACATTCATACTCTTAAAAGCTATTTTTTTACTCGCCTTGCTAGATAAAAATACCCCTTGATTTGTAAAACTTATAGCAGGCTCATAGTCTTTTAAGCTTACTTGAGTTTTATAATTTTCTTTTGTACTAATTCCATCAGCACTTTTAATCCCTTGAGCAAGTTGAATTTCATAAGTTTTATTTGGGGAAAAATTACCTGTGAGCTTGATTTTATTTCCAAAAGCTAATGCCTTAAAATCAACTTCTGGGGTAATAAAAATCAATTCTTTTAAATTCTGATCTTGTGAAATATTTTGAGAAAAAAGTAATTCTATGTTTTTATCAACTATATTTGCATTTTGAAAAACAAATTCACTCTTTGCAAGTAAAATATACTCTAAATCTATATTGTTTTCTAAGCCTAAAATATCTTTATCAAAAACTACTTTCACATTAGTATTAGTATTTTTGATACTCAGTACTTTAGAATATATACTTGCTATATCACCTTGGATGATGATTTTATCTATTTGAATTTCTTTTTCTTGTGTAGTAATTTTAATAGCTTTTAACAATTCATCTTTATTAAGAGTATAAAAACTTTGAATATTTAAAAGCAATACGCTCTCATCATTTGAAATATTTTGAAAATATCCTTTAATATCTAGTTTTTCAAAAGGAGTTTGGACTTTTAATTGCACTTTTTCATTTGCTAACATATCATTTAAATCTATAAAAATATCATATGCTTGATTTGCTTTTAAAGCTGTAAAAATATTTAATCTTGTGGGTGTTTCAAGCTCATATTTTACTTTTGTCTTTTGATTATTAACAATAATCTCTCTTTCTTTTATAACACCTATTTCTTGATTGATAATATTAGTATTAAACTCTATAAAAATACTTTGCGTGTTTTCATTAAAACCATAAGCTCTTATAGTAGAACTTTTATCTTCATTTTTAGAACAAGCAAACAATAAACTTGCAAGCAAAAAAGTAAAAAAACAATGTAAAAACCCTCTCATAAACACCTCATTTTAGTAAATTTTTTAAATTATATCTAAATTCACTCTTGCTTCACTCAAAAAATTATATAATTCTTGCATAAAAAATAAAGGAGAAAAAATGAAAAAGAAAATCACTGCATTATTAACAGTTTTAGGTCTTTCAAGTCTTGCTTATGCAGATGGAATTTATGGTGTGATAGTAGATGTAAATGATGGTGCAAAAACTATCTTAATTGACACTACTTACGGTCAAAAAATGAATGTAAAAATTCTACCAAACACTGAAATTGATATGGATGATTGTGGTATTTTTGGTATGGATAAATACGGTACTTTTAAAGATTTAAAAGTAGGAACTTTTATAGAAGCTGAAGTTTTCCATGGCTATGCTCAAACAACACCAAATCCACAAACACCAAACCAAGTTCAAAATATAACTGCCAAAGAAATCAAAATCGAATGCAAAAAAAGAGCTTATTAAATAAAATAACTCCTAAAAAGGAGTTATTTTAATGCGTTTTTTTCTTACACTAGTTTGCATTAGCACTTTTGCATTTGCTTATAAAGTTCAAGGCATCTTAAAAAACACCACAGCTCACACAATAAGCATTCAAACAAGTTTTGACAATAATCTAATCATCACAATTTTACCCCAAACACGTATTTATATTTATGGTTGTGGAATTTTTGGAAGCAATAAAAAACAAGCCAATGTGCAAGATTTAAAAAAAGGAAGCCTTGTTAAAATTAAAGGTAGTAAAAATGGAAGTATTATCATCGCTGAAAAAATTATAGTTGAATGCGATGATCAAAGAAGAGCTTATTAAGATAATAGCTCTTCTTTGTCTTCTTTATTGATTTTTTCTATATAAAGACTTTGCGAAGGAAAAGCAAAGCTAAGTTTATTTCTTTCAACAATTTTCATTAACTCAAGCAAAATACTTTGTCTTGCCTCTCTAAAACCACCTGCATCTACTGCTTTGGTATAAAAATACACTTCTATATCAATAGAACTTGCACCAAAACCACTCACAGCTACATAAGTGTTATTTTTATACCCTTCTAAGTCATTTACTGAAACTAAATTTTGTCTGTATCTAGCACGCGTTCCGCCATGATTTAACGCACTATCATCAACTTGGGCTATCAAAGGACTAGTAGCTAATAAATATCTTATATCTTCTACGCATTGTTCAAGTTGCTCAGGTCTTGCATCATAAGTGACACCGATAAATAATTTTACATGGCGTCCTATTTTTCTTTTGCTCCAATTTTTTATATTTGTTCCCATGATGGTTGAGTTTGGTAAAAATACTAAAGAATTATCAAAAGTTCTGATGGTTGTTTTTCTAAGTCCAATTTCTACTATAGTTCCTTCTATGCCTGAAATTTCCACCCAATCACCTTGATTAAAACTATTATCAAAAAGCAAAAGCACAGAAGCAAAGAAATTTGCGATAATATCTTTAGCTGCTAATGCCACAGCCAAACCACCAATACCTAAAGATGCAATCAATGCTGAAATATTAAATCCTAAGTGCGACAAAACAAATAAAGCAGCTATTACTATAATGATAAAATATAAAATTTTAATGATTAAATTAACCACTTCGCGTTTGCCACTTTTTTCAGCAAGCTTTGCAACAACCACCATGCCATAACTATCAAAGATATTTATCACAAGCCAAGCAGTTAAAATAACATAAGCAATAGATAAAATATTGCTAATTCTTATATCTACAGGTGCAGGATAGTAAAAAATAGTAAAACAAATTCCTATAGCATAAGCAAATAAAAACCAACCCACTGGCCTTTGAAGTTTTTCTAGAAAATGAGTTTTTATCTCCATATTAGTTGAATTTTTTCCAAATAAACGTATAAGTATAAAATATAAAATCTTTGCCAGATAAAATTTCAAAGAATAAAAAAAGATAATTACAATAATAGAAATAGTTACTTTTCCAACATTTACACTACCAATAGAAGCTCGCTCATTAATATAATTAATCGCATTTTGTAGACCCAAACCTGTAAATAAAAAATTAGTTTCAAGCAAGCTAGCATTGTTTCTTAGATAAACTAGAATTTCATTATAAGATTTAATAGTGTTTCTTAGATTATTTTCATTGACTTCTAAGGTTCTAAGCTGAATAATATCATTAATTTTTTCTTTATCTAAAGTAAAATTAAACACTATATCTTCTTTAAGCGAATCAATACTTTTGTCGATAATACTTCTTATAGTCTGACTTTGAGCTCCTTTGATAAAAACTTTTTCCAATTCAAACATACACAAGTAAAAATGTTCAGCAGAGGTTAAATTTAAAAGTTTAATTTTATTATCCACATAATCATAATATCTTTTTTTAGCTTGAGCATTTTCAACATTTTTTTGCAAAGCATTTTTAGTTTGTAAAAAATCTCTTGCTTCCTTATCATCAATTTTTTGAGATACCATTTTTAAAGGCAAAGTAGTTAAAATTGTAGCTTTTTGTTTTTCTATTTCTTTTATATTGTCTTGAAATTCACTGCTGTTTGTATCACTATTTTTAAAGCTTTCCAAAAGCAAATTCAGCTCTATGTAATTTTGCACTAGGGCAAAAATGCTATTTTTATCCTCTAAAGCGTTTTTTTCTTGTGCATATAAAGCATTAACAAATAAAAAAAGCAAAATAATACTAAAAATCTTTTTCATGACTTTCTCACCCTCTCTTGAATTAAAACAAAATTTTCAAAATTAAAATCATATTCATAAATTTCACCTGTTTCTATGATGTAATACCAAGCATGGAGTTCAATTTCTTTTTTATTTAAAGCTTTTTCTATACCTGGATAAGTTAATAAATTTTGCAAAGAATTTACCAAATTCATTTTTTCAGTCATCCAAGCACGCATAGCTAAATCACTACCTGCAATTTTTAAAACCTTATTTTTTATAGGCTCAAGCAAGGTGAGCCATTTTTTAACATTAGGCATATTTTTTAAATCATTTTCATTTGCATATAAAGCCGCACAGCCTCCGCAATTACTATGACCACAAACTATAATATTTTTTATATGTAAAGAATTAAAAGCATATTCAATAGCTGAAGTAGTTGCTAAAAAATCATCCCCTACTCTATAAGGCGGAACGATATTGCCTATATTTCTTACGACAAAAAGCTCACCTGGACCTGTATTAGTAATTAAATTGGGTATCACTCTTGAATCAGCACAACCTATAAAAAGCGTATGAGGATTTTGCTTGTTTTTTAAACTTTCAAAAAGCTCTGCATGCTCTTTGAAATCTTCTTGCATAAATTTTAAAGCACCATCAATCAAGTCTTTCAAAAATAGTCCTTTTTTATATTTTGACAAGACATTATACTAAAATTATTTCTACTTAAACCAAATCAATAAATTTATTTTTTGTTATATTTTTATGTAGTTTTAATCTTTCATTTATCTTTTTTTTGTAAATTTTGTTTTTAAAAATTATTGGAGGATTTTAATGAGTCTTTATGATAGAGATTATTCTAACTCTAAAACTCAAGAATTTGAAGGTTATGCTAGAAGTGATTTAAGCATTTTTATAAAACAAACTTATCAGCTTTTTGCTGCTTCATTATTAGCTGCAACAGCGGGTGCTTACATAGGAATTTTTGCCCTAGCACATTTATTTGCACAATCTCAAGCAACTTTTTGGATTTTATTTATCGTTGAAATTGGTTTATTGTTTGCATTACAATGGAAAAAAAGAGAAGCTCCACTTAATTTAATTTTACTTTTTGCCTTTACTTTTGTTTCAGGGCTTACTTTAACACCACTTTTATATTCAGTTTTAGCACTTCCTGCAGGGGCTAGTATCATCGCTCAAGCTTTTGCTTTAACAACAGTATCTTTTGGTGCTTTAAGCGTATTTGCTATGAATACAAAAAGAGATTTTACTATGATGGGAAAAATGCTTTTTATAGCTTTAATTGTTATCGTAGTAGCTTCTTTAATTAATCTATTTTTCCAAAGCTCACTTGTAAGCTTAGCTATTTCTGGTATTGGTGCGATTTTATTTTCTTTTTACATTCTTTATGATACTCAAAACATCATTAGAGGAAATTATGAAACACCAATCGAAGGTGCAGTTGCACTTTATCTTGATTTTATCAACCTTTTCATCTCTCTTCTTAATATTTTAAGAAGCTTTAATAGTAGATAAAAATTTGCGAGTTTTTTTCTCGCAAATTTTCTTTACTTCTTTCAAGTTTTTATCAAACTTTTTAAGTTAAAATACTCGTTTTATTTTCAATAAGGAAAATTCATGACTACTCTTTTAATTATTTTGCAATTTGCAATTGTTGTGATTATTTGTATTGCGGTTTTATTACAAAAAAGTTCAAGCATAGGACTTGGAGCCTATAGCGGAAGTAATGAAAGTTTGTTTGGAGCAAAGGGTCCTGCGGGATTTTTAGCTAAATTTACTTTTGTAATGGGTGTTTTGCTTATTGCTAATACAATTGCTCTTAGCTATATGTATAATAATGCTAATTCTAACTCACTTGCTGAAAAAGCAGAACAAATTTTACCAAAAGCACCTGAAACAAACACAACTAACATTCCAGTTGCACCAAGCGCCCCAATTAGCGAAAGCAACACTAGCAAATAAAAAGGATAACCATGCTAAATGAAATTTATACCAAGCAAAAACAACAATCAGATAAAAGCTTAGAGGCTTTAAAAAAAGATTTTACCACCATAAGAACTGGTAAAGTAAATATTAACATACTTGATCATATTCATGTTGATTATTATGGTAGTGCAACCCCACTTAATCAAGTAGCAACAGTTTTAGCAACCGATGCTTCAACTATTAGCATTACTCCTTGGGAAAAATCAATGTTAAAAACTATAGAAAGTGCTATAGCTGCAGCAAACATAGGAGTAAATCCAAATAATGATGGTGAAAGTGTAAAATTATTCTTTCCACCTATGACAAGAGAACAAAGAGAAGAAAATGCTAAAAATGCCAAAGCTATGGGAGAAAAAGCTAAAGTAGCCATTAGAAATATTAGAAAAGACGCAAATGATGCGGTTAAAAAGTTAGAAAAAGATAAAGCAATTTCAGAAGATGAAGCTAAAAAAGCTTATGATGAGGTTCAAAAACAAACTGATAATTACACAGCAAAAGTAGATGAATTAGTTAAAAATAAAGAAGCAGAACTTTTAAAGGTTTGATAATGAACTTAGAACAAATTTATAAAGATTGTGGGGCATACCTACAAGGGCATTTCTTGCTTAGCTCAGGGAAACACTCTGAGTTTTACCTTCAAAGTGCTAAAGTTTTAGAAAATCCAAAACTAGCAGGTGAGCTTTGCGAAGAGCTTGCAAAAGTTATTGCTAGTTTTAACATTGAATTTGATAGCATTTGTTCTCCTGCTTTGGGTGGAATTTTAGCAGGTTATGAGCTTGCTAGAGCTTGCAACAAACGCTTTATTTTCACTGAGCGCGTAGAAGGAATGATGAATCTTAGACGTGGTTTTGAAGTAAAAAAAGGTGAAAAATTTATCGTTTGCGAAGATATTATTACAACAGGTGGTTCTGCGCTTGAGAGTGCAAAAATCATCGAGAGCTTAGGTGGAGAAGTAGTAGGCTTTGCAGCTTTAGCAAATCGTGGGTTTTGTGCGGTAAAAAATTTAAACAATCCAAGAAAAGAAAATGCAAAACTGCCTGAAAATTTACCACTTTTTGCACTAGGAAATTTCGAATTTGACATTTATGAAGCAAATGCTTGTCCACTTTGTGAAAAAGGCACCAAAGCTATCAAACCTGGTAGTCGTGGAAACTAATGAAAACTAAAGCAAAAATAGCTACTCGCTTTTTAAGATTTAAAGCTTTTTTGATTGATCTGTTTTTGCTTTATGTGCCTATTTTGTATTTATTTTATTTTACACTTGGCTCTAAAGAAGCTTTTTTAAACAATCAATTTATAATTTTTTTATGTCCTTTAATTTTTGGGCTTTTACAAGCCTTATTTTTATCAAAAAAAGCTCAAAGTCCTGGGCTTAAAGCTTATGATTTATATTTAATTGATCTTAAAAATGGTCAAAAACTTAATTTTTTTAGAATACTCTTGCGCTATATGATTTTTATCGTAAGTTTTGGTTTATTGATTGGGTTTTTGGTAAGTTTTTTAAGAAAAGATACTTTGGCTTTGCATGATATTTTAAGCCAAAGCGTTATTGTAACAAAGGTAGAAAAATGAATAGAAAAAGAATTTACAATCCAAAATCAAATGAAACTTTAAATGATAGAAAAGTATTTAATGGTAATCCTCATGGTATTTTAAATTTTACTAAAGCAAAATACACTTGGGCTTTAAAGCTTTGGGATTTAATGGAGGCAAATACTTGGTTTCCAAAAGAAGTAGATACAACCAAAGATGCACTTGATTATCGCTGCAATCTAACCGTGGCAGAAAAAAGAATGTATGATTTAGTTTGGTCTCAACTTATCTCAATGGATAGTTTTCAAACAAATAATCTTGCTGACAATATCAATCCTTATATCACAGCACCTGAAATCAATGCTGTTTTAGCAAGACAAGCTTATGAAGAAGCAAATCACTCAAAATCTTATGCAGTAATGGTTGAAGCAATCTGTGAAAATACAGACTTAATTTATGAAATGGAAAAACATGATGAAACTTTAAGAGAAAAAAATGATTTCATTTCAAGCATTTATGAAGAATTAGCTGGTGAAGTAGATGATAATAAACTCTTACTTGCAATGGTAGCAAATCAAATCTTAGAAGGGGTGTATTTTTACAGTGGTTTTACTGCTATTTATGCTTTAGCACGCGCAGGGAAAATGCTAGGATCAGCACAAATGATACGCTTTATACAAAGAGATGAGATTACACATTTGCTATTATTTCAAAATATGATTAATTCTGTGCGCAAAGAAAGACCCGATTTGTTTAGTGATACCAATGTAAGTAAAATCTATGATATGTTTAAAAAAGCAGGTGAACTTGAAATTAAATGGGGTAAATACATCACTCAAAATCAAATCATGGGCTTTACAGATGATATTATAGAAGAATACATTCATTATCTTGTTGATCAAAGACTAGTTGCTATCAATCTTGATAAAATATACAATGCAAAACATCCTATTAAATGGGTGGATGATTTTTCTAAATTTAATGATCAAAAGAGTAATTTCTTTGAAAGCAAGGTTACAAATTACTCCAAAGGAAGCTTAAGTTTTGATGACTTCTAAGTCTCAAAACTACTCGTTTTTTTATACTTTTTAAATCAAATCTCTTTTTTAGTTTAATATTTTATTTTTATTTATTCTAATATAGTAAAATCGGCGGTTTTTATTTTATTTCAAAGGGGAAATGATGGAGTTTTTAGAACTTTTGTTAATCTTTATCGCCATAGTCCTCATGATAGTTAAACCAGAAAAAGAAAAATTAGCTTTTTCTATACTTGTAATTTCATGGGCTATTATGGTATTTGACTATTTAGGTCGTAAATCAGGCGCAATCTTAGGCCTAATGAATCTATAAGGTGGCAAATATGTGTGATATTAACAAAACTAAATTCTTTTACTTTTTAATGTGCTTAGCAGGCTTTTTGGTTATTTTATTGCCTGTTGGAATTGCAAATTTAATCTTTGGCTATATGCTAGGTGATAGCCCTTGTACTTCTTGCTGGGGTCAAAGAGAATCAATGATTTTCATCGGTGTAGCAGCTTTATTTGTTGTACGCTATGGTATGAAAGGTAAATTTTTAGCTTTCCTTTTAATCGCAACAGCTTTTGGTTTATGGCAATCATTTAATCATATAAGTGGCCATGCACACCGTGATCTTGATCAAGGTTTTGGCTTGCCTATTTTTGGTTTACATACTTATTTTTGGGCTGAAGTGGTATTTTGGGCAGTAGTTTTACTACTTGGTGTTATTTTTACCTTTGCTCCAAAATTTGGTTCTTTTGAAAAAGAAATGGAAGGAGCTAGCTTTAGAAAATTAACTAAATTTAATCTAGCTGCTATGGTTATTGTTGCTTTTATCGTAGCTTCAAATGTATTTCAAGCTTTCGTAAGCACTGGTCCTGTTCCATATAGTGGACAAGGCGATCCGGTTCGTTTTAGTTTAAATCCAAAATACATCATTTGGGATGATTCGGGTTGGAGCAAAAGCTGGAAAAGCTTTTCTTTCTTAGGAAAACGCGATGTTAAAGAACCTGACTTTGCTTTTGCGCCTGCTAGTGAAAAACTAGGTGTTCAATTTGATAATAATATTAGCAATGCTCCATTTGCAAGTATTGATGAGAATCTAAATATAACAAACGAAACAAAAATTGATTTTCCTAAAGCTATCAATACGCTTGATTATATCAATGGAGAATATGTTGCAAGTTCAAAATGGGAAGTATTTTTCCTAGATAATAATTTTAGCACTAAAGTTGATTTTGTTTTAGATCCATATTTTTCAGCTACAATCAACCCTATCGTAGGAATTATCCCTTATCTAGATAATAAATATATCTTAATGGGTTCTAATAAAACTTTCTTAAGATTTGCTCAAAATCCTAATGCAGATGAGACTTTACAATATGCTGATTTTATGAAAGGGGCAAATAATTTCGAAGGTCAAGGCAAAGATCTTGGTCGTGGTAGAATTGATACAGTTAGAGCTAAATTCCATCATATCTTAAGCGCAACTACTGATGGAAAATATATGTACACAGCAACCGTTCCAAATAATAAAGACGCTAAAACTTTTGTAATTTCTAAAATTTCTTTAGCAGATAGAGTTCTTTCAGCTGAATTTACTCCTAAAGCTGATCTAAAAGAAGGGAAAACTTTAGGTGATCTTTATGTAACTTCAATGGCATTTAAAGATGGTAAAATTTATGCATTAAGCAAAAAGCATAATGTTATTGCTGTAATTGATCTAGATAAAGAAGAAGTTGTAAAAACCATTTCTTATCCAGAAAATATAACTAATGCAAGAAGCTTATTCTTTAAAGATGGCAAAATGCATATCTTATCTTATCAAGATGGATCAAACATCCTTTATACACTTGATTAATCTTAAGGCGTTTTACGCCTTAAGGATTTTAAAGCTAGATAAATAAAATTTAAGATAAAATAACACTTTTTATCAAGGGGTGCTTATTGATTCATATATTTGAACAAAAACAATGTCAAACCATGGCAGAGGAAATTCGTAAAAATACTTTCATCAATGAAGAATTATTTGAAGCTTTTTGTTCCACTCCAAGAGAAATTTTTTCACCTTTAAAAATGCATGCTTATAGACTTGATGCGCTTCCTTTAATGGGTAACCAATGGATAAGCTCGCCTTTAACCGTAGCCAAAATGACTATGGCACTTGATTTTAAAGATGCTGATAGTGTTTTAGAAATAGGTTGTGGTAGCGGGTATCAAGCTGCAATTTTAAGCAAACTCATTAGAAGAGTTTTTACCATAGAGCGCATTGAAAAACTTGCAATTAGTGCTATAGAAAAATTTAAAAAACTAAACTATACCAATATCCATGTAAAATTTGATGATGGACAAAATGGTTGGAAAAATTATGCACCTTATGATAGAATTTTACTCTCAGCTTATATAGAGCATATTCCAAATGTATTATTTGATCAACTTGAAAACAATGGAATTTTAGTAGCTCCTTTACTCATAGGAAATCAACAATTTATCACTAAATTTACCAAAAAAGATGGCGAGATTAGTAAAGAAGTTTTAGATGAATGTCTTTTTGTGCCCATCAAAGACGGTAAAGAATAATCCTACTAATTTTTAGGATAAATATTTAATTTTAATATAATTATTTTTAAACATAAGCTTTTTATAGGGGATATTTTTTTATAATTATATTAAAAAGGAATATTATGAGCTTTAAAAAAATACTTTTTGGTTTATTTACCACTAGCATGCTTTTTGCCTACGAGCAAATACCTCAAAATACCTCGCATGGAAATTTTATAGACAAAGATAAATGGAAAAATTTAGATAAAAACTGGATTTATTGTGAAAGTGGATTAAATCAAGATTTTATTAATATAAACAGCAAAAAAGCTACAAGCAAAAATCATCCTTTAGAATTTAACTATTCAAATGACTCTTTTGGTTTAATGAATGATGGTTATACTATAAAAATGCATTTTGCAAGTAATGGAAGCCATATCATACTAGATAATACAGCTTATAATTTATCTCATTTTCACTTTCATAGCCCATCAAAAATTTCTATTAATAAAAAATCTTATCCTTTAGAAATTCATTTTAGCCATGTAAGTCAAAAAGGTGATATAACAGTGGTTGTGCTGTTTTTACAAGAAGGTGTGGAAAATCCTTTTATTAAAAAAATCATCCGTGCTTTTCCTAGAAAAGAAGGCGATAAACTTTATGTTCAAGGCTTAAGCGCCAATGAGTTATTACCAAATAATCTTCAATCTTTTTATATCTTTAAAAATAAACTCAACAAGCCTTGTAATCAAAAAATCACTTGGATAGTTTTAAAAGATATAAGCTATGCCTCTAAAGAGCAAATCCAAATCATACAAAATTTAATGGGAAAAAATGAGAATTTAAAAATACAAGAAATTAATAATCTAGAACAAAATGATTAAGCATAGCTTGCTTAATCATGTATAAAAACTTGAATTTTTTCTAAATTAGCTCTAAAAAGTTTAAAATTTAACTCACAAGATATTTTTAAATCAGCAAAAAAAGGATTTTTCAGGCTAGCTATGAGTAAATAATCATCTTTTTTTAAAACTCTTTGTGTGGAAAATTCTTTATTCTTTACTTTCTCAAAAATACTTTCACTTGAGTTAATATCTTCTTTTAATTTCTTGCTATAAAGCAAAATTCCGCAAAAGAAATTCCCAAATTCATCTTTAAATTTCACATCATAAAGAATAAAATCATCAAAAACAAAAGAATTTTGAGAATGATAAGTTTTTAAAGAAAAATCAAAAGCAATTTTTTCAAAATCTTTTTGATCAAAACCTTGTTTATCAAATTTAGCATTATTTTGTTTTAAAAATTCCTCACACATTTTAAACACAAGCTCATTGCGTCCCCACATAAGCTTTCTTCCTAAAATTCTAAAAAACAAAACTCCCGCTAAAACAGCAAAAAACAAAGCTATAATCACGTCTTTACTAAATTGAAAAGCAAGAAAAAATATAACCAAAGCTTCAACAAATGCTAAAATTTGCAAAGCTTTGAGTCTTTTATTTAAAGCTTGTCTTATGGCTTCAAAATCCATTAAGACTTAGCCTTTTCCATTCTTTTTCTTTGAGTAGGATCAAGATATCTTTTTCTAACTCTAATATTTTGCGGAGTAACCTCTACAAGCTCATCTTCTTCTATCCACTCTAACGCTCTTTCAAGGCTTAATTTTCTAGGTGGTACAAGCTTAATTGCATCATCGCTACCACTTGCTCTAACATTAGTTAAATTTTTTCCCTTAATAGGATTAACATCTAAATCATTTGGACGAGAATGCTCGCCTATAATCATACCTGTATATACTTTTGTTTGAGGATCAATAAACAATACCCCTCTATCTTGCAAATTAAATAAAGAATACCCTAGTGCAACACCATTTTCCATAGAGATTAACGCGCCATTATTTCTTTTTTCAACTGCTCCGCTAAATGGACGAAACTCTAAAAAGCTGTGGTTCATCACACCCTCGCCTTTAGTATCTGTTAAAAATTGTGATCTAAATCCTATAAGCCCACGCGCAGGAATTTCAAACTCAAGCCTTGTTTGACCATCTCCAGTTGGTGTCATAGTTTTCATTTCAGCTTTTCTTTTACCTAATTTTTCAATCACAACCCCAGTAAAATCATCAGGTACATCAATTACTAAATGCTCAAATGGTTCTGTTTTAACTCCATCTTCTACCTTAACGATAACTTCAGGTCTTCCCATGCAAAACTCAAAACCTTCTCTACGCATATTTTCAGCCAAGATAGTTATTTGAAGTTCACCTCTTCCGCTTACTTTAAATTTACCCTCGCCTGTGCTTTCATATTTCATGGCAATATTAGTTTTCATCTCAGCTTCTAGACGTTCTGCGATTTTATTTGAAGTTACATGCTTGCCTTCAGTACCTGCTAAGGGACCATCGTTTACTGAAAATACTATGCTTAAAGTTGGTTCTTCTATATGTAAAGGATCAAGCGGCATAGGGTTGTTTGGGTCTACCACACTATCTCCTACATCTAAAGCTTCAAAACCTGCAATTGCTACAATATCACCTGTTCCTGCCTCATCGATGTCCATTTTTTCAAGACCCATAAAACCAATAAGTTTTGAAATTCTTCCATTGATTTTAGAACCATCTGCCTTAGCAAGCATTACATTTTGATTTTTCTTTACTTTACCATTAAAAATTCTTGCAATTCCTATTTTACCAACGAAATTATCATAACCTAGAGTAAAAACTTGAAGCTGTAAAGGGTTTTCATCACTACCGCTTGGAGCAGGTACGCGCTCAAGTATAGTCTTAAACAATGGCTCCATATTAGCACTTTCATCTTCAAGTGCAAGTTTTGCGTAACCATTTTTAGCAGCTGCATAAACTACAGCAAAATCAAGTTGTTCATCATTTGCTTCTAAAGCCACAAAAAGATCAAAAATTTCATTAATTACTCTTTCAGGATCGGCAGCTGGTTTGTCGATTTTATTAATAACAACAATAGGTTTAAGCCCTAAAGATAAAGCTTTTTTTACCACAAATTTAGTTTGAGGCATAACACCTTCTTGCGCATCAACCAAAAGCAAAACTCCATCAACCATTTTTAACACACGCTCAACCTCACCGCCAAAATCAGCATGACCTGGAGTGTCTATGATATTTATTTTGGTGCCTTTATAATTAATAGCAGTATTTTTAGAAAGTATAGTAATACCTCTTTCTTTTTCTATATCATTACTATCCATCACACGCTCTGCTATTTGCTCGCGTTCACTAAAGGTTCCTGATTGTTTTAAAAGCTCATCTACCATTGTTGTTTTTCCATGGTCAACGTGAGCTATAACAGCTATATTTCTAATATTGTCCAAGTTTTTCTCCAAAGTCTTAAATTTAAAATCTAATATTATATAAAAAAATTGCTTAAAAATTAAGATTGCCAAATTGGAACACTTGTTGCTTTTATTTTGGCTAAGAATTATTTTTAAGGAGAAAAATATGTCAAACCTAGGAACTCAAATCTTTAAAGCTAACTTAGAAAAACAAGGAACTTCAGTTTTAAATAGTAAGCATTTTATGGAACTTTTAAATTATTTAGAAGTTGTAAATTCAAACGAAGAAAAAGAACTAAACTATGCAAAACTTTCAAGCAAAGTAAGTGAAATTTTAGATGATGCTCATAATGAAAATGCGGTTTTAAATGCTAAAAATATAGAAGAATTGCTAGTAATATTTAAAAACTTTAATCTTTCTCATGAAAATTTAAAAATTGATTGTGCAGCACAATTGCAAAATTTATTTCCAAATTTAGCAAAAAATAATTTTTTGGTAGGTTAATTAATGTCAAATATCCAAGCTAGCGATGCTTTAAACTTACTAAGCATCGCTCCACAAAATGAAAATCCTAGTAAAGAAAGTACTAATTCAAATAGTAATGGAGAAGAATTTTTACATTCACTATTGCAAGCTATAGATGAAAAAGATGGAAGTTTACCAAAAGACTTTAAAGCACCACAAAAAGAAAATAAAAACGAAAGCTTAAAAGAAACCATTGATGATAAAGCTCAACTAGACGAAAAGGATGCTCTAAAGCTTTTTGAAGGTGCAAATTTTATGCAAATTCTTTCTTTACTAGAAGTTTTACAAAGTGATAGCAAGGATATAAAATTAAACAAATTTATCCAAGATAATACTGCTATTTTAGCTCTTGAAAAAAACCTACACAAGTTAAAAAATATAAAAAATATCAATGAACTTTTTAATATAGCAAAAGAACTTGGATTAAATATAAAAAATATAAAATTTGAACAAATCAAAGATTTAAAAGAAGCTTTTCCAAATCTTGATAAAAAAGGTTTTTTTGAAAATACAAAACAAAACAATACTAATGTTTTTCAAGATTTAATCAATCAAAAAATTACCAAGCTTTTAAAAGAAAAACCAAATACCAATAAAAATATAAAAAGCAAAGAAAACGAAGGTGTTTCTTTACTTTCTTCTGCTTTAAAAAACATAGAGCTTCCAAAAAAAGATGTAAAAGTAAAAGAAAATATTCAAAATATAGATTTTAAAGAAAAATTTATAGAAAAAAATCAAGATAACAAAGAAACAAAAAATATAAAAAATATTAATAAAAATGATAAATTAAATGATATTGAACTCATCAATTTAACTCAAAATTCAAACTTAAAAAAAGAAATTAAAGATAAAGAAAAAATAGATTTTAAAGAAATATTAAAAAATGAAAAACTAACTACTAGTGAAGATAGTTTTAATAAAAAAATAAGTTCTGTTTTAGAAAATTCAAAAGACTTAAAAGCTGAGTTAACAAATACAAAAAATACTCAAAATTTACAAAATCAAGATTTAAAAATTAATTTAGAAAATTTATTAAATCCTCAAGAAAAACAATTAAAAACAGAAAAAAACACTCAGAACACAGATGTTTTTAACGATATTTTCAAAAACACTAAAGAATCTACAAAAGATGATAGTGATCATAATGAAGAAAATTTAAATTCTTACATAAAAGAGATGAATAGAGTTTCTAGTAATTTTGTGAAAAATCAAAATATTCCTATAAAAGAAACTTTCAACGATTTTGCCCAAGAATTTAAGGACAAACTAGAAAGTTATAAAGCACCTATAACTCGCTTTAGTATAACTTTAAATCCACACAATCTTGGAGAAGTAGAAGTTACCTTAGTCCAAAGAGGATCTAATCTAAACATCAGCTTTAATTCCAATCAAAATACTTTAAATCTTTTCATACAACATCAAGCTGAGTTTAAAAACGCTCTTGTAAACATGGGATTTACAAATTTAGAAATGAATTTTAATAATCAAGAAAGAAAAGAACAAAATAATCAACAAAAACAAAAAAACAATAATAAAGAAAATAAGGTGAATTTAGAAAAAGAAATTCAAGAAAAGCCGAGCTTAGAAATGGTTTTAGCAAAATATTTTTAAATGGAATATTTTTTGCTTTAAGCCTTAAAAACATATAAAAAGGATTTTTATGTCAAATATAAATACACAAACTCTTCAAGGTCCTTTAGCAACACTCAATACTAAAGATATGCCAAATGCAAAAGGAAACACTAGAGCCGGAGAAAGTAGCGAAGATAATGGATTGGTTTATAATCCTGGAGCAGAACTTGACAAGGATGCGTTTTTAAAGCTTCTTTTGATAGAACTTCAACACCAAGATCCAACTGATCCTATGGATACTGAAAAAATGCTTACCCAAACAGCACAACTTTCAGCACTTGAAATGCAAGATAACACCAATAAAACTATGACTCAACTAGTAGATGCGATGGCTAAATTGCAAAATTCTATTGCAGCAAGTACTGGTATGAGTGCATTAGCTGCGGTTGGGAAACTTGCAACAGTTAAAGATGACTATCTTGTAGTAGCAGATGATGATATACAATTTCAAATTAATATGTATTTACCAAAAGAACCACAAAAAGGTAAAAAGACTGATATTGACACTGAAGGTTTTGAACTTAAGAAAAATGGCGAAGATAAACTAGACATTACAGGTAAGGTAGATAAAGAAATAGCAGGCCCTGGGGAAACTGTATATGTAAAATTAGTTGATGATAAAGGCCAAGAAGAAACTGTTAAAGCAGTAGTTGGTGAGGATCAAACCTTTAAAATAATAGGACATACCCCAAGTGTTGATATCAAGACAGCCAAGATTGATTCAGCTTATAAATCAGATAGCGAGCCTGTAACATTTACTATTTATAATGAAGCAGGTGATCCTGTAAGAACAATGAAAGTTAAAGATATGACTGCAGGTATGAAACAGATTGTTTGGGATAGAACAGATGACAGCGGAAACCCTGTGCCATCTGGCAAATACTATGTAAGAGCAAGTTACATAGGTGAAGATGGAACAACAGTTAACTCAACTTATGGTGCCTACCCTATCACTGGTGTTAAATTTGAAGATGGTGAAGCTCTAGTTGGTATGGGCGGTAGCTGGGTTAAATGGGAAGATATTAAAGAAATTACAGGATAAAATCATGTTTACAGCATTTTACAATGGAGTAAATGGGGTAAAATCCCAAAGTTATGGTATAGACAATACTGCTCATAATATAAGTAATGTCAATACGGTTGGTTTTAAATACTCCGATGTAGCATTTAAAGATGTATTTTACAGCACTGTTACAACCCAATCATACAACAAAGGTCAAACTGGTTATGGTAGTGTAGCAGGAGCTACAAATGATGTTTTTGAACAAGGACCACTAGTTTCTACTGATAATGAATTTGATGTGGCTATTGCCGGAAAGGGCTTTTTTGGTGTAAGTAATGCCAATGGAGTTTATTATACTAGAAATGGTGCTTTTAAACCTGATGCAAACGGATTTTTAGTAGATTCAAATGGTAATTATGTGCTTGGGACTATGAATCCATCATTAAAAGAAATTCAGCTAAGCGATAGGGTTTCTAATATGTTTGGTCAAGTTATGGGACAAAAAGTTACCACAGCTTGGAGTGGAACACCTGGGGAAAATTTCCAAATAGGTGGAATTAATACCCAAGGACCTATTTCTGTGCCTAAAAATCTTTATTTACCACCTCAACCAACACAAAATATCACTTGGAGTGGGAATTTAGACACAAGCACCAAAACAGAAGCAGTGAATATAGATGTAGATGCTTCTAAATTTGATTTTAGCAAAAATGAAGATGGTAGTGTAAAAATTTCAGGTAGTGTAAAAGATGAGCAAATTTTTGGTTTAAAGCCTGGTGATACTATATATTTTAAAATTACTGATGAAAAAGGTGCTAGTCAAACATTACAAGCTACTTTAGATGAAAATTTGGCTTTTAGTATTGACAATCAAAAACTAGATAAAGTAGATTTAGAAACAGCTAAGTTAGAATCATCTCATTTAAGTGTAGAAAAAGAAGTAGCTGATAGCACAGAACTTTCTGCAAAATTAATTAATCCTGATGGTTCTACTAGTTGGGTTAAGGTTAAATTAGATAGAGTTTTACCGCAAAATGGCACAGATTTAGAATACAAAGCGGTTGCTCAAGTATATGATAATGATGGCAATAAAATAGGTGGAACTACCGAAGGTTTAATCACCTTTAATGAAGCTGGAGCTTTGGTATCTAGCACTCTAAACTCGGTTGATAATAATGGGACAAAAGTCAATATAAACCTTGGTTCTTATTATGATCCAAACATACCAAATTCAGGTTATGATGGACTTCATGCTTTAAAAAATAAACAGCCTTCAGTACACACACAAACAGATGGCAAAGGTGAAGGGTTTTTAAATAATTATTCTATCAACACAGATGGTACTATCATCGCCACTTTTACCAATGGTGATCAAATAGCTATGGCAAAACTTGCTTTGTTTAATTTTACCAATGAACAAGGTTTAGAAAAGCTAGGAGAAAATCTTTATGGACAAACAGGAAATAGCGGTAATCCAACCTTTTTACTTGATAATAATGGAAATTTCAGCACAGCAACCTTTAAAGGCTCTTATTTAGAGCAATCAAATGTAGATTTATCCGTAGCCTTTACAAACTTAATCACTTTGCAAAAAGCTTATGATTCAAGTAGTAAAAGTATCACAACAGCTGATCAAATGATACAAAAAGCAATCAACATGAAACGCTAATTTTAGCCTTTCATGATGGTTCTTTTGAATTTTTTTCCAAAATATATTTTATTTCTTGCTCAAAAAACTCATACACCCTAAGTTGCACTAAAGCTTCTTCTTCATTTTTATCCATCAAACGCTCAAGTCTATGAAAATTAATCTTTTTTGCATATCTTGGATTTTTCTTTAAAAGTGAAGCAATATTTTTAAGCAAAGTATCCAAACTAAGCTCATTTTTTAAAACTCTATCCACATATTCTTTAGAAGTTTGCACTAAAATAGCCTGCCTACTTTTATCATTTGGATAAACTTCACTTGCAATATCAGCCAAAACTTGCCAAATTTCTGTTTTTATAGTTTTATTTGCCACAATAATAGCAGCAAAAGATTTTGCTCTAAATTCTAAAGACAAATGACTAGGAACAAAAAATTCTCTAAATTTAGATAAAAAGTTTGCAAATATATTCAACATACTTCACCTCAATGTTTTTTAAGATATTTTAAGATATTATTTCAACTGCCTTCTCTTAGACCTGTGCAATGCTATTTTTAAGCACCGCTTCAGGGTGGGAACACAGCAGAGCACTTAAACTTAGTGTGTGCCGCAGTCATCTGGGGGAGGGTTTTTAAAATTTAAAATACCCTTTAATATCCTCACAAATTCTAAAGAAATTTACCCCATTAATAGTCGGATTTGTTTTAAAATACTCATACATTCCCACAAAACCGCTTTCAAGCTCTTTAGACTTTACTCCATAACTAATTGATAAAGCCGCTTCTATAAAAGCTGCTAATTTATCACAATGCTTCAAAGCCTTTCCATCAATAGCCTTATAACGATCCTCATTGACCGCATCCAAACTACCGCTATAAACGCTTGGCTTGTTATTAAAAATACGATTTTCAAATTCATTTTTTACAAAGGCGCTTTCTTCAGTTTGCCCCTCTCTAATACCAAGTATATAGCTAAATTCTTCTCTAAAAGATAGTGGTATAAAAGGTAAAATTTTCTCATTAATAAGCTTCATTTCATACTCATTGATGATCTCATTTAAACCATCTATACCATATTTTACCGGAGAGATGATATCTCTAGTTAAACTTTCAGGTAAATCATGGAACAAAGCACAATAAAAATTACTTTCTATCCTACCATCACATGCTTTTACTTCTAAAGAATAAAAATAAGATAAAATAGCCACAACAAGCATATGTCCCAAAACCGCAGTTTCTGGAATCCTTGGAGTTTGCGCCCATCTTTTTTGAAAACGCAAACGCCCACTTAAATCAATTATTTTAGAAATTTTTTGATTAAGGGCTATTTTTCTTGCGCCAATTAATTCATAATAATCTTCTAATTCTTCTTCAACTTTAGCTTTAATCTCATCGATATCACTTAAAAATGAGCTAGTTTGATAAACTATATTAAACTCCCACCTTGTCGCAAAATACGAAGCGGCTTTTAAAATAAGCCTTTCTTTTGCATAATCTTTACCTTGCAAAAAAAGCTCATAGCGTTTTAAAAATGCACCATTTTCAATATCTTGAATCATCGGTGCGATTTTACTTAACACCCAAGCACTTACTTGCTCATTTTTTGCACGTGTTATTTCATGGTACACATCAGGGCGTATATCAGTCACTACTACCCTGCTTAAAAACTCAAAAATCCCCGCTTCTATGATAAAACGCATATTAACATCTTTTTCCATTTTAGCAATGAAATAAGCAATGATGAATTTATGCGCTTGTTTATCAAGCTCAACTAAATTTGTCATTCTAGGATAATCATTCCACCTTGATATAGAAGCGGCCTTAAAAATATGCTCTATTAATTCTACACTAATCATTTATTTCCTTTTTTTGCTGTGATTTTACTTTATTTTATAATCTTTAGCAAATTTTATTTTGATATTGTGATTTGATATTTTATTGTAAAATAATCTTTAAAACTTATCATCAACATAAATACGAGGTTCTACCATGATTAAATTAAACAACGAACAAGGTTTTGTAAATATAAATGGTAAAAAAATGATGTGGCCGATTTTTGATGAAGTTTTGTTTTTTTTACAATGATATAGCAACAGTAAAACTCAATGGCAAGTGGGGCTTAATAAATAAAAATGGAGATTTTATAATAAGCCCAATATATGACTATATTAGTCACCTTAATGAAAATTTTATAACTATTCAAATAGGTAATAAGTATGGTTTCTCTGACAAAAACGGAAAAATTATAACTGAACCAAAATTTGACGATACGAATGGTTTTTACGAAAATTTGATATCGGTTTTAATAAATGACAAATGGGGTTTTATTGACACAAATGGAGAATTTATAATAAAGCCTAAATTTGATTATGCGGGAAATTTTAACGAAGGACTTGCAGATATAAAACTAAATGAAAAATGGGGGTTTATAAACAATAAAGGGGAAATTGTTATAAATCCTATATTTGATGAAGTAGAGAGTTTTTATAATAAAGCCGCAATAGTTCAGTTAAATGGAAAATGGGGTTTTGTAGATACTAGTGGAAACATTATAAAATAGCAAATATAAATTTGATATTATTCCAATTACTAGAACTTTTATTTTCGCATACTCATTATAATTTTAGCAAATTAAAAACTTTCTATATCACTTAACTTAAGATAAATTTCATCATTTTTACTAAGTTCTTTATGATGATAAATGCTAAAAATATGTCCTTCCAAACTTACACTTATCTCATAAAAATCCCCATAAAACACGCATTCTAAAACACTGGCTTTTAAAGAGGTTTGTGTTACTGAAATTTGTATATCATTAGGGCGTAAAATACCATTTTTACTTTGCAAATATGCTTTGAATTTCTCATCTAAAATTGTATTTGGATCTATAAAAAATGCTTCCCCCAAAAAGCAAGCGCTATCTATATTTTTAGGCTTATAAAAAAGCTCTTTAGCACTTCCATAGTCTAAAATTTTCTCATCCTTAATCAAAGCGATATTATCTGATAAATAAAAAGCATCGTCTTTATCATGTGTGACAAAAATAGCACTAAGCTTATGCTCTTTTAAGATATTTTTGATTTCTTTGCGCATTTTAACGCTTAAAGTGTGATTTAAATTTGAAAAAGGCTCATCAAAAAGTATGATTTTTGGCCTTGCGACTATGGTTCTTGCTAATGCTACTCTTTGGGCTTGCCCACCGCTTAGCTCATTTGGGTAGCGTTTTAAAAGTGTATTTAAATTTAAAATTTCTAAAACCTGATCAAGCCTTTGTTTTTGCTCGTTTTTACTTAAAAAACTTATACCAAAGCATATATTTTCTTCTACATTTAAGTGCGGAAACAAAGCATAATCTTGAAACAAAACCCCCACATCACGCTCTTGAGGGGCTAAATACACACTCTTAGAAGCAACTAGTTTATCCCCTATATAAATATTACCATCATTGATTTCAAAAAAACCTGCTATACAACCAAGCAAAGAGCTCTTACCACAACCACTTTCTCCCAAAATACTGATAATCTCACCTTCTTTTAAACTCAAAGAAATTCCTTTTAGAACTTCTGTTTTTCCAAAAGATTTGTAAAGATTGTCAATTTTTAAGATTTCCATTATTGTCCTTTTTGGTTGTTTTTATTTTGCAAATAATGCATTAAAAATGTGGGGATAATCCCAAATAACACTATAATCAAAGATGGTAAAGAAACATTATAAATTAATTCATTTTCACTATAAGCAAATACAAGTGATGAAAGTGTTTGAAAACCTGAAGGTGAAAGTATAGTTGAAATAGGCAATTCTTTTAAAATATCTACACAAATAATCACTATAGCCAAAGCCAAGTAATGCTTCATCAAAGGAAAATGAATTTGAGTAAAAATTTTAAATGGTTTTGATTTTAAGGTTAAATTTGCATAGTCTATATTTTTAGAAATTCGCTCATAGCCTGATTGTGTAGCAAAAATTCCAGAAGCTAAAAATCTTACAAAATATCCAAAAAACAGTACTAAAAATCCACCACCTATGGCATATTCAAAAGACAAAAGATCAAAAATATAATTTAACACACCCAAAATCACTAAAATTCCCACAGCTACCACAGCCCCAGGTAAAGAATACCCCAAAGTAGTAAGCCAAAGGGTGATTTTAGAAGCTTTTGTGTCATTTAAACGCACTACAAAACACAAATAAAATGCCACCCCTACAATGGCAAAAGAACTCACCAAAGCCACACTAAGACTATAAAATGCAGGTATTAAGACATTACTTAAATTTTGCATAAAATCAAACCCAGCCCAATAAACAAGCCACATAATAGGCACGACAAAGGCAAAAAATGCTACCAAAAAACACCATAAAAAGGCTAAAAACGCCTTAATGCCTTTTAACTCATCTTTTGGAGTAGGTAAAAATACATTTTGATTAAAGCCTTTTTTGCCTCTTTGCATTTTTTCTAAAAGCATTAAAAGTGCAATAAATACAAGCAAAGCCACGCTCAAAGCCACAGCACTGACTTCATCACCACCACTTCCCCATGTTCTAAAAATTCCTGCGCTAAAAGTATCTACACCAAAATACGCCACCAAGCCATAATCACTCAAAACCTCCATAGCCACCAATAGTAAAGCACCCACTATACCCACACGGCAAAATGGTAAAATCACTTTAAAAAATGTTTTTAAATTAGAAGCCTTAAGTGTTTTAGCACTTAAAATGATATTTCCAAGTCCATAAGCAAAAGTATTTTTAGCAAAAAAATACACATAAGGATAAAGTGCAAAAGATAAAATCACAATCACACCATATGCATTCATGATATCTATACGCCTATCAACCCCTAAAAGCGTGGGAATTAAACCTTGAAATTCAAATAAATCAATCCAAACAAAACCCATCACATAAGAAGGTATAGCCAAAGGTAAAATCAAAAACCATTCAAAAAATTTCGAGCCAAAAAATTTATAAAAAGCTATCAAATAGGCACTAACTAAACCTATAATCAAACACAATACTAAAGTACCAAACAATATAAAAGCACTACCAAAAATATAACGCGGCAAGACATTTTTACTCAAATGTTTTAAGGTGTTAATATCTATAAAAGGAAGGTGTAAGATGATAGCAAGTATAGGCAGTATAATTAAACTGCAGAAAAAAAAGGTGGCAAAAGACCACCTTAGACTTAAAAATTTCAAATTTTATTTTTCCTTAACTATTTCCATTGAACTTCATCAAAAATCATTAAAGCTTCTTTAGCATTACCCCAGTAAGCTTCAAAATTTGGTTTTTCGATTTTAAACTCACCCCATGATTGTAAAATTTTAGCAGGTTTTACTTCTTTGTTTACTGGATACTCATAATTTTGATTTGTTAAAATTTCTTGTGCTTCTTTTGAAAGCATAAACTCGATAAATTTAACCGCAGCTTCTTTATTTTTAGAAGTTTTTAAAACACCTATACCACTTACATTAATATGCGTTCCTCTGCTATCTTGGTTTGGAAAAATCACTTTTACTGAATTTGCAGCTTCAACATCTTTAGGATTTTTTGAATTTGCTAAGTGTCCTAGATAATAACTATTTGATATAGCTACATCACCTTCTTTTGCATAGATTGCACGAATTTGATCACGATCCCCACCTTTTGGAGTACGTGCAAGATTATTTGCTATGCCTTGCGCCCATTCTTTTGCTTTTTCTTTGCCTAAAGTATCGATCATAGCACTTAGCAAAGAGATATTATAAACATTATTTGAACTTCTTACTAAAACTTTACCTTTAAATTTAGGATCAGTTAAATCCTCATAAGTTTTAATCTCTCCATCTTTAATTCTATCTTTAGAAGCGATGATGATTCTTGCTCTTGTTGTAAAAGCATACCATTCGTTGTTTTTACCTCTTAATTCTTTTGGTGAAAGTTTTTCTAACTCAGGTGAGCTAACTGATACAAAAAGATTATTTGTACGAACTTGTTCTAAATTTCCCGCATCAGCAGTCATAAACAAATCCGCTTTTGAATTTTTACCCTCAATCTCTAGTCTTTTAGCAAGCTCATTAGCCTTAGCTTGCACTACATTTACACTAATGCCTGTTTTTTCTTGAAATAATTTAAAAATTCCTTTATCAGAATCATAATGACGATGAGAATAAATCGTAAGCTCTTGAGCGCTTAAACTCATAGCAGCTAGTAAAGATAGTAAAACTACTTTTGCTTTCATTTTATAAATTTCCTTAATTTTAAATTTTGAAATTGATAAGAATTATTATATTAATAATTCACTTTATATTTACTTAAATTGATACACATAATCATTTTAAAGTAAAATAATACAAAATTAACATAAATCAAGATATTTATTCTCTCATTTTTATATAATCACCAAAATGCAATATATAAAGGAGAAAAAATGACTCAAGAACAAATTCAAATCATCAAAGACTGTGTACCAGTTTTACAAAAAAATGGTGAAGTTTTAACTAAAGAATTTTATAAAATCATGTTTGAAGAATACCCTGAAGTAAAACCTATGTTTAATATGGAAAAACAATCTTCAGGAGAGCAACCAAAAGCTTTAGCAATGGCTATTTTAATGGCAGCAAAAAATGTAGAAAATTTAGAAAATATGAGAAGCTTTGTTGATAAAGTAGCTATAACCCATACAAAATTAAATGTTAAAGAAGAGCACTATCCTATAGTGGGCGCTTGTCTTTTAAAAGCTATCAAAGTAGTATTAAATGCAGATGAAACCACACTAAAAGCTTGGGAAGAAGCTTACAAAGCTATCGCACAATTTTACATAGACATTGAAAAAGAAATTTATGCAAAAGCTAAGTAATCATAGGCTTTGATGTTCAAAGCCTATTTTAAAAATGCTATCCCTGCTTTAGCTATTTTTACATCCTCATCTAAGTGTGCTCCACCCACACCTATACCACCAACAACAACTCCATCTATAAAAATCGGCACCCCACCAGGCATAATGGAAAACTTATCATCTAAATAACGAATATCTTCAGGTATTTTACCATCTTTTACACCTTTAAAAATAACCGCTGTTTCTCTTTTTTGTGAAGTGGCCGTATAAGCTTTTTTATAACTAGCATTAAGTGTATGCACGCCCGCCTTATCATCTCTTAAAACTGCTAAAATTTGGCCAGATTTATCTACTATAGTAATACTTACATAAAAGCCATTTTTTCTTGCTTCTTTCTTTGCAAGCTCCAAAATTCCTTCAACCATTTGTGTAGTTAACACAGGCTCTTTTACAAGCTCAAAAGATTTTGCCATTAAACTTACTCCTAAAAATACACATAAAATGAGTAATTTTTTCATTTTTTTCCTTTAAAATTTTTCTACCGCATTTTTTGCTAGTTCTTTTATATCGCCTTTTAATTCACAAATTTGACCATTTTGTGCAAGTAAAATTCTATCAGCCATATCAAAATACACATCATCGTGAGTTATAGCAAATATAGTAATACCTTTTTGCTTTAAAAGTGGCAAAAGTTTAGTATAAAAAAACTTCCTAAACATAGGATCTTGATCAGCTGCCCACTCATCTAAGATCAAAATATCCCTTTTTTCAAGCAAAGCATTAAGCATAGCAAGACGCTTTTTTTGTCCTGCAGAAAGTTTAATAGTATTAAAAGTATTTTCTATAAATTCTACTTTCTCATTTAATTCTAAAATTTCGAGCCAATACGCTAAATCCTCTTTACTAAATTTATCATCTTCTAAAATATGTTCAAATAAATGAAAATCACTAAAAATAGCACTAATTAAACTTCTATACTCATAAATATTTTTTTTGGTAATTTTTTCATTATCTAAAAAAATATCTCCCTTAAAATCCGTAAAAAGTCCCGCTAAAATCATAGAAAAAGTAGATTTTCCACTACCATTTTTACCTATTAAAAATACACATTCGCCTTTTTTAAGCTCTAAATTTATAGGCTTTAAGGCAAATTTTTCATTATAAGCAAAGGATACATTTTTAAAATAAAGTTTTTGCCAAGCCTTACTACTTTGACCAATCTTAAACTCATGTGTATAGTTTTCTAAATTTAAATTTAAAATTTTATCCAAAGCAATTTTTGCCATCATGAGTGTAGGAAAACTTCCTATCATAGCTCCAAGTGGTGCTCTTAAAAAAAGTATACTTAAAGCAATAGTTGTAGCACTTTGCAAACTAGCAAACTTATAGTTTAAAGCCATATAAAATTCCACACCCACCAAGGCTAACATAGCACTATTGCTCCAGTTATTAGATAAAATATGCAAGATGTTTCCCATAGTGGAGCTTTTTTTCTTTTTTAGAGCATTTTTTTCAAACTCATTTTCATAATAATACTTCGCTCTTAATGGGTTTAAAGTTAATTCTTTATGGCCTTGTAAAATATTTTGATAATTCTTCTGCAAGGCATCATCATTTTCCCTAGCATTTTTAAAATAAAAATATACCTTACTCATTAAAAAATTATCCACCAAAAAAACACAAATAATCCACACCAAACATAAAAAGAAAATTTCTAAAGAAAGATAAGCTATATAAGCACTAGTACATATAATTAAAACACTTGATTGTATAAATTCTGGGAGTTTTAAAAGACCAAAAGAAATACTGCGCACATCGTTATTTAAAGAAGCCAAAATCTTTGCTTTAGTAGTATTTAAAATACTCAAAATATTTGTATCTAAAATTTGTTTTACAATCCTTCTTTGCATTTTAAAAATAAAATTTTGTCCAAAAATACTTAAAGAAAATTCCACAAAAGAAGAACTTGCAAAAAACACAAGCAACAAAAGCATAAAATACACAATAATAATTGAATTTTCAAGATTCGCTTTTAATAAAAATTCATTAATGAAAACCAAAGTTAAGACACCCAATATACTTGTAAAAATACTAAAAAGAAAAAAAAGAATAATTTTAAATTTATTTTCTTGAAATAAAATCCATAAAAAACTCACAATAATACCTTTTAATATTAATAATTATAAAATTATAACAATTTTTAAAAATTTATTTTCCAACGCATAAAACATAATTTCAGTACCTTAAAGCAAAAACTCAATAATTTAAGATACTTTTTCTCTTAAATTATACTTAAGCTTAAATTTATAAATAAAATAATAATATTCTTAATATATTAATAGTTTGTTAGTAATTATTATTACTAATTCTAATGAGATAAATAATCAATCAACATATTAAATATTTTTTTGAAAGGACTTGTTTCAATGGATAAAAATATGTATAAAAAACACTCCACGGGGGGGGGGAACGATAATTTTCGTTTTTTAACTTCTTTAAAAAACTATAAATCCTCTAATCTTTTAAAACTTTCCTTATTTGCTATTTTTTCACTAAGTTCTTTAGAAGCTGCTACTGAAGCAGATTATGATAAAACTTCTGATACTTATATAATCAAAGAACATAAATTTAGTAATAATGATGTATATGATTATAATCTTAATACTTACAAGCTCTTAAGTGGTAAAAATTTTTATGGCCAAATGGCTAGCAATAAAAACCTTTCAAATATTACTTTAATTTATGATAATCCTAAAGATAAAGCTCATTCTAAAATGAATGATATGTATTTTAAACAAGACATACTTACACCAAGTATTAAAGAAGATATTTTTGTAGTTAATGGTTATCATAATTCTTATGCAGCTAATAATATCAATGCCTCTCAAATAAGTTATATACCTTTTTTAGTTTCTGCTTATACTTTCAATGCTAAAGCTAATAATAATACTTTGGTATTAAAAGCAGGAGAATTATCTTCAGTATATTATTTAAAACCTACGGATAAAGAAGTAGCTAATCCTCAAGCTAGTGGTTTGGATAATAAATATAATTTTTTAATCACTCCAGCTATAGCAAGAAAGGGTGAAGTAAATAACAATACATTAAATTTCTTAAAAGATGCCTATGTAAATATGGGTGTTGAAAATACTTATACCTTGCCTTTAAATGGTGCTCCTTATATTGTAGGTGCTTTTGGAATTGATGCTAATGCTAATAATAATAGTGTTATATTAAATAAGGGAGTAAGAATAGATTTTCATACTACTCCTTATAAACAAAGCTCTTTAGGTGCTAATATATTTGATGAAAGAATGACACATATTGTCGGTGCTATGGTATATAATGGTAATGCTAAAAATAATAAAGTGATCATTGATGGAGCTTCTTTATTAGTACATGGTCCAAGTGGAGCTTATTCTACTTCAGCTGCTACTCACTTAGCTGGAACTTTTGTAGATGTAAATAACAATCAAAGTTATGAAGTAAGTAATAATAGTGTATTGATTAATGATTTAAAACTAGATTTAAGAGTAGATACTAAAAATACCCCATTAGCTTATAATGCTATTTTACAAGGAGAAATTTATGGTGCTAAAATCATACAAGGAAATGCTTATAAAAATAATATAGATATAAAAAATCTCCAAACCTTGCTCAACTTAAATGCTAATATTGAAGTAAGAGCTTTATTGGATTTATATGGGGGAGCTACTAGTAATGGTGTAGCTAATGATAATAATATTAATATTAACCTTCAGGCTCCATTTGAAATCAATTCTAATCCAACTGGTAAAAATGAATTTAATCTTTATGGTGGAGTAGCAACAAAAGGTGCTAATAGAAATAATATTATTATTAAAGGTGATTTAACTCAAGATCTTATTGTTGAAAACTATCAAGATAAAATTCAAATTACAGCAGCAAAAACTCTAAGCTCTAAAGCAAATAATAATAGCATTGTTATTAAAAACTCAAATATCGCTATGCCTTTATATTTATATGGAGTAAGCAAAGCTACTTTAGATAATAAAGATTATTATGCAAGTAGTGCCAATGCTAATAGTATAGTTTTAGATAATGTAAAATCAGGTAGAAATCTAACCACTATTATAGAAGCTGATAATTTAGAAAAAAATACTATTAAATATAACATGGTGCAATCTTTATCAAATGCCTCTAATATTGATAAAGGTTCTAAAATTATTCTAAGAGCTAATCAAAGCGCAAATGATAATATTTTAAATATCAAAGATTATTCTTCTGCAGCACATGATAATGTTTATATTATTAAAGCTGAAGAAGAAAGCTCTAATAATGATTTTATATTTGATAATGTAACACTTGGAACAGCTTCTGATAAAAGAGAAGGTAATGTAATTATTGTTGCTGGTATTTCTAAAAACACCCATGATAATTATATCCATATAAATAATTTAAATATAGATGAGTATAAAAATCAAGAAGCTATATTTATAGCTCCTTCGGCTACTTATAATATCAATGATAAAAGCTATAATAATACCTTATATTTAAGTGGTGATACTAATATCTTTAAAAATACAAATATTGATGTATTAGCAGGAAATATTTTATCTTTAAAAAATGAAAATTCTTTTAGCTATAAAGCTTTAGATCATAAAAACAACACCAATAATCATTTAATATTAAATACAAACATAAAAGCTAATATGGTAAATAACTTTGATCATTATAGTTTTATCTTAAAAGATAATGTTAAAACTTATCTAAGTACTAAAGAAGAAATAAATATAAGCAAAGAAAGTTCTATTAATATCTACACTAATAATAATGTAAAAAACAAAAGTTTTATCTTAATGCAAAGTGAAAAAGGCTTTGTAGATGAAAATAATAAGCATTTAAATCAAGAAGATTTACAAAGCTTATTAAATGTTTTAGTAAAAAACAATAAAAGCTTACACAAAAATATTAAAGCAAAAGTACAAAAAGCTAAATACACTCTAAGTGTAAGTAATGATGCAAAAAGTATAGTAGTAAATTTAAATAAAAACTAAAAGGATTAATGATGAAAACATACAAACTCTCAAATCATATAATACTTTCAGGTATAACAGTATCAATGCTTTTTTCTCCACTAATGGCTTTACCTAGTGGAGGTAAATTTACTCATGGAACTAGTGGAAGTATAAGTACTAGTGGTAATAATATGAATATTATGGGCAATGGAACAAACTCAGTCATACAATGGGGTGGAGGATTTAATATAGGCAAGAATGAGCAAGTAAACTTCAATGGCTCAAATAAAAACTACTTAAATATTGCTCATGGTACTAGTAAATCTACTATAGAAGGTATATTAAATGCAAGTGGTAACAATGTGTTTTTAATTAATCCTAATGGAGTAATCATTACTAAAACAGGAACCATTAACGCTAATCGCTTTGTAGCTTCTACTTCTTCTATGAGTGATGATAATATGAAAGCATTTGCTAACTTAAAAAGCTTTGATGAGGGTTTAAGCTTTTCCCCTGTGTTTAAAACACAAAAAGCAGGTAATGTAGTTAATATGGGTAATATTAATACAAATGATGTGTTGCTTATAGGAAATAAGGTAGATATACAAGGTGGTCATATCAATGGTAAACATAATGATGGTGTTAGTGGTGATACTTTAAAAAATCCAAGTGGTAATGCAGCTGATAAAGTTCATTTGGTGGGGAATGAAGTAAATATATTAGCAGATGGAATTAAATCAAATTCTATTATAGCTAGTGCTTATGTAAAAGGTTCATTACAGCAATCTACTATATCTTATTATAACTATGGCAATAACATAGGAAAACTTCAATTTGAGACTGATGATTATAGTAATATAGATAAGACAAATTTAGGCAATAAAAAATTAGTAACTAAAGATAAATTTGAAAAACATGCAACTATAGGTTCTGATATAGACTGGTTTTATTTTGCTAAGGGATGGAATGAAAATAAAAATGGCATGAGAGATTTCTTTGGCACTTATAAATTAACTAGTGATATAGATTTTAATGGCGACAAAGGTCAAGGGGTAGAGGGTAAAGACTGGCAAAATTATGCAAATTATTGTTTAACCACTGATAATTGCACTAGTATGATAGTGGGAACTTTTAACAATCCTTTTTCAAAAACTTTCGATGGTCAAGGATATACTTTAAAGAATATTAACATATCCAATATTCAGCAATTCGGCACAGACTTTATCAGAGATTTTCAATACTCCAGTATATTTGGAAGTACTAAGTCTGCTTATATATCTAATTTAAATATTAATGATTTTTATTTTGATTCTTATGCCTCTGGTGTTGGTGCTTTGGTGGGATATGCGAATGCAAGTAAATTTGATAAATTGTATTTTGATAATATTAATATAAAAGCTTTTAACGCAACCAGAGTAGGTGGTATTATTGGTTCATCGTATAAAAATACTATTAGCAACTTGTTTGCAAGTAATATAATGATTAAAAATAATGTTAGTTTTCAAAAGTTGGCAATTGGTGGATTTGCTGGAAGCGGAATAATGGACACTTATAATAATATTGTACTATCTGATATAAGTATTGAGTCAAAAAACGGCAGTGCTATTAGTGGGGTGATACAGCATTTTGATGTAGGTGGATTTAATGGCTTGTCATCATATTCCAATTATGAAAATATTATACTTGATAGCTTAATAGTAAAAGTGGAAAATAAGTATCCTTTTATTGAAGGAAATTTTGGTTATTTTTCTGGTTTTTTAGAGGGGCAAAATACTTTTAAAAATATTTATACATATTATAATCCAAAATCTTCAATAGAAACTGTTTATTTTAAGAACAATGGATTGTTTTTCGGTAACAAAGATACAGAACCTTTGATTGAAAAAGTTCAAGTATATTATCATAATTCATTTAAAAATGATAATCCTAGCGATGATCAATTTTTGGATTATAATGGAATAGAAAAAAATAAAATACAAGTTTATTTTTATGAAGATGTTATGCCAGAAAAGCCAGATATAGGTATCATATTACCTGAAAAACCAACAGATCCTTCTAATCCAGACTTTAATGTCATTTTAGATGAAGATGATTTACTTCAAGAAATGATTAAAAAAGAAATTATAAATGATATCACCAATGGAAAATATGAATTACATATAAGTGATTTATTAAAAATGCTAGAAGATAGATTAAATTACTTTAATATGAATGAAAATCAAAAGGTTGAATTTATAGCTAAATATTTCTTAGGTGGTGATAAGACTCAAGCTTTAGAAGTGATTCAAAGTTTAAATTTTATTTTAGCTTATGAAAATAATGGTTTAAGTACTGCTTCAAAAGATAAATTTAAAGGAAATGGTTTTATTGCAAAAGAAGAAATACTAAAACAAACAAGTAATACAGCTAAAAATATCAATGATAAGATCAATCAGCTAGATAATGAATTAAAATCACTAGTAATTAGCTCGGATAAATACCTCAAAGATCTCATTGTTAAACAAAACAAGCTTAATGAAATTATTAAAGCTTACAATAACTATGTAGCATTGATTAATAAGGGATTGGCAAATGAAAGCGATCCAGAATTTATTACACTAAAAAATCAAATCAATACTTTAATGAGTGAAAGTGATGTATTAGCTAGTGAAATAGGATTAAATCAAAACACTTTAAAATTATGGCAAGATAAAGCTAGTAAAGATTCTAATGGTCACTTTAAAATTATTGGTGCTTTTGCAAATGTTATTTTAAACACTAACCCAAAACTAGATCAAATCACAGAAGAAGGTGGGGGCGGAGAAGATCCAAATAAACCAGAACTTCCTGATAATGATTTAGAATTTGAGCAAACTGCTTCTTTCAACTTAATAGGTGATGAAACTGTAGAAGAAGAAAAAGAAGAAAAAGAAGTAGAAGAAACAGCAATGATGCAAAAAAATAGAACTTGTATAGTAAGTGATAATTTTAAAACTATGAATCCTTGTGCTGTTGGAGGATTATAAAATACTTTGCTAGGATAGCTATATCCTAGCAAAATAAAAAAGTTTATATCAAACAATATTTCATCATTTAATAACAAAACAAATTAATAAAAACTATAAATACAAAAAGGATTAATCATCATGAAAAAATTCTTACTTAGTACCATAGCAATTAGTTCTTTAATCTATGCTAATGAAGGAAGTATTACTATAACTAAAAATGATATGGAAAAGATTATAGAATTATCTCCTGATAGAAATATTCCACAAAACAAAGCCATTAAAGAAAATCTAAAAACTAAACAAGATTATGAAAAAACAAAGGAAGCTAAAAAAGACTTTGAAGAAAAAAAGAAAGCTCTAAAAGAAAAATTCAAACAAGAAGATAAAGCCAACTCTAATGCAACTAGCAATAATCTTACCAACTCAAACAATCAAACCAATATCAACACAAATGATACTAAAAAGATTATAACTAAGTATAAATTTGTTATTGTTAATAAAGATACTAGCTTTGGAAAACTAGGTATTAATGAGCAAGATTTACAAAACCTAGTTAGTGATTTTAGTGCTAGAAAATTTAGCTTACAAGATTTACAAGATATATCCAATATTATTGCATATTATTTCCAAGTTAATGGCTATCCTGCTGCAACAGCTTATGTGCCACAACAAGAATTTGAAGATAGTGTGCAAATAAATATAGCCTTAGGAACATTAGGTAAGTATATAATAAAAAATAAAACTACTATAAAAGATCATTTTATAGAAAGTAAACTTAATGAAAGAATTAAAGGTAAGATTATCTCTACTAAATTAATAGAAGATAGTGTATATAAAGTCAATGAAATGTATGGAGTACAAACCCTAGCAGGTTTACAAGCAGGAGAGAATGTGGGAGAAACTGATGTAGTAATAGAAGTAGAACCTGATACTAAAGCTAATGTATTATTATATGCTGATAATTATGGCATTGAAAGTGCGGGTAATATAAGAGCTGGTATTAGTATGGGATTTAATTCTATATTTAATATGGGTGATTATTATAATTTTTACCTACAATCAAGTAATGAAAAACAAGTTAACTATGGAGCTAATTATACTTTCTTTTTAGGTAATTTAAAAGTTACTCCAAGTATATCTCAAGGATCTTATTCTTTAGGTGATAAATATAAGGATGCTGGGTTTTATGGTACTTCTAAAAATTTCGGTATAGATTTTTCTTATCCTGTATGGATTAATACTTATTCATCTTTATACTTTACTTCTAGTATATATCATAAAGAACTTAGTGATACAAGTGGAGGTTTTTTAACATTTGATAAAAGTTCTAATGTTGGAAGTATGGGTTTAGAAGGTTTATTTAGAGGATTTGAAAATAATACCTTAAGTTATAGTGTTAAGGTTAGTATAGGTAAGGTAAGCGATGATGGCACTAAAATAGGTGGTTTAATTCTTGATACAAATAGTAAAGGCTTTGGCTGGTTTAGAAAACTCAATGCTAGTGTGAATAATTATTATAGTATTAATGAGTATATTACTCATACTTTAAATATAAACTATCAAAAGGTATTAGGAAATTTTGAATTAGATTCTTCTGAGAGTTCATCTTTAGGTGGTGCTTATGGAGTAAGAGCTTATGATAATGGTGAGGGTGATGGAGATAATACCATAGTGGCCAACTTTGGTATAAGAATAAATATACCAAATACTAATTTTTATTTTACACCTTTTTATGATATAGGGTATGCTTGGTATGAAAAAGACTCAGGGGATAGATTAGCAGATGAACATTTTTTAGATGCAGTGGGTTTACAAATACTTTATAATAAAACTAATGAATATTACATAAAGCTTGATGGGGCAAGAGCGTTACATCAATATAAATATGATGATGATTATAGAATGAAATTGTATTTAAGTGGTGGGGTGTATTTTTAGTTACCACTTAAAAAATACACCCTAGTAGCTAAGTCTTTAAAAGCTTTGGAGTGAATTAGGCTTTGGCAGGCCTTAGACTTTGAAGTACTTATAAATTCATTTTGACTAAAAGCATTTAAAGCCTCATTTAGTTGAGTTTTTATACTTTGATTTTTAGGATCTTTCAAAGCTTGATTTTTCAAATCTGCTATATTTTGAACTTTGCTTTTTTGGGCACTATCTACCATAAGTGCTAAAAGCAAAACGCTTTCTTTATCTACAAAAAGCACTTTAAAACACTGCTCATCATTTCCCACACTAAAATCAAGCTCTTTGGTAGAATTTTGCAAGTTTGATAAATCTTCATTTTTTATATTTGCTACATTACTCATCAAAGCTATACTCGAAAGACTTTCATTTTTTAACACATAAGAACTTATATCATTGATAAAAGTTTTTAAATTTCCCAAAGCTTGAGTTGTGCTTGCTTCATCTTTACTTGCGCTAAATTTTGGCAAAGCAACTGCTGCTAAAACTCCAAGTATAATCACCACAAACACAAGTTCTATAATAGTAAAAGCCTTTTTCATAATACACCTTGTAAATTTTTCACTTTAGGACTTATAAGATCATCTTCAACGCTTACAAAATCTTTACGCTCATAAGCTTCACAAGCTGCCCTTGCTATCATCAAAGCATTATCTGAGCAATACTCAAGTGGAGCTAGTAAAAGCTCACATTGATAGCTTTGGCACAAATGCTCTATTTGATTTCTTAAACTTAAATTTGCACTAGCTCCACCTACTATGCCAAAACGCTTAAATTTATACTCTTTAAAAATTTTTTCTAATTTGTTTAAAATATGAGCTATAGCTGCTTTTTGAAATGCAAAGGCTATTTTGCTTTTACGCTCTAAGCTTAGCTCTTCTTTTAAAATTTCCAAACGTACTTGGTTTTTAAGTCCTGAAAAACTATAAGCTAAGTCTTTAGAATAAAGCAAAGGTATGCTAAATTCCAAATCACTTTCTTTTATATTTTTAGCTAAATTTTCTATGATAGCCCCACCAGGATAACCAAGTCCCATCATCTTAGCTACTTTATCAAAACTTTCTCCAAAGCTATCATCATTTGTTCTTGCTAGTTCTGTGATTTTACCTTGCTCATCGATAAAAAGCACCATAGTATGCCCACCACTTACAAGTAACACCCCCATATCAAAACTAGCTTTTTTATCTAAAAACATAGAGTAGATATGTCCTTTTAGATGATTAATTGCTATAAGTGGTAAATTTAAACTAATAGCAAGCATTTTAGCCATAGCAACCCCACCTATCAAACTCACACTAAGACCAGGTTCATTTGTAACTGCTATGACACAAAGTTTATCAAAGTATTTTTGGCATTTTTCTAAGATTTTAGGTAAAGCTTCACTGTGCAATCTTGCTGCAAGCTCAGGCACCACCCCTCCATAGACACTATGAGCATTTTCTTGAGAAATCTTTGTATGAAAAATGCATTCAAAGCTATTTTTATCTATGATAGCAATAGAACTATCATCACATGAGCTTTCTATAGCAAGAATTAAACTTTTCATTGAAATTCCACTAAAATCATACCGATAAATTTGTCCTTTTGTTCTGCTTTTTCTATGGCTTTTGCAGGTATGTTTGCTTTTTTGATTTCTTTAAAATTTGTCTTTTTTTCTAAGGCTTGATCTGCTAAATTTGCATTTTTTAACTCATAAAATTCCACTCTATAAATCTTTCTTTTTTTATCTAAAGAATAACGACTTTGCATTTGATTTTTGCTAATTTCTATACCGCTTTCATCATTGCCTCTATCAAAACCTATGACATTAACCCTTACACCTACAATAGAAGGAATTTTAAAGCTATTTTTTACCATGATTTTTTGAGCAAAGTTAGTTTGTATATTTTTTTCATCTACTATCATTTCAACACTATCTAAGGCGTTTGAAAACTCAAAGTATTCAGGGTATAGTCTAGTTTGCAAGCGATTTCCGTAATTGACTGAGTATGAATTGGCATTTGAAATCACTGCTGTAATCTCATTACTTGCTTCATAATTTAAAGCCTGATTAACAGGGAAAGGCAAGAAATTTATAGCATTAGTAGGTTTGTCAAGATAAAGTAAAATTTTATCATTAAAAAGTCTTATCTCTAAAGGCTTTTCAATAGCTCTATAAACCCCATTTGGAGTTAAATCAAAAGTTCTTTGAAATTCTATATTTGCCTTTTTTAGATAATACTCCACCGCCAAAAGATGATAATATACTCTTAAATGTGTTGGTAAATTTTTGCTCGCTTCATTAGCAAAGGCTGCTTTATGATTTGACACTACAAAATAAGTTAAAGCCTTTAGCATATCTTTATCATTGCTTTCTTGGGTTTTGGTGTTTTTTAAATGATATTGATGTTCTTCTTTTACCAAGGCTTTATTGATATTTTCTACTGCTTCTTTAGCTATGTTTTCTAAGTCTGCATATTTAGTAGAATTTACCTCGCTTTGATCAATAATGCTAGTATTGCCCCAGCGGTTTGGATTTTTATCTTTGCTTTCATATTGTGGTCTATAAAAACCACTTCCATCGTGCAAATTTATAACCATATTAACTTCAGGATCTAAAATAAGCTTTTTTATACGCTCTATGGTGTGAAAATCAGGATCGCTTTCATCTATATGGGCAAATTTTCTATTTAAATCTCCAAAATTTCCCCTATTTCTGGCAATAATACTTTCAAAAGCCAAATTTGGCGCAACGATGATTTTACCTTTAGTGATATTATAATCACTCAAAAGCAAACTAGCAGCATGAAACCCGCCTGGCTCATCTCCTTGTATACCTCCAAGGATTAAAACCGTGTTATTATCATCTAAGCTTTTTCCATTTTCTTTTACACTAAATTCTAAAGCAAAAACCGCATTTATAAAAATCAAAATACTTAAAAAATATCTCACTTCATTTCCTTATCTAAATAAAGCCTTACTTGTTTATCATACTCAAAAACATCTTCAATTTGGTTAATCTTTGGCACACCAAAATGTTCTAATGCTTTGAAAATTCCTTTAGCGATATCTAAAAACTGCGCTTTTTGGGCTAAGAATTGATACACCATACACTCATTTGCACTATTTATAATCACACCCAAGTCAGGCTCTTTCAAAAGTTCATCTTTGAGTGAAAATATAGGATATTTTTTTAAACTAATTTTTTCAAATTTTAAACTTGGCATAGCTAATAAATCTAAATTTTCTATGAAGCTTTGATCATGCTCATCTAAAATCGCTTGAGCTATAGATAAACGCATATTTGCATGAGAAAAATATGCACTCATACCACCATCTTTAAACTCACACAAAGCATGCACTAAAGATCTTCTCTCTATCAAAGCATCTATTTGCTTAATGCCATAAAGATGATAAGCTTCGATGATTTCAAAAAGCTTATTACACATACTAGCACTATCTATAGTGATCTTAGCCCCCATGCTCCAGTTAGGATGCTTAAGAGCTTCTTTTACGCTGACATTTTTTAAATCTTTGATTTTATAATTATAAAAAGCTCCGCCACTTGCTGTGATAAAAAGCTTTTTAATGCTTTTTCTTTTATCTATCAAGCACTTTAGTGCTGCGTGTTCGCTATCTATAGCTTTAATCTTAGAAGTGTCAAAAAATTTCCCTGCTACTACTAGGCTTTCTTTATTTGCTAAAGCTAAAGTTTTACCAAGCTTTTGCACCATAAGACTTGAGTTTAACCCTGCAAAACCTACTATAGCATTTACCACCAAAGAGCTTTCACACTCAGCTATCATCGCTTTTAAGCCTTCTTGGCCACAAAAAATCTTATCATGATCAACCAAGATTTTATCTTCTTCATCTTGTATACATACAAATTTAGGCTTAAAAAGAGCTATTTGCTCATTTAAAAGCTTGATATTTTTACCACAAGATAAGGCTTCTATACTTATGTTTTTTTCTTTAGCAATAAAAAGAGTGTTAACCCCTATACTTCCTGTGCTTCCAAGTACGATCATACTAAAGTTGCCATTGCAAATGCCGCAATGATAACAGCATCAATTCTATCTAAAATTCCACCATGCCCCGGGATTAAATTACCGCTATCTTTAATACCTGCTTGTCTTTTAAAATAGCTCTCAAGCAAATCCCCTATCACAGCAAAAATAGCTACTATTAAAGATATATAAATACTTTTTACTAAGCTAAATTCAAAAGAACCTATGATAGTTCCTAAAATCCCTGCACAAACTATGCCACCCACAACCCCTTCTAAAGTTTTATTTGGGCTTGTTGGAGAAAAAGCTCTCTCACCAATGAGTTTTCCTATAAAATACGCCCCGCTATCACAAGCAACGACAATCATTATAAGCCAAAATAGTACAAACATACCCTCATAGCTTAATACCTGATAAAGCATTAAAATAGGCAAAGTAGGATATATATAAGGCATAAGCTCATTTAAATTTTCACTTTTTTTATAAACTAAATATCCTAAAATCAAAATCAAAGCCATAAGACCTATAAAGAAAGGTTTATCTAAAAATGCTCCTATTGCAAAAATACACAAAGACACAAAAACACTTGCATGTTTACTTTTAAAAATAACTTTTGCTTCATTAAATGCCAAAAACAATAAAACACCAAAAATAGCAAAATTAATCAAAAAATTATCCACTAAAGCAACAATAGCTACCATAGCTATCATCACAATAGCACTAAGAATTCTTGTCTTTGAAAACATTTTTATCCTTTCTATATGCTTAAATCAAGTAAATGAGAGCTTTTTTTAACCACTTCTTGCTCTTCATCTTCTTGCACATCTTTTTCTTCTTGTTCTTGATGATGTTTAGAATGCTTCTTTTCTTCCTCTTGTCTTTCTTTTACCTCATCACTTACTTCATGAGTTTGATTAACTTTTTCAAGTTTTTCAACTGCCTTTTCTTTTGCTTGAAACTCACTCATATTTACCAAAGTCGCAAAAGAGTCTTTTGCTAGTTCATTGCTCACTTGTGCTGAATGTACTGGTGCATTTTGGTTAGCATAATTAACACCACCTATGGGACTTATAGGCATATTCACTCCTTTAAAATGCTTATAGTCTTATAATTTGTATAATTTACAAAAGCCTTTTCTCTAACTTTAACAAAATTCTTACTCGTATAATCGACCAAATAAGTTCCAGAACTTAGCTTGGAAAATTCCACACAAAGTTTTGCGGCAAATTCTAGCACTAATTGACTTATTTTTAATTTATTTGAAGTAATGATTACATGTGCACTAGGATAATCTTTCACATGCAACCAAATATCATCTTTTTTAGCTATTTTTAATAAATACTCATTAGCTTTTTCATTGCGTCCTACGCTGATTTTAAACTCATCAAAATAAAAGCTACTAACTCCTGCATTTAACTCTTCTTTTTTAGTTTTTTTACTTTTTTTAGGCATTAAAATTTCTAATTCTCGTAAGGAAATGCTTTTAATGATCAAATCTTTTAAATTGATTAAAAAATCAAGTTTTTCATTTAAAATTTCTCTTTCTATATTAATATTTTTAGCCTTTTGTTTTAGCTTTTTCGCCATTTTGTAAAATTCATTCGCACTGTTTTTAGGTGTATCTTCGAGTTTAAAGGCAAGTTCATTTGCATTAAAATCTTGTAAAATAAATTCTCTTTGATGATCTTTTAAAGAATTTAAATTAGCAAATAAAACATCTGCTTTTTGGCTTAACTCTTGAGCTTTTTTTAATAAATTACTTTCTTGCTCTAAATGTTCTATATTCTCTTTAAGGGTAAAAATTTTTTTATCTACATTTAAAAGTTTATTTTCTTTAATATCTTTTAAGCGCTCTTGCTGTAACTTTTTAGCGCTTTCTTTAAAATACACATTAAAATCATCAATCTTTACAAATTCTTCTTTAATCTCATAAGCTTTTAAAGCTTGAAGTTTTTCGCCTATTTTTACAATACGGTAGCTTTTATCTATATGACGCAAAGCTTCTATGATAATATCATTAGTATCTGTGATGATTACATTGGTGTTTTTTCCTGTAAATTCAAAATAAATCTTAGCTCCATAAGCTTTGTAGGATTTTTCCGATAAAACTTCAAAATATAAAATTCTATTATTTTCTAATACTTCTAAATTTAAAATCTTTGCATTAGAAAAGTATTTTTTTAACATAAAATCAAAAGGTGCATTATAGACTTTTGCTTGGAGCTTATCTTGGTAAATTCCACTTCTTCCGCGTGTTAAATCTAGTATAAAAGCTTGATGATCTAAGCTAAACTCTAAGATATTATCATCAAGACGTTTAAGATAATTTAGTCTTTGAAATTGTTTAAAATAATCTTTTATTTGTATTAAATCTGTATATTTCATAAATGTATTATAAAATATTTTGATGAATTTATGAGGTTTTTATGAATGAAAAAATTCCCTATCCTTGTGTGATTTTATGTGGTGGAAAGTCTTCACGTATGGGAGAAGATAAAAGCTTATTACAAGTAGATGATAAAAACTTAACTCTTTATCAGTATGAAAAAATGTCAAGAATTTTTAATCAAGTTTTTATTAGTACTAAAAAAGATAAATTTCATCAAAAAAACTTAGCATTTATTTTAGATGAGGATTTAAACAACCACTCTCCACTCATTGCCTTAAATTCCATACTTAAACATTTTCAAAACACCTATGTATTTATCCTTAGCGTGGATACCCCAAACATAAACAAAGAAAGTATTTATAAGCTTTTTCATCATTTAAAATCACAAAACATACTCTTAGCAAGCACAAAAAAACACAAACATTATCTATGTGGATTTTATCATAGTAGAAATTTTGAAAAAATTTTGCAATTTTTACAAGAAAATAACCACAAACTAGCTCTTTTTTGTGATACAATGAAAGCAGAATTTATAGAATTTAAAAATGAAAATGAGTTTATAAATTTAAATTATTTTAACGAATACAAAAAGTGGCTTCATGAAAAGGATAATTCTGCCCATATTATGTGCTTTTAGCGCTTTAGCAAATGAGAATTTAATTAATCAAGCCTTAGAATATGAAAGACAAGGCGAGTATAAAAAGGCTATGCAAATTTATAAAAGCTTAGTTTTAAAAGATACAGCAAAAACAAAAAAATTAGAACTTTCTCTTAACAATGAGCAAAATGCAACAAAAGAACATAAAATAGATGATTTTAACCCAAGAAGTGAAGCTTTAGCAAATTACCTTGGCACAGAAAAATCATATAATCCTTTTGGTATTAGCACGCATAATCTTAGTTATTTTATGCCTGTTTCTTATAGTTTTAGCAAAAGAGATTATAAAAGTACTGAAACTAAATTTCAAGTAAGTCTTAAAAAAACTCTTTTTGAAAATCTTTTAGGTTTAAATGAAAGCTATAACATAGCTTATACACAAATTTCTTGGTGGCAACTTTATGAGCATTCATCACCTTTTAGGGAGACTAATTATTTGCCTGAATTTTTTATCAATTTTCCTATAAGCGGGCATGGAGCTTTTGAAAATTTAAAAAATGTACGCGTTGGTTTATTACACGAATCAAACGGGCAAGATGATCCAAAATCAAGATCTTGGAATAGAATTTATCTAAGCAATGCATGGTTTTTTGGGGACTTTGTGTTCATACCTAGGGTTTGGCTAAGAATTCCTGAAAAAAGCTCAGAAGATGATAATCCTGATATAGAAAAATATTTAGGTAATTTTGATATCAATCTTGCTTATACCCAAGATGATTATTTTATCAATATCCTATGGCGCAATAATTTAAATTTTGCTAATAACCGCGGTGCAGTGGAAATAAGCGGAGCTTATAAAATTTCCAACAATGGTTTGTATATTTACACTCAATATTTTAACGGATATGGTGAAAGTCTTATTGAGTATAATAAATCTTCAAGCAGACTCTCAAGCGGAATTTTGTTAATGTATTAAAATGGAAAAATTTTGTTTTATTAAATTTATCATTAATAACAAAAAGTCTTTTAAAATATTATGCGAGTTGAACCTATAATTGAGTTTATAAATCATTCAAAATGAAAATTCTTATAATTGATTGTGGTTATATGGAAGAATTTGAATATTAAAAGCCTTTTTAGACTTTTAATATTTTAAATTAAGAAAAATGCTATAACACTACCTAAGATAAGTAAAGAGCCATTAAAGCATAAAAAGGTTGGTATACAAGTATCTTTGATGTGATCACCTTGCTTATCTGCATTAAGCCCTACACTCACTCCCAAAGTCGTTTCACTAGCAGGCGATCCTGCATCGCCTAAAGCTCCAGCAACACCGATGATAAAAATAATCGCAGCAGGTGAAAAACCAAGCTCTATACATATAGGACAAAACAAAGCAGCGATGATAGGAATAGTACCAAAAGAACTACCTATACCTATGGTGATTAAAAGACCTATAGCCAACATGATAAAAATAGCCAAAAAGTGACTTTGCTCCATAAAAGGCACACTTGTTTTTACAAGCTCGGCTATACCCCCACTTTGCTTTAAAACCTCTCCATACCCTGAAGCAACAAGCATTACAAAGGCTATATAACCCATGATTTTAAGCCCATCATCAAAAACTAAATTAACTTTGTTATACTCTACTCCACCCAAAATCACCATTAATACAAAGCCCAAAAGCCCTGATAAAGGTAAATTGTGCGTTAAAATTTGCAAAATCAAAGTCAGCCCAAGACCAGCTAAAACACCCCATTCTTTTTTACTCATTTTTAGATTTTCAAAGTCCATTTTGCTAATTTGTTCTTCTTGATATTCTCTTGGCTTAGCATAAAATATAAACACAGCCAAAAATAAACCAACTAGCATACAAATAGCCGCAAAAGCCATAGTTTGAGAAACTTCTCCTAGGCTAATTTGCACTCCATTTGAATTTAAATTATCCACAAGCAAAGTTTGAAAAATCAGCCCAAATCCCAAAGGCACTACCATATAAGGAGTTGTAAGTCCAAAAGTTAGCGCACAAGCTATGGCTCTACGATCTATTTTTAACTTATTAAAAAGTTTTAACAAAGGTGGGATCAATAAAGGCACAAAGGCCACGTGGATAGGGATTAAATTTTGTGAAAAACAAGCAATAAATGCCAAAGAAAGTATAAGTAAGTATTTTTTATGTGAAATATAATGCGAAACTATTTTAATCAAATATGCTGTTAAGTTAGTTTTTGATATAGCAGCAGCTACTGCTCCAAGTAAAATATAACTTAGTGCTGTTTGTAAATTTCCTTGCATACCATCAATTAAAACTTTCATAGAATCCATCATAGCTTGTGGAAGTTGAGTAAAAAACTCCATCAAAGTTAAATGCTCTACATTCATAAATTTAGACCAAACGCCCACAAAAAGCCCAGAAAGCAAAACACTAAGCAAAACATTAAACCTAAAAAAACACAAAAGCGTCATTAATACAACGCCTATAAATACCGGATTAGTTAAAAGCATTACATTCCTTAAATCAAAATAATTGTACATTTTAAATAATTTTCTTTAAAATACCATTTAAGTTTAAAAAATTTAAGCAAAAATTGCAAAATAAAAGCATAAAATGACAGTTTTTACTTTAAAAAAGGATACAAATGAGAAGTGATACGATCAAAAAAGGACACCTAAAAGCACCAAATCGCTCTTTACTTAGAGCTTGTGGTTTAAGTGATGAGGATTTTAATAAACCTTTCATAGGTGTAGCAAATAGTTATATAGATATCATCCCAGGACATTTTTTCTTAAATGAATATGCAAGAATCATTAAAGATGAAATCCGTAAAAATGGTTGCATTCCTTTTGAATTTAACACTATAGGTGTGGATGATGGTATAGCTATGGGGCATGATGGTATGCTTTATTCTTTACCAAGTCGTGAAATCATTGCAAACTCTATTGAAACAGTGATGAATGCGCACCAACTTGATGCGCTAATTTGTATCCCAAATTGCGACAAAATAACTCCAGGTATGCTCATGGGGGCTTTAAGAGTTAATGTACCGACTATTTTTGTGAGCGGTGGACCTATGCGAGCAGGAGTAAATAAACATGGAGAAAAAATCAGCCTAAGTTCTGTTTTTGAAGCGGTGGGAGCCTATGAGGCTAAAAAAATCAATGAAGAGGATTTAAAAGATATAGAATGTAAAGCTTGTCCTAGCGGAGGATCATGCTCAGGTATGTTTACCGCAAATTCCATGAATACCTTATGCGAAGCTATGGGTATAGCACTTGAAGGAAATGGAACTATTTTAGCACTTAGCAAAGAAAGAGAAGAACTTTTAAGAAAAGCTGCGCGTAGAATTTGCGAAATTGCACTAGATGATCATTTTAAAATTCGCAATATTATTACTAAAAAGTCCATAAATAATGCCTTAGTTGTTGATATGGCTATGGGTGGAAGCTCAAATACCATCTTACATATGCTTGCTATTGCTTATGAAGCGGGTGTAAATTTGGATACAAAAGAACTCAATCACATCAGTGCCAATGTAGCCCATATAGCTAAAATAGCACCTTCTCTAAATACGGTATATATGGAAGATATACATAAAGCAGGTGGAGTTAGTGCAGTAATGGCAGAAATAGCTAAAAAACCAGATCATATTTTAAAACTTGACGCTCTGGATATCAATGGAAAAACTTTAAAAGAACGCATTAAAAATGCTGATATTAAGGATGAAAGTATTATAAGAAAAATAGACAATGCATACTCAGATGTAGGTGGACTTGCTATACTTTTCGGAAATTTAGCAGAACAAGGTTGCGTAATAAAAACTGCGGGTATTATAGGTGAACGCAAATTTAAAGGAAAAGCTGTTTGTTTTAATTCTCAAGAAGAAGCCATTAAAGGTATTATAAAAGGCAAGGTCAAAGAAGGTGATGTATGCGTAATACGCTATGAAGGACCAAAAGGTGGTCCTGGTATGCAAGAGATGCTCAGTCCAACCTCATTACTTACAGGTATGGGACTTGGCGCTAAAGTAGCACTTATAACAGATGGACGCTTTAGCGGAGCTACAAGAGGACTTAGTATAGGACACATCTCCCCAGAAGCTGCAGAATGTGGACTTATAGCGCTTTTAGAAGATGGAGATGAGATAGAAATTGATGTAGATGCTTATAGTATTAATGCAAATTTAACTCAAGATGAAATCACCAAACGCAAAGCAAAATTTAAAATACCAGATAAACAAGTAAATTCAAGATGGCTTAAAATGTATCAAAAACTTGTAAGCAATGCTAGTAAAGGCGGGGTTTTAGATATAGAATAATCTTCTTAATTTCTTTAAGAAATTAAGAAATATCTTTTTAAATATGAAAACAAAAATATGAAAAATTATGTTAAAGTGGCCGGGAGAAAGGGATTCGAACCCCTGGAGGTGTGACCCTCAACGGTTTTCAAGACCGCCGCTTTCGACCACTCAGCCATCTCCCGTATTAAAGAATAAATATATCAAGATAAACATCGCATTGGAGGCGACATCCGGATTCGAACCGGAGATCAAGGCTTTGCAGGCCCATGCCTTACCGCTTGGCTATGTCGCCTTGAGTTACCAAAAGTGGTGCCCGAGGCCGGACTTGAACCGGCACGGAAGAAAAATTCCGAGGGATTTTAAGTCCCTTGTGTCTACCAATTCCACCACCCGGGCGGGTGATTAATGGAGCGGGAAACGAGATTCGAACTCGCGACCCCAACCTTGGCAAGGTTGTGCTCTACCCCTGAGCTATTCCCGCATTTTAAAATTGAAATTATACTTAACAAAACTTAAATTTTTATAAATTTATAATAATTAAAATTATCGTATATAGACTATACTATACGGTATAATAAAAATTAAAAAATTATTTATTATAGATATACTATAATTTAACAAAAATTATTTTAAAAAACAAGGATAGAAATATGTTTAATTTTCGAAGCTTATCAAGTAAACTTACTTTTATAGTTGGATTGCTTATAATTGCTATTTTGATTACAGTTAATATTATTAGCTATTACCAATCAAAAAATTCAACAAGTCAGTATCTTGAAGAAATTCAAGTGAAAACAATGTTTGACGTTAACAAAGCATATGAAATTTATGGGACAAGTAAAAGAACTGCTATTGATTCGATAGTAAAATTTATGGAGAAAAATCCACATCCAGATATTAATGAGTTGTTTGATATTCTAGAAACCATTAGATACTCTGCTGGATATGATGTAACTTATATAGGTTTTGAAGAAGATGGAAAACTATACCAATCTAATAAAATCATAAGAAGTCCAGAACAAACTGGTTTTGATGCAAGAACAAGACCATGGTATCAAGAAGCAAAAGCAACAGGAACACTTGTAGTTTCTGATCCTTATAAAAGTATTGAAGATGGTTCCATAACAATTTCCTACACAGCACCAATATATGTAAATGGTAAACTTTTGGCTGTAATTGGCGGAGATTACAATCTTCATACTTTTGCAAAAGATGTGCTTATATTAGGTCATTCTCAAAGTTCATATGCAGCAGTTTATGATAAAGAAGGTCAAATTATTTTTCACGAAAATAAAGATTTAATGCTTACTAAAAATGATCTAAGTATTAATATAGCTAATGCAGCCAAAGCCAACCCTGATTTAATTGATCCAAGTAAAGAAGATTCTTTATTTTATGCTAAAGATGGTAATGACAAAACCCAAGTAGTAACTTGTGTCCAAGCTTTAAATCCTAAATATATGGTTTGTTCGATTACCGATGAATCTGTATATTCTGACGCAGTTAATGAAGTTTTATTCCAACAAGTTATTATTGCATTTATAGCCATAATCATAGCATTAATATTGGTAAGATTTGCTATTATAAAAAATTTAAAACCTATTATGATTATTACTGCAGGCCTCAACTCTTTCTTTGACTTCATCAATCATAAAACCAAAGACTCAGCTATGATAGATGTTAAAACAAATGATGAGCTTGGTGCTATGGCAAAAGCTATCAACGAAAACATCACTAAAACTAAAAATGCATTAGAACAAGATACTAAAGCTGTAGAACAATCAGTAGAAACTGCTAGAGAAATAGAAAGTGGTAATCTAACAGCAAGAATTAATGCAATGCCTGCTAATCCTCAATTAATAGAATTAAAAAATGTATTAAATGAAATGCTTAATGTATTAGAACAAAAGTAGGTTCTAATATGAATGAAATCAATAGAGTATTTGATAGTTATAAAGCATTAGACTTTACAACAGAAGTTGCTAATGCTAAAGGTGGAGTTGAAGTAACAACCAATGTATTAGGTAAAGAAATCGTAGCTATGCTAAGACAATCATCTGAATTTGCTAACTTACTTGCTAGTGAAAGTGGTAAATTACAAAGTGCTGTTAAGAACTTAACAGATTCTTCTTCAAGTCAAGCTTCTTCTTTAGAAGAAACAGCAGCGGCATTAGAAGAGATTACTTCTTCTATGCAAAATGTATCTCATAAAACTAGTGAAGTAATTGCTCAAAGTGAAGAGATTAAAAATGTTACTTCTATTATTGGAGATATAGCAGATCAAATTAATCTACTTGCATTAAATGCAGCTATTGAAGCAGCACGTGCAGGTGAACATGGACGTGGCTTTGCTGTTGTTGCTGATGAAGTTAGAAACCTAGCAGAAAGAACTCAAAAGTCTTTAGGTGAAATAGAAGCTAATACTAATATCTTAGTTCAATCTATTAATGAAATGGGTGAGAGTATTAAAGAACAAACTACAGGTATTACTCAAATTAATGATGCTGTAGCACAAATTGATCATGTAACTCAAGAGAATTTAAAAATAGCTAATGATAGTGCAGCTATATCTGATAATGTAAATAAAATAGCTAATGATATCTTAGAAGATGCTAGGAAGAAAAAGTTTTAAATAATTAACTAAACCCTTAATGGGTTTAGTTTGATATAAAAGCAGGTTAACTTAATAAGCTGGAATTCTCCGATTAAACAAACAAGAATTGTTTATTAATCAAATAAGTCATTTATTATTAAGGAGTTTTATGAAAAAAATCACTCAAACTTTAACAAATAAACTAACTTTTTTTGTTGGATTAGCAATAGTAGGAATACTATTAACTGCAAATATATTTAACTATTTAGAAATAAAACATGATACTAGAGAACTTATCAATAATTTACAAATTAAAACCATACAAGATGTTGTAAAAAATTTTGAAGACTATAGCGAATCAAGAAGCGATGCTATAAAAGCTGTTGCAGCTGAAATTCAAAAAAATCCAAATGCAAGTACCAAAGAAATTTATGACATGGTTAGAGTAACCAAAGAAGCAAGTCGTTTTGATGTATTATACGTAGGACTTGCACACAATGGTGCAATGATAAGATCTAATGGAAACCATCAAACTCCTTCTGATGGTTATGATCCAAGAACTAGAACTTGGTACACAAGTGTTACTTCTGGAAATGATAAAGTTGTGATTTCAAAGCCTTATATGGCTCCAAGTTTAAAAGCTCCTTCTTTAGCTTTTTCATATCCTATAGTTATTAATGGTAGTTTTATAGGAGCTGTTGGTGGAAATTATGATTTAACTACATTTTCAAAAAATGTACTTTCTATGGGAAAATCAGCAAGTGGATTTGTTGTTGTTATAGATGATGATGGGGTAATATTATTTCATGAACTTGAAGAGCAACTGCTTAAAAAAACTACATTATCTGAAAACATAGTAAAAACATATCTTAATAGTCCCGAAGGTAAAACTGGAGAATTATCAAAAAATTTTTTTGTAGTTAAAGACGAAAATAACAATAATAAAGCAGTTATTTGCCAAGAAAATTCGTTAGGATATAATATTTGCGCAATCGCAGATGAAGAAATATATACAAAACCTGTAAATGAAGCTCTGATTAAACAATCATTTATTGGTTTAATAAGTTTAGTTATAGCCCTAGTGATAATAGGATTTGTTATTAAATACAATATCTCACCACTCCAAAAAATCCAAACCGGCCTCAACTCTTTCTTTGACTTCATCAATCATAAAACCAAAGACTCAGCTATGATAGATGTTAAAACAAATGATGAGCTTGGTGCTATGGCAAAAGCTATCAACGAAAACATCACTAAAACTAAAAATGCATTAGAACAAGATACTAAAGCTGTAGAACAATCAGTAGAAACTGCTAGAGAAATAGAAAGTGGTAATCTAACAGCAAGAATTAATGCAATGCCTGCTAATCCTCAATTAATAGAATTAAAAAATGTATTAAATGAAATGCTTAATGTATTAGAACAAAAAGTAGGTTCTAATATGAATGAAATCAATAGAGTATTTGATAGTTATAAAGCATTAGACTTTACAACAGAAGTTGCTAATGCTAAAGGTGGAGTTGAAGTAACAACCAATGTATTAGGTAAAGAAATCGTAGCTATGCTAAGACAATCATCTGAATTTGCTAACTTACTTGCTAGTGAAAGTGGTAAATTACAAAGTGCTGTTAAGAACTTAACAGATTCTTCTTCAAGTCAAGCTTCTTCTTTAGAAGAAACAGCAGCGGCATTAGAAGAGATTACTTCTTCTATGCAAAATGTATCTCATAAAACTAGTGAAGTAATTGCTCAAAGTGAAGAGATTAAAAATGTTACTTCTATTATTGGAGATATAGCAGATCAAATTAATCTACTTGCATTAAATGCAGCTATTGAAGCAGCACGTGCAGGTGAACATGGACGTGGCTTTGCTGTTGTTGCTGATGAAGTTAGAAACCTAGCAGAAAGAACTCAAAAGTCTTTAGGTGAAATAGAAGCTAATACTAATATCTTAGTTCAATCTATTAATGAAATGGGTGAGAGTATTAAAGAACAAACTACAGGTATTACTCAAATTAATGATGCTGTAGCACAAATTGATCATGTAACTCAAGAGAATTTAAAAATAGCTAATGATAGTGCAGCTATATCTGATAATGTAAATAAAATAGCTAATGATATCTTAGAAGATGCTAGGAAGAAAAAGTTTTAAATAATTAACTAAACCCTTAATGGGTTTAGTTTAGGTGATATGAGATTTTAGGCGATTAATCATCAAATTTTTGACCTAAAACATTACCTTTAAAGTCTGTATAAATCTCCATCATATTGTTTGTTCTGAATTTATAGCCATTGATTTTTTTATCTACTTCTACAATAGCTGCATTTGGTTGTGCTGCTTGTACTTTTGCAACAACTTCTTTTGGGATAAATCCTATTGGAATGCCTTTGTATTTACCATCAACTTCTTTCCAGTCTCCATTAATGATAAAATCAATTTCAGTTCCATCAACTAAATTTACTTCGTAAGAATCCACATCTTGTTTTACATAACCTACATTTACGCCTTTAAAATAAGTGTTTAAAAACTCTTGAGCCTTTTGAGGCAAAGCACTTGGGCTAACAATCATATCTGCAAACATAGAACTTGCACAAACTAAACCAGCTAACATTAATTTCATTTTCATTTTTTCTCCTTTAAATAAAAGTTGAAAGAATGATATTGTTTGCTTGTGAAATTTGTGTGAATTTTAATTTTTAAAGCCAACTATCTTATTTTTATCAAAAGAAGATTCTATTTCTTTTTCTATAGTATGTAAAAAATCACTCATTTTAAAAACACCATCTTTAGAAATAGCCGCTTTTAAAGCTGTATTTTTAATCACCATTACAATTTGAGCTCCACTTAATTCATATGAAGCTAAATTTTTTAAATCAAAACTATCATCAAATTTGGCATTTTTAGGCAAAGCTTTTTGCCATATCATTAAGCGTTGTTCATAATTTGGCTTTTTAAATTCTATTTTATACTCAAATCTTCTTGAAAAAGCCACATCTAAACTTTCTAAAAAATTAGTCGTAGCTATGATAACTCCACTAAAACGTTCAATTTGCTCCAAAAAAATATTTTGCATTTGATTATGCATTTTATCAGCACCAGCGCTACTTTCTACTCTAGTACTTAAAAATTGATCAGCTTCATTTAAAAGCAAAATAGGACTTTGCTTACTTGTTTGACAAAGCTCTTTATAGGTATCAAAAATCTTTCTTACATTTTGCTCACTCTCGCCCACATATTTACTTAAAATTTTCGAGCAATCAAAACTCAAAATGGATTTTTTCATAGCTTTTGCCATACTTAATGCACTCATAGTCTTACCAGTGCCAGCAGGACCATAGAAAATTATCTTAGCTTCTATATTTTTATTGGTTTTTATACCCCATTTATTTAATCTTTCTAAAACCTTTTTATCTTGTTGTTTTAATATACTTTCTAATAGATCTTTAGTACTTTGAGGCATAATAACATCATCTATATTAATATTTGGCTCGATTAGCTCAAAGATATCTTGTTCTTTAACCAAATTTTGAAGTTTAATTTTTTTATTCTTCTTTGGCTCTTTAAAATTAATAATTCTTTGTAAAATATCATCACTTAAATAAAAAATCTTAGCTATATCACCCAAAGAATTAACAAATTCATCATATTCTAAAAGATTTGAACTAAGTAGCTTAGAATCTTCTTCTAGCAAAGCTTTGTTTTCTTGCTTTTGAGCCTCATCCTCACTAATTAAATGAAGTAAAAAATTAAAATCTCTACTATAAGAATTTTCAGTATTTAGCAAATACTCCTCTTTTAACAAACTAATAAATATCAAACATTCATTATCGTTTAAAGCATATTCTTTAAAAATATCTGCTAAAACATTAGAAATTTTACTTTTCTTTAAACGCTCTTTAATATATGCTTCAAATATAGCTATATCTTTTTTAATATTCTTACTTTGAGAGCTTTTAGCAAAAAAACGTAATCTTTGATAAAGCTCGATTTTAAAAAATTCATCTTTTAAATACGCAATATGATCTTCATAAATTTGATCTTGCATATAATCTTGTATGGTTTTATTTTCTAAAACTTGCAAAAAAACTTCACTTAAACTTAACTCACATTGCAACAAATTTAAAAGCAAGTTTGAGTTTTTACTCGATTTAAAATCAGAAAAAATTTGAACAATAAAACCTTTTTCTATAAGATTTTTAAGATCTTTTAAATAATCTAAATACTCATATTCATCATTTTTAAAAACTTCACTAAGAAGATTATAAGCATTAATACTTGCATTTGCTTGCAAATAATTTTTGCATAAATGCTTTAAGATTAAAATTTCATCTTCACTGCATTGTAAGTTTTTATAGATATTGCTTTTAAAAGTATCATTAAGAAAAAGTTTTAAATCTTTCATATTTTCCTTTATATTGACTTTATGCTAAATTTGATTTTGGATTTTTTATCATTAAAACTCATATTTTTGTCACAAACCTCATAAAAAATATCATAATTTTTATTTATAATCTTTTGAGTAAAACCACAAGAGGTAGCTTGTTTATTTTTTCCATAAAAAATAGGTCTTTTGTAGATTAGATCTTGTAAAAAATCATCATAATATTCATTATTAAAAAATCTGTTATTAAAAAAAGTTTTTGCATAGCATATACCATTAACACAAATTTTATCGCTAATTTTTAATTCAAGTAAGGCTTTAGAAGCGCTATAAAGCTCTAAACTTGTAAAATTTTTTCCCTCATATAAAAAACCATAATCGGCAAATTTAAATTGAGGGGTTTTTAAAATAACATAAGCACTTTGTGCTTGTGTTTTGTTTTTTATAGCACAAGAGCTTAAAAAAACACACACAAAACACAAAAAAACTATTTGAGGTAAATTTTTCATTTAAGATTTTTAAAACTAAGATTAAGTTCTAAATTGAGTTCTTTTACTATTTTCATCACGCTTTGTAAATCATCAATTTGCTTACCAACTACGCGAATTTCATTACCTCTAATACTTGAAGTTACCTTTAGCTTACTATCTTTTATAGCTTTGTTAATCTTCTTAGCACTATCAGTATCAATAGCATCATTAACTTTTAAATTCAGTCTAAAATTTGCTCCACTTTCCCTGTTTAACTCTTTAATACCATTAGGGTTAATCCCTCTTTTAATAAGCTTTGAAATAACAATATCTTTTAACACTTCAAGCTTTGCTTCGCTAGAGCAAATAAGCTTATAAACACTTTCTTTTTCATTTAACTCTATTTCACTTTTAATGCCCTTTAAATCATATCTACTATCAAGCTCTTTTTTAGCTTGCTCTAAAGCATTTTTTAACTCTTGCTTGTCAATTTCCCCGCTAATATCAAAACTATGTTCACTTGCCATTTTCTATAAACTCCTTAAGATTATTAAATACAATTTGGACTAAATTTTGTATAGATTCTTCACTTGCCCATGCAACATGTGGAGTGATGATTAAATTCTCTTTATTTTTTATACTAAGTAAAGGATGATTTTTAATCATAGGTTCTATTTCAAGCACATCAAGCCCTACTTTGATATTTTTCTCATTCATAACTTGAGTTAAATCTGTTTCATTGATAATTCCACCGCGCCCTACATTAATCAAAATAGCCTCATCTTTTAAAAGCATTAGCTCTTTTTTACTTAATAAATTTTTTGTCTTATCATTTAAAGGTGCATGTATGCTAATTACATCACAAGTTTTTAAAAGCTCATCAAGACTTACTTTTTCATATTCATCATTATTATTAGCTCCTGAGGTAGAATAATAACAAATTTTAGAACCAAACATTTGAGAAACCTTAGCTACTTCTTTACCTATAGATCCAAGTCCTATAATGCCATGTTTTTTACCAGTTAAAGTGTGCAAAGTCTTGCTAAAATCACAAAATATTTCACTCTCACACCATTTACCTTCTTTACTCCATTTATCATAATATGGAATTTGATTTAAAAAAGCAAAAAGCAAGGCAAAGGTATGGCTTAAAACACTTTTTGTAGAATAACTAGCTGCATTTTTTACCACTATACCTTTAAAATTTGCATAAGCTACATCTATATTATTTACCCCAGTACCAAGTTGTAAAATAAGCTTTAAGTTGGTGCTGTCTATCACTTTTTTGTCAATGATGATTTTATTTATCATCACAACTTGTGCATTAGCTATTCTTGTGATAACCTCATCTTTAGAAGTTAAATCATAACTTACAAATTCACCAAGACTTTCAAAAACCGTTAAATCCGCTCCACCTAAGGTAGCAGCATCTAAGCACACTATTTTCATTAATCTTTTACTATATGTCCTACAAATTTAGAATAATTATCAAGTACTAATCCACCTTTTCTAAAACCTAACCCACAACCCTCATAAGCAAAGAAAACCCCTGCTTGATAATAATCATTTTCATTTTTGTTAAACTCAGCAAATTCTTGATACACAAAGCGATTGTTTTGGTAATCTCCACTTGTTTCAAAACTTATATCTCCATTAGCTTCTATAATAGAAACATTTGCTCCTTCTCTACCAAAAACAGGTTTTTTAACACATTTTTTACCCATTAAAGGCTGATCACTTGTTTCAAGCAATAAAGGATGATTTGGGTAAAGCTCCCATAAAATTTTCATTATACCCTTGCTTTGAAACAGTAAAGTATAAGCAGGATTTAAAATGATTGCTTTTTGATTTTGCATAATTTGAGTTAAAAGCATAGCAAGCTCACCCTCTTCTATGGCTATACTTTCCCAAGGAATGAGTTTGAAAAAATACTCAAAATTTACATCATTTTTAAAAATACCTTCAGGCGAAAACTCTACTTCATCTATAAAAGAAAATTCACTCTCAAAACCTGCTTCACTAGCAATGTGTGCTAAAAGTTTGGTTGTAATCATATCCTCATCACTACCTGCAATTGAAGAAAATAATATCTTCCAACCCTCATAATACTTTTCAAACTCGCTTACATCTTCTTCTAAAGTGATAAGTCTTTTAAAATTATCTTTTAAGGCTTCATATATATTATTAAATTGCGAACTTTCATCTAGGTTATTTTGCTTTAAAATAGCCCATTGTAAAATAGCACTTTCAAATAAAGATGTTGGAGTATCAGCATTAAATTCTATTAGCTTTATAGGCTTACCATCAAGCCCACCTGCTAAGTCAAACCTTCCATATAAATGCCAATGTACATCATTTTCCCAACTCATCTTAATCGCATCAACTAAATTAAAAGGAATTCCAAGCTCATCAAAACGATCATTATCAATCACTTCTTGCGCAGCAGCCACAAACATATCATAAAGCTCATTCACTGCTTCATAATAAGCATTTGCTTCATTTTCCCTTACGCAAACTAAACTAGAATCTAAATAATCACTTCCATCATTATCCGTATGCCATGAAAAGCCAATTTGATCTAAATAAGATTTTTCTAAAGGATTTACTTTTAAAAAATTCATTTTATACCCTTAAGATCCAAAAGAGCTAGAAGAACTTGAAGTAGCCTTAGAACCACCGCCAAAAAAGCCTGATTTTTTCGCACTCGAGCCTGAAGTAGCACTTGTACTTGCTTTATTAAAACTATTTACACTTCTTTGATAAGCACTTTGATTTGAAAATGCTCCTCTTTGTTGATTTGCAAAATTTTGATTATTAAAAAGCTTTGAACCTATCCAGCTACCAAGTATAGCACCAGCTGCACTTGCAAGCAATGTTTCACCCAAAGAAAGCCCTCCGCTACTCATTTGAGCGTTATTTGGATTTGTTAAATTTGAAGTACCATTGTCTATTTTAGCAGCTTCTTCTTGGATTAATTTATCCATTTCTTCTTTGCTTAAAACTCTTTCTGTACCATCAAGTTGTTTTAAAACCACCCTAGTTTCATCACTTGGAAATTGATCTTTAATTTTATATTGATTTGGAGCAGTTTCTTCAATGATAACAAAAGCACCTTGAGTATTTGCTGCTTGGCTTAATGCATTATTAGAATCATTTGTATTGTTGCTACACGCACTTAAAGCACCGCCACTTATAGCAGCAATACCGCTTATCATACTAAGCTTAAGTATAGTTTTAATATGTTTCATAATCTTTCCTAAATTTATAAGTTTAAATTAATAAGATTTTAACAAAAAAAGTATTAATAAAAATTAATTGCTTTAATTTATCATAATCATTAAATTACTACTTAAAATAAATACAGAAAAAGCAAAAAATATAAAAGCACTTAAATAATCAATGAGTTTTAAATTCTTTTGATAAATTCTTACCATGAAAGGTTTTGAAAATAATAAAGAAACCAAAGAAAAGTAGATTATAGTTTCTAAGATCAAAACAAACACTAAAACTATCAACATCCACCGCATTTGAGCAAAATCAAAACTTGCAAAAACACTAGCAAAATAAAAAATAACTTTTGGATTAGATAAATTTGTTATAACACCACTTAAAAATGCAGATATATGAGTTTTTTGAACTTTTATATTACCTATTTTTGCATTTTTATAAATCCCATAAGCTAAATACAAAAGATAGCAAGCTCCAAAGCTTGATAAAACAATTTGCAAAAATGGAAATTGATGAAAAATCACACTCAAACCAAGTATAGAAAGTATAATCCACACACTCATGGCCAAACCCACACCCAAACTTGCTTTTAAAGCACTTTTAATACCTTCTCTTAAAGCATAAGAACTTACTAAGAAAAAATCAGGTCCTGGTAAAATAAGTCCAAAAAAATGAATGATTAAAATCCAAAGAAACATAAAAATAATCGAAGAAAAGCCGAAAATTCGGCTTTTGGTATTAGAGTCTTGACTCGTAGCGTCTAAGCATATAAAGTCTTTTAAGCATTTTTTTGCGTGCTGAAATTTTTTGTTTTTTGCGAATTTCAGTCATAGGCTCAAAAAATCTTCTTGCGCGAACTTCAGTAACAACTAGATTTCTATCTACTTGTTTTTTGAATTTTCTATACGCTTCATCAAAAGACTCGTTAGGATGTACCTTGATTCCTGGCACGACCCTCACCACCTTTCATTAAAAAATTGAAAGTTTTGATTATACCATAATTTTACTTGAAAATAAAATTTATTTTTGTAATAATTACATAAATAAAAATTAAATGTAAATTATTAATTAAGACAAAGTTTGGTTTAATTTTTCTAGTACTACAATTAAAAAAATATTTTATAAAGGAAATCAAAATGAGTGCCTGTGTCACTAATTATACTAAGAAAAGATATATAGCTTATATCATTTCCATAGTTATTTTCATTGCTTTACCTTTTATCAAAATCAATGGAAATCATTTCTTTTTATTAAGTTTTGATCATAAAAAACTTAATTTATTTTTTATAGCTTTTGACACCCAAGAGCTTTATTTAATGCCATTTCTTATTATGGGTATGTTTTTAACTATACTTTTTGTTACTACCCTAGCAGGAAGAATTTGGTGTGCATGGAGTTGTCCTCAAACCATTGCTAGGGTTATTTATAGAGATTTATTGCAAACAAAAATCTTTAAAATACATAAAAGCACTGCAAATAAACAAAAACAAGTAGATGGATTTTTTATCAAAAAAGCTTTAAGCATTGTGATTTTTTATCTTTTTTCTTTATTAATGATGAGTGCTTTTTTATGGTATTTTGTACCACCTGAAGATTTTTTTATATATATTCAAAATCCTGCTGATCATTTATTACTTTTGGGAATTTTATTTTGTACTTCTTTAGCCTTTACTTTTGATATAGTATATTTGGGCGAAAAATTTTGTGTTTATGTATGTCCTTATGCAAGAATTCAATCTGTAATGTTTGATAATAATACCGTTCAAGTCATTTATGATGATAAAAGAGGTGGAATAATTTATGATGGACATACTAAACTTTACCAAAAACCACCACAAGGTGAATGTATAGGATGTGAAGCCTGTGTAAAAATTTGTCCTACACATATAGATATACGCCAAGGAATGCAACTTGAGTGTATTAATTGTCTTGAATGTGCCGATGCTTGCTCAAAAATTCAAGCTAAATTTGATCGCCCTAGTTTGATTAATTGGACTAGTGCAAAAGCTATTGAAACAAGAGAGAAGGTAAAATATTTTAGATTTAGAACTATCGGATATTTAGTAGTTTTATGTGGTGTTTTTGCAGCCTTGGTTCTAATGGGAAGCAAAAAAGAAAATATGCTTTTAAATATTAATCGCTCTAGTGAGCTTTATCAAATTAGAAAAGCACATGATGGAGAATTAATTATTAGCAATGCTTATGTATTTTTATTCCAAAACACTGATAATAAAGCTCATGAATATTATTTTGATGTGAAATTACAAGGCATTGATGATGGTTTAGAAATCATTAGACCAAAAAAACCTTTTAAATTAAAAGCTGGAGAAAAAGATAAACAAATAGTTGTACTAAAAGCTACCAAAAAACTAGCTGATAATGATAGAAAAGATACCGTAATACCTTTAACTATTAAAGCATATGCGCTTGATGATGAAAATATCATAATCACAAGAGAAAGTAATTTTGTCTATCCTAAAAACTCAATTATAGAGCACAAAAAACACCAATGATAAAAAAACTTTCTTCGAAATCTCAAGCAAGGCTTGAAAAAATCAAACAAATTGCTGCGGAGTCGTTTTTAGAAAACGGCTATGAAGCAACTAATCTTAAAGATATTATCAAGCAAGCTGGTGGTTCGTTTTCTTGTGTATATGAGCATTTTAAAAGTAAAGAAGGTTTATTTGAAGCGGTTTTAAATGATTTTGCAGAAAATCATTTTCTAGCTATTTTGAAAAAAAATATGCAACTTTCACCCAATGCTAATTTAGAAGAATTTTTATATCAATTTGCTAAAGCTTATTTGGGAATTTTTAATGACGCTAAAACCATAGCTATAGTAAGACTTTTATATTCTGAAATTTATAATGAAAAATTTGATTTTGGGAAATGGTTTAAAGGAAGTAATAGAAAAGAAGTAGAATACGTACTTCAAAAAAGACTTGAAGAAGAAAATAATGAAAATTTAGCCAAAAATGCTGAATTTTTAAGCTATACATTTTGTGCTATGCTCAGGGGAACATTTTTTATACAAAGTACTTTTGAAAACAAGGTTTTAATGAGTAAAAAAGAGCAACAAAATCATGCAAAAAAAGTTGTTAAGCTTTTTACTCAAGGAATTGTTAATTTTAATTAACCAAAGATTGATAGAATAATAATCATATCAATTTTGTAATATAAATTACTTTTTTAGCTAAATAAATAATTTAAGGAAACCAATGAAAACAAAACTTTTAACTCTAGCTTGTGCTTCGCTTATATTTGTAGCATGCTCAGATAATAAAAACACACAAGTTAAACAACTCCCTCCTCAACCTGTAAGTATTATGACTATGCAAAGTGCTAATTTGCCTTTAGAATTTACTTATCCTGCAAGATTAAGCACCGAATTAGATGTGGTGATCAAGCCTAAAGTAAGTGGTGAAATCAAAGCAAAATATTTCAAAAGTGGCCAAGCTGTTAAAAAAGGCGATAGGCTTTTTCTTATAGAGCCTGATAAATACCAAGCAAGTGTAAATATGGCTTATGGAGATGCTTTAGTCGCAAGAGCAAATTTTGATGATGCTGAAAAAAATTTCAGAAGAGATCAAATTCTAATAGAAAAAAATGCTATTTCACAAAAAGAATTTGATGCAAGTTTGGCTAAATTTAATTCTACTAAGGCTAATTTAGAAAGCGCTAGAGCAAAGCTTGCTAATGCAAGATTAGACTTAAAATACACCGTGGTAAGTGCTCCATTTGATGGGGTTTTAGGAGACGCACTAATGGATGTGGGTGATTATGTAAATGCTTCATCAACTGAGCTTGTACGCATTACAAACATTAATCCAATCTTTGCAGACTTTTATATTTCCGATGTAGATAAAATCAATATGAATAAAAACATTCAAAGTGGCAACTGGCAATTAGAAAATATCCAAGTACAAGCTAATGTTGGCGGTGAGCTTTTCAATGGAAAATTATATTTTATAGATAGTGTTATAGACACTCGTAGTGGTGGTGTAAAAGCAAAAGCTATTTTTGACAATAATAACTCAAACTTAATGCCTGGTTCTTTTGCAAATGTTCATGTTGGTGGTTTTGTCCAAAAAGATGGTTTTGAAATTCCTCAAGCTGCACTTTTACAAGATGATAGTGCTACTTATGTTTATACTTTAGTAGATGGAAAAGTAGCTAAAACTATTGTTAATATTATCTATCAAACTTCAGATAAAGCAATCATTGATAAGGGCTTAAAAAATGGCGATAAAGTGATTTTAAATAACTTCAAAAAAATCCGACCTGGTGTAAGCGTTAGCGTAATGGAGAATAAATAATGTTTTCTAAATTTTTTATAGAAAGACCTGTATTTGCTTCTGTTGTAGCTATTATCATTTCTTTAGCAGGAATTATAGGACTTTATTCTTTACCTGTGGAGCAGTATCCTTCTCTAACTCCACCTGTTGTAAAAGTAAGTGCAAATTACTCAGGTGCTGATGCTCAAACAGTGGCTCAAACAGTGGCTATTCCTCTTGAAGATGCAATCAATGGGGTTGAAAATATGATTTATATGGATTCAACTTCAAGCTCTTCAGGTGATATGAGTTTAAGTGTGTATTTTAACATAGGTACAGATCCTGACCAAGCAACAGTTGATGTTAATAATAGAATTTCAGCCGCCATGGCGAAACTACCTGAAGATGTTAAAAAAACTGGTGTTAGCGTAAGAAAAACTGGTTCAAGCATTTTAGAGGTTGCTACTTTATATTCTCCTGATGGTTCTATGGATTCACTTGAAGTATATAATTATGCTGCATTGAATATCTTAGATGATCTTGCTAGGGTTCCTGGTGTGGGTAATGCTGTGGCTATTGGCTCAAGAAATTATTCTATGAGAATTTGGCTCAATCCTGATTTATTAAACAAATACCAAGTTACTGCGACAGATGTTATTGCTGCAATCAATGAGCAAAATGCACAATATGCTACTGGAAAAATAGGTCAAGAACCGGTTATAGAAAAATCTCCTTATGTATATTCAGTAATTATGCAAGGAAGGTTAAAAAATACCAAAGAATTTGAAGAAATTATCATAAGAGCAAATAGTGATGGTTCTTTTTTAAGACTTAAAGATGTAGCCGAAATTTCTTTAGGATCAAGAGAATACACATTTAATGGTAGATTAAATGGAAACGATGCAACCCCTATTTTGATTTTCTTACAAACAGGAGCTAATGCCGTAAACACAGCTGAATTAGTACAGAAAAAATTTGAAGAACTTTCTAAAAATTTTCCAGATGGTTTGGCTTATAAAGTTCCCTATGACACAACTATATTTATTAAAGCCTCCATCAAAGAAGTGGTAAAAACCTTTTTTGAAGCATTAATTCTAGTTGTAATTGTGATGTATTTGTTCTTAAAAAATTTCCGTTCCACAGTCATACCAATAATTGCAGTGCCTGTTTCTATTTTAGGAACTTTTGCAGGATTATATGTTTTAGGTTTTAGTATTAACTTGCTGACACTTTTTGCCTTGGTGTTAGCTATTGGTATTGTTGTTGATGATGCAATTATAGTGGTAGAAAATATTGATAGGATCATGCATGAAGATCCAAATATAAGCATAAAAGAAGCAGCTATTAAAGCTATGAATGAAGTTGCAGCACCTGTTATTTCTATCGTTCTTGTGCTTTGTGCAGTTTTTATACCTGTTTCATTTATATCTGGTTTTGTGGGAGAAATTCAAAAACAATTTGCTATTACTCTTGCTATATCTGTTATTATATCTGGTTTTGTAGCTCTAACACTCACTCCATCTTTATGTGCAATTTTTTTAAAAAGGAATGAGAATGAACCGTTTTATTTAGTAAAAAAATTCAATGATATTTTTGATTGGTCAACTAAAATTTTTGGCAATGGGGTTGCTTATATTCTTAAAAGAACTATACGTTTTTTAATCATTTATTGTATCTTTTTAGTGGGCTTATATGGTCTTTTTAAACTCGTACCTAATTCATTAGTACCATCTGAAGATCAAGGCAATTTTTTAACTGTTGTGAATTTACCAGCAGCTTCTTCGCTCAATAGAACAACTCAAGCAATGGATAAAATGAGTGAAGAGCTCAAAAAAAATGAAAATATCACTGATATTGTAGGTCTTATAGGATATGATTTATTTACAGGATCTTTAAAAGAAAACTCTGGTGCTATGTTTGTAAATTTAAAAAACTGGAATGACAGAGCTACAAGTAGCTTTGATTTAACAGGGATGTACAACAAACAATACTTTTTAAATCCAAATTTTCAAACTTTCTTTGTTAATCCACCACCAATTCAAGGCTTAAGTTTAACCGGTGGTTTTGAAATGTATGCACAAAATCGTGGTGGTAAAAGTTATGATGAAATACAAGCAGATGTAAATAAATTAGTTGAAGCAGCTAACAAACGCCCTGAACTTAATAATGTTAGAACAACACTTGATACTAATTTCCCACAATTAAAATTAGAAATTGATCGTGATAAAGTAAAACTTTATGGTTTAAATTTAGCTGATGTATTTAGTACGCTAAATGCCACCATAGGAACTTATTATGTAAATGATTTTTCTATGCTTGGGAAAAATTATCGTGTAAATATTAGTGCAATTGGAGATTTTAGAAATACTCAAAATGCCTTAAAAAATATCTTTGTTAGAGCAAAAGATGGTTCTATGATAGCCCTAGATAGCGTTTTAACACTTCATAGAGGGGTTGGACCTGATGATGTAAAACGCTTTAATATGTTCCCATCAGCACTAGTGCAAGGCGATCCTGCTCCTGGTTATACTTCAGGACAAGCAATCAATGCTATTGCGCAAGTTGCTAAAGAAACTTTGGGAGAGGATTATTCTATCGCCTGGGCAGGTTCAGCTTATCAAGAAGTTGCAAGTAGTGGCGCGGGTCAAGTTGCTTTTGTACTAGGACTTTTATTTGTATTTTTAATCCTAGCAGCACAGTATGAAAGATGGCTCATGCCTTTAGCAGTAATCACTGCTGTACCTTTTGCGGTATTTGGTTCTTTACTTCTTGTATGGCTTAGAGGCTTAGAAAATGATATATATTTTCAAACAGGGCTTTTACTTTTAATAGGTCTTTCAGCTAAAAACGCCATTTTGATTGTTGAGTTTGCTATGGAAGAGCATCTTAAAAAAGGAAAGAGTATTTTTGAAGCTTCTATTAGTGCAGCAAAACTAAGATTTAGACCTATTGTAATGACTTCATTAGCATTTATTTGTGGTATTTTACCTTTATACTTTGCTTATGGAGCAGGAAGTGCAAGTCGTCATGCAATAGGTACAGGTGTTATAGGGGGTATGATAGCAGCTTCTACTATAGCCATTTTCTTTGTGCCTTTATTTTTCTATTTACTAGAAAGTTTTAATAAATGGCTTGATAAAAAAAGAGGTAAAATTGATGCGTAAGTTAATAATTTTTGCAAGTTGTTTTTTAATAACAGCTTGCAGTTTAAAACCAAATTTAGAAATCAAAGATGTAAATTACACTAAAAGTTTAGATCAAAACATTAGCATTCATAAACAATGGTGGAAAGCTTTTGATGATAATTATTTAAACACCTTAATCGATCAAGCTTTAAAAAACAATAACGACTTGCAAATTGCATATATGAATTTACAAAAAGCTTATGAAACTTTAGGTATAGCAAGAAGCGATTTACTTCCTAAGCTTGATGGAAGTGCTAGCGGTGCAAGAGGAAAAACTAGCATTAATGCTCCAAGCAACAAAAGTAATGAATTTGTCTATGGTAATGATTTTAACATGGGTTTAAATTTAAGCTATGAAGTAGACTTATGGGGTAAATACCGAGATACTTATGGTGCTTCAAAAGCAAAATTACAAGCTAGTGAGTTTGACTATGAAAGTGCGAGATTAAGCTTAATTTCTAATGTAGTAAAAACTTATTTTAATCTAGCAAGTTTAAGCGAGCAAGTAAAAATTTTAGAAGAAACAACTCAAAGTTATCAAAAAACTTATGGGTTAAAATTAGAACATTTTAAACTCGGAGTAATTAGCGAGTATGAACTTAACAAATTTAAAGCTGAGCTTGAAAATTCAAGAGTTTTACTCACAAATGCTAAAATTCAAAAAGAAGCTAATACCAAAGCTTTAAAAATCTTAACTTCAAATGATATTGATGATATACTTTATAATAGCATAGAGTATAAAAAAATAGGACAATACGAGCTTAGCATACCTGAGGGCATCGGTAGTGAAATTTTACTTCAAAGACCTGATATACAAGCTAGTTTAAAAATTTTAGAAGAAAAAAACTATCTTGTTGGAGTAGCTAGAACTGCATTTTTACCAAACCTTTCTTTAACAGGACTTTTGGGTTTTCAAAGTAACGATTTAGATCTTTTAGTCAAACATGGAAGCAATACTTGGAATGTAGCTGGAAATTTCGCAATGCCAATTTTTCATTGGGGTGAGATTATGAATAATGTTAATATCGCAAAACTTACCAAAGATGAAGCTTTTTTACAATACGAAAATACCTTAAAAACAGCCTTTGGAGAAATAAGACTTGCTTTATTTAACCGCCAAAGCTATTATGAAAATGAGCAAAATTATAAAAATTTATTTCTAGCTCAAAGTAAAATTTATGAAATTTCTACCTTAAGATATGAAAATGGCGTGATTAACTTGGCTGATTTTTTGCAAGATCAAAGAAATTACTTAAATGCTAAACTTTCTTATACTAACTCATCTTATGAGCTTGCAAATTCCATTGTAGATGTTATGAAAGCTTTTGGCGGAGGATTTAACGCTAAAGAAGAATCAAAAGAAAACATCAAAGCTATGGAAGAAAACTTAAAGGAAAACTTTTATAACAACTGAGTCTTTAAGACTTAGTTGTTAATGCATTTGAATTTGGATTCTTTGATTAAAATTATTATTTCCTCTATCTTTTGGGCTATTATGCTCAAAACGATAACGCATACCACCTGAAACATTAACATCTTGGAAAATTTCATCTAAAGGCGCAGAATTTGACACGCTTATAAATCCTAATAAAAATACAAAAAATGCTATAAAAATCTTTTTCATTATAAAGCCTTTGTAAAAATATGATACAATTATAGTCTTTTTAAATAACTACAAAATGAAAATTTAGGAAAAATATGAATTTTTTACAAAACCTAGCTCTTTCTTACTCACATAAAGCTATGCAAAAATCTTTAGAAAATGGTTTTGATGTGAAACTTTTAAAAGAAGGACAAGAAAAAAAAGTTAATCCAAAAAAATCTTATATGCTTTATGCTCACATACCATTTTGTCATACTTTTTGCCCATATTGTAGTTTTCATAAGTATTATTACAATGAAGATTTAGCAAAAAGATATTTTGAAAGCTTAAGAGAAGAAATCAAACAAATCAAAGATAAAGGATTTGATTTTACTTCTATGTATGTGGGTGGTGGTACTACTTTGATCAACGAAGAAGAACTTGCTAAAACTTTAGAACTTTGCAAAAAATTATTCAACATCAAAGAAATTTCTTGCGAAACCGATCCAAACCATATTGACCCAAAAAAATTAGAAATATTTAAAGGACTTATAGATCGTTTAAGTTGTGGTATACAAAGTTTTGATGATGATACTTTAAAAAAAGTAGCAAGATATCATAAATTTGGTTCAAGTAAAGAACTTCAAGAAAAGCTCTCTAAAGCCATAGGCGTGCTTCCTATTATGAGTCTTGATTTGATTTTTAATTTTCCTTCTCAAACTAAAGAGCAATTACTCAATGATTTAGAAACAGCCAAGAGTTTAAAACCTCAACAAATCACAACTTATCCTTTGATGAAATCCAATTTAACCAAAGATAATATCGCAAAAACTTTAGGAGTAAGTTTTAAAGATAATGAATTTGAGTTTTATAAAATCATTGTAGATTTTTTCAAAGATTATGAAAGAAATAACGCATGGTCATTTTCTTTAGAAAAAAGTAGCTTTAATGATGAGTATGTAAGTAGCCATCATGAGTATTTAGGCGTGGGAAGTGGGGCTTTTAGCTTTTTAGACGGAGAACTTTTAATCAATGCTTTTAATTTAAATGATTATTCTAAACTCATCAAAGAAAAACAAAATGCAAATATTGCCAAAGCTAATTTTAGTAAAAAAGAAATCATCAAATATGTCTTTTTAACCGAAATGTTTACTGGTAAAATCGAGATTGATAAATTTAACAAAACTTTAGATTGTAATTTAGAAAAAGATCTTTTCATCGAACTTTTAGGCCTTAAACTAAGTAAAGCTATAAAAAAAGAGAACAATACCTTATATACAAGTGAATTTGGACGTTATTTGTTTATGGTGTTAATGAAAGATTTTTACACAGGCATGGATTTAGTGCGTGCTGTATTTAGAGATGATAAACGCTTACAAGATAAAGAACGCATTAATATCATGCAAGAAAATGTTGATCCACTTGATTTTAAAAGCATGGAATTTAAAGGATAAAAAGCCTAAAAAAAGGCTTTTTATTAAAATGGTCTTACTACCATCATAATAGCAATGATTATAAATAATATCGTTGGAATTTCATTATAGGCTCTAAAGAATTTCCCACTCTTTTTGCAAGTATCATTTTGAAGTTGTCTATAATAATAATAATTTTGCAAATGATAAATGATTAAAAGTAAAGCACAGGTTAATTTAGCATGCATATATCCACCTACCATTAACACATCTTTATTAGCTATCATCATTAAACTTCCAGTGATTGCAGTAGCTATCATCGCAGGAGTTTGTATATAAAAATACAATTTTCTTTCTTGAATTTTCACCACTTCCACAAAGCCTTTATTGTCTTTATGTTCTGTATGATAGACAAAAAGTCTTGGTAAATAAAACATTCCAGCCATCCACGAAACAAAAGCTAAATAATGCACCATTTTAATCCATAAATACCATTCATTCAAAAAATCTAACATTTTTCTCCTTTTTTATTAAAAATTTCTTTTATTAAAATCAAAGCTACACTAATGTTAATCATCACATCAGCAAAATTAAACACAGCAAATTCAAACCACTTATGCCAAAATACAAAATCTACTACACCTATATGCACAAAGCGATCAAGTAAATTTGAACACCCAGCAGATAGCATAATGGCAAAAGCAATCAAATGGGTTTTAAAAAACTCTTTTTGATAAAGCAAATACCCAAACAAAGCCAAAATAAAAACAAGCTGTATGTATTTTAAATACTCTCCTAAAAATGCAAACATTGAAAAGGCTACACCGGTATTATAGGTTAAAACCAAATCAAAAAATTCACCCTTATACTCAAGCCCTTGTAAAAACAAATACTTGCTTGCTTGATCTAGTATAAAAACTAAAGCAAAAACAAGCCAAAATTTTAAAGACAGGATTTTAAGCATTCAACGCTTTCATAAAAAAGCTCTCAACAGCTTTCATTTCTTTTTCTAAAAGCTTAATGTCTTTTGCTTCAAGCAATAAGCGTATTAAATTTTCTGTGCCTGAATATCTAAACAAACTAGCAATTCCTTTTTTTTCTAAATCTTTTTTCAACTCTTCTAAGCCTGCAAGCTTGCTTAAGTCTTTTTTCTCTGAAATTTTAAGATTGTGTAAAAGTTGCGGGTAAGGCTTAACTTGATTTAAAATTTCACTTGCACTTTTTGCCTCACTTAGCATTAAAGCACTAAATTGCAAAGCAGCTACCAAACCATCTCCAGTTTTTGCATAGTCACTAAAAATAATATGCCCACTTTGCTCACCACCAAAATTTCCACCACATTCTTTGAGTTTTTCAAGAACATATTTATCGCCTACATTGCAAGTTTCATGTGTGATTTTATGTTTGCTTAAAAACTCTTTTAAAGCACCATTGCTCATTATAGTGCTAACCACGCTTGATTTTAGCTTGCCTTGTTTTTTCAAAAATAAAGCTAAAACACCCAAAAGACTATCTCCATGAGCTACTTCACCTTTTTCATCCACAACAACCAAACGATCTGCATCCCCATCAAAAGCAAAGCCCACATCTGCTCTAAATTTCTTTACTTCTAAAGCTAAATTTAAAGGATGCAATGCTCCACAATTTTCATTGATATTTAAACCATTTGGCTTATCATTGATCACAATCACATCTGCACCAAGTTCTTTAAAAACCGTAGGTGCTACCTTATAAGAAGCTCCATGAGCCACATCTAAAACAACACGCAAAGATTTTAAAGTCAGCTCTTTTGGGAATGAGTTTTTAATAGAAACTATATATCTTCCTATAACATCATCAATTCTTTTTGCTTGACCAATTTGTGATTTTGTTGTTCTTGCTTCTTCTATGAGTTTATCATTAAAATAAATTTCTTCTATTTTTGCTTCTGCTTGTTCATCAAGTTTATTGCCGTGTGCATCAAAAAATTTAATGCCATTGTCATAGTAAGGATTATGCGAAGCTGATATCATAATCCCTGCATCACAACGCATATCTTCAGTTAAAAACGCGATAGCAGGTGTTGGCATAGGACCTATTTCTATAACATTATAACCTATAGAAGTAAGTCCTGAAACGATAGCATTTTCTATCATATAACCGCTTCTTCTTGTATCTTTTCCCACTAAGATATTGTTTGTAAGGGCTTTGTCTTTAAAATAAATTCCAGCAGCCATAGCCAAACGCATAGCTAAAAACGAATCCAAAAACTCCCCTGCTTTACCGCGTACTCCATCTGTTCCAAAAAGTTTCATTTTTTTACCTTTGATTTTAAATAGTGCAATTATAAGAAAAAAAGTTAAGTAATGTATAAATGTGAGAATTTTATAAGCATTAGTTAGTAATAAAAATATATAATTTTTAAAATTTCACTTAAGGAAAATGAATGAAAAAAATCATCGCAGGGGTTGTAGTAGTAGTTTTGCTAGCTATAGGGTTTTTTGTCTCAGCTTCTTACATTAACTCTATCAATGGAAAAATATTTGCTCAAATGAGTCAAGATACAGCATATTACAGCGTTGAAGATGCTAACTATACTAAAGGACTTTTAAATTCCAAAGGAAGTTTTATAGCTACACTTAACGACTTGCCTTATAGTTTTAAAGTGAATGTGGATTTTTCTAATAATTTTTTTGCAAGTAATAATGCTATCGTTTCTATTTTAAATGAAAATGAAGACTTAAAAGGTATTTTCCCAAATGAAGAAATCTTTAAAATCTTAGTTAGTACAAAAGGTGGAGACATTAACATCAACGCAACAATAAATGATATTAATTTCACCCGCAATGATACAAATTTAGTTTTAAACAATACATCTTTTAAGATTACAGGTTCTGAAGAATTTGTAAAAAATATGGAGCTTAATCTAGGTTATGTTTTATTAGATCAATTATCTCATGAAGAAAAACTAGAAGCAAAAAATATCAAAATTTCTGAATTTCCTTTAGAAAAACTTAGTTTTAACAATATCTTTAATCCTAGTAGAAATAGTGAGCAAAATATAAGCATTGATAGTGCTAATTTTATAAGTTCTATTGCTTTTGACTTTGATAAATTAAAAATTTTTGCAAAAACAGCTCAAAATGCTCAAAATGATTATGATAGTGTTTTAAAACTAGATTTAGCTAAATTTAATCTTGTAAATAAAAACTTTATGTTAAACAACATTAACTTAGATATGAATTTTAATAATCTTTCCAAAAAAGCTTATGATAGTTTAGTACAAAATTCAAACACTGATATTTTTTCTATGATGCTTTTAGCAAGTCAGTTTTTAAAAGCAAACCCACAAATCATCTTAAATAATCTAAGCTTTGAAAAAGAAGGTAAAAAATTTGACGCAAATGGACAAACTATTTTCACTGAAAATAATATAAAATCACAATTGCATGCAAACACTGAAATTCTTCCTAGTCAAATTTGGCCTGATTTTGCAAATTTTGATACTTATTTTGTAGATAATAACGGATCTTATATGCTTGATTTTATCTATGATGATTCTAATAAAAGTGATATTACAACTATTATTAATGGTGAAAAACTTGCCATAGATCCACAATGACAAATTTAAGCTTAACTTTTCGTCCTAAAACTTTAGATGAGGTTTTAGGACAAGAGAATTTAGTAGAAATTTTTAAAAAATTCATACAAATTTCAAAGCTCCCTCATAGTATATTTTTTGGCCCAGCAGGTTGCGGGAAGACTTCTTTTGCAAGAGCAATAGCGTATGAGTATAAACTAGACTTTTATGAGTTTGATGGAGGCAATTTCAAACTTGAAGAGCTTAGAAAAATACTAAATAATTACGAAAATTCTTTATATAAACCTTTGATATTTATTGATGAGGTACATAGGCTTTCAAAAACCCAACAAGAAATGCTTTTAATCCCTTTGGAAAATCAAAAATGCCTTTTCATAGGTGCAAGCACTGAAAACCCCTACTTTACTTTAACTTCAGGCATAAGAAGCAGAAGTATGCTTTTTGAATTTAAAGGCTTAGAGTATAAAGACTTAGAAAAACTTACTATAAAAGTGCAAGAAAAACTCCAATGTAAAATCGATGATGATGCTAAAGACTTTTTGATCACTTCTAGTGCAAATGATGCAAGAAGCTTTTTAAATTTATGTGAGTTTGCTTTGGCTTTAGATAGCACTCATATCACGCTTGAAACTTTGAAAAAATTAAGAGCAAATGTTTTAAGCGATGGCACTTCAAGTAAAGATACACACTATAGACTAGCTAGTTCTATGATAAAAAGCTTAAGAGGAAGTGATATAGATGCGAGTTTGTATTATCTTGCGAGGTTGATTGATGGGGGCGAAAGTGCAGATTTCATCGCTAGAAGATTAGTGATATTTGCAAGTGAAGATATCTCAAATGCAAACCCACAAGCACTTAATCTAGCCACAAGCACACTCATAGCAGTAAAAAACATAGGCTATCCTGAAGCTAGGATCATCTTAGCTCAATGTGTGGTATTTTTAGCAAGTTCGCCTAAGTCAAACTCAAGCTACCTTGCTATAAATGAAGCATTAAATTATGTGCAAAACAATCCTGCGTTAAAAATACTCCCTTATCTTGATAATAACAACCCTCAAAGAAAAAACTACCTTTATCCGCACGATTTTGGTGGCTGGGTGAAGCAAAGATACCTAGAAAAAGACTTGAAATTTTATCATAGCAAAGGTATAGGTTTTGAAGCACAGCTAGATTTATGGCTAAATGATATGAAAAAAGTCAAAAAGTGATTTTAAGCACAATGTAAAAATATTTTTATATAATTTTCATTTTTTGGTTCCGTAGCTCAGTTGGTAGAGCACCACCTTGACATGGTGGTGGTCGTTGGTTCAAGTCCAATCGGAGCCACCATTTTTTATTTCTTTCGATTTCTTTAATTTCCAAAAAATGCTTTTAAAATGCTATATATAAACAAACTAAATGATCTTTGATTTCAATTAATTTCTTTTGTGTTATAATTATTTTCAATTAATTAAGGTCATTATTAAGGTTCTTAAAACCTAATAGAGCTCTTTAAAGGAAAATAATGGCAAACATAGCAAAACAAAGCTTACAAGATAAAGATATTAGAAATTTAAAACCTAGTGATAAACGATACAAAAAAGCTGTAGTAATATAAAATCATAATTTTATTTTAAATTTTACAATATCAATCATAAAATTATATAAGGAATAATTATGGCTACTAATGAATTAAAATCACTAAAAAATATATTTGATGGAAAATATTTAAGAATACCAGATTATCAAAGAGGTTACGCTTGGGAATATAATCAATTAAAAGATTTTTGGGAAGACTTGGAAAATTTAGAAAATGACAAAACTCATTATATGGGAGTTTTAACACTAGAAAAAGTTACACAAGAAAAAAAGGAAGAAAAGATTGAATATTGGAAAATAGATTATGGAGCATATAAATCAGATAATGTATTTTATGTTGTAGATGGACAGCAAAGAATAACAACAAGCATTATTTTGATTTCAGTAATTTTAAATAATATAAAAGAAACACAACAAACAAAAGATAAAACTCTATGGTTTACTGATGAAGAATATAATGATTTATATAAAAAATATATTGCAAAATCAAATCAAAATGGTGAATATTTATATTATTTTGGATATACAGCAGATAACCCAAGTTATGAGTTTTTAAAAACAAAAATTTTTGAAAATAAAAGCATATCAAATACTAATAATGAAACGTTATACACAGCTAATCTAGAAAATGCAAAAAAATTTTTTAAAGAAAAAATAAATAATTTTACATTAAAACAAAAAGAAAATCTCTTTAAAAAAGTAACTGAACAGCTTTTATTTAATGTATATGAAATATCTAATGATTTAGACGTATTCATTGCTTTTGAAACCATGAACAATAGAGGTAAAAAATTATCTAATTTAGAATTATTAAAAAATAGACTAATTTATTTATCTACAAAATTTGAAGATGAAGATAAATTTTCTTTAAGAAGAAAAATTAATGAATGCTGGAAAAAAATATATGAATACCTAGGAAAAAATAAATTACAGCCTTTAAATGATGATGTTTTTCTTAAAAATCACTGGATTATGTATTTTAAATACAGTAGAGAAAAAGGAAATGATTATATTGTATCGTTATTAGAAGAAATATTTGTTTGTAAAAGGATACTAGGAAAAAATATAGATAATCCTTTAACTATTAAAGAAATAAATGATTATATTTTAAGTCTTAGTACAAGTATTGAACATTGGTATTATCTTTTTAATCCTGAGCAATCTAATTACACTGAAGAAGTAAAAACATTACTTGATAAATTAAATAGACTAGGTTATAGATCTTTTGCACCACTTTTAATGGCTGTATTTAGTAAAAATAATACATTCAATAATGATGAAATTTGTGATTTACTTAAAATGATAGAAAAATTTATTTTTTTAATTTTTGAAATTTCAAAAAGACGATCAAATACTGGTGATAGTACTTTTTATAACTATGCAAACCAATACTATCACAATGATAAATCAAATATTTCTATTAAAGATATTATAGGAATATATGATTTAAAAAATGATGAATATTCTGGAATTAATTGGTGGCTTGTTTCATATGTTGATATTGAACAATTTTATATTTATTTAAAAGACAAATTTAAAAATAAAGATGGTTATTATAGTTGGACTGGTTTATCATATTTCTTATTTGAATATGAATTATCGCTTCAACATAAAAGTAAAAATAATACAATTAAAATCAATTGGAAAGAATATATAAATTCAAAAAAAGATTATAATAGCATTGAGCATATTTTACCTCAAACACCTACAGATGAGTATTGGATAAATAAGCTAAAACAAGTTAATTCAGATAATTATAAATATATAATTAATTCTTTAGGAAATTTAATTCCATTATCAAAAGCTAAAAATTCCAAATTAAATAACAAAAATTTCTATATCAAAAAAAATGGAGAAGATGGAGAATTTATCGGTTATAAAAACGGTTCTTATTCTGAGCAAGAAATAAATGAAAAAGAAGAATGGGGAATTGAAGAAATAAATGAAAGAACAAATAAATTAATTGAATTTTTAATAAATCATTGGGAAATAGATAAATATTGTTTAATAAATAATATAAACAATAAATTAAATTTTATAAAAACCATCAAATAACACTCATATCAAGGAATATTTCCTTGATATATTTTTACATATATTTTAATAAATTCGTAAATTCTTGAATTTCTTTTTCTTGATCTAAGATGATTTTTTTCGCTATATCAGTGATAGTTTTGTCTTTAGAATAAAATAAAATTTGTTTTGAAGCATCTACCGCACCTTGATGATGTGCTATCATCGCTTCTAAAAAGTCTTTATTGATATTTTTACTTTCTTTAACCGAACTCATTAAAATCATCATTTTTTGCATGAGTTCTTTTTCTTCTTGAATGAATTTTTTATAAGTTTCTTCATTAATTTGAGTTTTTGTATAAAGATTTTTATCTAAAATTTCTTGAAATTCTTGGATTTCTTTTTCTTGAGCTTTGATGATATTTTGAGCGATTTTTTTCATCTCTTCATTTTTTGTATATTTTAATAAAAGCTTAGATGAATCAATAGCACCTTGATGATGTGGGATCATATTAGCTAAAAAATCTCTTTCTATATCATTGCTTTGTACTAAAGGATTTTTCATCATAGGTTCATGCATACTCATCATAATTTGCGATGAAATACTTCCAGAAGCTCCGTGATGAGCATGGTGAGAATTTGCAGCAAATAAAGCACTTGCTAAAACTAAACTTGAAACTATAGTTTTTATCTTCATTTTTTTCCTTAAACTTTTAATTTAAAATCAAAAATATATAAAAATATCACAAACTAAAATTAACAAAAAAAATTCAATTTTTTTTTGTTATAATTTATATAAAAATATCACAAGGATGGAAAATGCTTAAAGAACTACTTGAAATAAAAAAAGAAATGGAACCTATAATTCATGATTGTTCAGTAAAAATTCAAGTAGCCGCAAGAGAAGTAATCGTAAGAAAAAGAGAATATGAAATTTATGGACCTATGATAGATAGAGTATATCTTGATAATGCCATTTATATTAAAATTTTTGGTAGTGGGCGTGATACAAAAAGCACTAAAGTAGATATTAAAAACGGCCTTTATATGGTGTATGTAGCTCCTGATAAACCAACTAATCAAGAAATCATGAATAAACTAAAAATCGCATTTGAAAGTATAGATAATAAATTCATTTCAAGAATTTTAGAACTCAATAGAAGAATGAAAGAAGTGATTAATAAAACTCAAGCAACTTTAGCAAAAGCATCTAATATGAATGTTTTAATAGAAACTAATCTAGGCGAAGCAAGTGCTGCGCATAAGTTTGTAATTACTATCAAATACCTAAAAGATAATCAAAAATTAGAATTAAAAAATTCAAAATCTGCAGGTAGCTTTAGAGATACTAAAAATCACATCAACCTAGTAGTAGAAAAAAGCACTGATTCAGCTGTATGTGAAAAACTTTTACATGATGTTGAAATTTATTTTATAGGAAATGGAAAGTAAAATTACTTTTTCACTCTCAAATTTGCTAAATGCGTCAAAGCCACCGCAATAGCATCTGTGATATCAAGTGGCTTAATATCTTTTGAAATTCCAAGCAATCTTTTTACCATAAAAGCTACTTGCTCTTTAGTAGCTTTTGCTTTACCTGTTACGGTTTTTTTCACTTGCAAAGGCGTATATTCTGCAAATTCTCCATGAGTTTGTAAGATTTTTAAACTCAAAGCTCCACGAAATTGTGCTAGTTTTAGAACTGTTTTTGGATTATAAGCAAAAAATATATCTTCTATAGCTACCTCATCAAATTGATGATTTTTAAAGATTAGATCAAGTCCTTCGCATAATTCTGTGATTTGATACTGCAAATCATTGGGTTTGATTTTGATAAGCCCTGCTTCTATAAGTTGATTTTTATTATTAATCCTTTCTACAATAGCATATCCACAATACCTAGAACCAGGATCTATCCCTAAAACTTTCAAACTTTTCACCTTTTTATTCACATAGATGTGAAATTTAAATTTTTATGTGAATAATTTTAACCATTTTTTATAAAAAATAAGCTAGAATTTTAAGTTTTACATCATAAATTTATAAGAAAAATA